>DASQZJ010000001.1:0-35247 GCA_035638775.1 Gammaproteobacteria bacterium
GTCGGGCAGGGAACCCCGTTCCCGGAGAGGGTGGGTGAGAACCCACGTCGTGGGTTCGAGCCGAGCGGCGCGTGAGCGCCGTGAGACAACGCCGGAGCGTGAGCGACGGCGGCCCCGAAGGGGCGAGGACCGGGAGGTCCGGGTCATCCCGCCCGGTCCGCCCGAAACCGTACCGAGAGCCGTTGCGACGGCGCGGGTGATGCGTCGAGCCAGACGCCGGACGCCGGTGCTCGGCCATCCGGTCATCAACGGCAGCATTCCGGTAAAGGTTCCCAATCGCTTCCGTTCCCGCCGGCCACGGCCAGCCGCTCAGCCCATCTGACCTCGATGGTGCCCGGGTCGGCGGGTCTGCGCACTGATTTGGGTCATGCACCCGTGTTGCCCGGGCACGGCGCTGAATCGATATCGGCAGCGAGTCGGGGTGGCGGGGTTCGCGCCTATTGCCCGGAGCTTGCGGAAGATCCGCTGCCGGGGGACTGATTGAGGTTCCAGTTGCCGATGGTGGCGTTGATGCCCTTGCCGCCGGGCTGGTTGTCGGCGCCGTAGGTCCAGATGTCGATCGGGCCGTGCTGACCGGGATTCAGGTACCGGTAGGGATGTCCCCATGGATCCTTCGGCAGGCGGTCGATGTAGCCGCCCGCCTTCCAATTGGGTGCGGGCGGGGTCCCGCTCGGCTTTTTGACCAGGGCCTGCAGCCCCTGCTGGGTAGAGGGGTAGTGGTAGTTGTCGAGCTTGTACATGTTCAGCGCGCTTTGCAGCGAGCGGATGTCCTGCTTGGCCTTGACGATGCGCGCCGTGTCGGGGCGATTCATCACCCGCGGGACGATGATGGCGGCGAGGATGCCCATAATGGCTACCACCACCATGATTTCGATGAGCGTAAACGCCCTGACCCGCCGCGGCCTCATCCGGCAGGTCCGGAGATGGGAGTCGATCACGGCATTGACTCTGCTGCTTCCTGGTGCCTTCATTCGTCAGATCAACGCATCGCGCCGAGGTTCCCGGGATCGCACCGCCTCACCGTCAGGGGGCCTGCTCGAGCCCGGCGACCGCGGCATCGGGCGGCCCGCACAGATCGAGGACACGCCGGGCCACCTCCGGTGGCTCCCTGTCTCGGGCCTCGATCGCGTGCATGCCGGGGCCATAAGGTCCCCACTCCTCGGCGGGGCTCGTGGTGAAGATTGCCCGCACCGGCGCCCCGGCGGCGCAGGCCAGGTGCATCACCCCGCAGTCCAGGCAGATGAACTGGTCCAGCGCACCCAGGACGCCCGCGAGCCGGCGAATGTCCGTGGAGTAATAGGCGGGATACCGGTCACCGAGCATGGAGCGGCCCGACGCCGGCAGAATTTCCACCACGCGGTGACGCTCTCGCAGGGGCTCGAGGCATGCCATGAATGCATCCCACCACTCCCGCGGCAGAGCCTTGTGCCCGGTCGCGTTGGCGAACACGCCGACGAATCCGCTGCGCCCGGCGGAATCGCTCCCGGTCACGAGGGCCTGCAGTCGCTGACGGCCCCATTCGCGCTCGGACGGAACCAGGCGGATGTCCGGGGGCGGAAATCCGGCTTCCGTGAAGCGGCATGTCGCGGCCCGAAGCAGGTGCACCGGAAGCATGCCCTTGTGCCGCACGTGGTCCGGGACCGGCACGCCATGGGTCACCCCGGCGGATTTTTTCGCGCTCACGTAGCCGAGCTTGTAACGCGCCCGGATCACGCCGAGCAGCAGCCGCGCCGACTGCGACTGGGGATCGCTGTCGATGGCGAGGTCATATGCCACGGCCCGAAGCTGTCGCAGCCGCTCCAAGTGATCGGGCAGGTGGCGGATGCGGCCCGAGGGCACGGTGAGAATCCGCCTGACGCCGGGGTAATAGCCGTAGATTTCCGCTGCTACCGCGCTGCGGGAAGCGATATCGATCTCGGCCCCGGGGTAGACGGTTTCGAGCTCCTGGAGAAGGGGCGTCAGCAGCAGGGTGTTGCCGAGGCTATGACTGGTGCGGATCACCAGGATGCGGTGAATCCCGGTCGTCGGCAGGGGTCTCCCGGCAAGAACCGCCCCGCGTCCCTGGGCCAGCTGCGTGAGCCGCTGGGCAAGGCGTCGGCGGAGATTGTCGCGCGGCGGCGGATCAGCGGGTTGCATAAGCCACCAGTCTACGGCGCCGGCCGGACGAATTGAAGCCGTCCCCGCTGCGACCGCCCGGCCGGTGGCGCGAGGCGCATCTGCTCCCGCAAACGGCGAAGCGTAATCAGGGCGTCACGGGCGCAGCGCAGGATATTGCCTGCGGCCCGACCGGGGACCCGCTCCCCCGGACCGGCTTGTTGCGGACGCAGCGCTGATTCGCGAACCGGGTCGTTGCGGGCTACGCTTGAACAGAGAGCCAGGGACGGAAGGACAGCGCAGCGCGAGAGACAGGGCAGAGGATGCCCCCGGTGGCACGGGCAACAGCCCGCTTTGCACGCATCCGGCGGGCCGTCGGGTCCGGGATTGCAGGCGGCAAGAGGGGGCGAACATGGTCAGAATCCGCATCCACTCCTGTGACGAAGCAGAGCCTTTCGCGCGGTTCCTGCCGCGCGAGGGCGTGGTGGTGGCGATGCCTCGCTGCTCCGACAGTCGGCACGCGTGGCACCTTGTGCGACTGGACCGGTCGGTGCGGTACCAGGCGCTGGAATTCTCGCATTGCCTGGTGGCATCGCGCTGGCTGGATCGACCGATAAACAGGGTTCAGCCCGCTTCGGTCTTCCTGCTTCTGGTCCCGGCCGGGCAGGCCGCGGTGCCGGACGGCTTTTCGCGCAGCCAGTATCTGCGGGTGGCCCGCGGCGCCGCCCAGATGATCGCCGGCGAGGCGGGAGCGTCACAGGAGCGCGCCCCCGCGCCCGGGGTGCCGGGGCCCCCGCCCGGTTGACCCGCGGCGAACAGGCGCCGACACGGCTACCGCACGAAGCTCCGCAGATAGCTGCTGTGTGCTGCAAGCCGGACGGTCCCCAGCGAAAGGGCGAACACGACCACGGGGTATGCCATCTCCCAGAGGTAGCTGTGGAGCACCGCGTGCAGTGGCCAGAGCCACTCGATGAACAGCAGGTGTACGGCATAGATGCCCAGCACGTAGCGCCCGATGGCGGGCCACATGGTGTTCTCGCCCAGTCGCGGGTGTTTCAGGGCGAGCAGTACGAATCCGATCCCGCAGGGGATCATCAGGACGCCGAAATCCTGGATTTTCGGCGCCTGCCCGAAGATCCAGGGAATCGCTGACAGCTCCAGTCCGAAGCCGGCGCCTCCGGCGACCAGCAGGACCGCCGCCACGGAAGTGCCCGGCAGCCGGGGCGCGTCGGCCAGGCGCGAGCCAATCCACACGTAGAGCGTACTGAAGAACGGCCCGTTGCGCGGATCGATGCGGGTGTGTATGCCCAGCGGCGTATGCGCGTAGGGTCCCGCGAGAAGCCCGAAGAGATACAGCGAAGCCGCAACGGCCGCGAGCATTCCGGGCGCATCCCAACGGAGCCCCGCGGTGACGATGCCCAGCGCCAGGATCAATGCCACCAGGAACCACAGATGCGGCTCGACGCCCTGGAATACCAGCAGGAACGGGTGGTGCACGCACCACCGGAACTTGTCGAGCTCGAGGGCCGGATAGCCCTGATGCAGCAGTTGCACCGGTCGGACCGGCACCGCCAGGTAGAAGAGCGACCAGCCCAGGTACACCGTGCCCAGCCGTCGCACGTAGCGGCCGTACAGCCGTGCGCACGGCTCCCCCGCGCGCAGGCGCCGGGTGTAGAAATACCCCGCGACGATGAAGAAGAACGGCATCGCGATGCGTCCGCCGCGGCTCAGGGCGATCTCGACGAAGTGGGACAGCCCGCCACCGAAGACGCGGGAAGTGAACGGGTCGGCGTGGACCACGATTACGCCGAGGATGGCGATCACCCGGAAGAGATCGATGCTTGCGATGCGCATGGCGCTCCGGCACGACCACACCCGGCTCCGGGCTCCTTCCCGGTGCATCCGGCCTTTCGGTGTGAGTCGCGCCGGCGCGTCGTGGTTCCGGGGGGTGGATCATCCGAAGGGCACGGGCCGGCCGATATGGGCGCCCTGCGCATCGCGGTAATAGTGGGCATTGGTGGATACCCACGCGGTTCCCCCCGCGGCCGGCCGCATCAGGGCCTCGTAGTTCGTGATCGTACCGCCGCCGCGTTCGAGTGCCTCCAGGAAACGGGCACGTTCTCCGGGGGCCACGTAGTAACCGGCGAGGAAGGTCCCGATCACTGCGCCGGGAGCATAGCCCCACAAACGCTCGCACGATGGCGACGCCCAGATGATCCGGCCGTCGGTGTCGGTCCGGTAGACGGCCTCCTGGATGTTGTCCAGGATCGATCGCAAGGAGTCTTCGGACGGCAGCGTCCGCTGCCCGGCGCGAGTGCGTTCCGGGACACGGGATGGCGTTGATCTGGATCGATCGTCCACGTCGGGCAGCTTTCCTCTGCGGGCGATTGTTGCTGTAATCGGAACCGATCGGATTCGCTCGCTGCTTGCGAGGCACTGCCGCCAGCATCCGACGACCGGCGTCGTGCCGGGGAACGGGCGGCAACCGCGAGCGTGCCGGCAGCCTGTCCGGACGGGGCGCTTGGCGGCCGTCACCCATGACCGGCCCGGGCGCCGCGCGTGCATCAACCAGGGAAACGCCAAAGGAGGCTCCATGATCCCGGCAACCGAGGCGCTGAACCGCCTGCGGGAAGGCAATCGGCGCTACGTCGAAGGCTCCCGCAGACTGGACACACCGATCACGCAGGCTCGACGCGACGAGCTGCTTGCCGGCCAGGAGCCGTTCGCGGTCATCCTGGGCTGCTCGGACTCGCGGGTGCCGGTGGAGGTCGTGTTCGACCAGGGCCTCGGTGACCTGTTCGTGGTCCGGGTGGCCGGCAATGTGGCGGCTCCGCCGGAAGTGGGCAGCGTGGAGTTCGCGGCCGGCAAGCTCGGCACGCGGCTGGTGGCGGTGCTCGGGCATACGCATTGCGGCGCCGTGACCGCGACGGTCGACGCGTCGCGGGGGCCCGACACAGGTCTGTCCCCCGGCCTGCGCTCCATCGTGGACCGGATCCGGCCGGCAGTGGAGGGGTTGCCGGATACGGCGTCTCGCGACGAACTGATCCGGCAGGGCGTGCGCGCCAACGTGCGGGTCGCCGCCGATCAGTTGCGTCACGGCTCCGCGTTGCTGGAGCGCCTGATCGGGGACGAGGGCCTTCTGGTGGTCGGGGCCGAGTACTGCCTGGAGACCGGCGAGGTCGATTTCTTCGACGGCGTGCCGGGCTCCGCCTGACGACGGTCCGTCCCCGCGCCCGCCGCTTTCGCCGCGTGCGTCGGATCCCGTCTCCCCGGCTCGTTCATGACCCTCATTCCCTTCTGGAACAATGCCGTCCACGGGGTTAGAGTGGATCCATAGAACGACAGGGCCGCAAGAGATGGCCCGGGGGGAGACAAGGCATGACCAAGCGCACGATTCGGACGCTCTTTCACCGTACTGGATTCGCCCTGTCGGGCGTGGTATTGCTCGCCGGGGTCGGATTCGTCGGCTGGATGGTGTACAACGCCGGGGCCGACATCCTTGCCGAGCTTGCCGAACCGTCGATCCTGACCCGGATCGTGCTGGTCCTGTTCGTGGCCTTCGCCGGGGTCGTGTGGGGCATCGTCCGCGTCACGGATCTCGCCGGGTGGGCTGCAGCGAGCATGGGGGAGGCGGATCCGCAGGGTGCGCCGGGAGCCCCCTGGGAGGATCGCGCTTACCGGCGGCTGCGCAAGCACCTGGCCCCCGCCGACGCGCGCCTGGCGCTGCGGCTGAGGCGCTGGGCGCATCCGCTGGGCTGGATCGCGGCGACCGCCGTGGCCTGGCTGGTCACGCTCGCCAGCGTGCAGCTTGGCCACGCCGGCAACGTGGGCGTGCTGATCGAGTTCCCGCTGGTGTTCGTGCTCGTGCTTGCAGGTGCCTGCTGCCTGCCTCGCCGGCTGGCCGGGAACCACTCGCGACGTCCGCCGGGTGCCCGGCACGTGCCGGTGCGCCCGTGACCGAGGGGCGGCAGGGCCACAGCCAGCGCCGCCGCGGTTCCCGACCTACCAGTCGATCCGTGCCCGCAGTCCGGCCAGCCAGGCGTTGTCGAGCCGGTGCGTGGCGCCGGGATCGATGATGTACTGGACGTCCGGCTGCAGCGTGAGGTGATCGCCCGGCACGAATCGCCAGGTCACTTCCATGACCGTTTCGGCCTGGGCGGCGTCCGGCGTGGCCCGACGCCAGGCGCGGGTGGTATAGGCACGCGCCAGGCCCAGGCCGAGGACGGCCTTCGGTCTGCCCGGGAGCAGGCCCGCCGCGTTCACGCCGATCCCGAGATAGCGTCCGGTGACGTTGGTGGTCCGGCGGGCGCTGCCCAGCTGGATGAAGCCGTTCCAGGTCGCTCCGCCGCCGGAGTCCAGCGGCGCCTGCGCGATCAGGTAGACGCTGTGATCCCGGTCGCGGGAACGGCCCGTCGCGCCGGTGTAGTCGCTGGTCTGGTACCAGCCGCCCAGGGCGGCCTTCCAGCGGCCGCCCCGCCCGCCCCGGAAACCGGTCTCGCCGGCGTAGAACAGCCCGTGCCCGGGCTCGAAGTGGATGTGCGTGCCGCCCGGATGGTCCGGGTCGCCGGGGCGCCCGTCGTAGACCCCGGCCAGTGCGTAAGCGCCCCCCGCGGAGTGCCAGCGCAGCACCGCCCCCACCGCGGTGGTCGGGTACTGGGAGACGTGCGACTGCGCGGTGGTGGCCGGGATCCCGAACGAGCTGTTGAGGAACAGGGACGCGGCGTCCAGCGTGTTGAACAGGGCGTTGTAGTCCTGCAGGCCGAGGCGCGTGCTGACACCGGACCGGCCGAAGCGGTGCTGGTACCAGGCCGAGTAGACCTTGAGCGTGTTGTACGCCTCGACATTGTCGAGTCCCTGCAGGTCTCCCGCCTGGTTCGAGATGGAGCCGCCGAACGTCTGGAGCACGCGCAGTCGGACGCGGTCGTCGGGGCTTCCACCCCAGGCCCGGCCGTCGGCGGTTATCCCCGCGAACAGGTTTCCGGGGCCCGCGCCGCCGCGGTGCCGGCCACCCTGCACGTCCCGGAAATAGTCCTGGGTCAGCGTGGCGTCCACCTTCAGCGCCGGGCCTGGCCGGCCGGCGCCCCGGGCCGGGCCGGCAAGGGCGAGCGCCGCGGCCGCCACGAGCATCCCCGGCAACAGTCCGTTCATCGGCTGCATTCCTCTCTCCCCGCGACATGGCCGCTCGCTCCGGCGAGCCGGGCCGGCCTGGCATGCTTCACCCGGATTCCGGGCGGCGCTCAGTAGCCGCCCTTCTTGCCGACGCCGACGTAGGTGAAGGTCCAGTCGTGACGGATCGGGCCCCACCACTGCGGCACGCCGGTTTCCGTGCTGGTGTGCCGGAAGAAGGCCCGGTAGGGCGGCGGCAGGATCTTCACGCCGATGCGGTACTTGCCCGGACCGTCGAGCTTCACATTGGCGCCGTAATGCGGGCCGTCGTTCGCGGTCATGGCCATCATGGTGCCGAAGCCGGTCCAGTCGCTGCCTTGCTTCTGCAGCAGGTAGCTCACGGTAAGATACGGAATCCAGTCGCCGGGAGAAAATCCCCGGGGATTGTGCTTGCCGGCGTGGATGTCCAGCTCCAGGTGGATATCGTAGTCGTTCGCGTTCAGGCCCGGAGGCGCCGGTGCCATATGCACCGGCTGGAGGTAGACGGGGCGGAAGATCATGCCGTTCTGCACCACGGGCTTGCCGATGCCGTGTTCCCGGGCCAGGGCCGGGGCGGTCGCGATGGCGAGCGCCCCGGTCAGGACGAGGGTGAGTCTGCGCATATCCGCTCCTTGCTTGTCTTGCTGTTGCCGTTCACCGCCGGGTCGAAGTGCCGGCGGTGCACCGTGTCCATGCCGGTTCCCCGGCGAAGCCCCCTGTGGCTAGAGCCCGAAGATCGCGGGCCACCAGACCAGAGCGATCAACCCCACGGCCGCCGCCACCGGTGCGAGTGCAGTCCAGCGGCGTGCGCCCGTCAGTCCCTGGACGCCGAGCAGGCGTCGCCCGAGTGCCAGGCTCCACAGGATGCTCAGGCCGAACAGTCCCGCCTGGAGACCGACGATCGCGACCTGCGGAAGGCCCGCCAGGCCGAGCGCGCCGAACAGCTTGCCGCCGAGGCCGATCACCAGCGAAATCATCGCCACCGGCATGTAGGCATAGGCGAGCTCGACCAGACGCCCGCGCAGGTCCCGGTCGGCGCCCAGCCTGCCGGCCAGCTGGCTGGCCAGCGCGGTCAGTGCGGCCAGCGCCGCGGACAATGCCGCCGCGCAGCCGAGCATGAAGCCGGTGATCATGAAGAAGTCGAGCCAGGTGAATACCTCGCGTCCCGCCGGGTGCACGGACATCAGCCACCAGGGGCCGGCGGTGCCGACCCAGTACCAGCCGTGATCGATCGCCCAGGTGCCGAGCGCCTGGCGGATCCGCCCGTACCAGGGAAGGATCGTCCACAGGAATCCCCCGAGGGAGAGTCCGGTGGCCAGGAACAGGAACCAGATTTCGGCACTGTCCGGGTTGTGACGACGGATGCTCGCCACCTCGGTCCCCGGCCGCCGGAGCACCAGCTTCAGCCCGCCGCGTGCCGACGGGTGGACGCAGCGGAAACACTCGATGCAGTGGCGCGACTCGGCCTTGCGGTTGATGTCGATCATGGTCGGGCACACGCCTTTTTCGGCGTAGCGCTCCCCGCCTGCGCGCGGTCGCTTGGGGGCGAACTGCACCGCGCCGATCCGCGAGAATACGCCCAGCATCAGACCGATCGGACACATGTGCCGGCACCAGGCCCGCTTGTTCCGCCCCCGGCCGTAAAGAAACCCGAGCGCGATGGCGCAGGCGAAGGTGAGCCCGAACACGATCGCGATGCCCAGGGCAAAACCGCGCGCATCCACGGTCTGGGCAAGCACGGTGATCACCACGAAGCTGACGACGGGCGTGCCTCGCCACCGGACCCATCGCGGCACGGGGCGCTGCAGACCGACGCGGTTGGCCCATTCGGAGCTCGCCCCGAGGGGACACAGCACGCCGCACCAGCTGCGCCCGGTGAAGAGCACGGACACGAACACCAGCGGAAACCAGAGTCCCCAGATGACGAAGTTCGCGAACAGGGTGAAGTTGTCGTAGAAGGTCGTGCCGTCGGCGGGCAGGGGCAGGAACAGGGGCACGATCATCAGCGCCATGAAAGCGACGAACATGGTCACGTGGATCCATGCGAGCTTGCTTCGGTGGCGGGTGGCGAAGCGTTCCACCCGGCGCGCCCACTTCCCCTGCGGAGGTGAGGGCGGCGCCGGCTCCACGCGAATCGGGACCTGGCGGAAGTGCCCGGTGTCGATGGTCTCGCTGCGGCCGCGCATGCGTTCTCCTCTCCCTGTCGCGGCGGGGTTGCCGCTGGCGGTGGTGGACCCGCGGCGGCCGTGAACGAATATCGTGCGCTAATGATAATTATTCGTATTTACGAGTCAACACCCGCTCTTGCCCGCGAACCCCGTCCCCCGGTTGGCGTGCCCCGGAAGGGAGGCGATAATGCCGGGAACAGCACTGGAGGATCCCATGAAAACGAAGCGTGGATTGCTGGTTGCGGCGGCTCTCCTGGTCGCGGCCGGCTGCGGCGTCGCCGCATACGCCGGCTGGTCCGGTACCAGCGGAAGCGGTGCCGGCGAGGATTCCTCGCCGCCGGCCAGCCGTGTCGACAAGCCCGTCCCGAAGAGCCTGCTGCACAAGCTGCGCAAGGCGAGCGAGGCCGGGCTCGATTACGCCCAGGCACCGCAGTCGAACCACTTCAAGCTGATCAGCGGCCCCCGGGTGACCTCGGGAAGCAAGGTGGGGGTGTTCTACCTTGGCGCCGATTTCTGTCCCTACTGCGCCGGCCAGCGCTGGCCGCTGCTGCTCACGCTGATGCGCTTCGGCCATTTCCGCGGGATCCGGTACATGCTGTCGTCGTCGGACGATGTCTACCCGGACACCGTGACGTTCACCTTCTACAAGTCGCATTACCGCAGCGACTACATCGACTTCATCCCGGTCGAAGTCCGGGACCGCGAGGGCAAGCCGTTGCAGAGCCCGACCCCGCAACAGCGCAAGATCTACTCCAGGTTCGACGCACCGCCGTACGCGCAGTCCACCGGCGGCATCCCCTTCGTCTACATCGACGGCCAGTACGTGCTCACGCGCCCGCTGCTGATGGCGGCCGACATCCAGCACATGGACTGGAAGCAGGTCACGGCGGAGCTGGAAAAGCGTGACAGTGCCCTGTTTCGCAAGCTGATGCCGCGGGTGAACCTGTTCACCGCGGTTCTGTGCCGGATGGATGGCGGCAAGCCGGACAAGGTCTGCTCCGCCCCCGGGGTCGCGGCGGCGAACGGCAAGCTCGCCACCATGCAGATGACCGGGGAGTGATGACGCCAGCGCCCTCACCGTGAGCCTCGCCGCTCCGGCGGCTGCGTGAAATTCGCTAGCGTACGCGCGCCGGAAAGAACCGCGCGCCGTACGCGGCGCGCCAGCCGTGACGGGATGGTGCCGCGCAGTGGGGGCATTCCGCGGCAACGCCCCGTTGCCGCTTTTCCTGTACCCGCTGGTGCACGCAAACGACAGGGATGTCGACGTGACGACAGCGAACGTCCTCCTGCCGGTCCTTGGCGCCGGCGTATGCCTGCTCGGCCTCCTGGCCGGATCGATCCGGTCCGGCGGTTACGACGTGGCGGCGGACGTGCCGCACTGGCAGGTCACGGCCGAACTTCTCGGCACCCTGCGCAACCGTTCCATCGAGGTCCGGGCGCGCCGGGTCCAGGCACGGGCCCGATAACGTGTTGGCCGCGGGTGTCGACGATCGGCTCCCGCGATACGCGGCGGCTGGCTTCCGACTCGCGCAAGGCGGTGCTTCCGTCCCGCCGGTCTATACTTCGCTCGTCCGTGCCGGGGCTTTCCCGGCACGGGCTGCCGGCGGTCGTTGCCGCAACCAAGCAACAAGGAACCACATGGATGGGAAATCTCGACTATCATCTCGCCGAGCTGAACATTGCCCGCGACCCTGACGACCCGCGGCGAGTGCTCCCCGACCTGCGCCCCTCCGAGCGCGTGATCCTGGACCTCGGCTGCGGCGCGGGCCAGTCCTTCGTGGCGATGGACTGTCCCGACCGGGTCTGCGTGGGGCTCGACATCGACGCGGCCGCGCTCGCCTACGGGCGGGAGCACTTCGGTGACCGCGTCAAGTACCTGCGCTCCGACGCGGCCCGCCTGCCGTTCCCGCCCGGCTGCTTCGACCTGGTCTACAGCCGCTACGCGCTGCCCTACACGAACGTGCCGCGGGTCCTGCGGGAAGTCCGCCGGGTCCTCAAGCCCACGGGGCGGTTCTGGTTCACCGTGCACTCGCGCGAGCTCAACAACCGCTGGCTGTTCCGGGCCGCCCGCACCCGCAATGCTCGCTGGCTGATTCACCGGTTCTACACGCTGGTGAACGGCTACCTTCTCCGATACCTTGGCGTCCTGCTGCCGTTTCTCAACGGCACGTACGAAAGCTGGCAGGATCCCGGGGCCATGCGGCGACTGCTGACACGCTGCGACTTCGAAAGCAGCGTGACGCAGGTGGGAAGTCACAGCGTCATCCAGGCGGTACCGACCCGGTCGGTACAGCCGCGCTTCACGGGCCTTGCCCGGCCGCCCGCGTGAGCCGCCCACGCGCCCGGACGCCGCGGTCGGCCGGCGCCGGGAACGCCTTGTCGCGGGTGCCCGGCGCATCCGGCAACGCGATGCGCCATGCACCGGATGTCAGCGGATCCGCGACGGGTGTCCGTTCGCGGCGGGTGTCCGGATCGAATCCGCGGTGCGGCGATCGTACGCGGACTCGTCACCAGGCCCTGCGGGCGCCGGCGGTCATCAGGCTCCAGAGCCCCGACCCCCGGTACCGCTCGAGACGCACAGCAGTGAAACCGGCCTGCCGGAGCAGCGCGCGAAGCCGGTCCCCCCGGTAGAGATGCAGCGGCGCGGGACGGCGCAAGCGCAGCCAGGCTGCAAAGAGGCGGCATGCCATGGCATCACCCGACCAGTCGGTGACCACAACCTGTCCGCCCGGGCGCAGCACGCGCGACATCTCCAGGACAGCCCCGGCGGCTGCCCCGGCCGGGAGATGGTGGAGTACGCTGGTGCAGACCACCGCATCGAATACGGACCCGGTGAACGGGAGTCGCTGGGCTCGGGCTGCGCACAGGTCCACTTCGGCGGGCAGTCGCCCCCGGGCCTGTTCACGCATTTCCGGCACCGGCTCGATCCCCGTCAGCCGGGCGCGCGGAAAGGCCAGCGCCAGCCGTTCCAGCAACGCCCCGGTACCGCAGCCCACATCCAGCACCCGGGCGTCGCCCGCCAGAGACAGGCGCTCGATGGTGTGCTCGGCGGTGACCGCGAGATAACGCGCCCACCGCCGATCGTAGTCGGATGCGAGCGCCGCATATTCACGGCGCACCCCCGAGTCGGGGTCCCGGTTTCCGGCCAAGTCGTTTCTCCTGCGGACGCCGTCTGCGGATGCTACTACGACGCCTCGGGGATCGTCCCGCCCGCGTCCGCATGCCGGTCCGGGAAGGGGCGGCGCGGTGCCCGTCGGACACCGCGCCGCGAGGCTCAGGATCCGCCCGCACCGGGGATCGAACCGCCTCCGCCGGTGAGAGCGCCGGTCTGCAGGGCAATGCCGGTCCAGAACAGGCACTTGTGGTCGGCCGCGAAGCTGAGCCCGTATTCTGCCCGTGGTGACGGCGGCACCAGGGACTGAAGCACGGAGCCGGCGATATCCGGGGCCCAGTACGGCGTGTCCCGGCCGTTCGGGTTGCCGTGCCTGGCGAAGTTGGTCCAGTACCTGACCATGTCGCGGGACAGCTGCTGTTGTCCGCTACTGAGCGGCCGTGATTGCGGCAACGTGAACAGGTATTGCAGTTCCGAGGCGTGGGCCGCGCCGTACGGGAAGCTGACCGGGGGCAGGAACAGCTCCGGTGCGTTCCGGTCGTTGAACTCGTAGGCGTAAGTGGGCGTATACAGTCCCGCGCCGAGGTCCAGCGCCGATGCCGGGCAGGCAAAGGCGTAATCGGTCCACAGCGATGCGACCGCGAGGTCCGGGCTGGGGTAGTTCGACAGCGGGTATTTCCGCACCACCTGCGGCGCGACGTCCGGCCCGATCAGGCTCGCCACCACCGATTGGTACTGGTCCGCCTGGACGGGGCCCTGCGCGGGGTTGAGGTCGAATTCCGCCGCCACGAACAGGCGCATCTCGTCGTGGTTGGTCCCCTGCAGGAAGGGCACCCGGTGGAACTGCCCGGTGAGGAAGGATTGCTCGATCTGGCGGGGCAGGATGGTACCGTCGACCGCCGGCTCGACCAGCGCCGGCTGGTGGCCGAGCACCGTGCTGACGGGCAGGGCGCGCAGGCATGCGGCGGTCCGGGCCGGAGTCGCCTTGTCACAGCCGACGCTGCTCGCGAACGTCTTTCCCTGCTGCTCGGCGGCCGAGAGCGACGGCACGATCGAGCCGTAGGAGCCGCTCTGGACGATTGCCTTGTCGAACAGGCCGGAGGCGCCCGGGGAGGTCATCTGGGCGAGCACGCTCAGACCTCCGGCCGATTCCCCGAAGATCGTCACGTTGTGCGGCTGCCCGTCGAAGTCGGCGATGTTCTGCTGTACCCAGCGCAGCGCCGCCTGCTGGTCCATGAAGCCGTAGTTCACGGACGGATGGTTTTCCGAGTCCAGGGCCGGCTCCGCCAGGAACCCGAACAGCCCCAGACGGTAGTTGATGGTCACCACGATGACGCCCTGGCGGACCAGGGCCGTGGGGATGTAATCATTGCTCTCGCCGCTGGTCAGGCCGCCGCCGTGGATCCACACCATGACCGGATAGCCGCGCGCGCGCGGACTCGGATCGGTTGGCGTGAACACGTTCAGGTAGAGGCAGTTCTCGGTCGAGCTGGCGCGCCCGAAGAAGGATGGCGCCTGGGCGCAGTGGGGCGCGAACTGCGTCGCGTCGCGAACCCCGCTCCACGGGGCGGGTGACCGCGGCGGCCGCCAGCGCAGGCGGCCCACCGGGGGGGCGGCATAGGGAATGCCCAGGAACTCGCGCATGCCACCGGCCTGGTCGGTCTTTCCCTGGAGCTTTCCGTAGGAGGTCGTGACCAGGAGGGGCTCGGACGTGCCGCCTCCGCCCGACCACCAGGATCCCCAGGAGGCGGCGCCGGCGGTGGTGGTGAAGAGCATCGCAAGCAGGCCGACGAGCAGCCCGACAACGGGATGCGAACGGAATGGTCCTCGGACGTACATGGCTGGTCCTCCTTTGACCGTTGTTGTGATTGTCCCGGCAGGAAGAAAGACCGTGCGACGCAAGCGACAATCCGGACACCCGGCCGGCGGGCTCTTGGCACCGGTACAACGGGCGTTCTGAAGCGTCGCAGGAACTTTCCCGCCGCTCGGCCGCACGCGGGCGAGCGGCACGCCCTGTTCTTGTTCTTGTCGCCGGAAAGTGTAGCAGCCGGGGCGACCCTTTGCCCGTGTACGCCCCGGCCGCGGAGAGCTTCGGTGCTTGAACCGGATGCCCCGGCGGGGGATGATGCCGTGAAGCCACCCGTTGGCCGACCGGGCGCGGTCGCGCTTGCCGCGAATCCGGTCGGCAAGCCCCGGAAGCATGCGACCATGGCTGCACCCGCCCTGTTCGTCGGTCACGGCAGTCCCATGAACGTGCTGCGTGACAACGCGTGGACCCGGGCCTGGTCGGAGGTCGGCTCGGCCATCTCGCCGCGCGCCGTGCTCTGCGTGTCCGCGCACTGGTACGGTCCCGGCATCCGGATCACGGCGATGGCCGAGCCGCGGACCATCCACGATTTCGGCGGCTTCCCCGAGGAACTCTACCGAATCCGCTATCCGGCGCCGGGTGCCCCCGAGCTGGCGGGCCGGGTGCGCGAGCTGCTGGCGCGGACACCGGTGGAAGCGGACGACGAATGGGGCCTGGATCACGGTGCCTGGTCGGTGCTCTGGCACATGTTCCCGCAGGCGAACGTGCCGGTGGCGCAGCTCAGCCTCGACAGCCGCCTGACCCCGGCTCAGCACTGCGAGCTCGCCCGCAGGCTGGCGCCGCTGCGCGCGGAGGGCGTGCTGGTGCTGGGCAGTGGCAACCTGGTGCACAACCTCCGGGAATACGACTGGAGCGGGAGAGCGGGGCGGCCGGCGGAATGGGCCGCGCGCTTCGAGGCACGGATCCTGCCGCTGATCGAGGCCGTGGACGTCGCGACCCTGGGGGACTATGCCTCACCGGGGGCGGACGCAAGGCGCGCCGTCCCGACGCCGGAGCACTTCCTGCCGCTGCTGTACGTGCTCGCCCTGGCGGGGACCGGGGACCGCGTGAGCTTCCCGGCCTGCGGGTTCGACGGCGGTACGATCTCCATGCTTTCGGTGCGCGTGGGCCAGGGGCCTGTCCGTACCGGCTAGTCGCAGCCGAACCCGTAATTTCCCGGAAAGAACTGGTACAGCCAGGTCTCGCTCAGGGTCCGCCGGCCCAGCCGCAGATAGCAGCGCAGGTTGACCGGCTCCGTGCCGGTCACGTGCAGGTCGAACTGGGCCCGCCAGCGGCCGGTGCCCAGGATCTTGAGCACGTGGCGGTTGCGGACCGTGCCGCGGGATGCTGTTACCACGGCATCGATGTCGAAGCGCTGGTGCATGTTCGCGAGCGGCCCGCCGGCGAACTCGATCACGAACTTGCGCCCGTGCGGGTCGCGCGGCTTGTGCTGCCCCGGCGCCCCGGGCCGCCCGAGGCGGGTGGCGATAACGTGCGCCACGGCAGGGGGGAAGGGCTCGCGAGCGACCCAGTAGAGGCGATAGTCGAGGCTCCACCGAGTCCCCGCGTCCGCCTTGCGGGCAGGCTGCCAGAACGCCACGATGTTGTCCTGCGTCTCGCTGTCGGTCGGCAGCTCCATCAGGACGACAGCGCCGTGGCCCCAGCCGCCCCGTGGCTCGACCCAGACGCTGGGGCGCCGGTTGTAGTAGGCGCTGTCGTCGAGATAGTGATCGAAGTCGCGATCCCGCTGCAGCAGCCCGAATCCCCGCGGATCATGGTCCGTGAAACTGTTGGTCTGCACGTGGGGCGGGTCGTTCAGCGGCACCCAGATGCGCTCGCCGGCGCCGGTCCACATGGCGAGCCCGTCGCTGTCGTGGATCTCCGGGTGCCAGTCGGTACCGACGCGTTCGTTGGTCTCGCTGTACCAGTACATGCTGGTCAGCGGGGCGATGCCGAGCTGCGCGACAGACGTGCGCTGGAACAGCTCGGCGTGGACGTCCATCACGATCGCCTTGTGCCGGTGGCAAATGATGCGGTAGGCCCCGGTGAGGCTGGTGCCGTCGAGCAGCGCGTACACGATGAACGTATGACCGTCCGCGGGCTCTTCCAGGTAGAAGCTGGTAAAGCGCGGGAACTGCTCGCTGTGGCCGGGCACGGTGGTATCCACGGCGACGCCGCGCGCCGACATGCCGTACTGGTTGAGCGGGCCCGCGCTGCGGAAGTAGCTTGCCCCCTGGAACGCCAGCCAGTCGCCCTTTTGCTTGCCGGTGTTCATCACGCGGAAGCCGGAGAACCCGAGGTCCGGTGGCACCTGACCCCGCAGACCGGTGTGATCGTAGTCGAACAGGTCCGGACTGTAGCGGATCCGCCGGGCCCCGCCGTTCGCCACGGCGTGAATCCGCACCGGCCTGCGCGCGTACTTGCCGAGGTGAAACAGCTCCACCGGCCAGCGGTGGCCGCCGCCGCCCCAGAGCGCGTCCTGCGAGCGGAAGCGGATCTTCTGATAGACGTCGTAGGTGATCCTGTCGAGCAGACCGGCATGCCGGACCGGCACCGGCTGGAACGGCAGCTTCGACAGCCGGAATGCGTGTTCGCGCAGGCGCCCGAAGCTGAAGGGGCGGGCCGGTCCGAGCAGCAGCCCGGTCGCGTGCGTGGCGGCCAGGGCCCGGTCGAGCCCGGGGGTTATGGTGAGCAGGCCGAGGGCGCCCATGGCCTGCAGCAGTCGGCGGCGGGTGAGGTCGACACTCATCGGGTGCTGGCAGTCTCCCTGTGCTCGAGCGCCCGTGAGCAGCGGACGCAGCCTGTGTGACGTCGTCGCACCCGGTGGCGTTCCCTGCGCCGGCCGGCTCGCCAAGCATAGCGCGAGCGGGGCGCCAGGGCGCAAATCGGTCTTGCCCCGGGACTGTCGCAGCCGCGCCGCCGGCGGTCCGAGCGGGCGGCCGGCTCGCGAAGCGGAGTGTCGCGTCTCCCGGCGGGGGCGCGCTTCGGCGCTTTTCGGGGGAAAACCTGTACAGGACGAGGCTTGTGTACAACTTGAGGCGCCGCGCTCGGGGCTGGTACTGGTATAGGTCCAAACAGGTACGCACTCCCGCATCCTGGCTTCCGTTTCGCCTCGTCGCCCGGCGGAAGGCGGCCGTCACCCGCCTCCCCGGCCGCGGAGACGTCTCGGCCCGCGGGAAGAGGAGAGGGCATGAGCGAGCGAATCCGGGCCTACCTGAACGAGCACACCAATCCCCCGGTGTTCCTGATCTCGGGGGCGGTAATGACCACCCTGGTGGTACTGGCCGTGGTGGCCCCAACGGCGTTCGGGCACATCGCCCACGACGTGGAAAGCTTCATCACCACCTACTTCGGCTGGTTCTACATTCTCAGCGCGACCTTCTTCCTGGTGTTCGTCCTGGTCCTGATGGTCAGCCGCTGGGGCAGCCTGCGGCTGGGTCCGGACGATTCACGGCCCGAGTACGACACCTGGTCGTGGGTGTGCATGATGTTCACCGCGGGCATGGGCATCGGCCTGGTCTACTACGGCGTCTCCGAGCCGATCGCCCACTTCAAGCACCCGCCGGTGGGGCCCGGCGGCACCGCCCACGCGGCCGAGGTGGCGATGAACTACACGTTCTTCCACTGGGGTCTGCATCCGTGGGCGATCTATATCGTGCTGGGCCTGGCGCTGGGTTACTTTTCGTTTCGCAAGGGTCTGCCGCTCAAGCCGGCCGCGGCCTTCTACCCGCTGATCGGAGACCAGATCTACGGGCCGCTCGGCCACTCGATCGACATCCTCGCGGTGTTCGGCACACTGTTCGGGTTGGCGACATCGATCGGATTCGGCGCCACCCAGATCGCGGCCGGGCTCAATGACCTGTTCGGGATTCCGGACAACCTGATGGTCCAGCTGCTGGTCATCGGCGTGGTCGAGGGCGTCGCCATCACCAGTGTGATGCTGGGCATCGACGCCGGCATTCGCCGGCTTTCGGTGATCAACATGTGGCTGGCCATCGCGCTGTGCGTCTTCGTGTTCGCGCTGGGACCGACCCTGTACCTGTTGAACACGCTGATGACGGACACGGGCTATTACCTGCAGCACCTGACCCAGACCAGCCTGACCATCTTCACGCACGGCAAGGGCGAGCGCTTCCAGGCCAACTGGACACTGTTCTACTGGGGCTGGTGGATCTCCTGGTCACCGTTCGTGGGCATGTTCATCGCCCGGATCTCGTACGGCTACACGATCCGCAAGTTCATCGCGGGGACGCTGCTGATCCCGACGGGCGCCTCCGTGGTCTGGTTCGTGGTATTCGGGCAGAGTGCGCTGCACGACCTGCTCGCGGGCGGCAATCACGCGCTCTATACCGCGAGTGCACCCCACGCGGTGTTCGTGCTGCTGCAGCAGCTTCCGATCTCCGGGATCGTCGCCTCGCTGGCGTCGGCCGTGACCATCATCGTGGTGACACTCTTTTTCGCCACCTCTTCCGACTCCGGCTCGCTGGTGGTGGACATCCTGACCAATGGCGGGGACCCGCACCCGATCTGGCAGCAGCGCCTGTTCTGGGCCACCATGGAGGGCGTGGTCGCCATGGTGTTGCTCGTGGCCGGCACGCTGTCCGGCGGGAACGCCCTCGACGCGCTGCAGACCAGCGCCGTGACCTCCGGGCTGCCGTTCTGCGCCGTGCTGCTCATCATGTGCTACACGCTCGTGCGGTCGCTGGGACAGGAACAGGTGCCGGTCCACGGCGCCGGGGAAGAGGGCCGGGGCCGCTCGCGTTTCCGCCGCTCCAGTCAGGGCAGGAGGCAATCATGAGCAAGCGCCAGCGCAATCCCTTCCGGGGCTTCGTCGACGTGATGAGCGAGCTCAACCGCGTCCAGCACAGCTGGATGCAGCACTCGGAGGAGGAGGGCGGCGGTGCCCGGACTCATGCCACCGCCTGGGTGCCGCCCGCCGATATCTTCGCCAGCGGCAGCGACCTGGTTATCCGCTGCGAGCTGGCCGGGATGCGTTACCGCGATCTCGAGGTCAGCGTCAGCAACGGCGTTCTGACCATCTCGGGTGAGCGACAGAGCGAGCTGGACGACTCGAATGTCAGCTACTACACGCGCGAGCGCCACTACGGCACGTTCCGCCGCACCATGATTCTCCCCGAGGGAATCGACAGCCGGGACATCGGCGCCCACTTCGAGAACGGTCTGCTCGAGGTCACCGTCCGGGGCGGGGCGGGCCAGCGCAGTGCACGGATCGATATCCAGCTGCCCGAGGAGGACGGCGGAGAGGAAGCCTAGCGCCGAGTCCGGGGCGTGTTTCTCAGGCGGTCTCCCGCGTGCCTTCGATCGCCTGTCCCGCCTGTGGCGCGGGGGTGGGCACCGGGCGGCTCCCCGGCCGGCCCGCGGGTGCCTTTTCGTAGTCGGACGGGCGGAAGCGCAGCATCCGCAGCCGATACTCCCAGGAGAACCCGGGATACAGCGTGGTGTTCCTGCCGTCCGGCGAGAGGTACCAGCTGCTGCAGCCGGAGGTCCACACGGTGTGCTTCATCCGCCGTTGCAGCATCCGGTTGAATTGCTCCTGGACGGGTTTGCGCACGTCCAGCCACTTCAGGCCCCGCCGGTCCATGTAGCGGATCGCCTTGATGACGTAGTCCATCTGCTTCTCGGTGTAGATGAGCACCGAGGTGTGGCCGGGACCGGTGTTGGGACCCATCAGCAGGAACAGGTTGGGGAAGCCGGAAACGGTCACCCCCTTGTAGGCCTCGGCGCCGCGACGCCAGACCCGGTTCAGCTCGACGCCGCCACGGCCGCGGATGTCGAAGGGGGCGGATGCTGCCGGCACCTTGAAGCCGGTCGCCATCACGATGGCGTCGAACTCGCGCTCGCGCCCGTCGCGCGTGCGGATCCCGACCGGGGTGATGGACTCGATGCCCTCCGTCACGAGTTCCACGTTGGCGCGTCGCAGCATCGGGTACCAGTCGTTCGAGATCAGGACCCGTTTGCAGCCGATGTGGTAGTCGGGTGTCACCTTGCGTCGCATCTCGCGGTCGGGAAGGCTGTCACGAACGTGCTTGCGGGCCAGCGCGGCGAGCAGCCGCTTGAGCACCGGCGTGTCCAGGATCAGCATGGGCGCGACCAGCTCGCCCAGCCAGAAGATGCGCCAGCGGCGCAGGCGCAGCAGGAACGGGAAGCGCCGGAACCTGCGCTTTTCCCGCTCGGTGATGGGGCGGTCCGGCTTCGGCAGTATCCAGGACGGAGTCCGCTGGAACACGCTGAGCCGTGCCACCCGCCGGCTGATCGCGGGTCCCGCCTGGATCGCGCTGGCGCCGCTGCCGATCAGCGCGACGCGTTTCCCGGCGAGCTCGAAGTCGTGGTCCCAGCGCGCGGTGTGAAACATCCGGCCACGGAAGGTCCCGAGCCCCGGGATGTCAGGGTAGGCGGGGTCGCTCAGCCCGCCGCAGGCGTTCACCACGATGTCCGCCGTCCAGCGTCGGCCCTGCCGGTCGCGGATCGTCCAGAGTCCGCGGGTGTCGTCGAACTCCGCCCGCTCGATCTCGGTATTGAAGCGGATGTACGGGCGCAGCCCGTGCTTGTCCGTGCAGTGGCGGATGTAGCGCTCGATCTCGGGCTGCTCGGCATAGGCCCGTGACCATTCGGGCCACTGCTCGAAGGAAAACGAATAGAGGTGCGAGGACACGTCGCAGGCCGCGCCGGGGTAGGAATTGTCGCGCCAGGTCCCGCCGACCTCCCGGGCGCGTTCGAAGAGGGTGAAATCCCGGATGCCGGACTGCAGCAGCCGGATACCCATGCCCAGGCCCGAGAAGCCGGCGCCGAGGATCGCGATGTGCACGTCCGCCCCGGATGTCGGGCGGCGCAATTCAGCCTGCATAGCTGTCTCCGGTGAGCCCGCGGCGTCGGCTGGCGGGCTCCCGTACGGAACGGGGCACGCGACGCCGCGGGTACGGAATCCATGAATGTCCTTTAACTATGTTACATGAAACAATGTCCTTCCAAAAGCAAGCGGGTCGGCTACCGCACCCCTTTGACGGTGATCAATACGGGATCCGGCAGTGGCGCTACCGTGGTGACGTCCCGGGAAGCGCCGGCCGGAGTGCCGCCGAAGGCCCGGCGGATCCGGTACCGGCGCGGCGGCCTGCAGAATCGAGATGCCATGAAGAAGCTCGCAGTCGAGGAGGGCCGGTCCCCGCAAGCCGGGGAGCCCCTGCAGCCGCTGCCCGAGGATGCCCTGATCCTGATCCCGGTGCGCGGCATGGTGCTGTTCCCCGGGGCCATGCTTCCGGTCACGGTCGGACGGCCGGGATCGGTGGCCGCCGCACGGGAGGCCGCCCGCTCCGGGCGCCCCGTCGGCCTGCTGCTGCAGCGCGACTCGCGGGTGGACGCGCCCCGGCCGGAGGAGCTCCACGAAGTCGGCACCATGGCCAACGTCCTGCGGCAGGTGACCGGGGCCGACCATACCCACCATCTGGTCTGCCAGGGGGAATCGCGCTTCCGGGTGCTGGAGTTCCTTCCCGGCTATCCGTTCCTGGTCGCCAGGATCGAGCAACTGGTCGAGCCGCGGGCCGGTGACGATCGCGCCATCGAGGCGCGGCTGCTGAACCTGCGCGAGCTGGCGGCGGAGGCGCTCGAGCTCCTGCCGCGGGCCCCGGACGAGCTGATCAACGCCGTCGACCGGGCGACGGATCCGGGCGCGCTGGCCGATCTGATCGTGGCCAATCTCGAGATCAAGGTCGAGGAGAAGCAGGAGGTGCTGGAGCTTCTGGACCTCGCCGCGCGCCTGGACCGGGTTTCCCAGCTGTTGTCGCGCCGGATCGAAGTGCTGCGACTTTCGCAGCAGATCAGCGAACAGACGCGCGAAAAGATGGATGAGCGTCAGCGGGAGGCGCTGCTGCGGGAACAGCTGCGCACGATCCAGCGCGAGCTCGGGGAGGCCGACGGCAAGACGGGCGAAATCGAAGAGCTCGAGCGGGCGATCGGGAAGGCCGGCATGCCGGACGAGGTGGAGCAGCAGGCGCGCAAGGAGCTGCGGCGGCTGGAGCGCATCCCGGAAAATGCCGGCGAGTTCTCGATGGTGCGCAGCTACCTCGAATGGCTGACCGAGCTTCCGTGGTCGGTCCGCACGGAGGAGTCCATCGACGTCGCGCGGGCGCGCGGGATTCTCGACCAGGATCACTATGACCTCGACAAGGTCAAGCGGCGGATCCTCGAATACCTGGCGGTGCGCAAGCTCAATCCCGCCGGCAAGAGCCCGATCCTTTGCTTCGTGGGCCCGCCCGGCGTGGGCAAGACCTCCCTGGGCCAGAGCATTGCGCGGGCCACGGGACGGCGCTTCGTCCGCGTCAGCCTCGGGGGCGTTCATGACGAGGCGGAGATCCGAGGCCATCGACGCACCTATATCGGCGCCCTGCCCGGCAACGTGATCGAGGCCATCCGCAAGGCGGGCAGCTGCAACCCGGTGCTGATGCTGGACGAGGTCGACAAGCTCGGGGCCGGCATCCAGGGGGACCCCGCCTCGGCCCTGCTCGAGGTGCTGGATCCCGAGCAGAACGCGACCTTCCGGGACAACTACCTGGCCGTGCCGTTCGATCTGAGCCAGGTGCTTTTCGTGTGCACCGCCAACGTGCTGGACCAGATCCCGGGCCCGCTGCGGGACCGCATGGAGATCATCGAGCTGCCGGGCTACACCGCCGAGGAGAAGGTGGAGATCGCACGCCGTTACCTGGTCGACCGGCAGTTGCGCGACAGCGGCCTGGGTGCGCCGGACTGCAGCCTGACGGATGCGGCCCTGGCCGCGATCGTGCGTGACTACACCCGCGAGGCCGGCTGCCGAAGCCTGGAACGGACCATCGGCTCGGTGTGCCGCAGCGTGGCCATGCAGATCGCGGAAGGTACCGCCCGGAACGTGGTGGTGGACGCGCCCGACCTGGCCGGTATCCTGGGGCCGCCCCGCTTCGAGGCCGAGGTCGCGATGCGCACCAGCGTGCCCGGGGTGGCGACCGGGCTGGCGTGGACGCCCATCGGCGGGGACATCCTGTTCATCGAGGCCAGCCGGGCGGCGGGCAGCGGCAACCTGATCCTGACGGGCCAGCTGGGCGAGGTGATGAAGGAAAGCGCCCAGACCGCGCTGAGCCTGGTCAAGGCCCAGGCGGGCACGCTCGGAATCGACGCGAGCCTGTTCGACCGCAGCGACATTCACGTGCACGTGCCGGCCGGCGCGATCCCCAAGGACGGGCCGAGTGCCGGCGTGGCCATGTTGGTGGCCCTGGTTTCCCTGCTCACGGATCGCACCGTGAACAGCGATACCGCGATGACGGGCGAGGTCACGCTGCGGGGGCTGGTGCTTCCGGTCGGAGGGATCAAGGAGAAGACCCTGGCCGCGCTGCGCGCCGGGATCCGCACCGTGATCCTGCCTGCCCGCAACCGCAAGGAGTTCGAGGAGATCCCGGAAGACGCCCGGAGCAGGCTGCGCTTCGTATGGGCCGAGCGGGTCGACCAGGTGCTGGCGGAAGCGCTCGCGCCCCCCGCGGCCATGACCGGCTGAGATACGCCCGCTGCAGCCGCACAGCTTCCGGTGCCGTGCCGGCGTGTCGGAACCGGGTCCGTTTTCCGGTAAACTGCACGGGCGCCCGGCAGGTGCCGGGGCGCGCACGAAGGCATCGGCGGGTCTCCGGCAGCGGTCAATGACATGGCGGAAAAGCATTTGTACAAGATCGCGTTCTTCAACCAGGGCAAGGTCTACGAGATCTATGCCCGCAACGTCAGCCAGGAACATCTCTACGGCTTCGTCGCGGTGGAAGGACTGGTCTTCGGCGAGCAGAGCGGGGTGGTGGTCGACCCGACCGAGGAACGCCTCAAGAGCGAGTTCGACGGGGTGGAGCGCGTACACATCCCGATGCACGCGATCATCCGGATCGACGAGGTCGCCCGCCGGGGCACCAGCCGTATCACCACGGTCGAGGGGGAGAACGTGATGCGCTTCCCCGGCAATCCGTACAACAGCGGACGGGATTCCGGCAAGCGCTGACATGCCGGCACGCGGGCGCCGCTCGGGAGGGGCAGGATTGCTGCGCTTTGCCAGCCTGGGGAGCGGAAGTCGGGGCAATGCGGCGCTGGTGGAGACCGGCCGCACCCGGGTGCTGATCGACTGCGGTTTCCCGCTGGCGGAGACCGAGCGGCGCCTGGCGCGCCTGGACCGGCACCCTTCGCAGCTGAGCGCGGTGCTGGTGACGCACGAGCACGCCGACCACGTGGCCGGCGTGGCGCCCCTGGCCCGCCGGTACCGCCTGCCGGTCTGGCTGACCGGCGGCACCCTGGCCGCCTGGGACCCGGGGGATCTTCCCGGGGTGCGCGTGTTCAGCCCGCATGAGCCATTCGCCCTGGACGATCTGCTGGTGCAGCCGTTCCCGGTGCCGCACGACGCGCGCGAGCCGTGCCAGTTCGTGCTGGGCGAGGGCACGGTGCGTCTTGGCGTGATCAGCGATGCCGGCACCGTGACGCCGCACATTCGCCGGATCCTGAAAGGCTGCGATGCCCTCATGGCGGAGTGCAACCACGATCCCGGCATGCTCGCACGGGGACCCTATCCGCCGTCGCTGAAAGCCCGTGTCGGCGGACGCTGGGGCCATCTCAACAACGGCCAGGCCGCCGACCTGGCCGCGGCCGTCGCGCATCCGCGACTGCAGCATCTGGTGGTGGGGCACATCAGCGAGAGGAACAATACCCCTGCGCTGGCACGGGACGCGGTGGCCGCGGCGCTGGGGTGCGACGCCGGCTGGGTGGGCGTGGCCGACCAGGAAACCGGTGCCGGCTGGCGCGAGGTGTGCTGAGGCCGCCGCGCGGCCCGATCGAACCTGGTGAGCGAGTGGTGAGCGACGATTCCGAAACCGAACTGCTGTGCCTTGCCGGCACCCCGGCCCTCTCCGCGTTCCGCCGGGACCGGCTTGTCGAAACGCTGCGCGAGCGCCTCCCGGGGCTGGCCGGTCTGGGCGCGCGCTTCCTGCACTTCGTGGAGCTGGAGCGCGAGCTGGATGCGGGCGAGCACGCGGTTCTGGACAGGCTGCTGCATTACGGCTCGCATCACGAGGAGCCGGTCGCCCTGAGCGGCACGCCGGTGCTCGTGGTGCCACGGCCGGGGACGGTGTCGCCGTGGTCCAGCAAGGCCACCGATATCGCCCGTGGCTGCGGGCTCGACGCCGTGCGCAGGATCGAGCGAGGCGTGGAGTATCACCTGGACGGGTTCGAGCCGGGGCCCGACTGGCGCGCCCGCCTCGGCGATGTGCTGCACGACCGCATGACCGAGGCCCTGCTCGCGGGGCGCGACGAGGCCCGGGTGCTGTTCCGCCACCCGGCTCCTGCGGCGCCCGAGCACATCGCCGTGCTGGCCAACGGGCGCGGGGCGCTGGAAGAAGCCGACCGGCTCCTGGGACTGGCCCTTTCCGCGGACGAGATCGACTACCTGGTCGAGGCCTTCCGGGGGCTCGGGCGGGATCCCAGCGACGTGGAGCTGATGATGTTCGCCCAGGCGAACTCCGAGCATTGCCGCCACAAGATCTTTCGCGGGGACTGGATCATCGACGGCCAGGCCCTGGAACGCTCCCTGTTCGACATGATCCGCGAGAGCCACCGACGCAGCCCGGTCGGCGTGCTGTCGGCCTATTCCGACAACAGCGCCGTGATCGAGGGTCACGAAGCGGACTGGTTCTTTCCCGACCCCGAGGATGCCGTCTACCGTCCGCGGCGCGAGCGGGCGCATCTGCTGATGAAGGTGGAGACGCACAATCATCCCACCGCCATTTCGCCCTTCCCGGGCGCCGCCACCGGTGCGGGCGGCGAGATCCGGGACGAGGGCGCGACCGGCCGCGGGGCGCGGCCCCGGGCGGGGCTGTGCGGCTTCAGCGTCTCCAACCTGCGGATACCGGGCTTCACGCATCCCTGGGAGGCCGAGCACGGCCGTCCGCGGCGCGTTGCCCCGGCGCTCCGGATCATGCTCGACGGCCCCATCGGCGCGGCGGCGTTCAACAACGAGTTCGGCCGGCCCAACCTGGCCGGGTACTTCCGGACCTACGAGCAGTCCGTGCCGGGGGCCGACGGGCCGCGTCTCTACGGCTATCACAAGCCGATCATGATTGCCGGCGGCTACGGCAACATCCGCGCCGGAAACGTCGACAAGGACCGGGTGCGGCCGGGGGACCAGGTGCTCGTGGTCGGGGGGCCGGCGATGCGGATCGGCCTCGGCGGGGGCGCGGCGTCCTCGGTGGCCTCGGGCAGCGGCGACGCGGAGCTGGACTTCGCTTCCGTCCAGCGCGGCAACCCCGAGATGCAGCGGCGCGCCCAGGAGGTCATCGATCGCTGCTGGGCGATGGGCGAGCGCAACCCGATCGTTTCCATCCACGACGTGGGTGCCGGGGGGCTGTCCAACGCCGTACCGGAGATCCTGGACGCCGACGGCTGCGGGGGACGCATCCGGCTGCGCGACATTCCCAGCGACGAGCCGGGCATGTCGCCGCTCGAAGTCTGGTGCAACGAGGCACAGGAACGTTACGTGGTGGTCGTGTCACCCTCCGATCTCGACCGGTTCATGGCGCTGTGCACGCGCGAACGGTGTCCGGCGGCGCTGATCGGCGAGGCGACCGGCGATGCCCGGCTGGTGCTGGAGGATCGCCTGCTCGGCGGCACGCCGGTGGATATGCCGATGGAGGTGCTGCTGGGAAGGGTGCCGCGCATGCTCCGTGACGTCGCGCACGAAGCGGCCCGGAGCGTTGCGCTGCCGGCCACGGGGATCGACCTGGAAGAGGCGGCGCTGCGGGTGCTGCGCCTGCCGGCGGTGGCGGACAAGAGCTTCCTGATCACCATCGGCGACCGCAGCGTGACGGGGCTGGTGACCCGGGACCAGATGGTGGGACCGTGGCAGGTGCCGGTGAGCGACGTCGCAGTGACCGCGAGCGGCTACGAGGGCTTCACGGGCGAGGCCATGGCCATGGGCGAGCGGACGCCGCTGGCGGTCCTGGACGCTCCGGCATCCGGTCGAATGGCGGTGGCCGAGGCGATCACCAACCTCGCCGCGGCGCACGTCGGGGCGCTGGAACGGGTGCGGTTGTCGGCCAACTGGATGGCGGCTGCCGGCCAGCCGGGACAGGACGCGGCCCTGTACGACACGGTGCGGGCGGTCGGGCAGGAGCTTTGCCCGGAGCTGGGCATCGCCATCCCGGTCGGCAAGGATTCGCTCTCGATGACCAGCGTGTGGCAGGAGGACGGCGAGACGCGCTCGATGAGCGCGCCGCTGTCGCTGATCGTGTCCGCCTTCGCGCCGGTGGAGGATGTCCGCGACACCCTCACGCCGCGCGCGCGGCCCGGGGAAGGGCCGCTGCTGGTGATCGACCTCGGGCGCGGGCGCAACCGCCTGGGCGGGTCCTGCCTGGCGCAGGTGTTCGCCGCCACCGGCACGGAGACGCCGGACCTCGATCGGCCCGCTGATCTGAAGGCGCTGTTCGGGACCGTCCAGGGGTTGCTCGCGGACGGGCTGGCGCTGGCGTATCACGACCGCTCCGACGGCGGCCTGTTCGTCACCCTGTGTGAAATGGCCTTTGCCGGTCACGCGGGGTTCGGCGTGGATCTGGACGCGCTGGGCGACGATCCCGCCGCGATCCTGTTCTGCGAGGAGGCCGGCGCCGTGCTGCAGGTGGCCCGGCGGGACGTGGCCACGGTCCGCGAGCGCTTCGTCCGCGCCGGTCTCGGCGGCCACGTTCACCTGCTTGGCGAGGTCGAGGACGGGGGACGCCTGAGTTTCCGCTGGCGCGGACGGGAGGTGCTGGGCGGCGAGCGGGTGGCCTGGCGGCGCGCCTGGTCGGAGACCAGCTACCGGATGCAGGCGCTGCGGGATGATCCCGAGTGTGCACGGGAGGCGTTCGATGCCCTGCTCGATGAAGCGGACCCGGGGCTCAATGCGGCACTGGGATTTCACCTGAGCGAGGCCCGGGAGGCGCCCGGAGCGGCGACCGGGGCTCGCCCGCGGGTCGCGATCCTGCGCGAGCAGGGGGTCAACGGCCAGACCGAGATGGCGGCCGCTTTCCACCACGCCGGCTTCGACAGCGTCGACGTGCACATGAGCGACATCCTGTCGGGACGCGCGGAGCTCGCGGACTTCAGTGGCATCGTCGCCTGTGGCGGGTTCTCATACGGCGATGTGCTCGGGGCCGGGGAGGGCTGGGCCAAGTCGATCCTGTTCAACGAACGCGCCCGTGACGCCTTCGCCGGTTTCTTCGAACGGCCGGACGTGTTTGCGCTCGGCGTGTGCAACGGTTGCCAGATGCTGGCCGCGCTGCGCGAGCTGATCCCGGGGAGCGAGGGCTGGCCGCGGTTCGTGCGCAACCGCTCCCGGCAGTTCGAGGCGCGCCTGAGCCTGGTGCGCATCGAACCCTCGCCCTCGCTGTTCCTCGCCGGCATGGAAGGCTCGCGACTGCCGATCGCCGTGGCCCATGGCGAGGGGCGTGCCGAGTTCGATCACCCGGACGATGCCGAGGCTCTGCTGCACCGGGAGCTGGCCTGCCTGCGCTACGTCGACAACCGCGGCGAGCCCGCGGCCCGCTACCCGGCCAATCCCAACGGCTCTCCGGCCGGGATCACCGGCGTTACCAGCCGCGACGGGCGCGTCACCCTGATGATGCCGCATCCCGAGCGGGTGGTGCGCTGCGCGAGCCTGTCCTGGCATCCGCCCGAGTGGGAAGGGATGTCGCCGTGGATGAAGCTGTTTCACAACGCCCGCGCCTGGCTGGGATAGAAGCGTTCGGGCAGCGGTTTCTCCCCGCCGCGCATCCGCGGCGACCGGTTTCCGCCGCGAGCCGGGAAACCGCGGGGCCCGGATTTCGCTGGCGCTCCATCCGGGCTACATTGGCCGTTGCGGACTTCGCGCGCCCGGCCGGACCGCCCGGGCGCACATGCCCGAAAGCAAGGGGGAGCGATGAAACTGGTCGAACTGAGCTCGTTCGGTCTCGACGGGCTGACGTACAGGGAGCGGGAGCGCCCGTCCGCGGGGCCCGGGCAGGTGCTGCTGCACATGCGCAGCGCCTCGCTCAACTACCATGACCTGGTGACCATCATGGGCGTGAACCCGCGTCTGCCGCTGCCGGTGATCCCGCTATCAGACGGCTGCGGCGAGGTGCTCGAGGTTGGCGACGGCGTCACCGGCGTGGCCCCCGGCGACCTGGTGGTGACCCGGTTCTTCCAGGACTGGCACGCCGGCGGGCCGACGCGCGAGCGGCTGGCGCGGGTGCCCGGGGACACCGTGGACGGCTGCATGACCGAGTATGCCGTGTTCGACGCGACGGCGGTGTCGCACGTGCCGGAGCACCTGTCGGACCTCGAGGCCGCGACCCTGCCGTGTGCCGGGCTCACCGCGTGGCGCGCGATCGTGATCGAGGGCGGCGTCACCGCGGGGGATACGGTGCTTCTGCTGGGTACCGGCGGCGTCTCGATCTTCGCGCTGCAGTTCGCCAAGCTGCTCGGGGCCGAGGTGATCATCACGTCGTCTTCGGACGAGAAGCTGGAACGGGCTGCCGGGCTGGGGGCGGACCACCTGATCAACTATCGCCGGCGCGAGGACTGGCACCACGAGGTGCAGAAGCTGACCGGCGGCCGGGGCGTAGACCACGTGGTCGAGGTCGGCGGTGCCGGAACCTTCGAGAAGTCGCTCAAGTGTCTGCGCATCGGGGGCCACGTCAGCGTGATCGGAGTGCTCAGCGGCCACTCGAACGTGGTGCCGATCGCACGCATCATGGCGGCGAATGCCCGCGTGAAGGGCATCACGGTCGGATCGGAAGAGCACTTCGACGGCATGTGCCGGGCCATCGCGCTGCATCGTATGCGCCCCGTGGTCGGCGAGGTGCTGGGGTTCGAGGACCTGCGCGCGGCCTTCGACCTGATGCAGGAGGGCGGGCACTTCGGCAAGATCTGCCTGGACCTCGATTGAAACCCGGTCGCCCGCCGCGGGCGGGAGGGGCACCGGCCATGCTGCGAGGAGTCCTGCTCGATCTGGGAGGCGTCCTGTACGTGGGGGACGCGGCCGTGCCCGGTGCCGTGCGGGCGATGCAGCGCCTGCGTGCTTCGGGTCTGCCGCTGGGCTTCGTCACCAACACCACCCGCAGCGCCCGCTCCGGCGTCGCCGCCCGACTCGAGCGCCTCGGCTTCGACTGCCATGCCAGCGAGATCCACACGCCGTCCATGACGGCGCGTGCCGTGATCCGGGAACGCGGTCTGCATCCTCTGCTGCTGGTCCATCCCGACCTGCGATGGGAATTCCCGCGCCGGGGGGCCGCGCCGGCGGATGCGGTCATCGTGGGCGATGCCGGCGAGACCTTCACCTACGACCGGCTCAACCGCGCGTTCCGCGTGCTGATGCAGGGAGCGCCGCTGCTGGCGCTGGCGCGCAACCGCTATTTCCGCGAGCCGGACGGGCTGAGCCTGGACGCGGGGGCCTTCGTCGCGGGACTGGAATACGCGGCGGGGGTATCCGCGGAGCTCCTGGGAAAGCCGGCGCCCGGCTTCTTCCGGGCTGCGGTCGCGGCGCTCGGCGTGCCCGCGGAAGAGGTGGTGATGATCGGCGACGATGCCGAGAACGACGTCGGCGGGGCCCTCAGCGCGGGGCTGCAGGGCATGCTGGTGTGCACCGGCAAGTACCGGCCCGGCGACGAAGCCGCCGTCGCCGGCCGCGCGGATGTCGTGGCCGATCTGCCGGAAGCGGTCGAGCGCATCGTGGGCGCGCGTCAGTAGTTCCCGGGCCGCCAACGCTGCGTGGCCAGCTCGACCAGGTTGCCGTCGGGGTCGCGCACGTCGGCCGTGCGCTGGCCTCAGGGCCGCGTCCCGGGCGGGGTCACGCCCGGTACGCCGTCGGCGGTCAGCTCGTCCCGGGCGGCGTCGAGCTCGAAGGCCGCCTGGGTCCCGGCCGGCGGCTGCACGGCGGACCGGAGGGTCTCGGCCATGGCATCCCGGGTGAACAGCCCGAAGCGGGTCCGGCCGGTTTCCAACGGAGCGAACTTCTCCGCGCGGTGGCGCAGGGACAGGCCGAGACGGTCGCGGTAGAACGCCAGCGACCGGTCGAGGTCCCCGACCGCCAGTACCACGTAATCCAGCCCCTGAACGCCGATGCTCATCGTTCCCCCCGCGACATGATTGCGGATGTGGTGCGTGCCGACCGAAGCGGTCCCCGGTCCGGCAACACGGCCGGGGGCGGGACGGCGTATCATGGGGCCGATGCCATTCAGCCACCGACCGGATGGAAACCCATGAGGAAGCTCGTTCTGCTGGTGCTGTTGCTGGCCGGCCTTGCCCCGGCGTTCGCCTCGGCCTCCGTCCCGGACGTCCCGCGGCACGCCGTGGTGCTGTTGTACCACCGCTTCGGTGATCCGCGGTATCCGACCACCAACATCGACATGCCGCAGTTCCGGGCGCAACTGAACTACCTGGCGTCGAACGGCTTTCACGTCTGGCCCCTGGGGCGCATCATCCGCCACCTGCGCGATGGTCGGCTGATCCCCGACCATACCGTGGCCATCACCATCGACGATGCCTACCGCACGGTGTACGAGAACGCCTATCCGCTGCTCAGGGCCCATCACTTCCCGTTCACCGTATTCGTCGCGACCCGGGTCGTGGACGAGCACGGCGACAGCTTCATGACCTGGCAGCAGATGCGCGAGATGGCACGGCACGGCGCCACGTTCGCCGACCACACGGTGGACCATGCGCATCTCGTCGACCGGCCCGGCGGCGAGAGCGAGAAGGCCTGGGCGAAGCAGGTCCGCCGTGACGTCCGCGAGGCCCAGCGGCGTCTGCAGGCGGAGCTCGGTAGCCGGACGAATACCGGCCCGAAGCTGTTCGCCTACCCCTACGGCGAATACGACCCGGCGCTGCAGCGAATGCTGCAAAAGATGGGGTACGTGAGCTTCGGGCAGCAGTCGGGCGCGATCGGACCCGGCTCCGACCTCGAGGCCCTGCCGCGCTTTCCCATGGCCGGGCGCTTCGGAACCATGGAGCAGTTCCGGAGCAAGATCGACACTCTGCCGCTGCCGGTGACCTCCGCGACGCCGGACGATCCGGTGGTCTCGCGGTCGCAGGATCCGCCGGTGATGACGCTCGCCCTGGGCTCCGGACTGAGCCGGGGAGAACGGGACCAGCTCAGCTGCTACGGCAGCAACCAGGGCCGCTTGCCGGTCACCTGGCTGAACCGGGCGCACACGCGCTTCCGGGTCCGTGCCACGAGGGCGTTCCCCGAGCGTCGGGCCCGTTACAACTGCACGGTGCCGGCGGGGGGCGGGCGCTACTACTGGTACAGCCATCCCTGGATCTGGCCGGGAAGACCGGAAAGCGGCGGCTGACGGCGGCGGGGTATCCCGCCCGGGCCCCGGGGGCGTCGCTCAGGAATGCCGGCCGAGTTGCAGACGGACCAGGCGGTCCAGGTGGTTCATCCGGATCATCGCCCGGATGTCCTGCACGTAATCGCCCCTCCGGGACGAATACAGGCGCAGTCCCACGGCGAGGCGCGAAGGATCCAGCGACTGGTGCTTGTGCCGCAGGAATGCCCGCAGCTGGCGCAGCTCGGAATAGGCGTCGTGGGTGTCGATGTTCATGATGTAGTTGTGCACCGAGCTGCGCAGGTTGCGGTAGGCGCGCACGTAATGGTCGGCCCCCGGACGGCGCTTGCGTGGAGTCAGCCCCCGGTCCGCATCCCACGTCCAGATCCCGAACAGGTTGTTGCCCTCGACAGCGAATCGCGACGTGCCCCAGCCGCTCTCGGTCGCTGCCTGTGCGAGCACCAGGCCGGGCGGCACCACGTCGACCCGGCGCAGCAGGGTCTTTCGGAACGCGGAGTCGTTGATCTTGCCGTCGACGTCGAACGCCTTCGCGATCCGCCGAATATGCAGGGCCGTGCGCGAATCCGGCTTGATCCTGCCGCTCGCGAACTGGCGCTTCAGGAACTGCCGCTGGCGGCGGATGCGCGTGTTCTCGGCCACCACCAGCGGCAGGACGGTCTGGAAAAACAGGGCCTTGCGCCGATCGACATCCACCTGATCCAGGCCGGGCGGAAGGTTTGCCACCGCGATCGGGGGCACGCTTTTACTCGGTGGCCATTGATAGTCCGCGCGCCGGAAGACGCTCTCCAGGGCCGCCACCGAGCCGGGATCGACGCGCTTCATGGTGACATGTCCGAGGTGCGGGGCGCGGTAGCGTGTCGAGATGTAGCCGGCGCTTGCCAGGGCGAGCACGCCGGCCGTGCCCACGGCCAGCAGGAGCAGCTGCACGCGGGCGCGCACCCGTAGTCGCCGTGACCGCCGAGAGCCCTCGGCCGCGTGGTCGCGCCCGGTGTCTCGCGCGCGCGGGATCGTCGCAGGCATGTTGCAGTTCCGTGATCGCATCGGGAAACGTATCGGGCCGGCGCGGGGCGCTCGCCCCCGGTCGGGCCCCGGATTTGGTCCATTATACCGGCGCTGCGGGGCATGTCGTCAGGCCGGGCCGCACGACCGGCGGCATGCGCCGGGCCCGCATGGCCGGTACCGCGGGAGGGGGTCGGAAGCTGGCGCGTGGAGCAGTGTGGCCACCCTTCGGACAGGGGCGTGCGAACCCCGGGCGACGGACTCGCGCCGGCGAGCCCGGGAAGGGCAGAAATCCCCTTCCCGGGCCCCGACCATTCAATGGTCGATGGACTTCCAGTATTCCCGCTTGAGCAGCCAGGCCAGCCCGGTGAAGAAGATCAGGAAGCCGATCACCCACATGCCCAGGTGCTCGGACTTCATCTTTTCGGGCCGGCTGACGTAGGTGAGAAAGGTCACCAGGTCGCGGTCGAAGCGGTCGAACTGCTCCGGCGTCATCGAGCCCTTCTTCACCAGCTTCAGGTGATCGATGACCTTCTGCTTGGTCCCGTCGGAGTCGGTAATGGTCTTGTAGACCGGCTTCTGCAGTCCCTGCAGGTGCCAGAATACGTCGGGCATCGCCACCTTGGGGAAGACCGCATTGTTGACGCCGGTCTTCTGCGAAGGGTCGAGGTAGAAGCTCTTCAGGTAGGTGTAGACCCAGTCGGCGCCGCGGATGCGCACCTCGTCCGACAGGTCCGGGGGGGCCTTGCCGAACCAGTTCGCGGCATCCTTGCGGGTCATGGCCACCGTCATGTGGTCCCAGATCTTGGCACCGGTGAAGATCAGGTTGTCCTTGATCTGCTTGTCGGTCAGGCCCAGCCCGGGCCCGAGCTGCTTGTAGCGCATGTATTTCGCCTGGTGGCAGCTCAGGCAGTAGTTGGAGAAGTCCCGGGCACCGCGCTGGAGCGCGGCCTGGTCGTGGAGGTTGATGTTGACGTGCTCGAGCGGGGGCTGGCCCTCGGCGGCACCCGCCACGGGGGCGAGGAGCAGCCCGGCCAGCACGGCCAGTACGATCGCGGTCTTGTTCTTCATCAGCTCGTCACCCTTTCCGGCACCGGCTTCGGCACGTTGAGATTCGTGAACGCGGGCAGGATGGTGAACACCGCCCAGTACAGGGCCGGAATCCACCAGGTCCTGGCCATCAGGTGGATCGGGATGTCGCCCACGCGCAGCCAGTCCAGCACGAAGATCAACGCGAGTGCCAGCACCAGCGTGCCGAGGTAGAAGCCTTTCCCGTGCGGGCGGCTGAGCAGGATGGACAGGATGAAGAAGGAGAAGTACAGCTCCGCGAAGCGGAAACCGATATCCGCGTGGGCCGGCGTCGGTGAGAGCCCGCCGAGATATATGAGCACCAGGAAGGTGAAGGCGAACACCAGCAGCGCGAGCTTGTAGATCGGTCCGCGGTAGCGGTGCGACTTCACCGGGTTGCGGTCCAGGGCCGGCATGATGAACAGGATCAGCACCGCGGCACCCAGCGACAGCACG
>DASQZJ010000002.1:0-303144 GCA_035638775.1 Gammaproteobacteria bacterium
CCCCAGAAGTAGCCGGCCAGCCGCCGCAGCAGGCCGACCTCCTCCTCGCGCAGGGTGTTGCGCCCGTACTGCTCCAGCCGCCGCGCCGCCTCCTGCGCCGTCAGCCCCTCGGGCCGGCTGCCCGCAGCCGCATAGGGGTCCTGCACCTTCTCCGCGTCATCCGCGGCTTTCGTGTCACCTTCACCGGCCATCGCCGTCCTCCTATCCGGCAGCCGCCGCCTGGACATGCACGGCGCCGTCGGTCCAGCACACCAGTCCCATTTCCCATCCATCCACCAGATCGGCATGCTGCGGACGGACCCGCACGGTGTAACCGTGCAGGCCGCTGCGGCAGCACGGCTCGGCCGTGGTCTCGAACAGCGCCGTGCCATCCTCGCTGCCGGCCGGCGCCATCACCACGGTGCCGGCCTCGACAATCTCGCCTCCGGCGTTCACCCGGCCGATGTACAGCTCGACCAGCACGTCGTCGGGCGTGAGCTGGCCCAGCTGGACCCGGGAACGCACCTGGAGCCGGTCACCCACCAGCACCGCCGGGGGAGACGCGGCATCGCCACCGGGCGCCGGCCCGTCGACGATTTCCACGCCGGTCACCCCGACCCGGGGCCAGGCCTGGCGCACCCGGGTCTTCCAGGCCGCGAGCTCCTTCGCGCGCCGGTATCCCTCCTCCGCCATCGCGCGTATGCGCGCGGCGGCCGGGATGTACAAGCGCTCCCCGTACTCGCGCACCATGCGGTGGGTCGCGAAGCGGCCGTTGAACGCCTCCATCGCGGCGCTCATGCGCGCGACCCAGCCGCGTGGCACGCCCTTGTCATCACGCTCGTAGAACAGCGGGACGATCTCCTTTTCCAGCAGATCGTAGAGCGCCTCCGACTCGATCTGGTCCTGCAGAGCGACATGGTCCTCGTCGTACTCCTCGCCGCGGCCGATGGCCCAGCCGAGATCCGGCTGGTAGGCCTCCTCCCACCAGCCGTCCAGCACACTGGCGTGCAGCACGCCGTTGGCCGCGGCCTTCATGCCGCTGGTGCCGCTCGCTTCCAGCGGCCGGCGGGGCGTGTTGAGCCAGACGTCGCAGCCCTGCACGAGGAAGCGGGCGATGTCGAGGTCGTAGTCCTCCAGGAACACGATGTGGGGGCGGAACGCGGGCTGGCGGCAGGTATGGATCAGGGTCCGGATCATTTCCTTGCCCTGGTCGTCCTTCGGGTGCGCCTTGCCCGCGAAGATCAGCTGAACGGGCCGGTCGGCGCCGCTGATCAGGCGCTGCAGCCGGTCGAGATCGTGCAACAGCAGGTCGCCGCGCTTGTAGGCGGCGAACCGGCGGGCCCAGCCGATGGTGAGCGCGGCGGGGTCGAGCACCTCGCGGGCGCCCTCGCGCTCGGTGCTGGAGAGACCGCGGTTCCCGAGCTGCCGGTACAGGCGACGGCGCACGAAGTGCACCAGCCGCTCGCGGCGCCGTTCGTGCGTGCGCCACATCTCCTCGGCCGGGATCCGCGGCACGCGCGTCCACGCGCTCGGATCCCCGGGCTGATCGCGCCAGCGCGGCCCGACGTAGGCGTCGAACAGGTCAGCCATGTCGTGGGAGATCCACGACTCGATGTGCGCGCCGTTGGTCACGTGGCCGATCGGCACCTCGTCGACCGGTGCGCCGGGCCACAGCCTGGCCCACATGCGCCGCGCGACCCGCTCGTGAAGCCGGCTGACGGCATTGTTGTGGCGCGACAGCCGCAGCGCCAGGGTGGTCATGCAGAACTCCTCGCGACGATCCTGCGGATCCTGGCGGCCAAGGCCAAGGAAGGTGTCGCGATCCAGCCCGAGCTCCCGGTAGAAGGCGCCGAAATAGCGCTCCACCAGGTCGGGGGCGAAGAAGTCATTGCCGGCCGCCACCGGCGTGTGCGTGGTGAATACGTTGCCCGCCGCGACCGCCTCCCCTGCCTGGCCGAAGTCGAGCCCTGCCTCCTGCATCAGGGTGCGGATCCGCTCCAGGGCCAGGAATGCCGTGTGGCCCTCGTTCATGTGGCAGACCATGGGCCGGATGCCCAGGGCGGCCAGGGCGCGCATGCCGCCGATCCCGAGCAGCATTTCCTGGCGCAGGCGCGTCTCCCGGTCACCGCCATAGAGCTCGTCGGTGATGTCGCGGTCGAAGGGCGGATTCCCCGGGATGTTGGTATCCAGCAGGTACAGCCGGACTCGCCCCACCTGCGCGTACCAGACCTGGGCCGCCACGCTCCTGCCGGCCATCTCCACCGCGATCCGCAGCGAGGCTCCGGCAGCGTCGGTGACCGGCCGCACGGGCATGGTGTGGAAGTCGCTCTCGGCGTAGCCCTCCTGCTGCCAGCCGTCGGCATTGAGATACTGGCGGAAGTAGCCCCGCTGGTAGAGCAGCCCGACGCCCACCATCGGCAGGTCGAGATCGCTCGCGGACTTCAGGTGCTCTCCGGCCAGCACGCCGAGGCCCCCCGAATACCCGGGCAGGCACTCGGTAATGCCGAACTCGGCCGAGAAATACGCGACCTGCAGCCCCTCGGCGCCGTCCGCCGTCGCGCGGAACCAGGTCGCGGGCTCCTGCATGTAGTCATCGAGATCCCGGCAGCAACGCGTGTAGTGCGCCACGAAGGCCGGATCCCGCGCGGCCTCCTCCAGCCGCGACTGCTCGAAGGCGCCCAGCATGCAGACCGGATTGTGGCCGCTGCGCTCCCACAGGTCGTCATCGAGGCGCCGGAACAGGGAACGGACCTGCGGGTCCCAGGCCCAGCGCAGGTTGTGTGCCAGATCGGACAGCCGCTCGAGCCCGGGGGGCAACCGGGGCTTTACGTAGAAGGTGCGAATCGGCTTCAACGCCGTCTCCTCCGCGCCGATGGCGCCGGCGCGGCGTTGCGTTCAGGAAGCCTGAAAGACACGTCCCGTGCTTCTCAGGCCCGCAGGAAGCCGTGAGTCGATCCGGACCTCCTTCAGAACAGGTACACGGTCGCCGCCCCGGGGATGCCGCCGCTGCGCCGGACCATCCGGCGCAGTCCGGCAAGGTCCGTCCCGTGCTGGTAGACCGACAGCTGGCCGCGGCGGGCATCGACCGCCGCGTGCACCACGCCCTCCAGCTCCAGCAGGGCCTGCTGAAGCCACTCGGCACAACCGTTGCGAAGGCCGTCGACCCGCATGCGGACGCAATCCGGCCGCCGGGCGACATCGGTGTTGCGGACCGCGCTTACGTGGTGGCCGGAGTACATGGCGACTCCCTTGTGTGACGGTGCTTCCCTGTGCGGCCCGCGGCTGCGACGAACCATGGGCGGCGCGTCCCTGTGCCGCCCAGTGTCCGGACTGCGCGATCCGTCCCTGTGCAGTCCGGCGGCCCGACCCGATCCGCGTGCCACGGGAATCCTGCATGCAGGACTTTATAACGCCCCGCCGCGCCCGCGACGTTGACCTGCGTCACGCCGACCCGGGGCGAGGCGCGCGGCACGTTCCGCCGCACCGTCGCATCGAGTATATTGTCCGGGCGCCGCGGCCGCGGCGCGTCGATCCAGGGGAACCACGCCGCGCATCATGCCCACGACCCGCTATACCGTCGAAGTCCAGCCGGAAATCCCGGAACGCCTGGAACGTCTGCCGGAGCTCGCCGGCAACCTGATCTACAGCTGGGACCGACGCGTCCGCGGGCTGTTCTTCCACATGGATTCGGAGCTGTGGGAGACCTGCGGACACAATCCGCGGGTGTTCCTGCGCCGGATCGACCAGGAACGGCTGGAGCAGCTGGCGGGTGATCGCACCTTCCTCGAGGAATACCACCACGTCCTGGCGATCTACGACAGCTACCACGAGGTCACCGCCGGGCTGGCACCGGCGCTGCGGGAGCAGCTGGAGCCGGACCGCGATCTGGTGGCCTACTTCTGCGCCGAGTTCGGCCTGCACGAGAGTCTGCGGCTCTACTCGGGCGGCCTCGGCATCCTCGCCGGGGATCACTGCAAGGCTGCCAGCGACCTCGGGATCCCCTTCGTCGCCGTGGGCCTGATGTATCGCCAGGGCTACTTCACGCAGACCATCGACTCATCCGGACAGCAGGTGGCGCATTACCAGCCCGCACGGCTGGGCGACCTGCCCATTGCCGCCGCCCTCGATGCCGACGGTGCCGAGGTGCGCATACAGGTCCCGTTTCCCGAGCGAACCGTCTGGGTGAAGGTGTGGCAGGCGCAGGTCGGCCACGTGCGACTGCTGCTGCTCGACACCGAGTTGCCGGAGAACGCAGAGCCGGACCGCGCCGTCACCTACCAGCTCTACGGGGGCGGCGACGAGACCCGCATCGCGCAGGAGATGGTGCTGGGCATCGGGGGGATCCGGGCGCTGCGCGCGCTGGATCTCGCGCCCACCGCGTGGCACGTCAACGAGGGGCATGCCGCCTTCATGGTGCTCGAGCGCTGTCGCGAGGCGGTCGCGGCGGGCCTGGACTTCGACAGCGCCCTGGAGCTGGTGGCGGCGGCCACGGTGTTCACCACGCATACCCCCGTGGCGGCCGGCCACGACCTGTTCGGCCACGAGCTCATGACCCGGCACTTCGAAGCCTACGTCGCCGAGCTGGGGATCCCGCTGGAGCGCTTCCTGGCGCTCGGCGAGTCCCCCCAGGACGGTGAACGCTTCAACATGACCGGGCTGGCCCTGCGCGGATCGCGCCATCACAACGGCGTCAGCCGCATCCACGGCTCGGTGGCGTCCCGCATGGAAGCCTACATCTGGCCCGATATCCCCCCCGACGAGAATCCGGTCAGCCACGTCACCAACGGCGTGCACGTGCCCACCTTCCTGGCGCGGGAATGGACCAACCTGTTCGACATGCGCTACCAGGGCTGGCGCGACCGCATGTGCGACGTGGAGTTCTGGCAGCGGTGCGTCGACGACGTGCCGGCGCACCGGTTCTGGAGCCTGCGCCAGTCGCTGAAGGCGGAGATGCTGGCGGACGTGCGCGAGCGCATCCGGGACCAGTACCAGCGCTACCGCGTGGGCGCGGCGCACCTCGGCCGGCTCACGGCCTCGCTGTCGCCGACCCAGACCGACGTGCTGGTGCTCGGCTTCGCGCGGCGCTTCGCCACCTACAAACGGGCGCTGCTGCTGTTCCGGGACCCGGCTCGGCTGGCACGTATCCTGGGCAATCCGGCGCGCCCGGTGGTGATCCTGTTCGCCGGCAAGGCGCACCCCCAGGACCGGCCGGGCCAGGACCTGATCCGGGCGGTGTTCGATTTCGCGCTGCAGCCGCAGTTCGCGGGCAAGGTCTTCTTCGTCGAGGGCCACGACATGGCGCTCGCGCGCAAGCTGGTCACCGGCGTGGATGTCTGGCTCAACACCCCCCAGCATCCGCTGGAAGCCAGCGGCACCTCGGGCCAGAAGGCCGCGATCAACGGCGTGCTCAATCTCAGCGTCCTCGACGGATGGTGGGCGGAGGCCTGCGACGGCCACAACGGCTGGGGCATCGTGCCCCACGACCCGGACGCGGACCCGGAGGTCCGCGATCGCGCGGAGGCCGAAGAGCTGCTCGACATCCTGGAGAACGAGGTCATCCCGCTGTACTTCGACCGCGGCAACGCCGGTTACCCCGGTGGCTGGGTGGAGCGTTCCAAGCGGGCCATGCAGACCGTGCTGCCCCGCTTCAATGCGCAGCGCATGCTGCAGGACTACCTGCGCGATCACTACCTGCCGGCGATCCGGCGGGGCAAGCAGCTGGCCGAAGACGAAGCCGCGGGCGCCCGCGCGCTGGCGGCCTGGAAGGCGCGCGTGCGCGAGCTGTGGCCGGGCGTCGCGGCAGAGTGGGCGGAAATGCCTCCCGCGACGCTGTCGACCGGCGAAGCACTGCCGCTGCGCGTGGCGGTGAAGCTGAACGGGCTCGACCCGGACGACGTCTGCGTCGAATGCGTGCTGGGCACGGCCGCGCCCGGAAAGGAGTTCCGGCCGCTCGAGTGTCACCGGCTGCGGGCCGGCGACGGCGCCGCGGACCAGACCCTGTTCGGGCTGGACCTGTGCATCTCGCGCAACGGCCTGCTGCAATACGAGATCCGCCTGTTTCCCAACCACCCGCTGCTGTCGCACCCATTCGAGACCGGCTGCATGCTCAGCCTCTAGCTGGCGGCGTGCCCCCTGCCCCGCATCAACGCACGTAGGGTAGCTCCTGGCCCAGCATCTCCGGCGTCACCAGTGCGACGCCGCCGGCGCTGATCTCGAAGCGCTTCCGGTCCGCCTCCGGATCATGGCCGATCACGGTGCCGGGCGGAGCGCGGCAGCCGGTCTCGACGATCGCCCGGCGGATATGGCAGCCGGTGCCGACGTGGACGTCGGGCAGCACCACGGAGTCCTCCACGGTAGCGCCGTGATCCACCACCACGTTGGAGAACAGCAGCGAATGCCGTACCAGGGCGCCCGAGACGATGCAGCCGCCGGCAACCATGGAGTCCACCGCCATGCCGCGGCGGTCGTCCTCGTCGAACACGAACTTGGCCGGCGGCGCCTGTTCCTGGTAAGTCCAGATGGGCCAGTCCTGGTTGTAGAGATTGAGCTCGGGGGTGATCCCGATCAGCTCCAGGTTCGCCGCCCAGTAGGAGTCGAGATTGCCCACGTCGCGCCAGTACGCCTGGCCACCGGTCTCCATGTCCCGGAACGGGAAGGCGTAGACCGCGTCGTTCTGGATCGCCCGCGGCAGGATGTCCTTGCCGAAGTCGCGGCTGGAGTTGGGATTGCGGGCATCCTGCTCCAGGCAGTCGATCAGGTAGTCGGTGTTGAACACGTAGATCCCCATCGAGCCCAGCGCCTGGTCCGCCGAGCCGGGCATCGGCTCGGGATGCTCGGGCTTCTCGTCGAAGCGCACCACGCGGCCGGCCTCGTCCACGGCCATTACGCCGAAGCCGCGCGCGTGCTCGAGCGACACCTGGGCGCAGCCGACCGTGACGTCCGCGCCGTTGTCCACGTGGTAGCCCAGCATGGTGCCGTAATCCATCTTGTAGACGTGGTCGCCGCCCAGCACCAGCACGAACTGGGGATCGTGGGAGCGGATGATGTCGATGTTCTGGTAGATCGCGTCCGCCGTGCCGCTGTACCAGGAAGGGCCGGTGCGCTGCTGGGCGGGCAGCAGCTCGATGAACTCGCCGAATTCGCCGCGCAGGAATCCCCAGCCCTGGTGGAGGTGCCGGATCAGGGAATGGGCCTTGTACTGGGTAAGCACCCCGACCCGCCGGATACCCGAGTTGATGCAGTTCGAAAGGGCGAAATCGATGATGCGAAACTTGCCGCCGAAGGGGACGGCCGGCTTCACCCGGTGGCTGGTGAGCGCGCCGAGGCGGGTGCCGCGGCCTCCCGCCAGTATGAGCGCCAGGGTGTCCCGCGTGATGACGCTGACGAAGCGCTGCGACGGCCTGAATTCCATAGCCTCCCCCGCTGATCGCGACTCATTCCCGATATTCGGCTATTTCACCCGCCCGCACCCGGCGCGGTCTTGACCGGCATCAAGAAGCCGGCAGACGGGTGCCGGCCGGACACCGATCCTACACGCCCGCGGCTCGCGTGCCGTATGATGGCGCCGAGCACGCAAGCCTCGCGAACAGGACGATCGGAGATCCCCGCGCATGCCCGGTACCACGGACATTCAGACCTCAAGCGCGCTGCGCCGGTTGCTCGAGGCACGCCACCACGATCCATTCTCGCTGCTCGGGCGCCACGAGGAAAACGGCAGCTGCGTCGTGCGCGCCCTGATCCCCGGAGCACGGCGGGTATCGATCGAGCCCGCCGGCCACGCGCTGGAACGCGCGCCGGGCACGGACCTGTTCGTCTGGCAGGGCGAACCCGGCGAAGTCGGGCAGCGCTACCGGCTGGCCTGGACCGATGCCGCCGGACGCACCCGCGAGGACTGGGACCCGTACTGCTTCGGACCGCAGCTGCCGGCCGACGCGATCGACGCCTTCAGCCAGGGACGCAATCACCATGCCCAGGAATTGCTGGGCGCGCGGCCGCTCGAGCTCGACGGTATCCCGGGCACGCTGTTCGCCACCTGGGCGCCCAATGCCGAGCGCGTGAGCGTGATCGGCGACTTCAATGCCTGGGACGGCCGCCGCCACCCGATGCGCTGCCGCGGAAGCAGCGGGGTCTGGGAGCTGTTCGTCCCCGGGCTGGGCGCCGGCACCCTGTACAAGTTCGAGCTGCGCAACAATCCCCGGGGGACCATCCACGTCAAGTCCGACCCCTACGCCCGGCGCTTCGAGGTGCGGCCCGCCACCGCTTCCGTGGTCGAGGCACCCTCGACCCACGAGTGGGGCGATGCCGACTGGATGGCGGGCCGCGACCACTGGCTGGACGGTCCGGTTTCCGTTTACGAGGTGCACCTCGGCTCCTGGCGGCACGACGGCGACGGCCGCTTCCTGGGCTATCGCGAGCTGGCCCGTCAACTGGTGGACCACCTGCGCGACACCGGGTTCACCCACGTCGAGCTCCTTCCCGTGACCGAGCATCCGCTGGACGCGTCCTGGGGCTACCAGACCATCGGCTACTTCGCTCCCACCAGCCGGCACGGCAGCCCGGACGACTTCCGCTACTTCGTCGACCACCTGCACCGCCACGGCATCGGCGTGTACCTGGACTGGGTGCCCGGTCACTTCCCCAAGGACGCCCACGGACTGGCCCGCTTCGACGGCAGCGCCGCCTACGAGCACGAGGACCCGCGCCTGGGCGAGCATCGCGACTGGGGCACCCTGATCTTCAACTACGGCCGCAGCGAGGTGCGCAGCTTCCTGATCTCCAGCGCCCTGTTCTGGCTCGAGTCCTTCCACCTGGACGGGCTGCGGGTCGATGCCGTGGCGTCGATGCTGTACCTCGACTACTCACGGGAGCCGGGCGACTGGATCCCGAACCGCTACGGCGGCAACGAGAACCTCGAGGCGGTGGAATTCCTGCGCGAGCTCAACAGAGCAACCCACGGCCGCTGCCCCGGCAGCGTCATGGTCGCCGAGGAATCCACCGCGTGGCCGCAGGTCACGCGGCCGACATGGCTGGGTGGCCTGGGCTTCTCCATGAAGTGGAACATGGGCTGGATGCACGACACGCTGGTGTACATGACGCGCGACCCGATCTATCGCCACTACCACCACGACATCCTGACGTTCGGGCTGCTGTATGCGTTCACCGAGAACTTCGTGCTGCCCTTCTCCCACGACGAGGTGGTGCACGGCAAGGGCTCGATGCTGGGCAAGATGCCGGGAGACGAATGGCAGAAGCTGGCCAACCTGCGCCTGCTGTACAGCTACATGTTCACCTACCCGGGCAAGAAGCTGCTGTTCATGGGCAGCGAGTTCGCCGTGGAGCGGGAGTGGGATCACGAGCGGGAGCTCGACTGGGCGCGCATGCAGGACCCCGGACGCGCCGGCCTGCTGCGCCTGGTCGCCGATCTCAATGGCCTTTACCGCGGCGAGCGGGCGCTGTACCGGCACGACTTCGAGGGCGCCGGCTTCGAATGGATCGACTGTCATGACGCGGCCCAGTCCGTAATCAGCTACATCCGCCGCGACGGTCCGCGCTTTGTCGTGGTGGTCCTGAACTTCACCCCGGTGCCGCGCGAGGGCTACCGCATCGGGGTGCCGGTCGCGGGACCCTATGCCGAGGCGTTCAATTCCGATTCCGCGCACTACGGCGGATCCAACGTGGGCAACCTGGGACAGCTCGAGGCCCTTGCCGAGCCCTGGATGGGCCGCCGCTGCTCGCTCACGCTGCGGCTGCCGCCGCTCGGCGCCCTGGTGCTGCGACCGGCGGCCGGCGATGCCGGTGAAGCGACCGGGCCGGCATGACGCTGCGGATCCTGTTCGTCACCAGCGAGGCCGAGCCGCTGATGAAGACCGGCGGGCTGGCCGATGTCTCGGCCCACCTGCCCGCCGCCCTGGCCGGCCTCGGCCACGACGTGCGCATTCTGATGCCCGCCTACGCCGACACCCTCGATCGGGCGCCGGCGGCGCGGCCGGTGCCGCGCTACCGGCCGCCGGTGGACCTGCCTGAAACCGCCCTGCAACGCTGCCGCATGCCCGGCTCCGGTGTACCGGTGCACCTCCTGGACGGCCCGGGCTTCGCCGACCGGCGCGGGAATCCCTATCACGACGCCGAAGGCACCGACTACCCGGACAACGCCGCGCGTTTCAACGCCCTGTCCCGGGTTGCCGCGGCGATCGCCGATGACGCGGCAGGCCTTCGCTGGCGCCCTCACGTGGTGCACTGCAACGATTGGCAGACCGGCCTGACACCGGTCTGGATGATGCTGCACCGGGTGCCGGCGGCCATCCTGTTCACCGTCCACAACCTCCAGTACCAGGGGCTGTTCCCGAGCGAGACGCTCGCCGCGCTCGGCCTCCCCGCCTGGCTCTGGCACTACCGGGCGCTGGAGTTCCGCGGTCTGTTCTCGTTCATCAAGGGCGGCCTGGTCTTCGCCGAACGCCTGTCCACCGTCAGCCCGGGCTATGCCCGCGAGATCCGCACGGCGGCTCACGGCGAGGGACTGCAGGGGCTGCTGGACGACCGCGGGGAGGCGCTCACCGGGATCCTCAACGGCATCGACACCGAGACCTGGAACCCGCAGACCGACCCCTGCCTGGCACGCACCTACGGTCCGGATCACCTGGACGACAAGCGGGCCAACCGGCAGGCACTGCAACAGGAGACCGGGCTGGACTCCGCGGCCGATTGCGCCCTGGCCGGCATGGTGACGAGGCTGGTGCCGCAGAAGGGCATCGACCTGCTGGTGGCGGCATTGCCGCGCCTGATGGAGCAGCCCCTGCAACTGGTACTGCTGGGCTCTGGCATGCCCGCGCTGGAACGCGATCTGCGCGCCGTGGCGGCGCGCTATCCGGGCCGCATCGCGTTGCGGCTCGGCTACGACGACGGGCTCGCGCACCGCATCGAGGCCGGCGCCGACATGTTCCTGATGCCGTCGCGCTTCGAGCCCTGCGGGCTCAACCAGATGTACAGCCTGCGCTACGGCACGGTGCCGGTGGTGCGGCGCACCGGCGGGCTCGCCGACAGCGTCACCGACGCCACGCCCGAAGCGTTGCGCGAGGACCGCGCCACCGGCATCGTCTTCGACGAGCCCTCGCCGGAGGCGCTGGTCGAAGCGGTCGCACGCGCGATCGGGCTGTATCGCAACCGCGACCTCTGGCACCGGATCATGCGCGCCGGAATGGAAAAGGATTTCAGCTGGACCCGCAGCGCCGCGGCCTATGCGGATCTGTATGCTGACGCCATCGCTTCGCGGAAGGCCTGGTAGTAAGGTTCTGAAGTTATTAAGTTATTAAGTTGTTAAGTTATTAAGTTATTAAGTTGTTAAGGGGTTGCTCGGTGCCGCCGGGACTGCACGCGATTCTGCGTAACTGCCCTGCCCGATCGGGTTTTGCGCTCCCCACTTAACAACTTAATAACCTAACAACTTAAAACTCTCCCCCATCAGCGCCGCCACTCCGCGCGCAACGCCTTGCACTCGTCGCGCCAGGGACAGTGGGTGTCCCGGCATACGTGCCGGTACTGGGTGGAGAAGCAGGGCTCCATGCCCATCTCGATCTGCATCGCACGGATTCGCCACTTGCGCGCGGTAAACCCACGCCGGTCCGGGGTGTGGGCCTGGAGATTGCGCGCCGGCGGTGCGGGTACTGCGGACATGACGGCCTCCCTTTCATGCATGTCGATCGCGGGCCCGGGCGGCGATCGGGCCCGCGACAATCCAGTCTGGCAGCCGCGTGTTACGGTTGCGTTGACATGCGTCAACGGCTGCCGGGCACGGGGCGCCGGGCCCGTCGCGGGAGCGGTCGTCGCTGCCGGCGCCAGTTGCTAGAATTCGCTGCGCGAACCGGTGACAGTCACGCCGACGCCGCGCAGGGCCGCATGGCCGGCGCCCGGCAGGGGGGATGCCCCGCGGACATCCTGTTCGCGGAGGGAACACCGGAAGTCGGGGACACCTGCATGCACCACGGAACAACGCTGATCCAGTTTCTTACCCAGCAGCAGCACGGCGGCGCGGCGATTGCGGACGACCTGATCGGGCTGATCGGCGACGTGGCGCGGGCCTGCAAGATGATCTCGGACATCGTGGATCACGGCGACCTGCGCGGCGAGGCCCTCGCCGGACACGGCGACATCAATGTCCAGGGCGAGACCCAGAAGCGGCTCGACCTGATCGCCAACGACCTGATGCTGCGGAATACCGGCTGGACCGGGCGGGTCGCCGGCATGGCCTCGGAGGAGATGGAGCACATCTCGCCGGTACCCGAGGGCGCTCCGCTCGGGCGTTATCTGCTGCTGTTCGATCCGCTGGACGGCTCCAGCAACATCGACGTCGACGCCTCGATCGGCACGATCTTCTCGATCCTGCCGCGTACCCGGCGCGACGGCGCGCCGGCGACCGAGGAATTCCTGCAGCCCGGCCGGCGGCAGGTGTGTGCCGGCTACGCCGTGTACGGGCCCTCCACCGTGTTCGTCTTCAGCACCGGCCACGGGGTGCACGTCTTCACGCTGGACCGGAACATCGGCGAGTTCGTGCTCACGCGCCGGGACGTGCGCATCCCCGGGCAGGCGACCGAGTTCTCGATCAACAGCTCCAATGCGCGTTTCTGGGAGCCGGCAGTGCGCGAATACATCGACGACTGCGTCGCCGGCAGCGACGGACCCCGCGGAAAGAATTTCAACATGCGCTGGATCGGCGCCATGGTCGCGGACGCCCACCGGGTCATCAGCCGCGGGGGGGTGTTCATGTATCCGCGGGACCGGAAGGATCCGGACAAGCCGTCCAAGCTGCGGCTGATGTACGAGGTCAATCCCATGGCATACCTCTGCGAGCAGGCCGGCGGCCTGGGCACCACCGGCTACCAGGACATCCTGGAGGTCGAGCCCGAGCACCTGCACCAGCGCATCGCCGCGATGTTCGGCTCGCGCGAGGAGATCCGGACGCTGCTCGAGTACCACCGGCGCCACCGCTAGCGGCCACCCGACGCGGGACCCCGACGTCCCGTGCCGACAAGCCGTCATGGAAACAGTCCACACCCGGGCGGCGTCGCCGCACCGTCCGCACCCAACCGGAGCATCGCCGTGAGCTGGAAGCCCGAGATCGACGAACTGGAGAAACGCCGCAAGCTGGCCCACGGCCTGGGGGGGCAGGACAAGATCGAGCGCCAGCGCAAGGCCGGCCGCCTGACCGTGCGCGAGCGCATCGACGCGCTGCTGGACCCGGGCAGCTTCCGCGAGGTCGGGGTCCTGGCCGGGCGCGCCGAGTACGACGACGAAGGCGGCCTGCAGGCCTTCCGCCCGGCCAACTTCGTATTCGGGCGCGGGCGCGTCGAACAGCGCCCGGTGGTGGTCGGCGGCGACGACTTCACCGTCCGCGGCGGCGCCGCGGACGCTTCCATCGCGCAGAAGCAGATCGCGTCGGAGCAGATGGCGAACGAGCTGCGCCTGCCCCTGGTACGCCTGGTCGAGGGCACCGGCGGTGGCGGCTCGGTGCGTTCCCTGGAGATGGAGGGCTATACCTACGTGCCCGCCAACCCCGGCTGGAACTGGGTGGTCGACAACCTTTCCACGGTGCCGGTGGTGGCGCTGGCACTGGGACCGGTCGCCGGCCTGGGCGCCGCGCGCACCGTGACCAGCCACTACTCGCTGATGGTCAAGGGGCTGTCGCAGCTGTTCGTCGCCGGGCCGCCGCTGGTCGCGCACCTGGGGGAGGACGTGGACAAGGAGCAGCTCGGCGGCAGCCATATCCATACCCGCAACGGCGCCGTGGACGACGAGGTCGCGAGCGAGCAGGAGGCCTTCGAGCGCACGCGCCGATTCCTGTCCTACCTGCCCTCCTCGATCGACGAGCTGCCGCCGCGGGGACCGCGCGAGGACGATCCGGAACGGCGCGAGGACTGGCTGCTCGAGGCGGTCCCGCGTGAGCGGCGCAAGGTCTACAAGATGCGTCCGATCATCGAGGCGGTGGTCGACCGCGGCTCGTTCTTCGAGATCGGCCGTCTCTGGGGCCGCTCCGCGATCACCGGCCTGGCGCGGCTGGACGGCTGGCCGGTGGCCCTGATGGCAGGGGACCCGTACTCCTACGGTGGCGGCTGGACCGCGGACACCGCGCGCAAGGTCGAACGCTTCATCGACCTGGCCGAGACCTTCCACCTGCCGGTGGTCCACCTGGTGGACAATCCCGGCTTCGTGATCGGCACGCGTGCCGAGCAGCAGGCCACCATCCGTCACGGCGCCCGGACCCTGGCCGCCGTGTACCAGGCGACCGTGCCCTGGTGCTCGATCCTGATCCGCAAGGTCTTCGGCGTCGCCGGCGCCGCCCACGGCGACCACACCCGGCTGCACTACCGCTACGCGTGGCCCTCGGGGGACTGGGGCTCGCTGCCGATGGAAGGGGGCATCGAAGCGGCCTACAAGGCGGACATCCAGGCAGCGGACGATCCCGACGCCGCACGCGAGGAAATCCGCCGGCGGCTGGAGAAAGTGCATTCCCCGTTCCGCACCGCGGAGCGCTTCCTGGTGGAGGACATCATCGATCCGCGCGAGACCCGTCCGCTGCTGTGCGAGTTCGCCAACCTCGCGGCGCCGCTGCGGCGCACCGGGCCTCCGCACCCTGGCGCGCGGCCCTGAGCCGCCGCCGGCTCAGTGGCTCAGCAGCCGCCCCGCGATGCTGACCCCGGCCAGCCAGGTGCCGAGCGCCGAACCGACGGTCGAGAACAGGAACACGAGCAGGGTACGTGCCACGCGGTTGCGCCACCAGCCGCCCAGTCGCGCCACGTCGTCGCGCAGGCGCGCAAAGTCGCCGACCCGCGGTCGGCGCAGGAACAGCTCGATCGCCGCCGAGACGAAGCCGGCCCCGATGGTGGGATTGAGCGAGGTCAGCGGCGCCGCCACGAACGACCCCAGCACCGTGACCGGATGCGCCAGTGCCAGCGTCGTGCCCAGGGCGCACAGCACGCCGTTGATCAGGACCCAGTCGACCACCATCGCCCAGCCCATCCCCGGGCTGCGCGCGAATCCGGCGCCGAAGCCCGCCAGCACCGCCGCGACCACCGCCCACGCCAGGTAGCGCGGCCAGCGCGCCCGCGGCGGCACCCGCGCGAACTGTTCCAGCTCGGCGTCGGGCGAGGCCGGCGGGTCCTCCAGGGCGGCGGCCAGTCCCGCCAGGTGCCCGGCGCCCACCACGACCAGCACCCTCTCCAGGCGCCGCGCCGCGATCTCCCGGACCAGGCGCGCCGCCATGAACCGGTCGCGCTCGCTGATCAGCGTCCGGTAGAGGCCGTCCGAGTGGCTCGCGAACTCGGAGAACACCGACTCCAGCATGTCTCCCTGCTTGAGCCGCTCGATCTCGGACTCTTCCACCCGGGCGCTGCTGAACACGCTCATCGCGAGCCCTGCGAGCAACGCCGGGCGACGCCACCAGGGCAGGCTCGCGCGCAGCCGCGCCAGCGTCACCCCGATCTCGCGGTCGATCAGCAGCGCGGGCAGGCCCCGCCGCCTTGCCTGCTCCAGCGCCGCGAGCATCTCCGCCCCCGGGCGGATGCCGAACTGCTCCGCCAGCCGCTGCTGGAAAGCGCCCAGCGCCAGCCCGGCCGCCACCATTCCGGCTCGGCCTTCCCGGATCACCCGGAACAGGTCCATGCCGGCGACGCGGTCGGGGTCGGTGAGGGCGGCGTGACGGCTTTCGCACAACTCCAGGGCCACCGCCTGGTAATCGCCGGAGGCGACCAGGCGCTCCACCGCCCGGGCGCTGGCGGCGGAAACGTGCGCGGTCCCCAGCAGCGTGAGCTCAGCCCCCGCGCAGCGGACCCGGCGCACCGGCTGGCCGTCCAGGGAGGCGTCGCCGGCGGCGGCCTCAGCCACCTGCGACCCGCTCGAGAGCCTGCAGGAACACGTCCGGGGTCTGGGCACCGGTGACCGGGAAGCGGCCGCCGACGAGGTAGAACGGCACGCCCCCGATGCCGAGATCACGCGCACCGGCATCCTCGTCGCGCACTTCCTGCACGTCCTCGTCCGTATCCAGCCACGCCCGGGCGGCCCGCTCGTCCATGCCCAGCCCGCCGGCGATGCCGGCCAGCACGTCCCGGTCGCCGATGTCCCGTCCCTCGAGGAAGTAGGCCCGGAACAGCGCCTCCACCGCGGCTTCCTGACACCCCTCGCGCGCGGCCCGGCGTATCAGGCGGTGCGAGTCGAGCGTGTTGGGCGAACGCCGGATGCGCTCGAAGGCGAACTCGATGCCGACCTCGCGGCCGGTCTCCGCCACCCGCCGGAACAGCCGGGAGGCATCCGCGGTGCCGAACTTGAGCTGCAGGTAGTGGTCCCGGTCGAGCCCGCCGGCAGGCATCTCGGGGGTCAGCTGGAAGGCGCGCCAGCGGATTTCCGGCGCGGGCCCCCGCCAGTCCCGCAAGGCGCTCTCGAGGCGCCGCTTGCCGATGAAGCACCACGGGCAGACGGTGTCGGAGTAGACGTCGATGATCATGTCGTCATGCTACCCGTGCCGCCGGTCGGCGAAAAGCCGGCGGCGGCGTTGTGCCCGGCGGGGGCAACCGGTATCTTCATGGCCTGCCGGTCGGGGGGAATCATGCACACCGCGTCGCTGCTGCTGTCCCTGCTCATCAGCTCCCTGGGCGTGGGCTATTTCATCTACGGCAGGCGCCAGTCGCGCGGCGCCGCGCTGCTGTCCGGCGGCGCCATGGCCGTCTACCCGATGTTCGTCTCGAACGTCTGGATCATGCTGGCGCTCGGCGCCGCATTCGCGGCGGCGCCGTTCCTGCTCGACTTCTGATGAGCGCCTTCATCCGCGGCTACAGCCGCGGCGCCGACGCGACCCTGATGGCCCCGTTCGACTACCTGCGCCTGCCGGCCATCACGGCGTTCGGCTACCTGGCGTTCGACCCGGTGCCGGACGCCCGGACCTGGGCGGGCGCCGCGCTGATCCTCGGTTCCGTCCGGGCGCTGATGCGCGGCGAGTCCCGGCGTTACGGCCGCGAGCCCCGGCCCTCGCCCGCGCGGGAGTCCGGCTGAGCCGGCGCCGCGTAGAGGCCGAAGCGGCGCACCAGGTACTTCTCCAGCTCCACCGCCGCGAGCACCGCCAGGGGCAGCCCCAGGCAGACGGCGAGCTCGGCCGGGCCCAGCGGGGCCGTTCGGAACACGACGTTCAGCGCCGGCAGGTAGATCACCAGCAGCTGCAGGCCGACGGTCGCGGCGACCGCGGCGAACAGCGCCGGATTGGGACCCTGCACGAAGAGCGAGTCCCGCTCGGAGCGGATCGCGAGCACGTGCGCGAGCTGGCAGAAGGTCAGGACCGTGAACACCACTGTCCGCCAGTGTGCACCCGCGGCCAGCGCCCAGGCCTGCGACAGCAGCGAAAGCCCGGCCATCAGGCTCCCGGCCCACAGGATGTGCTGCCAGGTGCCGCGGGCGAAGACGCTCTCGCCGGGCGGTCGCGGCGGACGCCGCATGAGGCCGCGCTCCGCGCGTTCACCGGCCAGGGCCAGCCCGGGCAGACCGTCGGTGACCAGGTTCACCCAGAGGATCTGCAGCGGCAGCAGCGGGATCGGAAGTCCGAAGAAGGGTGCCAGGAACAGGGTCAGGATCTCCCCGGCGTTGCTGGCCATGGTGTAGCGGATGAACTTGCGGATGTTGTCGAAGATCCGCCGCCCCTCGCGCACGGCGGCGACGATGGTCGAGAAGTCGTCATCCAGCAGCACCATGTCGGCGGCCTCGCGCGCGACCTCGGTGCCGCGGCGGCCCATCGCCACGCCGATCACGGCCCGCCGCAGGGCCGGCGCGTCGTTGATGCCGTCGCCGGTCATCGCGACCAGCTCGCCGTCGCGCTCCAGCGCGTCCACGATGCGGATCTTCTCTTCCGGGCTCATGCGGGCATAGACGCGCAGCCGCCGCGCCGCTGCCGCCAACTCCTCGTCCGACAGCGCCGATACGCGTCGCCCGGTGGTCACCACCCGGCTGTCGTCACCGATCCCCAGACGCCGCGCGATCGCGAGCGCCGTCCCCGGGTGGTCCCCGGTGATCATCACCGGGACGATGCCCGCCGAGCGGCACTCCGCCACCGCCTCGACCGCGCCCTCGCGGGGCGGGTCGAGCAGCGCCACCAGCCCCAGCAGGGTCAGGGACTGCTCAAGGGCCCGGGCATCCCCGTCGGGCGTCCCGGCCGCCAGGCGGCGCCAGGCCACGGCCAGCACCCGGTAGCCGCGGGACGCCAGCGCCTCCGCCCGGTGTCGGGCCTGCTCCAGGGCGTCGGGCGAATCCAGGCCGGCCACCGCGTCACAGGCCCCGAGCACGGACTCGGGAGCGCCCTTGGTGAACAGGACCCGGCCGTCGCCGTCGCGGTGCAGGGTCGACATGCGCTTGCGCACCGTGTCGAAGGCGGCCTCGCCGGCGCGAGGCAGGCGCCGGGCCAGCGCCGCGAGATCCCAGCCGGCAGCCGCGGCGGCACGCAGCAGGGCACGCTCGGTCGGATCGCCGCCCGCGCTCTCGTCGTCTCCGTCCGGGCCCAGGTCGTTGCACAGGGCCATGGCCGGCCCCAGCCATTCGCCGGCCGGCCCGTCCCCCCCGGGCGCCGGCACGGTTTCCCGTTCCGTGCCCGCCATCCACACCCGCTCGACCCGCATGCGGTTCTCGGTGAGCGTGCCGGTCTTGTCGCTGCAGATACAGGTGACCGAGCCCAGCGACTCCACCGCGGGCAGCCGGCGGATCAAGGCCTTGCGTCGACTCATGCGTCGCGCGCCCAGGGCCAGTGACACCGTCACCACCGCGGGCAGCGCCTCCGGGATCGCCGCCACCGCCAGGCTCACGGCCGTCAGGAACATCAGCACCGGCGGCTGGCCCCGCAGCAGGCCGGTGGCGAACAGCGCCGCGCAAATCCCGAGCACCGCCAGCGCCAGCCGCCGACCGAAGGCGGCCAGGCGCCGCTGCAGCGGCGTCCGGGCCGGACCGGCCTGCTCCAGCATGCCGGCAATCCGTCCTGTCTGCGCGCGCGGCCCGGTCGCCACGGCGATGCCGCAGCCCCTGCCGCGGGTGACCCGGGTATCGCGCCAGGCCATGCCGTGCCGGTCCGCCAGCGGGGCGTCGGCGCGCGGGACGACACCGGCGTCCTTGTCCACCGGCGCGGACTCGCCCGTGAGCGGCGACTCGTCGACCTGCAGGGAGCTGACGGCGACCAGGCGCAGGTCGGCGGGCACGATGTCGCCCGCCTCCAGCAACACCACGTCCCCCGGCACCAGCGAGCGCGCCGCGACCGTCCGCGCCCGGCCCTCCCGGCGCACGCGCGCGTGTGGCGCCGCCAGGCGCCGCAGCGCCGCCACGGCCCGTTCCGCCCGGTATTCCTGCAGTGCGCCGACCAGCGCGTTCAGCACCACGATGACCAGGATGGCCAGGGCGTCCATGAGGTCGCCCACCGCGCCCGAGACGGCGGCTGCCGCGAGCAGCACCAGGATCATGAAATCGGCGAACTGGGCCAGCAGCAGGCGCCACGGCGGGCGCGTGCCGCGCGTCCGGATCTCGTTGGGCCCGACCCGGGCGAGGCGCTCGCGCGCCTCCGGTTCGTCCAGGCCATGATCCGGGTCGACCGCCAGCCGGTGCGCCACCTCGGCGGACGGCAATACGTGCCACGGCGGCGTTTCGGTCCCGTCTGCCGACGCGTCGGGCGCTCCCGGTTGCGGTGTCGCGTTCACCCCAGCGCGTGCCCCAGCAGGAAGATCGCCAGGGCGGTTACGACGCCGATCGCCAGCGTGCGCAGACCGCTCCACAACCAGAACATGCCGCCCACCCGGCCCAGAAACACCCCCAGCAGGAAGATCACCGCGAATGCCACGCCGATCGCCGAGCGCAGCGCCTCGCCCGGCGGCCACCAGCCGGCGCGGGCCAGCACCAGGGGAAGCATGATCACCAGCGAGATCGCCAGCGGGGCGAGGCCGTTGACCGCCGAGACGAGCATCGGCGCGACGCGCGCGGCCCGCCCCAGCGCGCTGGCATCCAGGCGGGTGGCCATGGCGCTCTCCAGCTCGGCCAGCTCCCGCCGCCGCTCGGCGGTCTCGCTCAGGTAGGCGCTGGTCACCCCGCTCACCGCCAGCGCGATCGCCGCCCCGGCGCAGGCCCCCAGGGCGACGGACACCGGCACGCCGCCGCCCGCGTGAAAACCCATGATCAGCCCGAGCATGGTGAGCGCGCCGTCGAAGCCGTTGACCACGAAGTAGCGCCGGGCGATGCCGCGCGAGCGGGTCAGCGCGAGCAGGGAACGCAGCCGGCGCAACGGTGCCATGGGCCCGGCCCGCCGCTACCGACCCTGGCCCCGCGCGGGACCGGAGACCACCTCGACCTGGTCGATGCTGTGCAGCGACCCGCCGAGCTCGGAAATCACCGCCGTGACCTGCTCGAAGTCGAGGTCCTGGCCCTCGATCACCAGTTCCAGTGTCTCGGTCCGCTCGTCCACCTCCACCACGCTCAGGTTGACCCTGGCTCCCGGGCTGCGCGCCGCCATTGCACGGGCGAACTCGAGCGCGCCCGGGCGATGCGGCTTGAGTACGTCGAGCACCAGCCGCGTCAGTCTCGTCTGATTTGTGCTCATCCTGCTGCTCCCTGTTCCCTGTCGGGGCATTCGCCGAATGCCGCTCGGGCTTCGCGCTCGAGCCGGGCGGTATCCGGACCGTAGCGCGGCGAGAAATGGATCGGCTCGATGCGTCCCGCCCCCGCGCGCCGGGCGATCTCTCCCGCCTGGCGCGCCGTCAGGTGCGCGCGTTCGCGGCCGCGCGCGGCATCGGCTTCGAGAAACACGCTCTCGATGTAGAGCACGTCCACGCCCGCGGCCAGTTCTACGATGCGGGCCACGTTGCCCGGCGTCCAGGCGGTGTCCACCACCCAGGCCAGCGCCGTGCCGGGCGCGATCCCGAGGATCCGGTCCCGGAGCTCGCCCAGGGTGAGCGCCCGCGCGCCGTGGCCCGACCGTTCGGGGGCCGAAACCGGGGTGTCGTCCGGCGCGCCCGCCAGCACCGCCTGCTTCAGCTCCCGCAGCCACGGCCCGGTCGCCAGGCCCATCGCCGCCAACCGGTCCTTCCAGACGTTGACGTGGCGGCTCTCCTGCAACCGGAAGGCCAGGCAGGGAATGCCGTGGTCCAGCACTGCGCAGCGCACCTGCAGCATCGGTTCGTCCCGCAGGATCCCGCCGTCGAAACGCACCGGCTCCTCGCGCTCGCGCCGGAAGCGGTTGCGGCAGCGAAAGCACGCCCGCCGGCCGGGGCCGTCGCCCCGGACCTCGTGCACGTCCAGCACCAGGTCCTCGGCGTAGTTGTGCACCAGGTTCCAGCTGTAGCCCGCCAGGCGCGCGGCGACCCGGTCGATGAAGCCCTCGGGGCCGAACAGGCGGACCCGCCGGCCGCGTCCCACCAGCACGCGCAGCCAGCGGTCGAAGCCGATGAAGTGATCCATGTGCGCATGCGACACGAACACGTCGCTGACCCGCAGGAGCTTGCGCGGCGGCAGGGCCGACAGATCGCCCATGTCGAACAGCAGGGCCCGGCGCTCGAACATCACGTCGACGTACAGCAGCGGATCGCCCACGCGTCCGTTGACCAGGCCCGGATGAAGAACCGGTCTCATTTCGCGCTCCCGGCCGGACGTCCCGGCCCGGGTCCAATCTGCGCCATGCGACGGGCCCGATCCATGACCCACATCATGACGCGCCGCCCCCGCACGGGACTAGCCTCGGAGGGTCGCTGGCGAGCACGCGGGAGTCGCACATGGCCACGAACACCGCACCCCTCCCCGGCCGGTTCTACCGGGACGCGGGCCGGGACGAGGACATCGAGGTCCTGGGGATCGACGAGGAGGACGGGCTGATCGAGGTCCAGTACGCGGACGGGGACATAGAGATGGTCGAGCCGGAAACCTGGGCGGGCTTCGACCTGGCGCTTCTGGAATCCCCGGATGACCGGCGCCCCCACCATCCCGACTGACGCCGGACCGGGGGACGGGATGCCATCCGGGGGCGAGCCCGTCCCGCTGGAGGGCAAGGTGGCGGCCCTGGCCTGCCCGGATCTGCACGAAGGGCAGGCCGGGCCGGTCGCGACCATCGAGACCCACATGTCGTGGGTTTTCCTCACGGAGCGCCACGCGTACAAGCTCAAGAAGCCGCTGCGCATCGACTCCCGCGACCTCGCGGCCCTCGAGGCGCGGCGCTGGCATTGCGCCGAGGAAGTGCGCCTCAACCGTCGCCTCGCTCCCGACGTCTACCTGGGCATGCGCCGGCTCACCCGTGATGCGGCCGACGGGCACCTGGCGCTGGACGGCCGCGGGCCGGCAATCGACTACCTGGTCTGGATGCGCCGCCTGCCCGCCGGGCGCATGCTCGATCACCTGATCGCCGCCGGCGGCCCCGAAACCGGCCACCTCGACGCCCTGGCGCAGTGCCTCGCGCGCTTCCATCGCGGGCTCGCGCGCGAACCGCTGTCGATGACCGGGTACCGCCGCCGCCTGCTGCACACCATCCGCGCCACCCGTAACGAGCTCGCCGCGGCGGACACCGGACTCGACGCGGCCCGCGTGATCCGGCTCGCGCGGCGCCAGTACGCCTTCGTGCTGGAACACGCCGCGCTGCTGGACGCGCGTGTGTACGAGGGGCGCATCGTCGAGGGGCACGGAGACCTGCGCCCGGAGCACGTGTGCTTCGAGCGGATGCCGATCATCATCGACTGCCTGGAGTTCGACCGCGAGCTGCGGGTGCTCGACGGCCTCGACGAGATCGCGTTCCTGGCGCTGGAATGCGAGCGGCTCGGCGCCGCGCAAGCCGGACGCGGGCTCCTGGAACGCTACGCGGCTGCCATGCGCGACGCGGCGCCGCCCGCCCTGGTCGGGTTCTACACGAGCTACCGCGCCGCGATCCGGGCGCTGCTGGCGATCCGCCACAACACCCTGGGGCCCCGGCACGACCCCGTCCGCTGGCATCACCGGGCCGTGCGTTACCTGGACCTGGCGGAGCGCCACATCGCCCGCGCCGGGGCCGGCGGGCGACCGGGCTGAATCCGTCTCAGACGTCCAGCAGCGCGACGATCGAGCCGCCGCGATGCAGCCGGTCGATGGCGTCGGCCAGCAGCGCCGCCACCGGGAGCACGGTCAGCCGTTCCCGCGCCAGTCCGGAGTCCAGGCGGAACGGCGGCACCGCGTCGGTGACCGTCATCCCGGCCAGGTGCGGATTGGCGAGCACCTCTTCCGCCCCCGACATGAACAGGCCATGGGTGGCGCAGGCATGGATGCGGCGGGCACCGCGCGCGTTGCAGGCGTCCACGGCCCGCCCGATGGTGGTGCCGGTACTGACCAGGTCGTCGACGATCACCACGTCCCGCTCGGCGACGTCACCGACGACCGCCCCGCCCGATACCACCCCCTCGCTGCGCATCTTCTCCATGAACGCCAGCCCTGCGGGCCGATCCAGCCGCCGCGACAGGGCCTCGCGCAAGGCCTCCGCCCGCTTCACGCCGCCCACGTCCGGGGAGACCACCGTCACGCGGGCGTCCGCCGGCAGCAGCGACGCGTAGTGCTCGACCAGAAGCGGACGGGCCTCGAGATGAACGCTCTGGCAGCGGAACGCGTTCTGGAATGCGGCCAGGTTGTGCATGTCCAGGGTCACCACGCGTTCCACGCCCGCCGCTTCCAGGAGCTGCGCCACGTAGCGGGTGGTAACCGGGTCCCGGGGCTTGGTCTGTCGGTCCTTGCGCGCGTAGCACAGGTACGGCAGCACCGCGCTCACCCGGCCCGCCCCGGCCTGGCGCAACGCGCCCGCGAAGAACAGCAACCGGCACAGCTTGTCGTTGACGCTGGCGCCGGGCTCCCCGTAGAGCGAATGGATCAGGTAGACATCGCGCCCGCGCACGTTCTCCAGCGGGCGGGCCTTGTGCTCGCCGTCCTCGAATTCGCGCTCCTCGTGCGCACCGAGGCCGGCCCCGAGCGCGCGCGCGACCGCCTCCCCCAGGTCCCGGGAGGCGTTCAGCGCGAACAGTAGCGGCGCATCGGACATGGCGCGTTCCGGCGGGCGCGTGGTCCCGTCACTCGCCCTCCCCGGTTTCCGTGCCGCTGCCGCCCCATTCACCGCGCAGGCGCTCGACCGATTCCTCCGGCGGCTCCTCCGCCTCCAGCTCCCCGCCGTACTCGAGATCGTCGCGCTCGCTCAGGTCGAAGGGGCCGCTCCAGTCTTCCGGCGGCACCAGTTCCTCGAGATCCAGCCGCGACCAGGAGCCGAAGTCGTACTCTTCCAGGTCGCCGTCGTAGTGCTGCACCTCGACCGTGCGCGCGTGCTCGTCCACGGCCACCACCTCGAAGCGCGCGTCCGTCTCCAGATTCCGGTACCAGGCGCCGACCACGGGTTGCGTTCGCATGACCATCTCCCTGTCCTCCGGTTGCCGCGGGGCCGATACCACTCTAGCGTGCCCGGCGACCCCCGCATTGACCTGGCTCAACCCGTGGCGCCGCCCGGGTCCGGGCCCATTCCGGAAATTCCTGCTAAGCTCTGTGCGGGGACGGGGGTATTTCGATGGCCCAGGTGGAACAACGGCGATACGCGCGCGTGCCGGTGGCGCTGGACTGCGTCCTTTACAGTGACGGTGCACCGGTGGACTTCGGCCGCACCCGCGATTTCAGCCGCGGGGGCGTGGCCGTGCGCGGCCTGTCCGCGCCGCTGCCGTCCAACGCGCGGCTGGTGATCGAGCTGCGGGTCGATGTGGGGCATACCGGGGAACGCTATCGCATCCCCGCCCGCGTGACGCGCTCGTTCGACGACGGCGTGGCCGCCGTGTTCACCGACGCGGAGCCCGACACCATCGCCGCGCTGGAGCGACGCGTGCAGGAGCACAGCCACGGCGAGCGACGCCCCGACGCCTGAGCGCATGCGCGTCGCGCCGGCGCCCGGCTTCCGGGACCCTCCGGTCGGAGAACAAACGCCCCGGCGAATCGGCTCCGGTGAACCCGCACCCGCCTCAGCCCTTGATGGTGATCAGCGGCTCGACCCGCACCACGCGCCGTGCCAGGCCGGCCCGCTCGGCGCTCTCCACCACCGCGGAGACGTCCTTGTAGGCGCCGGGCGCCTCCTCGGCCACCCCGCGCTGCGACGGGCTGCGCACGATGATGCCGCGCGCTGCGAGCTCGTCGACGACCTGTCGGCCGTTCCAGCTGCGCGAGGCCTGGCGGCGGCTCATGCGGCGCCCGGCACCGTGACAGGCGGAGCCCCAGGACAGCGCTTCACTCTCCCGCGTGCCGATCAGCACGTACGAGGCCGTGCCCATCGAGCCGCCGATGATCACGGGCTGGCCGATCTCGCGCAGCGCCGCCGGCAGGTCGGGATGCCCCGGGCCGAAAGCGCGCGTCGCGCCCTTGCGGTGGACGAACACGTTGCGGTGCCGGCCGTCGATCGCGTGCGTCTCCGACTTGCAGGTGTTGTGGGATACGTCGTAGAGCAGGTCGAGCCGGGCCTCCGGCAGCACCCCGGCAAAGGCTTCACGGGTCAGATGGTGCAGGATCTGGCGATTGGCCAGGGCGCAGTTGATGCCGGCACGCATTGCCCCCAGGTAGGCCTGCCCGGCGGGCGAATCGATGGGTGCGCATGCGAGCTCACGATCCGGCAGCCGGATGCCGTAGCGGGGCGCCGCGATCACCATCTCCCGCAGGTATTCGGTGCCGATCTGGTGACCCAGGCCGCGCGAGCCGCAGTGGATGCTGACGACGACGTCGCCCCGCGCCAGTCCCAGGCCGGCGGCAACGGCGGCATCGTACACCTCGGTGACATGCTGCACCTCCAGGTAGTGATTGCCCGAGCCCAGCGTGCCCATCTCGCGCTGCTGGCGCTTGCGGGCCCGGGCCGACACCTGAGCCGGCTCCGCACCGGCCATGCAGCCGCCCTCCTCGATGCGTTCGAGATCCGCGGGCTCGCCCCAGCCACGCTCGACCGCCCAGCGCGCGCCGCCGGCGAGCATCGCCTCCATTTCGTCGTCCCCCAGGCGGATCGCCCCGGTGCTGCCGACGCCGGCCGGTATCGCGCGGTACAGGACGCCGGCGAGTCGCTGCGCGACGGCCGCCACGGCGTCCCGGCGGATGCCGGTACGCAGCATGCGCACGCCGCAGGAGATGTCGAAACCGACCCCGCCGGCGGACACCACGCCGCCGTCCGCGGGGTCGAAGGCCGCCACGCCGCCGATGGGGAACCCGTAGCCCCAGTGCGCATCGGGCATGGCACAGGCACGGCCGACGATGCCTGGCAGCGCCGCCACGTTGCACAGCTGCTCCAGGACCTTCCCGTCCATGTCGCGGATCAGCGCCTCGCCGGCGTAGATCACCGCCGGGACGCGCATGGGAGGCGAGGCCGGCACCTGCCACTGGCACTCCCCGAGGCGTTCGAACCGACTCGTATCCATGTGCATCACCCTCCCGCAAGGTCCGGCTCTCAGACGTCCACAACGCACTCGGCCAGCCATTCGCCGGCCGCGTGCGTCACCCGCAGGGCAGTCAGGGTCGCGCCCTTGACCTCCACGGCCGGGTGGTGGCGCGGGCGATCCACGGGCTCGCCCCAGGCGAGGCCCTCCAGGCGGCCATTATCGATGCTGACGCTGTAGCGGGAGAACAGCATGCCGCGCACCGCCATCTCGTAGACCAGCGCGTTGAGCCAGTCGCACAGCAGCAACTCGTCGTCCGGCGCCATGCAGTGGACCGTGACCAGCTCCCGCGGCCGCACCGCCGACAGATCCGCCACGACGGCCGTCAGTGCCAGCGCGGCCTGCTCGAACGCGGATTCCCGCGTCGGCCCCCTGCCGCGGACGCCGATATCCGCCTGGTGCTCGAAATGCTCCCAGCGCGCGGCCATGCCACCCGGCCCGCTAATCGGCCTCACGCTCGAGGCTGCAGCAGTGCACCGCCCCGGTGCCACCCCCGATCTCCATGACCGCGCCGGTGATCTCGTTGGGGCGGAAGGTGGTGCAGCCCTTGAGTCCCAGTCCCCAGGCGCGCAGGTAGAGGTCGCGGAAGTCGTCGAACGGGTAGTCCGCCGGCACGTTGATGGTCTTGGAGATGGCACTGTCCACGAACGGCTGCAGCGCCGCCTGCATTGCCAGGTGATCCCGTGGCGCGACGTCGTAGGCCGTCAGGAACGGAGCCGGGAGCGGCGCGTCCAGGTCGCCGCCGCGATCGAGCCAGCGGGCATAGGCGTCGTCACTGACGTTGAAGCTGCGCAGGCGGCCGTCACGCTGTCGCACGGCGCGGCGGAAGCGGAAGTCGAACACCGGCTCCAGCGCGCTGGATATGTTGTCCGCGAACAGGCTGATGGTGCCCGTGGGCGCAATCGCCGTGAGATGACTGTTGCGGATTCCGTGCCGCGCGATCGACGCCTGCAGGCGCTGCGGCAGCGCGCGGATGAACGGGCGCTGCAGGTAGGCGTCGAGGTCCAGCTGCGGAAATGCGCCCTTCCGGGCCGCCAGCGCGGTCGACGCGCGGTAGGCCTCGTGGCAGATCGTGCGCATAACGCGGCCGGCCAGCCGCCGCGCCGACGCGCGGTCGTAGCGCAGACCCAGCATGATCAGCGCATCGGCGAGCCCGGTCACGCCCAGCCCGACGCGGCGGCAGCCATGCTCGGTCTCGGCCTGCTGCGGGAGCGGGTAGCGCGACACGTCAATGACGTTGTCGAGCATGCGCACCGCCACCGGCACCAGCGCCCGCAGCGCCCGGAAGTCGATGGACGCGGAGGCCGTGAACGGCCGGCGCACCAACCGCGCCAGGTTGACCGAGCCCAGGTCGCAGGCCCCGTACGGGGGCAGCGGGATCTCCCCGCAGGGATTGGTCGCGGAGAGGTGCTCGCGGTAGCCGAGGTTGTTCCACTCGTTGATGCGGTCGATGAACAGCACGCCCGGCTCGGCCCGCTCGTAGGCGGCACGCATGATCCGGTCCCACAGCTCGCGCGCCGGCACGCGGTGCAGCACACGGCAACGCACCGGCCCCGGTTCGCCCGGCCAGCGCCGGTCGAGACAGGGTCCCCGCGAACCCGCCAGCGCCTGCTCCGGAAACACCAGCGGCCAGTCGGCGTCGCTGCGGACCGCCTCGACGAAGGCGTCGGTGACCTGCACCGAAACGTTGAAACGCGTGAGCACGCCCCGCTCGCGCTTGGCGTCGACGAACTCCCGGATATCCGGGTGATCGCAGCGCAGGGTCGCCATCATCGCGCCCCGCCGCGCTCCGGTGGAAAGCACCGTGGCGCAGGTCGCGTCCCACACGTGCATGAACGACACCGGTCCCGACGCGGTGGCGCCGGTGCTGCGGGCAAGGGTCCCGCGCGGGCGCAGGGTGGAGAAATCGTAGCCGACCCCGCCGCCCTGCTGCATGGTCAGGGCCCCCTCCTGCAGCGCCCGGAAGATCCCTTCCATGGAATCCTCGATCAGCCCCATCACGAAGCAGTTGAGCAGGGTCACCCGCCGGCCGGTGCCGGCACCCGCGATGATCCGCCCGCCGGGAAGGAAGCGGAAGCCCTCGAGCGCCGCGCGGAAGCTCCGCTCCCAGCGGGCCCGGGCATCCGGTGGCTCCACCGCGGCCAGCGCCGAGGCGATCCGCGCGCGGGTGCCGGCGACGTCACGGTCGCGCACCCGCCCCGCCTGGCGCCAGCGGTAGCGGCTGTCCCATACGTGCCGGGAGACGGGCTCCCGGAAAGCGTCGCTGTGCGTCTGCCCTGCCATGCTCCACCCCGCCCCGGACACCCTCCGGCCGCTGGCTTGCAGGGCAGGAGCATGCCACCGGCGGCAGGCGACACCGATGACGCAGGTCAAGGCGGTGTGGAGCCGCTGCCGGCACCATGCCCGGAAAGGACGAGTCGCGAGGAGGTGCCAGGGATGTCCGTGGGAGATTACTGCAACCGCGAGGTGGTGGTCTGCGACCGGGACACCTCGATCCGCGAGGCGGCGCGGCTGATGCGCGCGCATCATGTCGGCGACCTGGTCGTGGTGCGCCGCGACCCGGACGGCAACCGGCCGATCGGGATCCTGACGGATCGCGACCTGGTGATCGAGGTGCTGGCGCAGGAGGTGGATCTGGACGCCATCGCCACGGGCGACGTCATGAGCTTCGACCTGGCCACGGCCGGCACCGGCGACGACCTGTGGGAGACACTGATGCGGATGCGTTCGCTGGGCCTGCGCCGCATGCCCGTGGTCGGCCAGGAGGGCCTGCTGGAGGGCATCCTGACCGCCGACGACGTGCTCGAGCTGCTGGCCGAAGGCATGTCGGACGTGGCGCGGCTGGCCCGGCGCGAGATCCGCCAGGAGTCGGCGCGGCGCCGCTGAACGGCGTACGGGGGAAGCACGCAATGGCCGATGACCCGCAGCAGAACCGCTCCCGGCTGGGCTGGACCATGGTCGCCGGGCTGATCGCGGTCACCGTGCTCGGCTATCTCCTGCTCGCCCACCCCGGGTCGCAGCCGCCGACTCCGCAGATCCCCTACACGACCTTCCGCCGGCTGGTGAAGAACAACCAGGTCGCGAGCGTGGAACTGCGCGGGCCGCGGGTCAGCGGCCAGCTGGTCTCGCCGCAGCGCCTGGGCCAGGCACAGCAGCCCGGCAAGGCATTCACCAGCCGCGTGCCGTCCTTCGGCAATGACGACCTGATGGCGCTGCTGGAGGCCCACCACGTCAGCGTGGACGTCAAGCCGGAGAACGAGACGGGCATGGGTACCATCCTCATCGGCCTGCTGCCCTGGCTGTTGCTGATGGCGTTCTTCTACTGGGCCTGGCGCAGCGCGAGCCGGAGCATGGGCGGCGGCCGCCTGGGCGGTCCCGGCGAGCTCAATCGCTTCCTGCAGTCCCCCACGCACAAGGCCGAGGTGCCGAAGGTCACGTTCGACGACGTCGCCGGGCAGGAGGGCGCCAAGCGCGAAATCACCGAGCTGGTGGACTACCTGAGCGACCCGGACCGGTTCCGGCGCCTGGGAGCGGAAATCCCCCGCGGCGTTCTCCTGATGGGACCGCCGGGAACCGGCAAGACACTCCTGGCCCGTGCACTGGCGGGCCAGGCGGGCGTGCCCTTCTACAGCATTTCCGCGTCCGAGTTCATCGAGGTCTACGTCGGCGTCGGCGCGTCGCGGGTGCGGCACCTGTTCGAGCAGGCCAAGAAGGACGCGCCCGCGATCATCTTCATCGACGAGCTGGACAGCGTCGGGCGCACGCGCGGCACCGGCCTGGGTGGGGGGCATGACGAGCGCGAGCAGACGCTCAACCAGATCCTGGCGGAGATGGACGGCTTCAGCGGCCACGAGGCCGTGATCGTGCTGGCCGCGACCAACCGGCCGGACGTCCTGGACCCGGCGCTGCTGCGCCCCGGGCGCTTCGACCGCCACGTAACGCTCGATCTTCCCGACCGGGGCGAGCGGGCCGCGATCCTCGGGGTTCACACGCGCAAGTTGCCGCTGGCAACGGAGGTCGACCTCGCGGCCGTGGCGGCGGGCACGCCCGGCTTCTCCGGCGCCGATCTCAAGAATCTGGCAAACGAGGCGGCGATCAACGCGGTGCGTGAGGGGCGCCAGCGCATCGAGCCGCGCGATTTCGACGAGGCCCGGGACAAGCTGTTGCTCGGGACCGTGCGTACCCTGGCGATCCAGCCGGAGGAGCGGCACCGGCTCGCGGTGCACGAGTCCGGACACACCGTGACGGCCTACTTCCTGCCCCACGCCGACCCGCTGTACAAGGTCACCATCATCCCCCGCGGACGGGCCCTGGGCGGCACCCAGCAGCTTCCGGAAGAGGAACGTCACACCCTGCCGGAGGAGTACCTTCAGGACCGGCTCGCGGTGATGCTGGGGGGCCGCGCTGCCGAGAAAGAGCTCCTCGGCAGCGTCAGCTCGGGAGCCGACGACGACATCAAGCAGGCGAGCGCGCTGGCCCGCGCCATGATCTCCCGCTGGGGCATGTCCGAGGCAGTCGGCCCGGTGGACCTGCGCGACAGCGAGGAGCACCCCTTCCTGGGCCGCGAGATGGCACAGCCGCGGCGCTTCAGCGAGCGCTCGGCCGAGGCCGTGGACCAGGCCGTGCGGGAGCTCCTGATCGAGGCCGAGCAGAAGGCGCTGGGCACCCTGCGCGAGCACCGTGAACAGCTGGACACGCTGATCCACCGCCTGGAACGCCAGGAAACCCTGGACCGCAGCGGGATCGAAGCCTGCCTGCGCGCCCCCGCCACCCCCTCCGCCAGCGGCACCACCGGCATTCACTGAACGGCGGCGCCGCCCGGAATTGTCGCCCCCCCGGCGGGTACGCTATAAAGGGCTTCCGGAGCACTCGCCTCCGGGCCCGATATTCCGCCGGCACACACAATCACAACGATGCCGGAATGAAACCGCGGAGGAGCAGCCATGGGCACCGTCCAGACCGTTTCCGGAGAAATGGATACCGCCAAGCTCGGCACCACGCTGATGCACGAGCACGTGTTCGTGCTGAACATGGAGATCGAGGAGAACTGGCCGGAGGACTGGGACGAGGAATACCGCGTCAACGACGCCATCGAGAAGCTGAACAATCTCACGCGGCTGGGCGTCGACAGCATCGTCGATCCCACCGTGATCGGGCTGGGCCGGTACATCCCGCGCATCCAGCGGATCCAGGACCGGACCGACCTCAACATCGTGGTGGCGACGGGCATTTACACGTACCACGACCTGCCCTTCTACTTCCATTTTCGCGGGCCCGACACCATGCTCGGCGGCCCGGAGATCATGGCGGACATGTTCGTCAAGGATATCGAGAAGGGCATCGCGGACACCGGGGTGCGCGCCGGCATCCTGAAGTGCGTCACCGAGAAGGACGGCCTTACGCCGGGCGTCGAGCGGGTACTGCGCGCCACCGCCCAGGCCCACCGGCAGACCGGCGTGCCCATCACCACGCATACCGACGTGGAAACCTTCCGCGGCCGGGACCAGCAGCGGGTGTTCCGCGAGGAAGGCGTGCGGCTCGACCGCGTGATCATCGGCCACTGCGGCGACAGCACCGACCTCGACTACCTGCGGGAGCTGATGGACAACGGCTCCACCATCGGCATGGACCGCTTCGGTCTGGACCTGCTCTGCCCGTTCGAGGAGCGCGTCGGCACGGTCGCGAAGCTGTGCGCGGAGGGCTACGCGGATCGCATGGTGCTCTCCCACGACGCTGCCTGCTTCATCGACTGGTTCAGCGAGGAGACCAAGCACGAGATCGCCCCCAACTGGCACTACGAGCACATCCACAACGACGTGCTGCCGGCGCTGCGCGAGCAGGGCGTGACGGACGAGCAGATCGACCTGATGCTGGTCGGCAACCCGCGCCGGATCTTCGAGAACGTGGGAGCCTACTGATGGACGACTATCCCTTCGACACCAGCGCCACGAAGCGCGACGCGCAGGGCATCAAGCATTACTCCGGGCTGCCGGCATCACTGATCGAGATGCTCCGCAACACGGTCGAGCGCCTCCCGGAAGCGGAGGCGGTGGTGGAGATCGGCGGCGAACGGCTGAGCTATCACCAGCTGTGGGAACGGGCCGCGCGCGTTGCCGGCGGCCTGAAGGCCGAGGGCATCGGCCGCGGCGACCGCGTCGCCATCCGCCTGCCCAACGGCATGGACTGGGTCCTGGCCTACTTCGGAACCCTGCTCGCCGGCGCGGTCTCGGTGCCGGTCAACACCCGCTTCACCGACCAGGAGGCGGACTACGTCATCAACGACTCCGGCGCCAGCTACGTCTTCCACCCGGACCACCCGCTGCCGGAGGGCCGTGCGATGGTCGCCGAGGGCCTGCAGCTTTCCGACCTCGCCTCGATCTTCTACACCAGCGGCACCACCGGCTTCCCCAAGGGGGCCATGCTCAGCCACGAGAACTTCCTCAGCAACGCCGAGAATGCCCGCCGCGTGGTGGGGCTGCCGGAGGACGGCGAGGGCATCCGCAACCTGGTCTCGGTGCCGCTGTTCCACGTCACCGGCTGCAACAGCCAGCTGCTGCCCACCGCGCAGATCGGCGGCACCACGGTGATCATGCCCCAGTTCGAGGTGCACGACTTCCTCGCCGCCGTGCGCGACGAGCGCATCAACCTGCTCACCTCGGTACCGGCGATCTTCTGGCTGGCGATCAACCAGCCGGAGTTCCCCGAGCTGGACGTCTCGGGCGTGCGCTGGGTCACCTACGGCGGTGCGCCCATCGCCCCGGAACTGGTGCGCCGGATCATGCAGAGCTTCCCCAACGCCCAGCTCGGCAATGGCTTCGGGCTCACCGAGACCTCGTCGATCGCCACCTACCTGCCGCACCAGTACGCCGCCGAGCACGCCGACAGCGTCGGCTTCCCGGCGCCGATCGTGGATCTCGACCTGTTCGAGCCGGACGGGGACGGCGTGGGCGAGCTGCTGATCCGGGGCGGCAACGTGGTGTCCGGCTACTGGAACAAGCCCGACGCCAACGCGGCGACCTTCCTCGACGGCTGGCTGCACACCGGCGACATGGCCCGCATCGACGAGCACGGTCTCACCTATATCGTCGATCGCAAGAAGGACATGATCAATCGCGGCGGCGAGAACGTCTATTGCGTGGAGGTGGAGAACGCGCTCTCCGCGCATCCGGACATCTTCGAGGTGGCCGTGGTGGGCGTGCCGGACGAGATGATGGGCGAGAAGGTGGGCGCGCTGATCGTGCCGACCCCCGGAAAGGAGCCGGACGCGGCCGATATCCTGGCCTTCGCCCGCAAGCACCTGGCGGACTTCAAGGTCCCCCAGTACATCGCCATCAGCCAGGAGCCGTTGCCCCGCAACCCCGGCGGCAAGGTCCTCAAACCGCGCCTGCGCGAAGGGATAGACTGGGGCAAACCGGTCCGCTGAGCGGGTGCCGGCGGCAACGCGGCCGCCGGCAGCCGGCTCCCGGGCGGCGAGCGGTGCCTACTGCACGCTGATGCGGCGCCGCTTGGCCTTCGCCAGCTTGGGCATGGAGATTTCCAGCACGCCGTCGGCGAAGCGGGCCTTCGCCTTGTCGCTGTCGACCTCCGACGGCAGGGCCACCGAGCGCGAGAACTCGCCGTGGTAGATCTCGGAGCGGAAGTAGTCGCCCTTCTCCTGCTTGTCCTCGCGGTTCGCGGTCCCCTTGATGATCACGCTGCCGTCGCTCACCGAGATGTCCAGGTCCTCCTTCCTGACGCCGGGGATCTCGGCCCTCAGCACGACCTCGTCCTCGCGGTCGATCAGGTCCACGCGCGGCACGCGCATGCCCTGCAGTGGACGGGCGAATTCGCCCAGCCGGGGCCAGTCCCACATCCGCGGACGCATCCAGCCGCGCGGGAGCAGGTTCTCGAACATCTGTTCCATCTCCTCGAACGGCGTCATCATCTCGCCGCTCTTGGCCGGCTGCGTTTCCTGTACCGCCTGTCCCTTCGGTTCCTGCTTCTTGCCCCTGGTGGCCATCGCGCTATCCTCCTTGGCGACTCAGTGCACGACGATGTCACGCTCCTGCCGGCCGGCAGGAGCGTGAGTTCATGTTAGGAAATGCGCCGAAACAGGCGTTGACCTGCATCAAGGCCGGTGCCGACTCTCCCCGGCGCCGATGCCGCCGGCGATCAGGTGCGCGGTGCGCAGGGGCTCGGGCAGCCGTCCGTGCAGCGCGCTCCGCTCCAGCAGCGCGGTGGCCGTCGCGGCGTCGATGCCCGCGCGCTGGACCCACAGCCCGGCCAGCGGCTCCATGGGGCCAAGGCGCTCGATGATGCCCCACTTGCGCCGCCCACCGGGGACATGCTCCAGCAGCGCACGACGCACCGCGTCACGATCCGGCTGCTTGCGCGTCACCGCGATCACCGGCAGCTCCAGTCGCCGGTGCAGCGCCTCGATGTCCACCACGTTGAACCCGGCCAGCGCGATGCCCTGCACCAGGACCGCCTGCAGCTGGGCGGCGAACCGTGACCGCTCCACCATGGCGGCCAGGACCCCCGTGGCGTTGGCTCCGTCGCGCCGGACCCGGCCGCTCAGCACGCCGTCGAGCCGGGCGCCCGAGAACACCGCTCCCGCCACCAGCACGTCGCCGCGGTGCGCGCGGTGAAAAGGCGCGTCGTCGAAACCGATCACGTGTGACAGCCGGGTGCTCATCGGACACCTCGTTCCTCTCCGTCCGGGCGGCCGGTCCCGGCGCGTCTTCGGATCGCTCCGCCGGGTGGGGTAGAATCGGGCCATCGCATTCTCACACGCACGAGGATCCCATGCGCAGAGTGGTCGTCACCGGGCTCGGCCCGGTCACCCCCATCGGTACCGGCGCCGACGCCTACCACGAGGCCCAGCTCGAGGGACGCAGCGGCATACGCCGGATCACCCGCTTCGACGCTTCGCACCTGTCGGTGCAGATCGCGGGCGAGGTGGACATCGAGGTGGGCGACCGGCTGAGCCCCCGCGAGATCAAGCGCACCGACCGCTTCGTGCAGCTGGCCATGATCGCCGCCGACCTGGCGCTGGAGGACAGCGGCCTGGATCCCGACCGCGTCGATCCGACCCGGATCGGCACCGTCATCGGCTCCGGCGGCATCGGCGGTGCCGCCACCTGGGAAAAGCAGACCCGGGTGTTCGTCGAGAAGGGCAGCCGCCGCCTGTCCCCGCTGTTCTTCCCCATGATCCTGGCCAACATGACCTCCGCCCAGGTGGCCATGCGGCACAACCTGCAGGGACCGAGCTCGACCGTCGTGACCGCCTGCGCCACCGGCAGCGACGCCATCGGCACCGCGGCGCGCATGATCCAGGCGGGCGAGGCCGACCTGATGCTCGGCGGCGGCACCGAGGCGACCGTCGTGGAGCTGGCGATCGGCGGTTTCGCGGTGATGCGCGCGCTGTCCACGCGCAACGACGAGCCGCAGCGCGCCAGCCGCCCGTTCACCGCCGGCCGCGACGGGTTCGTGATGTCCGAGGGCGCCGGCGTGCTGGTGCTGGAAGAGTACGAGCACGCGCGCGCCCGCGGGGCACGCATCTACGGCGAGGTGACCGGCTACGGCCGCAGCACCGATGCCTGGCACATCACGGATCCGCACCCCGAGGGCCGGGGCGCGGCGGCGGCCATGCACGCGGCGCTCGCGGACGCGGGCATCGAACCCGGGCAGATCGGATACATCAATGCCCACGCCACCTCGACCCGGGTCGGCGACGCCGCGGAAACGCTGGCGATCAAGCATGTCTTCGGCGAGCACGCCCGCCGCATTCCGGTTTCCTCCACCAAGTCCATGATCGGTCACCTGGCCGGTGCCGCCGGCGCCGTGGAGGCGATCGCGGCCCTGCAGGCGCTGCACTCCGGGATTCTCCCGCCCACCATCAACCAGGACGACCCGGACCCCGAGCTGGACCTCGATTACGTGCCGAACACGGCCCGCGAGCAGCAGGTGGAGCACGCCCTGTCCGATTCCTTCGGCTTCGGGGGCCAGAACGCCGTGCTGGTGTTCTCGCGCCTGCGCTGAGCCCGCTTCGCGCTCCTTGACCGGCGTCAAGCCGGCGCCCGCGGGCCGGGCTACGCTGCATCCGGAGGGGCAGCGTTCCGGCATTGCGGAGGCGGCGTGCCGGGCGCGGGCCCGGCAACGCGGACAGGCCCATGCATCGCCGGCTCATCGCCGTTTTCACCGTAGCTGCGCTGCTGTTCGCGGCGGTCGATGCGGCGCTCTGGCATCGGGCACGCCAGCTGCGAGAGCTGCAGTCCCAGTGGGATGCGCTCGCCGCCACCGTCAGCATCGACCCGCCACGCTTCCGGGCGACAATGGTGGCGACCCTGCCCGCGCCCGCGCGGCGTTACCTCCGCCACGCCATCGCGCTTGGCGCGCCGCTCCGGGCCACCGTCCGGATGAACATGGCGGGGAGGATGAGCGCACGCCCCGGCGGGCGCCGGGCCGCCTTTTCCGCCCGGGAGGTCCTGGTGCCGGGCAGGGGCTTCGTCTGGCGGGCCCGGATCCAGCGCCGGCCGCTGTCTCTTACCCGGACCGAAGCCTATCTCGACGGCACCGGTCGGCGCAGCGTCGCCCTGCTGGGCGTGGTGCCCTGGCGACATCGGGACGGAGCCGACGCCTCGATCGGAAACCGTGCCGTGCTGGCGCTCCAGAGCATCTGGGACCCGGCGGCCCTGTTACCGTTTCGGGGCGTGCAGTGGAAGGCGATGGACGCCACCCACGCCGTTGCCGTCATCGAGATCGACGGCCGGGGCGTGCCGCTGACCCTGGAAGTCTCGGCGCGGGGCGAGCTGCGTGCCGCGAGCGTGCCCTGTCCGCGCACCGACGACCCCGGCGGGCGCCTGCGATTGCGGGTGCGGCGGCAAATGCGGGTTGCAGGGTTTCGTGTCCCGAGTCGCGTGAGCGCGGGCTGGCAAACCGCGACCGGGGCCGACCGGCCGATCGCGGAAACGGTGATCCTGGCCGCAGAGTACCGCTGACCGCCCGGCGACCTATTCCCCGCGCACCAGTCGCGGGATGTCCAGGCGCCCCGACACCGGCATTGCGTGCGCGCCTCCGGCGCTGCGGGCATAGCCCTTCAGGATCCCGTGGAACCGCCCGGTCAGGTGCAGGTGCTCGGCGTCCACGCGTTCGATCCGCACCTTCGCTTCGGCGCGCTCGCCCGGAAAGGCCCGCCCCGTGACCCGGCCCTGCGGGTACCAGGTCAGGGTGACGCTGCCGGGATCGAGCCGGTACGGGTTGCCCGACAGCTGCAACTCGACCACCAGTGCGCCGGGGTGGTTGCGATCGAGGGGATCACGCCCCGCGTAGGCCGTGAGATGGACCACCGCCGTACGCACGACCCGTCCGCCGTTGCGGGTCGTCATCCCGTCGAGCCGGGCGGAGTCCACGCGCCGGCCCGACTGGACACGGGCGAAGGTGTGGAAGGTCATCGCGCGACCGTCCAGACGGGCGCGGATGGTTCCGGTCTGCTGCCAGCCCCCGGCGCGGGCCGTGCCCGCGACCGCCAGCGCCGCCAGCAGCAGCGCCGCGCACGAGCCGACGCGCCGGGTGCGTGCCGGGCCGCTCAACGGCTTTCCCCGGACTGGATCTGGCGCATCAGGTCGCCGGTGACCACCCAGTGCTTGCCGTTGCGGGTGACCTGGTAGATGTCGCCGGAGGTGGCGCGCCGCCGTTCGACGAAACCGCCGGTGACCTGCGCGTGGCTGCTGTCCACCCAGCGTACCCGGCCCACCTGGAACAGGATCCCCGGCTTGCCGTGGGCGCGTCCCACCACGCCGCCGGGGCCGTTGGTGCGGGCGGCCGAGGCCGGCCGCACCGGCGGATCGTGATGCTTGAAGCGGGCGAGGAAGCCGGGCGAGGGATCGTGTCCGGAGATCCGGATGAAATAGGCCTTGGCCGGGCCGCTGGTCAGCGGGGGCACGTGTTCGAACTGGTAGCGCAGGACCGCCTCGCGCACGGCGGCGTCCGGGTGCCCGTGCACCGCCGACAGTCCCCCGCTCCCCGCGCAGCCGGCCAGCAGCACCGCCCCCAGCAACCCCAATGCCCGCATCTTCCGCATCATGCTCCCCCGTTCTGCCTGCCGCCCTGTCGACACGAACTCCCGGCACGTCCTGTGGTTTCGGAATCATCGGGCGCGGCCCGTGTTCCCGGTCGGTCCGTGGCGGAGCATCCCTGACCGGGTCGTTCATGTTAGCGCGTGCACCGGCGCGGAGCACGGGCTGCCGGATTACCCCTCTTCCCGAACACTGGTAGACTGGCGCCGCCGATTCTCGACCGCGGGGGAACCCATGCAGGCGACGCTGATCCTGATCCGTCACGGCAAGTCCGTCTGGAACGCCGCGAACCGCTTCACCGGCTGGATCGACGTGCCCCTCGCGGAGGACGGCTGGCGGGAAGCGGAGCGCGCCGGACACCAGCTTGCCGAGGTCGGCTTCGATGTGGCGTACACGTCCCACCTGCAGCGCGCCATCTGCACCCTCGAGGTGGTGCTGCGCGAGAACCGCAGCGGCCGCCAGCCGATCTTCATCCCGGCCGAGGGCACGGTGCCCCGGGAGCGGTACCGGCTGCAGGACGACGAATACCCGGTGTACCTGCACGTGACGGCGCTGGCGGAACGTCATTACGGCGACCTGCAGGGCCTCAACAAGGACGACGTCCGGCGGCGTCATGGCGAGGAGCAGTTCCGCAACTGGCGCCGCGGATACGATACGCCGCCGCCCAACGGCGAGAGCCTGAAGGACACCTGCGAGCGCGTGCTGCCCTACTTCGCCGGCGAGATCGTCCCGCACCTCGAACGCGGCGAGACGGTCCTGGTCTCCGCGCACGGCAATTCCCTGCGGGCGCTGACCAAGGAGCTGGAGAGCATCTCCGACGAGGAGATCACGGGTCTCGAGATCCCCACGGGCGTGCCCATCACCTATCGTCTCGAGGCTGCCGGGGGACGCCTGGAGATCCTGGACAAGCACGTGCCGGACGGCCGCTGAGCGCCTCTCCCGCAAGGGGCTGCATCTTTCCGTGGAAACGTCCTAGAATACACCCACGCGGCAGGTATACGGGAGGTATTCCTGCGGCCGCGGCCGGACGCCGCCATCGGCCGGGTGCACCGAACCTGCGTGCGCAGGAGGGGCACCATGAGGGGATGGGGCGTGATCGCAGCACTGGCGGCGTGCCTGGCAACCGCCGTGGCCAACGCGGGTCCGCAGCAGGAGGTGGGAAACCTGGTCGGCGCGGTCTCGAAGACGCTCGCCCGGGAAACCCGTACGGTCGGGGGCACCGTCGCCGACGCCGGCACCAGCCTCGGGAACACCGTCACCGGCACGTCCACCACTCTGGATGACGTGCTCTCCGCACCCGCGGCCGCCCGGCCGGGAGGCGCAACCGTCACCGGGACGACCCGATCCATCGCATCCGGGCTGGGTGACGGTGTCCGGCACGGCTCCGGCGCGCTGGCCGGCGGTCTCGCGGACGAGGCCGGCGTCCTGCCCGGCGGTGTCGACAGGGCCGCGCAAGAGCTGGCCCGCGGCGTCCGGCACAGCACCGACGCTGCCGACGGCCTGGTGAACGCGACCCGGACGGCCGCCCCGCCATCGGGGGCCGCCGGTGCCGGAACGCTGCCCGGCCTGCCCGGATCGGACCCCGGGCCGGCGTCACGGGCGGATCGCGGCGGGGCGATCGCGGAGCTGGCGAGCCTGCCCGTCACCGGCCCCCTGATCCGGCTCCTGGAGAGACTCCTCGGCCGGGCGCCCGCGGGCCCCGTTCCGACCACCGGCTCGACCCGACCGCCTGCGGCCGCGCCCTCACCGTCACCGCAGTCATCGCCCGGGCCCGCCACCGGAGGAAGCCCCGCGGTCTCCTCCACGACCAGGCCCTCGCCGCCGATGCCCCCCGCCGGCGTGACCCATCCCCTGGCCGGAATGGCATCGCGACATCCGCTCGCCGGCGCGACCCGCCTGGCCCGGGTCGGTGTTTCCACGCGCGGGCGCAAGACCGGCCGCCCGGTGGATATCCCTGCCGCCCGCGGCGGCGGCGCGGGCGACGGCAGCAGCGAAGGATCCCCGCCGGTGCACGACGCGTCGCCGGCCGGGACAGCGGGCAGCAAGGCGCCGCCCGCGAGTGGCCCGACCGCGAGCCGGGGCGGCACGCGCGGCCATACCCGCAACCTCGCCGCAACGCCCCCGGCCGCCGGTTTCACGACGCGCGAGGCGCGGGTGCCGCCGGATGGCGGAGCGCCATCCCCCGCACCGGGCGGACCCGGCCCGGTCGCCCTGCTGGCCCTGCTGGGCGGCCTCCTGCTCGCGTGGCCCTGGCGGCGCCATCGCCGCGGGCTGCCGCCGCTGCCCCGGCCCAGCCTGGACCTGGGCGAGCCGGCGCTGCTGCGGGCTCGGGGGGTGCGGAAGCGGCACCGGCGACGTGCCCCTCGCGGCGGCTTGCGGATGGGCCCGCCGTCCGTCGAGCGGGCGCCCTGGGATCGCGTGGTGATCGACAACGGGGAAACGCGCGAACGGCACCGGCGCTGAGTTTCCTGGCCACACGGCAGGGAGCGCGCGGGCACGCGCAGGGCGAATGGTGGCTACGGGTGGATTCGAACCACCGACCCCATCATTATGAGTGATGTGCTCTAACCAGCTGAGCTACGTAGCCATCGGGGCTTGCCGCGGGAGAAGCGGCATTGTCTGGTCTGCCGGTGTCGCTGTCAAGCCGCCCCCTCGCGGGTTTCAGACGTTGAACCGGAAGTGCACGACGTCCCCCTCGTGGACCGGGTACTCCTTGCCTTCCAGGCGCCACTTGCCCGCCTCCTTCGCCCCGTGCTCGCCGCCCAGGGCCACGAAGTCGTCGTAGGAGACCACCTCGGCGCGGATGAATCCCTTCTCGAAGTCGGTGTGGATGACGCCGGCCGCCTGCGGGGCCAGCGCGCCCTTGTGCACCGTCCAGGCCCGCACCTCCTTCGGCCCGGCGGTGAAGAAGGTCTGCAGGCCGAGCAGGTCGTAGGCGGCCCGGATGACGCGGTTCAGCCCGGGCTCGCTCTCGCCCAGCTCCGCCAGGAACTCGTCCTTCTCGGCCTCGTCCAGGCGCGCGATCTCCGCCTCCAGCGCGGCGCAGACCACCACGACCCCGGCGCCCTCCCGCTCGGCGTGGCGCCGCACCGCTGCGAGGTGGGGGTTGTCCCCGCCGGAGGACTCGTCGACGTTGGCGATGTACATGGCCGGCTTGGCGGTGAGCAGGTGCAGCTCACGCAGCATGCGCCGCTGCTCCTCGTCCGGCCCCAGCGCCCGCACCGGGCGCCCGGCGTCCAGCGTCTCCTGAACCCGTTCCAGCAGCTCCACCATGGCCATGGCCTCCTTGTCGCCGGACTTGGTCCGGCGCCGGTAGCGCTCCAGTGCGCGCTGCACGGTGTCCAGGTCGGCCAGTGCCAGCTCGGTGTTGATCGTCTCGATGTCCGCGACCGGGTCCAGGCGGCCGGAGACGTGGGAGACGTCGTCGTCCTCGAAGCAGCGCACCACCTGTGCGATGGCGTCGGTCTCCCGGATGTGCGCGAGGAACTGGTTGCCCAGGCCCTCCCCCTGCGACGCGCCGGCCACCAGGCCCGCTATGTCGACGAACTCCACCGTGGCGGGAATCACCTTCTCCGGGCGCACGATCTCCGCCAGGCGCGCCAGCCTCGGATCCGGCACGGGTACGATGCCCACGTTCGGATCGATGGTGCAGAAGGGATAATTCTCCGCCGGGATTTCCGCCGCCGTCAGGGCGTTGAACAGGGTCGACTTGCCCACGTTCGGCAGACCCACGATGCCGCACTTGATTCCCATGCTCAGGTCCCGTTCCGCCCGCCCGCCGGGCCGGGGCGGCTGTTCAGCTCCTGCTGGGCGCGCTCGAATCCCTGATCGAACAGGACCGGCAGGGCATCGAGCCCGGCAGCGATCGCGTCCAGGATCAGGTCCTCCTCGTCCGCGGATGGCGGGCTCAGCACGTAGTCGATGACCCGGTTGCGATCGCCCGGATGACCGATGCCGATGCGCAGCCGCAGAAAGTCGGGGCCGAGATGCTGTACCACGTCACGAAGCCCGTTGTGGCCCCCGTGCCCTCCTCCGCGCTTGAGCCGTACGACTCCCGGCGGCAGGTCGAGATCGTCATGCACCACCAGGATCCGGCCGGGCCGGAGGCCGAAATACGCGGCCAGGCCCTGGACGGCCTGGCCGCTGCGGTTGACGTAGGTCCCGGGCTTGAGCAGGTGCACCGGGTGGCCGTCCAGATCGATTCGCGCATGTTCGCCGTGCAGCTTGCGCTGCCCGCGGAAGCCGGCCCCGTGCTGGCGGGCCAGCAGGTCCACGACCCAGAAGCCGACGTTGTGACGGGTCAGGGCGTACTGGCCGCCGGGATTGCCCAGGCCGACGATGGCATCGACCCCGGCATCCGTGCCAGCCATGCCTTACTGGGACTCGTCCCCGGACGAGTCCCCGGCCGACTCGTCGGATGCCTCGCCCTCGTCCTCGGCGCCTTCGGCCTCGGCCATCTCGGCGCCTTCGGCCGCCTCGGCAGCCTCTTCCTCGGCTTCCTCTTCCCCGACCGGCTCGACGCGCGGCTGGTGAATGCTCACCACCGGCTGGTCGTTTTCGGGATCATGCGCCAGCGTGACCAGGGTCACTTCCTCGGGCACCACCAGGTCGGAAAGGTGCAGGGCATCGCCCATCTCCATGCCCGAAATGTCGACCTCGATGAACTCCGGCAGGTGACCCGGCAGGCATTCCACCTCGACTTCCGTGATCTGGTGCGAGATGACCCCGCCTTCCTTGTGCCCCGGCGCCACGTCCTCGCCGGCGAAGTGCAGCGGCACGTGCACGCGGATCGCCTCGTCCGCGACCACGCGCTGGAAATCGACGTGCGAGACCGTCGGCTTGTAGGGATGCCGCTGCAGGTCCTTGAGGATCACCTGCTCCTTCCTGCGCCCCAGCTTCAGCGTCAGGATATGGGAGTAGAAGGCCTCGTGGTCGAGATGCATCAGCAGCTCGTTCTGATCCACGGCGATCGCCGCCGCGTCTCCCTTTCCCCCGTACACGATGCCGGGGACCAGGCCCTCCCGACGCAGGCGGCGGCTCGCACCTTTCCCCGTGTCGGTCCGGGCCGTAACGGCCACTTCAAAGGTTTCAGTGCTCATGGTTCACTCCTGTCACGCCGCCCCGCGGGCGGCAGGATCCGTCCATCCCGCGACCAGGGTGGACGGCGCTGCAAAACTTCGTTCGGACGGGACGCCCGCTTTCCGCGGCCTAGTCGATATACATCGAGCTCACCGATTCCTCGGCCGCGACCCGGCGGATGGTTTCCGCCAGCGTGTGGGCCACGCTGAGCTGGCGTATCTTGGGGCACTCGCTCGCCCGCGGGCCCAGCGGGATGGTGTCCGTGACCACCAGTTCGTCGAGCGGCGATCCGGCGATATTGTCCACCGCCGGCCCGGAGAGCACCGCGTGCGTGGCATAGGCGACGACCTGCTCCGCGCCCTGCTCCTTGAGCGCCCCCGCGGCCTGGCAGAGCGTGCCGGCCGTATCCACCAGGTCGTCCACCAGCACGCAGAACTTGTCCCGCACGTTGCCGATGATGTTCATCACCCGGGTCTCGTTGGCCCGCGGGCGGCGCTTGTCGATGATCGCCAGGTCGGCGTCGTCCAGCCGCTTGGCGATGGCCCGCGCCCGGACCACGCCGCCGACGTCCGGCGAGACCACGATCTTGTTGTCGTGCTTCTGCCGCCAGATATCCCCCAGCAGGATCGGGGACGCGTACACGTTGTCGACCGGGATGTCGAAGAAGCCCTGGATCTGGTCCGCGTGCAGATCAATGGTCAGGACCCGGTCGATGCCCGCCGCACAGATCATGTTCGCCACCAGCTTGGCGGTGATCGGCACCCGGGCCGAGCGTACCCGCCGGTCCTGGCGGGCGTAGCCGAAATACGGGATCACCGCCGTGATGCGCCTGGCCGATGCCCGCCACAGGGCGTCGGTCATCACCAGCAGCTCGATCAGGTTGTCGTTGGTGGGCGCGCAGGTCGACTGGATGATGAAGACGTCACGCCCGCGGACGTTCTCCTCGATGTCCACCTGGATTTCGCCGTCGCTGAACCGGCTCACGGTCGCCTTGCCCAGCGGCAGGGTGAGCACGTTCGCCACCTCCTGCGCCAGCCGCGGGTTGGCGTTCCCGGCGAACACGGTCATTCTGCTCTCGGGAACCGAGACCGATTCATCTATGCCCATAGCCCCACCCTGCAGGGACGCTCGACGGATCCGCCCCCCGACGTCGCCGTCGCGATTTTGGCTGGGGTGGCAGGATTCGAACCTGCGAATGCGGGGATCAAAACCCCGTGCCTTACCGCTTGGCTACACCCCAACTGCCTGTTGTCAGCACGGGCCCGACAGCACGCCGTCAGCCCGGCTCCGCCAGCCGGTCCAGCAACGGCGAACGATTCCGGCCGCGCGCCACGAAGCCTTCCATCGTCGGGGGAATCTTAGCATGGACCGCCGTGGCCGCCCGCTCGTCGGGGAACGCGGCGAACACGCACCCGCCGGTGCCTGTCAACCGGGCCTCCCCGTAGCCCGACAGCCAGTCATAAGCGCTTGATACAGCAGGATATCGCCCGCACACGACGGGCAGGCAGTCGTTCCGGGCACGCCCCCCTGAAAGGTCGGCTATTGTGATGGGAGCGGAATTGCGTGTCAATTCCGGGGCGCCGAACACCGCCGCGGTGGAGACCCGCACCGCCGGCACCAGCACCACGTACCACGGTTCGGGCGGATCGATGGGCGTGAGGCGCTCGCCCACACCCTCCGCCCAGGCCGCGTGGCCGTGGACGAAGACCGGCACGTCGGCGCCGAGGCGCAGGCCCAGCGCCGCCAGCTCCGACGTCGACCGTCCGAGCCGCCACAGCCGATTCAGGGCGACCAGCGTGGTCGCCGCGTCGGAGCTTCCGCCTCCCAGTCCTCCGCCCGGCGGCAGGATCTTGTCCACCGTGATGTCGGCGCCTGCCCGGCAGCCGGACGCCTCCTGCAGCAGCCGCGCGGCGCGCACGCTCAGGTCCTGCGCGGGCGGAAGGTCGGGGGGGCCGCCGCGCCGGCAGATGCGATCGTCGTCACGGAGCGAGAAGCGCAGCCGATCGCAGCGATCCAGGAACTGGAAGGCCGTCTGGAGCTCATGGTAGCCGTCGTCGCGCCGCCCCACCACGTGCAGGAACAGGTTGATCTTGGCTGGCGCCGGCCAGGACCGGCCGGATGCGGCACTCATCCCTTTCCGCTCCCGCCCCGGCAGTGGCCGGCGTCGGTCAGCGTCCAGCGGTCCACGACCAGCTTGAGCCGCACCCCGGAGCGCTTCATGGTGATTCGAGAGGGCATCATGATGCCGCTGCTGCGGGTGTAGTCCTGGTAGTCGATCTTCCAGCCCTGCTGGACCAGGTGCGAGAGGCGCCCGTAGCGGTCCAGGCGGTGCTCCGGCCGGGAGCCCGGCGCCCAGGTCCCGAGGACCCAGTAGCGCATGCCCGAGACCGGGATCGTCATGTCGAACTGCTGGCGGATCACGGCCTCCGGCGATTCCAGGAACCGGTAGTGCTTGCCGCCGGTGTCCAGGTAGACCACCGTCGGATTGCCGTGCAGGCGGAATCCGCCCCAGCCGAACGGCCCCGAGACGCGCAGATCGTAGCGCGACCCGTGCTGATGCCAGTCGACGTCGGCGGTCCAGCCGTTGTTGCGGGCCGCGAGCGCCATGCGTCCGCGCATGCGCCAGTTGCCGAGGCACTGCAGCACGGCCCGCCGGCGGTGCCACGACACCGTCGCCGGCTGCTGCGGCGGCGGCAGCCGCGTCGTCGCGCACCCGGCGAGCAGCGCCACGGCGGCCAGGGGTCCCGCACGGCGCAGCACGGCCACGGCCGCGGCGGGACGTCTCACTTGAGAAAGCGCTCCAGGGTGCGGTTGAGGGCCTTGTTGTCCGGGTTGGCCCGGTGGGCGTCCTGCCACACCTTGCGTGCCTGCGTCTTGCGCCCGGTCACCCACAGCAGCTGGCCCAGGTGGGCCGCGACCTCGGGGTCGGGGGTCAGCTTGTGCGCGCGCCGGAGGTACTTCTCGGCCTTCTTGTAATCGCCCATGCGGAAGTACACCCAGCCCATGCTGTCGATCACGGCCGGATTGTCGGGACTGAGCTTGTAGGCCTTGCTGATGTACTTGTAGGCCTCCTGGTACCGCTGGGTACGATTCGCCAGGGTATAGCCGAGCGCGTTCAGCGCCGCCGCGTCTTCCGGGTGCTGCTTGAGGATCTCCCGCAGGTCCTGCTCGGCCTGGTCGATCTTGTCCACGTGATCGGCCGCCAGGGCACGGGCATAGAGGAGATCCGGGTCATGCGGATGCGCCGACAGCGCCTTGCCGTACAGCTGGTAGGCCTGCTGGTAGTGCCGGTGTGAGATCAGCAGCTCGCCCTCGACCAGGTACAGCTGCACCGCCAGCTCGGGGTTCTGCTTGCGCAGCTGATCGAGATGGTCGCGTGCCGCCTGCATCCGGCCCATGTCCGCCAGCGTGCGCGCGATCCCGATCTGGGCGCGGTACACGTGCGCACCGCCCTGCACCTGCATGAACCACTGCAGCGCCTCCCGGTCCTTGCCCTGCCGGCGCGCCAGCTCGCCCAGCTGGTAGAGCGCGGCCTGCCGATGACCGGGCACCTGCAGGGTGCGCATGAAATAGTGCCGGCTCTCCTTGTACTTTCCCTGCTGCATCGAGATCAGCCCCAGCGCATACAACGCGTCCGCGGAGTGGGGATGGCGCTTGAGGAGCCGCCGGAACGCCTGCTTCGCCTCCCCCGTGCGGCCCGCCTGCAGCAGCATTTTTCCGTAGGACACGCGCAGGGACTGGTCGTCGGGGTTCTCGTGCACGGCGTCCAGCATCACGTCGAGAGCCTTGTCGGTATCGCCGTGCTGCAGCAGCGCATGGGCGTACAGGGACTGGGCCTCGGCCCAGCCGGGCGCCAGCTTGAGCGCTTTCTTCACCGCGGTCAGCGCCGCGTCCACCTTGCCGGCCGCCAGCGCCAGGCTGGCATAGGTGTACTGGGCTTCCGGCACCTTGGCGTGCTTTTGCCGCAGCCCGTCGATGATGTCGAGCACCTTCGGCTCGTCGGCGACCTCGCCGAGCAGCAGGGGCCGGATGTCCAGGAAGCCGTTGCCGACGCCGCCGCTGTCCTTCTCGATGGCCCGCGCGATGGTCCGGCGGGCCTTGTCCTGATGCCCCGTCCGCAGGTACATGACCCCCAGCACGCGCAGGGCCTCGTCCTCGTCCGGGGCCAGTGCCGCCCAGCGCTCGGCCGCTTCCAGCGCGTCCTGGTCGCTGCCCTCGCTGAGCGCAATCCCGACCGCCCGCCGCGCGACCGCCGGGTCGCTGCTCAGCCGGGAGGCCTTCAGGTAGGCCCGCACGGCCAGGTCGGCATCGTCGCGCTGTGCCGCCATCTCGCCGACCAGCACCCAGTACACCGGATCCTTCTCGTGCGCCGACGGCGAAGGACCGGGAGCGGGGGTGGAGGTGGCGGCACGGTTGGCCGGGGTCTTCGCGGCGGGCGCGCCGGCACGATGCATCACGGCGCAGCCGGACAGCCACAGCATGCCCGTCAGCGCCAGCGTGATTTGGAATTCTCTGCGCACTACCCGTCCGCCCGTCCGGAATCTGGTTCAACCGCGGTATCACGCGGCTCACCTGCCGCGCGGGCCCCCTGCGGGCGCCGGCCACGGACCCGCCCGTGCACGTCCGCCCTGGACAAGGCCGCGACTATACTAACCCGGCCGGGACTAATACCACATCTCGGAGGACAGGTGAGCGCCGCCGGCGGCATGACGCTCGCTCGACCCAACCGGCCACGACTCCACCCCCGCGCCCCGCTCCCGCCGCTCGCACGTTCCCCCGGGACGCGGCGCCAACCCGGCCCGGCGCACAACCCGCCGCGCCCGCCATTGGCCACTGCCGGACATGTGCGTAAACTTGTATTTGCGCTATCCATGGCCGAAAATCGCGATTCCCATCAGGATCCCGCGCGCCCATGCCGCTGTTCAGCACAGGACTCAACCACACCACGGCCGACACCCGGATACGGGAGCGGCTGGCGTTTCCCGAGACCGAGATCGGCAGCGCGGTGACCGAGCTTCGCCGCTGCCCGTTCGTCCGGGAGGCGGTGATCGTCTCCACCTGCAACCGCACCGAGCTCTACTGCATGTCGGAGGCCGCCAGCGCCGAGCCGCTGGTCGAGTGGCTGGGCCGCTATCACGGCATTCAGCCGGAGCAGATGCGGCGCTACCTCTACACCTACGAGGGCCGGCTCGCGGTGCGGCACCTGCTGCGGGTGGCCTCCGGCCTGGACTCCATGGTGGTGGGCGAACCGCAGATCCTGGGACAGATCAAGGAGGCGTACCGGCAGGCGCGCGCCTCCTCGGGCGCCGGCACCATCCTCTCGCGGCTTTTCGAGCACGCCTTCTCGGTGGCCAAGCGCATCCGCACGGAAACGCTCATCGGCTCCCACCCGGTCTCGGTCGCTTCCGCGGCCGTGGCGCTGGCGCGCCAGATCTTCGCCAACTTCCCGGAGCACACCGCGCTGCTGATCGGTGCCGGTGAAACCGTCTCCCTGGCGGCCCGTCACCTGCGCGAGAACGGACTGGGACGGCTGATCATCGCCAACCGGACGCTGGAGCGGGCGCAGGCGCTGGCACACGAGGTCGGCGGCTATGCGATCCCGCTGGAGGAGATCCCGGCCCACCTCGCCGAGGCCGACATCGTCGTCTCATCCACCGCCAGCCCGGCCGCGGTGGTGTCGGGCGAGATGGTGCGGGCGGCGATCCGCCGCCGCAAGCGACGACCGATGTTCATCGTTGATCTCGCCGTGCCGCGTGATGTCGACGAGGAGGTGGCACGCCTCGAGGACGTCTACCTCTACAACCTCGACGACCTGGGCAGCGTGATCGAGGAGAACCGGGCCTCCCGGGTCGAGGCTGCGCAGCTGGCGGAGGAGATCGTCGACCAGGAGACCGACGACTTTCTTGGCTGGCTGCGCTCGCGCGATGCCGCGGGAACCATCCGCGAGCTGCGCTCGCGGGCCGACGAGATCCGGGCCGAAACCCTCGAGCGGGCCCGACGCATGCTGGAAGGCGGCCGCGATCCCGACAGCGTGCTCGAATATCTCGCCCACACCCTCACCAACCGCCTGCTGCATTCGCCCACCGCCCGCCTGCGCGAGGCCGGGCGCGGCTCGGACCAGGACCTGCTGCAGGCCGCGCATTCCTTGTTCGACCTGGACGAATCCGGGGAGTAGCCCGGTGAAAGTGTCCCTGCGCGAGAAGCTCGACAGCCTCGTCGAGCGGCACGAGGAGGTGGAACGGCTGCTGGCCGATCCCGACGTCATCGCGGACCAGTCCCGCTTCCGGGACCTGTCCCGGGAGTTCGCCCATCTCGAGCCCCTCACGCGCACCTATCGCGCCTGGCAGCAGGTACTCGCGGACCTGCAGGCGGCACAGGACATGGCCCGGGACGCCGACCCGGACATGCGCCAGCTGGCAGAGGAGGAGCTCGAGCGCAGCGGCCTGCGCGGCGAGGAGCTCGAGCAGGAGCTGCAGCGGCTGCTGATCCCCCGCGACCGCTTCGACGACAGCAACGCCTTCCTGGAGATCCGGGCCGGGACCGGGGGGGACGAGGCGGCGCTGTTCGCCGGCAACCTGTTCCGCATGTACACGCGCTACGCCGAGAAGCACGGCTGGCAGCTGGAGATCATGAGCGAGAGCCCGGGCGAGCACGGCGGCTACAAGGAAGTGATCGCCCGCGTCAGCGGCCGCTCGGTGTACGCGCACCTCAAGTTCGAGTCGGGCGTGCACCGGGTCCAGCGCGTGCCGGCCACCGAGTCGCAGGGACGGATTCATACCTCCGCGTGCACCGTGGCCGTGCTGCCGGAGGTCGAGGAGGTCGATGAGGTCGAGATCAACCCGAACGACCTGCGCATCGACACCTACCGGGCGTCCGGCGCGGGCGGCCAGCACGTCAACAAGACCGACTCCGCGGTGCGCGTGACCCACCTGCCCACCGGGGTCGTCGTCGAGTGCCAGGACGAGCGTTCGCAGCACAAGAACCGCGCCCGCGCCCTGTCCCTGTTGCGGGCCCGGCTGCTGGCCGAGCGCCGCGAACAGCAGGCACGCGAACGCGACAATACCCGCCGCAGCCTGGTCGGCAGCGGCGACCGGTCCGAGCGCATCCGCACCTACAACTTTCCGCAGGGCCGGCTCACGGACCACCGCATCAACCTGACCCTGTACAAGCTCGAGGACATCATGGAGGGCAATCTCGAGCCGGTGGTGGACGCGCTTTGGCAGGAGCATCAGGCCGAGCAGCTGGCCGAGCTGGCCGGGGAAACCACGCATTGAACATGTCGACGGCAGCCGGGAAGTCCGCGCGCCCCGACGCGTCCGCAGTGGGTACCCTGCTGCGTCTCGGCCGGGAGCGCCTCGCGGGACGCGTCGAGCGGCCCGGGCTGGAGGCGGAGCTGCTGCTGGCCTGGAGCCTGGATCGCGACCGCGCCTGGCTGCGGGCGCATCCGGAAGCGCCGGCCCGGCCGGGACCGCGCCGGCGCTACGCGGCGGCGCTGGAGCGCCGCGCCGGCGGCGACCCGCTGGCCTACATCACCGGCGAGCGCGAGTTCTGGTCGCTGTCCCTGGCGATCACCCCGGCGACGCTGGTGCCGCGGCCGGAGACCGAGTCGCTGGTCGAGCTCGTGCTCGGGCTGCTGGGTCCGACACCGGCGGACGTCGTCGACCTCGGCACCGGCAGCGGCGCGGTGGCCCTCGCCCTCGCCAGCGAACGCCCCGCCTGGCGCGTGTGGGCCACCGACCGGGATCCGCAGGCGCTGGCCGTGGCGCGCCGCAACGCCCGCCGGCTGGGCCTGCAGCGGGTGGCGTTCCAGGCGGGTGACTGGTACTCCGCCCTGCCGTCGGGGCGGCGCTTTCACGCGCTGGTCGCCAATCCGCCCTACGTCGCCGACGGCGACCCGCACCTGGCGGCGCTGGCCGCCGAGCCGCGCCACGCCCTGGTCGCGGGCGCCGACGGGCTGGACGCGATCCGCTCGCTGGTCCGGGGGGCGCCCGCCCGGCTCGCGCCGGGCGGCCTGCTGGCGCTCGAGCACGGCGCCGACCAGGGCGCGGCGGTGCGCCGCCTGATGCGCGCCTCCGGACTGCGGGCCATCGCCACCCGGCCGGACCTGGCCGGCCGCGACCGGGTTACCGCCGGATTCCGTCCGGACTGATACCGCCGCGCACATGGATTACACTGGGACGTCATGAACACCGGACTCGACCAGGACCAGCTGGTCCGCTACAGCCGCCAGCTTCTGCTGCCGCAGGTACAGGTGCCGGGGCAGAGACGCCTGCTCGCCTCGCATGCGCTGATCGTCGGCGCCGGCGGCCTGGGCTCGCCGTCGGCCATGTATCTTGCCGCGGCCGGCGTGGGCGAGCTCACCATCGCAGACGACGACCGGGTCGAGCTGTCCAACCTGCACCGCCAGCTGCTGCACCGCACGGCCGACGTCGGCCGGGACAAGGTCGACTCGGCGCGTGACACCCTGGCCGGCATCAATCCCGGGGTGCGCGTGAGCACCATCGGCGAACGGCTGCAGGGCGAAGCCCTGCAGCGGGCGGTGGAAGCCGCCGACGTCGTGCTCGACGGCAGCGACAACTTCACCACCCGCTTCGCCGTCAACGAGGCCTGCGTGCGCAGCGGCACCCCGCTGGTCTCCGGCGCCGCGGTGCGCCTGGAGGGACAGGTCAGCGTGTTCCGGCCGGACCTGGGCGCCGGACCGTGCTACCGCTGCCTTTACCGGGACGACGGTGGCGCGGGCGAGACCTGCGCCGCCAACGGCGTGCTGTCCCCGGTGGTGGGGGTGATCGGCTGCATCCAGGCGATCGAGGCAATCAAGGTGCTGACCGGCTTGGGCGAGACCCTCGCCGGCCGGCTGCTGCTGTTCGACGCCGCCGGCATGCAGTGGCGCGAGATGCGCCTGCGCGCGGATCCCGGGTGTCCCGTCTGCTCCGGCCCGGCGGGCGCCCGCGCCGATGCCCGGCAGGCGGCCGGCTGAAGGCGCGGACATCGCGGAACCGCTGCGCCTGCCCCGGGACGTGCTGGATGCGTTGCTCGAGCACGCCCGCGCCAGCCCGCGCAAGGAAGTCTGCGGCCTGGTCGCGCGTGATGCGAACGACCGCTGGCAGCACTATCCGGTCGACAACGTCGCGCACCGGCCGGACATTGCCTTCGAGATGGATCCCCGCCAGCAGATCGACGCGTTCCGGCGCATGCGGGAGCGCGGCGAGCGGCTGCTGGCGATCTACCACTCGCACCCGGGCTCCCCGGCCCGGCCCTCGGCGCGGGACCTGGCCGCACACGGCTACCCGGAGGCGCTGTGCCTGATCGTCTCGCTGGCGGGAGGCGGGGCGCGGGCGTGCGCCTGGCGGATCGCCGCCGGCGGCGCGGTGCCGGTGCCGCTGGAGGTCAGTGACGCGTCGAGGACGGGGGCGCCTGGGTCGCGCCGCTGAACAGCTGCTCGATGTCCACGCGGTCGAACTCGTAGCGCTTGTTGCAGAACTCGCAGGCGACCCGGATGCTGCCTTCGTCGGCCAGGATCGACTCCGCCTCCTGCTGGCCCATGCCCACGATCACGCGCTCGATGCGCTCGCGGCTGCAGCTGCAGCGGAAGCTCACCGGACGCGGCTCGAACAGGCGCAGCTCCTCCTCGTGGAACAGGCGCCCCAGCAGCCGCCGGGGCGCCAGCGTGCGCAGTTCCTCCCCGCTGACCGTGGCCGCCAGGGTGACCACCCGGTTCCAGGCGTCGGCGTCCGCGCTCTCGCCGGGCAGGCGCTGTACCAGCATGCCGGCGGCACAGCGCTCGTCGCCGGACAGCCACAGCCGCGTGGGAAGCTGCTCGGACTGGCGGAAATAGGTCTCCAGCGCCGCCCCGATGTCGTCGCCGTCGACCTCCACGATGCCCTGGTAGCGCTCCCCGCTCTCGCTCTGCTCGATGGTGATCACCAGGCGCGCGGTGCCCACCAGCCCGCCACGCTCCTGCACCGGTCCCTGCCAATGGGCGAGACCGCGCAGGTTGAAATTCTGGTTGCACTGGACCACCAGCAGGTTGACCGCCCCCTCGCCCTGGATCTGCAGCGTCAGCTGCCCCTGGAACTTGATCGTCGCCGACAGCAGCGCCGCGGCGGACATGGCGTCGCCGAGCAGGGCCCGCACCGGGGGCGGATAATCGCAGCGCTCCAGCACGCTGCGCCAGGTGGCATTCAGGCGGACCAGCTCGCCGCGGACCGGGAAGCGCTCGAACAGGAAGCGATGCAGGCTGTCGCCGCCACCGCCATCCCCGCCGCTGCCGGGCACCGAGGACATCGTCAGCCCTTGAGCTTTTCCCGCAGCAGCTCGTTCACCTGCTGCGGGTTGGCCTTGCCGCGCGAGGCTTTCATGACCTGGCCGACGAAGAACCCCAGCAGCTTGTCCTTGCCCGCCCGGTACTGGGCCAGCTGGTCCGGGTTGTCCGCCATCACGCGCTCGATCAGGCCCTCCAGCTCACCGGTATCCGTGATCTGCCTGAGCCCGCGCTGCTCGATCACGCCGTCGGCGTCGCCCTCGCCGGCCCAGACGCCCTCGAACACCTCCTTCGCGACCCGTCCGGAGATGGTCTGGTCGGCGATGCGCGCGAGCAGGCCGGCGAGCCGCTCCGGCGGCACCGGGCTGCGGGTGATGTCCAGCCCCGCCTTGTTCAGCGCCCCGGCCAGCTCGCCCATGACCCAGTTTGCGGCCAGCTTGGGATCGTCGGGGCCGGCCTCGACCACCTGCTCGTAGTAGTCGGCCAGCTCGCGCGAGGCGGTGAGCACGCCGGCGTCGTAGTCCGACAGCGCGTACTGCTCGACGAAGCGCGCCCGCCGGGCATCGGGCAGCTCCGGCAGCGACGCGCGGACCGACTCGATGAAGGCGGCATCGACCTCGAGCGGCAGGAGATCGGGATCGGGGAAGTAGCGATAGTCGTTGGCTTCCTCCTTGGTGCGCATCGGGCGCGTCTCGTTGCGCTCGGCGTCGTACAGGCGGGTTTCCTGGACCACGCTGCCGCCGCTTTCGATCAGGTCAATCTGGCGCTCGATCTCGTAGTTGATCGCCTTCTCGATGAAGCGGAAGGAGTTGAGGTTCTTGAGCTCGGCGCGGGTGCCGAATTCCTCCCGGCCCCGCGGACGCACCGACACGTTGGCGTCGCAGCGGAACGAGCCCTCCTGCATGTTGCCGTCGCAGATCCCGAGGTAGCGCACCAGCTGGTGGATCCGGCGCATGTAGGCCGCGGCCTCCCGCGCGCTGCGCATGTCGGGCTCGGAGACGATCTCCAGCAGCGGCGTCCCGGCGCGGTTCAGGTCGATGCCCGTCATGCCCTGGAAGGCCTCGTGCAGCGACTTGCCGGCGTCCTCCTCGAGGTGCGCGCGGGTGATGCCGATGCGCTTGACGCCGCCGTCGTCCAGCTCCACGTCGAGGTGGCCGTCGTGCACGATCGGCAGCTCGTACTGGCTGATCTGGTAGCCCTTGGGCAGGTCCGGGTAGAAATAGTTCTTGCGTGCGAACACCGATCGCGGCGCGATCCGCGAGTGGGTCGCCAGGCCCAGCATCACCGCCATGCGCACGGCCTCGCGGTTGAGCACCGGCAGCACCCCCGGGAAGCCCAGGTCCACCAGGCAGGCCTGGGTGTTCGGCTCCGCCCCGTAACGCGTCGGTGCGCCGCTGAAGATCTTGCTGCGCGTGGCCAGCTGGGCGTGAATCTCCAGGCCGATGACGGGTTCCCATTCCATCTGTCTAACCTCTCGCAGTACGCTTGCGGCCCCGGTCAGGCGTAGGCTCCGGGACGCTGGCGGTGCCAGTCGGTGGCCTCCTGGAAGCGATGCGCCACGCCCAGCAGGCGCCCTTCCCGGAAATAGCCGCCGACCAGCTGCAGGCCCACCGGCAGGCCGTCCGCGAACCCGGCCGGCACCGAGATGCCCGGCAGCCCGGCCAGGTTGACGCCGATGGTGTTGATGTCGCTGAGGTACATGCGCACCGGGTCGTCGGTCTTGTCGCCGAGCCGGAACGCGGTCTCCGGCGAGGTCGGGCCGGCGATCACGTCCACCTCCTCGAACGCCGCCCGCAGCTCGTCCCGGATCAGGCGCCGGCACTTGAGGGCCTTGAGATAGTAGGCGTCGTAGTAGCCCGCCGACAGCACGTAGGTGCCGATCAGGATCCGCCGCTGCACCTCGGCACCGAAGCCCTCCCCGCGCGAGCGCTTGTACATGTCCTCGAGATCCGCGGGGTTCTCGCAGCGATGGCCGAAGCGCACGCCATCGAAACGCGACAGGTTGGACGAGCACTCGGCGGGCGCCAGCACGTAGTAGGACGGCACCGACAGCCCCAGGCTCGGCAGGCTGATCTCGCGCGGCTTCGCGCCAAGGCCCTCCAGCACCCGGACCGCTTCCTCCACGGCGGCCGAAACCGCCGGGTCCATGCCCTCGCCGAAGAACTCCCTGGGCAGGCCGATGCGCAGGCCCTCGAGGTCCGTGGACTCCATCTCCGCCAGGTAGTCGGGCACCTCGTCCGGGGCGCTCGTGGAATCGCGCTCGTCGAACCCGGCCATGGGCTGCAGCAGCATCGCCGCGTCCCGCGCCGTGCGGGCGAACACCCCGGCCTGGTCCAGGCTGGAGGCGAAGGCGATCATGCCCCAGCGCGAAACCCGGCCGTAGGTCGGCTTCAGCCCGGTGATGCCGCACAGGGCCGCTGGCTGGCGAATCGAGCCGCCGGTGTCGGTGCCGGTTGCGCCGGGCACCAGGGCCGCGGCCACCGCCGCCGCCGAGCCCCCGGAGGACCCGCCCGGCACCCGCTCCGTGTCCCAGGGATTGCGTACCGGTCCGTAGTAGCTGGTCTCGTTGGACGAGCCCATGGCGAACTCGTCCATGTTGGTCTTGCCCAGCACCACCGCGCCGGCGGCCGCCAGCCGCTCCACCACCGTGGCGTCGTAGGGCGAGACGAAGCTGTCGAGCATCCGCGAGCCGCAGCTGGTACGCAGCCCCCGGGTGCAGAAGATGTCCTTGTGGGCCACGGGCACCCCGGTCAATGGCCCGGCCTCGCCGTCGGCCAGGCGCCGGTCGGCCGCCCGGGCCGCGGCCACGGCGCCCTCGGCGTCGACGGTGATGAAGCTGTTCAGGTCGCGGTCGATGCGCTCGATCCGCTCCAGCAGGGCGCGGGTGAGCTCCTCGCTGCTGAAATTACCCCGCTGCAGGGCGGCGGACACCTCCGCCAGGTCAAGCTCGTGCATGGGCGCTGGGCTCTCCGGTGCTATTCAACGACGCGCGGGACGACGTACAGGCCGTCCCGGACCTTGGGGGCGACCGCCTGGTAGGCGTCCCGGTCCACCGTCTCGCGGGGCTCGTCCTCCCGCATCCGCTGGGCCATGTCCAGCGGGTGGGCCAGGGGGTTCACCGCGTCGGTGTCGACCCGGTTCATCTGCTCGACCAGGTCGAGAATGCGGGAAAGGTCGCGGGCGTAATCCGGCACCCGCGAATCGTCGATCGACAGCCGTGCCAGATGCGCGACGGCCTGGACATCACCGGCCTTGAAGGACATGACGCAACTCCGCGACAACTCGGGAAGAAACAGGTGGCGAAAATTACCATACTTGCCTGCTTGCCGAAAATCACGGCCGTTGCTAGAGTCTGCGGGTTCCTTAACCCTTCTCTCAAGGACACTCAGGGCCCAATGCTGAAGTTTCACAGCCTGCGAGGCTTCTTCTCCAACGATCTCTCCATCGACCTTGGCACCGCGAACACGCTGATCTATGCCCGGGGGAAGGGGATTGTTCTGGACGAGCCGTCCGTGGTCGCCATCCGCGAGGACGGCCGCGGCAAGACGGTCGAGGCCGTCGGTCACCAGGCCAAGACCATGCTCGGCCGCACGCCGGGGAACATCACCGCCATCCGCCCGCTCAAGGACGGGGTGATCGCCGACTTCGTGGCCACCGAGAAGCTGCTGCAGTATTTCATCCGCAAGGTGCACAACTCGCCGTACTTCCGCCCCAGCCCGCGCGTGCTGGTATGCGTGCCGTACGGCTCCACGCAGGTCGAGCGCCGCGCGATCAAGGAATCCGCGGCCGGTGCCGGGGCGCGCAAGGTGTACCTGATCGAGGAGCCGATGGCCGCCGCGATCGGCGCCGGCATGCCGGTGAACGAGGCACGGGGCTCGATGGTCCTGGACGTGGGCGGCGGCACCTCCGAGGTCGCGGTGCTGTCCCTGAACGGGATCGTGTACGCCTCGTCCGTCCGGATCGGGGGCGACAAGTTCGACGAGGCGCTGATGAACTACGTCCGGCGCAACTACGGCACCCTGATCGGCGAATCCACCGCCGAGCGGATCAAGATGGAGATCGGCTCGGCCTTCCCGGGCAAGGAAGTGCTGGAGTGCGAGGTCAAGGGGCGTCACCTGTCCGAGGGCGTGCCGCGCAGCTTCACGCTCAACAGCAACGAGGTGCTGGAGGCCCTGCAGGAGCCGCTGGCCGGGATCGTGCGTTCGGTCAAGACCGCGCTCGAGCAGACGCCGCCGGAGCTGGGCGCGGACGTCGCGGAACGCGGCATCGTGCTCACCGGTGGCGGCGCGTTGCTGCGCGATCTCGACCGGCTCATCATGGAGGAGACGGGACTGCCGGTGGTGATCGCGGAGGATCCGCTGACCTGCGTCGCCCGCGGGGGCGGCCGGGTGCTGGAGCTGATCGACGAGTACGGCGGGGACATCTTCGCGCTGGAATGAGCGCGGCGGCGACGTCTGCACGCCGGGACAGAAGAAGCCCGCGCCACAGCGGGCAGTGACCGCCGGGAGCGCCGCCAGGGGCGTTCCCGGGACCGTTATACTGGCAGCATTCGGTCACAGGGGACGGCATTCGAGGGTGCACGGAACGTGCCCGGCGAACAGCCTTTCGGGTCCGGGAATATCAAACCGCTCTTCCAGAAATCCGAGTCACTGACGCTGCGGCTGCTGCTGCTCGGGGCGCTGTCCATCGCCCTGATCATCCTCGACCACCATCAGCACCAGCTGAATCACCTGCGCAGCGCCCTCAGCGTGGCCGTCTACCCGGTCCAGGTGGCGGTGAACACTCCCTTCCAGGTGGCGCACTGGGCCGATGCCGAGCTGTCGAGCCGGCAGCGGCTGCTGCGCGCCAACCGCGAGCTGCGAGCCCAGTCGCTGCAACTCCAGTCGCGGCTGCAGCGGATGCAGTCGCTGGAGGCGGAGAACGCCCACCTGCGCGCGCTGCTGGGCTCGGCCCGGCAGCTGCCCGCCCGGGTGGTGGTGGCGCAGATCATGCGCGTCGACCTGGACCCGTATCGCCACGAGGTGACGCTCAACCGGGGCACCCGCCAGGGCGTGCACACCGGCGAGGCGCTGATCGACTCGCACGGCATCATGGGCCAGGTCATACACGCCGGGCCGCTGACCTCGAAGGCGCTGCTGATCACCGATCCGAGCCACTCCATTCCGGTCGAGGACGTGCGCAACGGCCTGCGCAGCATCGCGCGCGGTGACGGCGACACCAATACCCTCTCGCTGCCCTACATCCCGAACAACGCGGACATCAAGACCGGTGACCTGCTGGTCTCGTCCGGGCTCGGCGGGCGCTTCCCGCGCGGCTATCCCGTGGGGCGGGTATCGCGGGTGGTGCGCAACCCGCACAACCGCTTCGCGAAGGTCACGGCGGTCCCGCTCGCCCACCTTGACCGCAGCCGCGAGGTGCTGGTGATCACCCGGAAACCCGCCGCGCACCCGGTGCCGCCGGGCAGCGGCAAGAAGGCCGGAACGACCGGCTCGGGGAACCCCGGAGGCAAATCCTAGTGGCCGGTCCGCGCCCCGGCCTCGCGGTGATCTGGGTCACGTTCTTCGTGGCCCTGTGCCTGACGCTGCTGCCGCTGCCGGGCTGGGCCGAGCCGCTGCGGCCCGAATGGGTGCTGCTGGCGCTGATCTACTGGTCCATGGCGCTGCCGCACCGGGTGGGACTGGGCACGGCCTGGATCCTGGGCCTGCTGGTGGACGTGGCCAAGGGCGCGGTGCTCGGCCAGCACGCCCTGTGCATGACCTTCACCGTGTACATCGTCCTGCGAACCTACCTGAGGGTCCGGAACTTCCCCGTGTGGCAGCAGAGCGCGGTCATCGCGGTCTTGCTCACGGTCTACGAATCCCTGATATTCATGCTGGACGGTTTTCTCGGACACGCGCTTCCCGCCTGGCACTGGCCGGCGATCATCACCGGTGCCATGGTCTGGCCGGTCGTGTTCTCCCTGCTGCGAGGGTTGCGGCGCCGCTACCAGGTCGCCTGACACTGCGCGATGCGCATTCGGATCAAGGATCGCAACCAGGAACAGCGACTGTTCGTCAGCCGCACGGTCCTGACGTTCGTCGCCGTGGCGGCCCTGTTCGGGGCGCTGGTCGGGCGGCTGGTGTGGCTGCAGATCGTCAACCACCGGCATTACACCACCCTGTCCGTGGGCAACCGCGTACGCATCCAGCCGGTCCCGCCCACCCGCGGGCTGATCTACGATCGCAACGGCAGGCTGCTGGCCGAGAACCTGCCCTCCTTCCGCCTGGACATCGTCCCGGAGGAGGTGCCGGACGTGGACCGCACCATCGAGCGGCTGTCCGGGATCGTCCACATCGACCGGCAGGACGTCGCGCGTTTCAAGCGCCAGATGCACCACGAGCACCGCTTCGAGTCGATCCCGATCCGGTATCGCCTCACCTCGCGGGAGCTCGCCCGCTTCGCCGTCGACCGTTCGCGCTTCCCCGGCGTGGAGGTGCACGCCAACCTGACACGGTACTATCCGGAGGGGAAGAACCTGGCCCACATCGTGGGCTACGTCGGCGCAATCGACCGCCAGGATCTCAACCGCCTGGACGACAGCAACTACGCGGGCACCACCCACGTCGGCAAGACCGGCATCGAGCAGCGCTACGAGCAGCGCCTGCACGGCACCGTGGGGTACCGCAAGGTCGAGGTCACGGCGGAGGGGCGCGTCGTCCGGGTGCTCGACCGAAAGTCCCCGGTCCCCGGCCAGAACGTCTACCTGACCGTCGACTCGAAGCTGCAGGAAGTGGCCCGGAAGGCGCTGGGCAAGCAACACGGGGCAGTGGTCGCGATCGACACGAAGACCGGCGGCATCCTGGCCATGGTCAGCACGCCCAGCTTCGATCCCAACCGGTTCGTCGACGGCATCGATCCCGGGACCTACGCCCGGCTGACCCACAGCCCGGCCAAGCCGCTGTTCAACCGGGCCATCCGGGGACGCTACCCGCCGGGATCCACGATCAAGCCGTTCATGGGTCTGGCGGAGCTGCAGACCGGCACCGTCGTGGGCAGGAACGGAAAGGTCGACTGCAAGGGCGTTTACCACCTGCCGCACACGGACAGCGTCTATCACGGCTGGAAGCGCTGGGGGCACGGCTGGACCGACCTGAGGAAGGCCATCACCCAGTCGTGCGACATCTACTTCTACCATCTCGCCGTGGCGATGGGGATCCAGAAGATGCATGATTTCCTCAGCCGCTTCGGCTTCGGCAAGCGCACCGGGGTGGACCTCGACGGCGAGCGTCCGGGACTGCTGCCCTCGCCGGCCTGGAAGCGTAAGAAGTACGGCAAGCCGTGGTACACCGGGGAAACCGTGATCACGGGCATCGGACAGGGCTACATGCTGATCACGCCGCTGCAGCTGGCGACCGCGACCGCGATCATCGCCGATCGTGGCGAGCGCCTGCGGCCGCACCTGGTCAAGGACTTCCAGGACCCGGTCGACGACAAGCTCGACCCCCCGACCGACGTGAAGGAGCCACCGGTGCGGCTGCGCAACGCCTCGTACTGGCGCCGGATCACCCGTGACATGGAGCGGGTGGTGGGCAGCATCCACGGCACCGCGCACAACATCTCCTACGGCCTGAAGTACAAGGTCGCGGGCAAGACCGGCACCGCCCAGGTGTTCAGCAGCGGCGGCGGTGACCAGGAAGGGGAGGAGAAAAACCTGCCGATGAAGCTCCGGGACCACGCCCTGTTCATCGCCTTCGCGCCGGCGGAGCACCCGCGGATCGCGGTCGCCGTCGTGGTGGAACACGGCGGCGGCGGCAGCGTCGCCGCGGCACCCGTGGCGCGCAAGGTCATGGACACGTACCTGATCGACGAGACCCATGCTGTTCGATGACGACTACCCCACGTCCCAGGGCGTGACCGGCGGCTTCGGCCGGCTGCTCGAACGCCTGCACCTGGATCCGCCGCTGCTCGCCGGGCTGCTGCTGCTATGCGGGGTCGGCCTCGCGATCCTGTACAGCGCCGGCGGCGAGAGCGAGGGCATCCTGCTGCGCCAGGGGCTGCGGATGGTGCTGGCCTTCGGCGTGATGATCGTCGTCGCCCAGATCCCGCCGCTCACCATGCGACTGTGGACACCGCTGCTGTATCTGGGCGGTGTGATCCTGCTGATCCTGGTGGCGTGGATGGGCGATGTCGGCCAGGGGGCACAGCGCTGGCTCGATCTCGGCGTGGTGCGTTTCCAGCCCTCCGAGATCATGAAGCTGGCGGTGCCCATGATGGTGGCCAGCTTCCTGCACTACCGCCCGCTGCCGCCACGCCTGCGCCACGTGGCCTGGGCGGCGGCGCTGATCCTCGTGCCCGTGGTGCTCATCGCGCGCCAGCCCGACCTGGGCACGGCGGTGCTGGTGGCCAGTGCCGGACTGTTCACCCTGTTCCTGGCGGGACTGCGCTGGCGTTACATCTGGGGACTGGCGCTGTCGATGGCGGCGCTGGCGCCGGTCATCTGGTTCCACCTGCGCGACTACCAGAAGCAGCGGGTGCTGACCTTCTTCAACCCGGAGAAGGATCCGCTGGGCGCCGGCTACCACATCATCCAGTCCAAGATCGCGATCGGCTCGGGCGGCCTGTTCGGCAAGGGCTGGCTGAACGGCACCCAGGCGCATCTGCAGTTCCTGCCGGAGCGCTCGACCGACTTCATCTTCGCGGTGCTCGGCGAGGAGTTCGGGCTGGTGGGCCTGTGCCTGCTGCTGGTGCTGTATCTGTACGTGATCGGGCGCGGCCTGCAGATCGCCATCCGCGCCCAGGACACCTTCGAGCGGCTGCTGGCCGGCAGCCTGTCCCTGACCCTGTTCGTCTACGTCTTCGTCAATGCCGGCATGGTCACCGGGCTGATGCCCGTCGTCGGCGTGCCCCTGCCGCTGATCAGCTACGGCGGAACGTCCATGGTGACGCTCATGGCGGGGTTCGGTATTCTCATGTCCGTCCATACTCACCGAAAGCTGGTCGCCTGATGCACCGCACCCGCCCAGTGCGTCGCCACGCTGCCGCAGCCCGGGTCGCGGCGATCCTCCTGCCGACCGCCCTCGTGCTCGCGGCGTTTGCCAGGCCGGCCCTGGCGCAGCCGCCGTTCTTCCAGTCCGCGGCCTTCCACAAGTTCGTCGACCGGATGGTGCAGCAGCACGGCTTCCAGACCTCCCGGCTCGAGCACTGGTTCCGTCACGTCCATTACCGCAAGGACATCCTCAAGTCGATCCGGCAGCCGGCGGAGAAGCTGCCCTGGTACCGCTATCGCCGGATCTTCGTCACCTCTTCGCGCATCGCCGAGGGGGTGCGGTTCTGGCAGCGCAATCGCGCTCTCCTGCAGCGGGCCCGGAAGGAATACGGGGTCCCGCCGCAGATCATCGTCGCCATCCTCGGCGTGGAAACGCGCTACGGGAGCCACAGCGGCAGCTACCCGGTGATCGACACCCTCGCCACGCTGGGTTTCGACTATCCGCCGCGGGGGGCCTATTTCCGCCGCGAGCTCGAGCAGTTCCTGCTGATGGCCCGCGCCCAGGATCTCGACCCGGACGATATCCGCGGCTCCTACGCCGGAGCCATGGGGATGCCGCAGTTCATGCCGAGCAGCTACCGTGAATACGCGGTCGACTTCAACGGCGACGGCCGCAAGGACCTGTGGCACACCCACGCGGACGCCATCGGCAGCATCGCCAACTATTTCGCCCGGCACGGCTGGCGCAAGGGGCAGCCGATCGTGCTGCGGGCCCGCCCCGGATCGGCCGATGCCGGCAAGCTGAGTGACGGACCGCTCAAGCCCCACACCACCGTCGCCGCGCTGCGCAAGGCCGGCATCGAGATCGACGCGGATGGCGACGGCAAGGACCCGGCGTTCCTGTTCGCCCTGACCGAAAAGCAGGGCAAGGGGTACTGGGTGGGGCTGCACAACTTCTACGTGATCACCCGGTACAACCACAGCCCGCTCTACGCCATGGCCGTCTATCAGCTCAGCCGGGCCATCCGCAAGCAGTACCAGGCGGGGGAAAATGCGGCCTGAGCGGGGGACCGCCACGCTCCGGCTGTCCGCGCTGCTGCTCGTGGCGGCGCTCGCCGGTTGCGCCGGCCTGCCCCGCCAGGACGGGGCCCCCGCCCCGAGCCGGATTCCGGACAACATCACGCGGATTCCCAACGCGAAGCCGCGCAAGCTGCCGCGCAGCCCGTACGGCAACCCCTCCAGCTACAAGGTCGACGGTCACGTCTACCACGTGCTGAAGTCGGCCGCGGGCTACGAGGCGACGGGTGTCGCCTCCTGGTACGGCACCAAGTTCCACGGCCACCGCACCGCCAGCGGCGAGCCCTACGACATGTTCGCGATGACCGCGGCGCACCGGACCCTGCCGATCCCGAGCTTCGTGCGGGTAACGGACCTGCGCAACGGCCGCAGCGTGGTGGTCAAGATCAACGACCGCGGCCCGTTCGCCGACAACCGGCTGATCGACCTGTCGTACGCGGCCGCGGCCAAGCTCCACATGCTCAAGCACGGCACCGCACCGGTGCGCATCCGCGCGATCACGCCCGGTCATCCCTCGCCGGGCAACGAGGTGCTGGCGCACGGACGCGGTGCCGCGAAGGGACGCGCCGCCGAACCCGACCCGCCGCACGGGGTCTATGTGCAGGTGGGCGCCTTCCGGCAGCGCGACCATGCCGAGCGGCTCCGGCAGCGGCTGGCGCACGCCGGGCTGGCCGTCGGCGTGAGCATACAGAGGGTCGAGGACGCAGGCCGCGCACTGTTCCGGGTGCACCTCGGTCCCGTGCGCAGCCGTGCCAGGCTGGGACAGCTGCATCATGCGCTGGCCGCGCGGGGCATCGCCCACACCGAAGTGATCGGCCGGTTCGGCGGCGGTGGCGATCGGTAGCCGCGGCCCCGGCCTGCGGGTAGAATTCGCTCTTTTGAACCGCCCCCGGGCGGGCACACCCCCCGCTGTCCCGGCCCGTGGTGGCCGTGACGGCCACTGACCGGCGAGTGCCAGGCAAGGTCTGAACATGTCGCGGATGATCCTTTCACGAGCCCTTTCGCTTATCCCCCTGTTGCTGCTCGCCGGTCCGGTGCTGGCCGCCCAGACGCCGGTGCCCGCCCCACCGCCGGTGAGCGCGGCGAGCTACATCGTGATCGCGAACAGTACCGGCAAGGTGATCGCGGCCAAGAACCCCGACAAGCGCCACCCGCCGGCGAGCCTGACCAAGATGATGGTCCTGTACATCACCTTCGGCGAGCTCAAGTCCGGTTCCATCCATCTTTCCGATCCGGTCACCATCAGCGAGAAGGCCTGGCGTACCGGCGGCTCGCGGATGTTCATCCGCGTCGGCCACAAGGTCCCGGTGCGCAAGCTCATCGAGGGCATCATCGTCGACTCGGGCAATGACGCCACCGTGGCGCTCTCGCAGTACGTCGCCGGGAGCACCAGCGGCATGGTGAGCCTGATGAACCACAACGCCCGGCAGCTGGGCATGAAGAACACCCACTACGCCGACGTCGACGGCCTGCCGCACCCGGACCACTACAGCACCGCGCGCGACCTGGCAACGCTGGCGCGGGCGATCATCGACGACTACCCCAAGTACTACAAGGAGTTCTTCGCCCAGAAGGAGCTGAGCTGGAACGGCATCAAGCAGTACAACCGCAACAAGCTGCTCTGGCGCAGCGACAACGTCGACGGCCTCAAGACCGGCCACACCGAGGCCGCCGGTTACTGCCTGGTCTCCTCGGCGCACCGCGACGGCATGCGCCTGATCGCGGCGGTGCTGGACTCGCGCGGCGAGGAGGGCCGGATCAACGACAGCCAGGCGCTGCTCAACTACGGCTTCCGCTTCTACGAGACCCACCAGCTCTACGCGGCGGGCAAGCCGCTCACCAAGGCCCGCGTATGGAAGGGCAGGCAACAGCAGGTCGGCGTCGGCCTGCGCAAGCCGCTGTACGTCACCATCCCGCGGGGCCGCTACAAGGACCTGAAGGCGATGACCAGCGTCAAGCCGGACCTCACCGCCCCGATCTCGCCCGACAGCCAGGTGGGCACCGTGAAGGTGTCACTGGCGGGCAAGGTGCTGGCCCAGCGTCCGCTGTACCCGCTGCAGGCCGTGCCGGAGGGCGGGCTCTTGCGTCGCATGTTCGACAGCGTGAGACTGATGTTCCAATGAGCGTCGGCGAACCAAGCGTCTACCTGAACGGCGAATTCCGGCCGCTGCATGCAGCGGCCGTGTCGCCTCTGGACCGGGGGTTTCTGTTCGGCGACGGGGTCTACGAGGTGATCCCGGTGTACTCCGGTCTGCCGTTCCGCCTGGAGGGGCACCTGGAGCGCCTGCGCAACAGTCTGGCCGCCGTGCGGATCCCCGACCCCCACCGTCGGGACGCCTGGGCGGAGCTGATCGCGGAGCTGATCCGGCACAACGGCGGCGGCGATCTTTCCGTGTACCTCCAGGTCACGCGCGGGGCCGGCCCCGGCCGGGATCACTTCTTCCCGACGGATGCGCGGCCGACCGTCTTCCTGATGGCGAGCCCGCTGCGCCCCCCCGCGCCCGAGGTGCTCGAGCAGGGGATCGCCGCGGTGACGCGGCGCGACTATCGCTGGGAGCGCTGCGACATCAAGGCGATCACGCTGCTGCCCAACGTGCTGCTGCGCCAGGAAGCGCGGGAAGCCGGCTGCAGCGAGGCGATCCTGGTGCGTGGGGACGGCCGGGTGCACGAGGGCGCCGCCAGCAACCTGTTCGCGGTGATCCGCGAGGCACTGGTGACGCCGCCCAAGGACCGCTTCCTGCTTCCCGGCATCACCCGCGACCTGGTGCTGGAGCTGGCCCGGGCCGACGGCCTGGCCGTCGAGGAGAGGCCCGTCGACCAGGCGGAGCTGGCGGCGGCGAGCGAGATCTGGATCACCAGCTCGACCCGCGAGGTGCTGCCCGTGACGCGCCTCGACGACCGGCCGGTCGGCGAAGGCCGTCCCGGTCCGCTCTGGCACCGCGTGGACGGCCTGATCCAGGCGCACAAGCGGCAGTGGCTGGCCGATTCCGGTGCGCACGCGGCCGCCGAGGGCCGGGCGTGATGACCGGGGCAACCGGCCGGCGACCGGCTCTCGAGTTTCCGTGCGACTTCCCGGTCAAGGTCTTCGGCGAGAGCACCGGGACGTTCGAGCAGGCCGTGCTGGAGGTCTTCCGGCGGCACGTGCCCGGGCTGGACGAGAGCCGTATCCGCCGCCGACCGAGCCGTCACGGGCGCTACGTCTCGATCACGGTCACCCTGCGGGCGGAAAGCCGGCGCCAGCTGGACGGCCTCTACCGCGAGCTGAGCGCGCACCAACGCGTTCTGATGGCACTATGAGCACCAGGATCCCCCAACCGGTCATCCGCAATCTCGGGCGGGTGGACTACGAGCCCACCTGGCACCGGATGCAGGCCTTCACCGACCAGCGCGGGCCGGCGACCCCGGACGAGCTGTGGTTCCTCGAGCATCCACCCGTGTTCACCCAGGGCCAGAACGGCCTTCCGGAGCACCTGCTGGCCCCCGGGAGCATCCCGGTGGTGCCGGTCGATCGCGGCGGACAGGTCACCTATCACGGCCCCGGCCAGTGGGTCGTGTACCCGCTGGTGGACATCACCCGGCTGGACCTGGGCATCCGCGGGCTGGTCACGCGCCTGGAGAACAGCATGATCCGGGTGCTCGAGGCGTACGGTGTCGCCGGACACGCGCGCCGGGACGCCCCCGGCGTCTACGTCGGGGACGCCAAGATCGGCTCCATCGGGCTGCGGGTGCGCCGCGGCTGCAGCTACCACGGCATCGCCTTCAACGTCGACCTCGACCTGGAGCCGTTCGGCCGCATCAATCCCTGCGGCTACACCGGGCTGCGGATGACCCGTCTGGCCGACCTCGCCGACGGCGTGGACATGCAGCGGGTGCGCGGCCAGCTGGAGGATGCCCTGCTGGCCGAGCTGGGTTACCGCGAGCACGCTCCCGCCTGAGATTCAGCGGCGGCCCGCCAGGCAGGCGTCCAGCGCCTGCAGGCGTTGCGGCGTACCGACGTCGAACCACTGCCCGCGCCAGAGTTCCGCGCTGACGCGGCGCCGCGCGGCCGCGCGGGCGAGCAGCGGCGCCAGCGGCTGCGCCCCCTCGCCCAGTCCGTCGAACAGCGAGGCGCGATAGATGCCGATGCCGGCGAAGGTGAACGCGGGCGTGCCCCGCGACCTGGCCTCATCGCCCACCAGGGCGAAGTCGCCGCCCGGGTTGTGGGCGGGATTCGGCACCAGCACCAGGTGCGCCAGGCGCCCGTGCGGCAGGACCGCCCGCTCCAGCGGGTAGTCGCACCAGATGTCGCCGTTGATCACCAGGAACGGCTCCCGGTGCCCCAGCAGCGGCAGCGCCCGGCGGATCCCGCCCGCCGTCTCCAGCATAGTGCGCCCCTCGTCCGAGTAGCTCACGCGCAGGCCCCAGCGGGAACCGTCGCCGACCGTCTCGCGGATCTGCTCCCCCAGCCAGGCGAGATTGATCACGATGTCGCCGAACCCGGCCGCCGCCAGGCGTTCCAGGTGCCACACCAGCAACGGCCTGCCGCCGGCCTGCAGCAGCGGCTTGGGGCACCGGTCGGTCAGGGGACGCATGCGCTCTCCCCGCCCCGCGGCCAGGATCATCGCGCGCATCAACGGCTCCCGCGGCCGGCGTCCGCTTCCAGCTCGTCCAGCAGGCGCAGCAGCCCGCGGAAGGCGGCGTAGCGGTGCGCGGCGGTGCGCAGGTAGGCCAGGAATCGCGGGGCGTCGGCGATGTACGCCGGCTTGCCGTCCCGGTGGCACAGGCGCGCGAAGATCCCCAGCACCTTGAGGTGCCGCTGCATCCCCATCCAGTCGAACGCCCGCAGGAACTCGTCCCGGCCCGCGGGGACCGGCAGCCCCGCCCGCTCGGCGTGCTCGCGGTACTCCAGCGCCCAGTCCCGCACGCGTTCCTCCTCCCAGGAGAGGAAGGCGTCCCGGAACAGGCATACGACATCGTAGGTCACCGGCCCCTCCAGGGCGTCCTGGAAGTCGATCACGCCCGGGTTGGGGTCGGACAGCAGCAGGTTGCGGGGCATGTAGTCGCGGTGCACGTACACCCGCGGCTGGGCAAGCGCGCTGTCCAGCAGCAGCTCGCAGGTCCCGGCCCAGGCCTCGCGCCGCTTCCCGCGCAGCGGCAGGCCCAGGTGCGCCCCGACGTACCAGTCGGCGAACAGCTCCAGCTCGGCCCGCAGCCGGGCGCGGTCATAGAGGAGCAGCTCGCCGGGCCGGGTGGCCAGCTGCCAGCGCACCAGCGCCGCCAGGGCGTCCCCGAACAGCTCGTCCGCATTCTCGTGGTCCAGGACCTCGAGGTAGGAGCGTCGACCCAGGTCGGAAAGCAGCAGGAAGCCGTGCTCCAGATCCGCCTCGAGGATCCGCGGGGCGTTCACGCCCGCCCCGCGCAGCAGCGCCGCGACATGCACGAATGGCGCGGGGGGCTCCCGGTCCGGCGGCGAGTCCATGGCCACCAGGGTGTCGCCACCATGCCGGAGCCGGAAGTAGCGCCGGAAGCTCGCATCGCTGGAAATCGGCTGCAGGGAACCCGGCTCGGCGCCGAGGACCGTCCCCAGCCAGGCGCGCAACTGCTCCAGGCGGACGTCCGTCGCCCCTTCCGCAGATCCTGCCCGCACAGTTTCTTCCCCTCTGCCCGACTGGTAAGCTGGCAGCGCCGTCGGGCCGCCCCGACACGGCCTCGCGGCCCGGGGCGCGCGACCGGCAGGCGTCGGGGACGCACCCGGCCGGCACCGGAGCCGCCCGCAGCGCGCCGGCAGCGGACCGTTGCAGCGCATACTACCGGAAAAGCGGGGCGCGGAGCAGTCCGTCCGGCCGCCGCCCCGCCCTGACCGAGAACGACGCCCCTGGTGAAGCAGCCGTTGCTCATTCTCGCCGTCGTCACCCTGGGGGCCGCACCGATGCGTGCCTGGGCGGCGGAATACCCGATGTGCGGGGTCGTCAACCCCCTCGCTTCGCGCCGCACGCAGCCCGCCACGCCCCTCGCTCCCGGGCTGGTGCGACTCAAGGCGCGCCAGGCCAGGCTCGAAGGCCATGGCGTGACCCGGCTCCTGGGCGACGTGCACGCGCGCCGCGACGGCCAGGAGCTGTTCGCCGACCGGGCCACCTACGACCATGCCAGCGGCCTGCTGGACGCCAGCGGCAACATCGTCTTCCTGGGGCAGTTCGTGGACGTATCCGGCAGCCGCGCCCGCCTCGACCTGGCCAGCCACCACAGCGTCGTGCACCAGGCGCACTTCTACCTGCGACAGCGCCAGGGCCGCGGCAGTGCCAGCGAGATCCGGCTACGCGGCAACGACCTGGGGATCCTGACGGACGTGGACTACACCAGCTGTGCCGTCGGGCACCGGGACTGGGTGATGCACTCCCGCCACATGGTGCTCGACCGCAAGCACGACGAGGGCACCGCGCGCGACGTGACGCTGTGGTTCAAGGGGGTCCCGATCCTGTACACGCCCTGGCTCTCCTTCCCGCTCACCAACCGCCGCAAGAGCGGGTTCCTGGCTCCCAGCTTCGGTGTCTCGGGCAACACGGGCGCGGACCTGGCGACGCCCTATTATTTCAACCTGGCGCCCAACCAGGACGCGACGGTCACCCCGAGGATCATGACCCGGCGGGGGCTCCAGGTGCAGAACCAGTACCGCTACCTCACGCAGAACTCCCGCGGCGAGCTGGACCTGGATTATCTCCCCCACGACCGTGTCTACGGCAGCCGCCGGTACCTGCTGGGCGCCCGGGACCATACCCGGCTGTCGCCGCACTGGTCTGCCGACTTGCACTACCGGGACGTCAGCGACCCGTATTACTTCCAGGACCTCGGGGGCAGCCTGGCCGCCTCCAGCACGCGCCTGCTCGACCGCAACGCGGACCTCGAATACTCCGGGCAGGCCTGGATGATGCAGCTGCAGGCGCAGGACTTCCAGCTGGCCGATCCCACGCTCACCGGGGCCGACCTTCCCTACCAGCGCCTGCCCCGGCTGCTGGTGCATACCCGTTATCCCCCGTCCCTGGGGCCGCTGCACTGGGACCTGTACAGCGAGGCGGTGCGCTTCGCCCACCACCAGAAGACCCGGGCCGAGCGCCTCGACACGGAAATCGGGTTGAGCCTGCCGCTGGACCGGCCGGGCTTCTACGTCCATCCGCGGGTGGCCTACCGCTACACGGCCTACGACATCACCTCCACCCTGCGCAGCGCCGATCCGCAGCTTACGCGGAGCCATCCGGCGCGCGGGGCGCCCATCGCCAGCCTGGACACGCAGCTGTTCTTCGAGCGCAGCTTCCGGCTCGGCGGGCACGCGCTGATCCAGACGCTGCAGCCACGGCTGTACTACCTGTACGTACCGTATCGCAGGCAAAGCGACCTGCCGGTGCTGGATACCACGGTCCCGCAGTTCACCTTCCCGGAGCTGTTCTCGGAGAACCGCTTCACCGGCACCGACCGGCTCGGCGACGCGAACCAGGTCACGACGATGCTGGGTTCGCAGATCATCGATCCGGCCAGCGGGCGCCAGTACGCCGATGCCGGGATCGGCCAGATCTACTATTTCCATCCGCACCGCGTCGTGATGCCGGGCGAGACGGTCTCCGGCCGCGGATCCTCGGATCTGCTGGGCCGGGCCCGGATCGACCTGAGCCGGGTGCTGTCCGCTCTGGGCGACGTCGAGTGGGATCCCCGTTCCCACCGCACCGTACGCAGCATGGCGGGGGTGCGTTACCACGACAGCGGCGACCGGATCGTCAACCTCGCCTACCGGCAGATCCGCGACAGCACCAGCCAACCCCTGCGCCAGACGGACGTCTCGACGGTGTGGCCGGTGAGCCGGCGCTGGAGCGCGATCGCGCGCTGGAACTATTCCCTGCGCGACCACCGCACCCTGGAGGCGCTCGCGGGGATGCAGTACGAGAGCTGCTGCTGGGCGCTGCAGGTCGTGGCGCGTCGCTACATCTCCGGCATCGGCGGCCGCGCGAGCTCGGGCCTGTATTTCCAGCTCCAGCTCAAGGGGCTGACGCGGCTGGGGAACGGGGTCGGCGACCTGCTGGAACATGATATCCTTGGCTACCACTCTCACTGAGCAATGCAGCCGACTGGCGGAATACAGCCCATGCGCAAGTCCTACCTGGCGGCCGCGCTGGTCGCGGCCATCGTCGTCCTGTACGCCGTTCCACTCGCCCTGGCGGCCCCCTCGGGCACCGGTGGCGGCAGCGGCGGCCAGGGTTCGACCGGAGGCGGCAACGCCCAAACGCTCGACCGCATGGTCGCGGTGGTAAACAACGGCGTCATCCTGCAGAGCGAGCTGGACCAGCGCATGCAGGAGGCCCGCTACCAGCTGCAGCAGCAGGGCACCCAGCTCCCGCCGCAGGACGTGCTCCGGCACCAGGTGCTCGAGCACATGATCATGCAGAAGATCCAGCTGCAGCAGGCGGACAACACCGGCATCCGCGTGAGCGACGACGAGATCAACAGCGCCCTCAAGCATATTGCCCAGAGCAACGGCATGACCCTCGATCAGTTCTCGCAGGCGGTGCAGAGCCAGGGGATGAGCTTCGCGCATTTCCGCCAGCAGATCCGGGACCAGCTCGTGATACGCAAGCTCCACCAGCGTGACGTCGCGAGCCAGATCACCGTGACCAAGCGTGAAGTGGACCACTACCTGTCGCAGCACCCGAACCGGGGCGGGAGCCAGGTTCAGTACCACATCCAGCACATCCTGATCGCGCTGCCGGAGGGCGCGACCGCCGCCCAGATCCGGGCCAGGCGCAAGAAGGCCGAGAAAGTGGTCAAGAAACTGCGCAACGGCGCGAACTTTGCCCAGGAGGCCCTGCGCGTGTCGGACGGCCAGCAGGCGCTCAAGGGGGGTGACCTGGGCTGGCGCTCGGCCGGGGACCTGCCGATCGTGTTCCTCACCCACCTGAGCAATCTGAAGACCGGCCAGATCAGCGGTCCCATCCGGAGCCCCAGCGGCTTTCACATTATCAAGCTGCTGGGAAAGAAGGGCGGCAAGCGGGTGATGGTGCAGGAAACCCACGTGCGCCAGATCATGATCAAGACCGACGCGCTGACCGACAACAGGCAGGCGAAGGCGAAGCTGGAGAAGCTGCGCAGAGAGCTCGAGGAAGGGGCCAAGTTCTCGCGCCTGGCGAAGCAGAACTCGGACGATACCAACAGTGCCGCCAACGGCGGCGACCTCGGCTGGATCCAGCCCAACCAGCTGGTGCCGGAGTTCACCCAGGTGATGCAGAACCTGAAGAAGGGCCAGATCAGCCAGCCGTTCCAGACGCGCTTCGGCTGGCACATCATCCAGGTGCTGGGCCGGCGCAAGCATGACGCCACCAGCGAGGCGCGGCGGAACCAGGCACGCGAGGCGATCTTCCAGCGCAAGATGCAGCAGCAGACGGAGATCTTCCTGCGCCGCATGCGCGACCAGTCCTACGTCAAGGTGCTGGTGGGCCATGGCGGCGGCGGGAACCAGGCGAGCGAGGCCGCCGGCTGACGCCATGTCCCGCGCGGCGGTGCGCATCGTCCTGACTCCCGGCGAACCGGCCGGCATCGGGCCCGACCTGTGCCTCGAGCTCGCCGGCGCAGACCAGGCCGCCCAGATGGTGGTCGCGGGCGATCCCGAAGCGCTCGGCGCCCGGGCCCGGCAGCTCGGTCGCGAGATCCGGTTTCGCGAGTACGTGCCGGGGGAGCCGCTGCGGGCGTCCCGCAGCGGGGAGCTGGCGGTGCTGCCGGTGCCGCTGGCCCGGCAGGTCGCCGGCGGGCGACCCGACCCGGCCAACGCCGCGGCCGTGCTGGAGAGCCTGCGCCGCGCCGCGCGGGGCTGCCTGGAGGGCGAGTTCGACGCCCTGGTCACCGGGCCGGTGAACAAGGCCGTGATCAACCGCGCCGGGATCGCCTTCTCGGGGCACACCGAGTTCCTGGCGGAAGTGGTCGGCGGGGAACCGGTGATGATGCTGGCCGCACCCGGCCTGCGGGTGGTGCTGGTCACGACGCACCTGCCGCTGCGGGCCGTACCCGACGCCATCACGGCCGACCGCCTCGGACGCGTGATCCGCATCGCCGCGCGCGATCTGCGCGAGCGCTTCGGCATCGGGCAGCCGCGCCTGGCGGTGTGCGGGCTCAACCCGCACGCCGGCGAGGACGGCCACCTCGGCACCGAAGAGCGCGACATCATCGGGCCGACCCTGGAGACCCTGCGATCCCGGGGCCTGGACGTCCGCGGGCCCCTGCCGGCGGACACGGCATTCACCCCGCCCCGGCTGGAGCAGACGGACGCCGTGGTGACCATGTACCACGACCAGGGGCTGCCAGTGCTGAAGCACCTGGGCTTCGGCCGGGCCGTCAACATCACGCTGGGACTGCCCATCATCCGCACTTCCGTGGACCACGGCACCGCCTTCGACCTGGCCGGCAGCGGACGTGCCGATGCCGGCAGCCTGCGCGCCGCGCTGGACCAGGCCGTCACCCTGGTCCGCGCGGGAAGCCGATGAGCGTCGCGCACCGGCCGCGCAAGCGCTACGGGCAGCATTTCCTGCACGACCCGCGGGTGATCGGACGCATCCTGGACGCGGTCCGGCCGCTTCCCGACCAGCGGCTGGCGGAGATCGGGCCCGGGCTGGGCGCGCTGACGCTGCCCCTGCTGCAGCGCTGCGGGGCGCTGGACGTGATCGAGCTTGACCGGGACGTGGTACCGATGCTTTCGCAGCTGTGCGAAGGCTACGGTACGCTCCGCGTGCACCGCGCCGACGCCCTGGCCTTCGACTTCGGCTCGCTGGCGCGCGCGCGCGGCGGCCCGCTGCGCCTGGTCGGCAACCTGCCCTACAACGTTTCCACGCCGCTGCTGTTCCACCTGCTGGACCAGGCAGAGGCAATCCTGGACATGCACTTCATGCTGCAGCGGGAGGTGGTCGACCGCATGGCCGCCGGGCCCGGCTCCGGCACCTACGGCCGGCTCAGCGTGATGCTCGCCTGGCGTTGCCGCGTGGAGCGGCTGTTCCGCATCGGGCCCGGCGCCTTCCGTCCGGCGCCCCGGGTGGACTCGGCCTTCGTCCGGCTGCGCCCGCTGCGCGAGCCCCCCTTTGCGGTGGCCGACCCGGCCACCTTCCGGGCGATCGTGGCACAGGCCTTCAGCCAGCGCCGCAAGACCGTGCGCAACGCGCTGCGGCGCTACCTCGACGAGAGCGAAATCCGGGCCGCGGGGGTCGACCCCGGGCTCCGGCCGGAGCAGGTCTCGCCCGCGCAGTTCGCGGCCCTCGCCGACCGCGTGGCCGATGCCGGCTGAGCCGCGCGGGTCCCTTTTGCGCCGGGTCCGCGGGCACGGCAAAATGAGCCCGCGGTGAGGGGACACCGCGACTCGCAGGAGACGTCAGGCGATGAACGACTACAAGCACGTACTGCTGGCGCTCGACCTGAGCCCGGACAGCGAGCCGGTCGCGGAGCGGGCGGCGGACCTCGCTCGACGCTACGACGCTCGTCTCAGCATGATGCACGTGGTGGAATACATCCCGGTCGATCCGTCGGGGGAAGCGCTGTTGCCCGCACCCGTGACGGTCGAGAAGGAACTGATCGACAATGCCCGCCAGAAGCTGGCGGAGCTCGCCGAGCGGCTGAAGGTGCCGCAGGACGCGTGTCACGTGGCCAGCGGCAACATCCGGCGCGAAATCTGCCGCCAGGCAAAGGAAGGCGAGGTCGACCTGATCGTGCTGGGCCGACACGAGCGCCACGGCCTGGCCGTGCTGCTGGGCTCTCCCGACGACGCGATCATTCACCGCGCCCCCTGCGACGTGCTGTCGGTGCACATCAAGCCCGATACCAGGTGAGCCCGGTCCCCGTCCAACGCGAACCGCACCGGCGCTCCCCGGCGGCGGGCAGCGACCGCTGATGGCCGTCTGGGCGATCGGCGACATCCAGGGCTGCTATGACGAGCTGTGCCGGCTGCTCGAGCACATCGACTTCGATCCCGGGCGCGACCGCCTGTGGCTGACCGGCGACCTGGTCAACCGCGGCCCGGGTTCACTGGAGACCCTGCGCCTGGTCCGCGGGCTTGGCGGGTCCGCGACCACCGTTCTGGGCAACCACGACCTGCACCTGCTGGCCGGAGTGCACGGCGGCCACGAGGAACACCTGAACCGGACGCTGCAGCCGGTGCTCACGGCGCCGGACCGGGTGCCCCTGCTCGAGTGGCTGCGCCACCGGCCGATGCTGCACCATGACCCGGCGCTCGGTTACACCCTGGTGCACGCGGGCCTGCCGCCGCAGTGGGATCCGGATACCGCGAGCCGCTGCGCCGGCGAGGTCGAGGCCCGCCTGCGCGGCCCGGACTACCAGGCCTTCTTCCGCGAGATGTACGGCGACCAGCCGGACCGGTGGTCCCCGGAGCTGGCCGGACGCGAGCGCGAGCGGTTCATCGTCAACGCCCTGACCCGGATGCGCTTCTGCACTGCCGACGGCCGCCTCGACCTGAGCTACAAGGGACCGCCCGGATCCCAGCCGGCGGGCTACCTGCCGTGGTTCGAGGTGCCGGGCCGGCGCAGCCGGGGACATCGCATCGTCTTCGGCCACTGGTCGACGCTGGGCCCGGTCGCGGCCCCGGACGTGTTTCCCGCCGACACGGGCTGTCTCTGGGGCGGCTGCCTGACCGCGCTGCGCCTGGACCCGCCGGGGGACGACGGTCGGCCGGTGCCGGTCACCGAACCCTGCCGGGGCCACTACCGCCCCCGCCGCAGGTTCCGCTGACAGGGTCGCGGCCCGCGTGGACAACCTGTTGAGAGATCACAGCTAGACCGCGAAGTCGCCGACGAAGGGGTTCATGCGGCGTTCCTGGCCCAGGGTTGCCGTGCCGCCGTGCCCCGGGACGAAGGTGACGTCGTCACCCAGCGGGAACAGGCGCTCGCGGATGCAGCGGACCAGGCTCTCGAAGTCCCCGCGCGGCAGATCCGTGCGACCGATCGAGCCCTGGAACAGCACGTCGCCCACGATCGCCACGCGCGAGTCCGCGTCGAAGAAGATCACGTGCCCGGGGGTGTGGCCGGGGCAGTGGCGCACCGCGAGCGTGGTCTCGCCGAAGCTGACGGCATCGCCGTCCTCCAGCCAGCGCTCGGGCTCGAAGCTGTGTGCCGGCGGGAAGCCGAACATGCGTGCCTGCTCCGACACCCCCTCGATCCAGAACCGGTCCTCGCCTTGCGGACCCTCCACCGGCACATCCAGCCGCTGCGCCAGGTCGGCCACCGCGCCGACGTGGTCGAGATGGCCGTGCGTCACCAGGATTTTCTCCACCTCCGCCCCCGATTCGCCGACGGCCGCCAGGATCCGTTCGGGGTCGCCGCCGGGGTCGACCAGAGCGGCACGTTGGCTTCGCTCGCAGACCAGCAGGGAGCAGTTCTGCATCAACGGCGTGACGGGGATGATCCGGACTTTCACGGGGTCTGTCTCCTCGTTTTCCGCGAACCGGCACTGCCTGCCGGGACGCCTTCAGTCGCGTTTGCCGGGCGTGCACGCCGGCGACCCGGGTGCCTTTTCCAGGGACGCGGCCAGGGCACGGGTATCGGCGTCGCCGAACTGCCGCAGCAGCCGGCGCAGCGTTTCCCGCAGGAGCGCAACGGCCTCGGCACGTCCGGCCAGCCCGAGGCTGTCGGCGACCGCCTTCCAGGGCCGGTGCTGCAATACACGCAACACCAGCAGATCGCGCCCGGCCGGCTCCAGCGGCCCGCTCGCACCGGGCTCGCGCAGCGCCGCCACCGACAGGCGCCACAGGGCGCCGATGCAGGTCTCCGGCAGACGCCGGCCGAAGCCGCAGGCGACCAGGTCCTCGCGGTCGTCCGGACCGATCAGCGGCTCGCCGGAGGCCAGCGCCCGCTGCATCAGCAGCGCCGCCAGCGACGGCTCGAGATCGCACAGCGCGTCACCGAGCTGCCGCGGCAGCTCGTCCAGGTGGCGCCGCCGTGCCTCATGGTACAGCTCCCGGCCCGGCGGCGTGAGCGGACGCAGCACCACGGCGGAGTGCTCGCCGGTGGTCGTGCCGCGGCTCACCGATACCCGTACCGGCCGCAGCTCCCGCGCCAGCCAGAACCGCAGCAGCGAGGTCGTCGCGCCGAAGCTGCTTCCCAGGTAGTCACGGCCGTCGCGCCCGGCCTGCGCCAGGACCGCGTCGAGCAGCCGTCCTCCCAGGCCGCGCCGCTGCACCGCCGGGTGGACCGCGATGCGCATGATCCGCGCGCCGCGCAGCAGCGGCGCACGCCGCAGCCCCGCGTGCGCCGCCAGCGTCTCCGGCAGCAGGTGCCCGTGCGGCCGCGTGGTGCCGGCCCAGATCGCGCGCGCAGTCGCCGGGTCGAAGCCGCCCTCCAGCGCCACCAGGGCCGTGCCGACCACGTGGCCGGCCCGGCGCATCACGTGGATCTCCACGTTGGGGGCATCCAGCGCCAGGCGCAGGTCGAACGGCCGGGTGCGGTAGTGCGCCAGCACCAGCAGGCCGAACAGCTCGCCCAGCAGATCGGGATCGGCCACCAGCGCGTCGCGGTCCACCCGCTCCACGCTGCACTCCTCCGGCGTGGCGCCGGCGACCGCGGCGTCCTCGGCCGCGTTCGCGTCGAGCAGCAGGAGCCGCGACACCAGCCGCTCGAGCGGATCGCCGGACGCCCAGCGGACCGGCTCTTCCAGGTGCAGCGCCTTCCAGCCCGGCGTGCGCGCATCCAGGACGTCGCGAAAGCGCACCGAGAAGCCCCGTCCGGTCCCTTCGTAGCCGTGCTGGGTGGTGGCGAAAACCACGCGCGGACAGCGCTCCAGGAGCCGGGTGAGCATGGCGGCGGGGATCGCGGCGGCCTCGTCGACCAGCAGCAGACGCGGCGCGCCGCCTTCGCCCGTCGCCAGCGCGTCCGGCGGCTGGAAGGTCAGCGCGGCGCCGTCCAGGCGCACCGCGGCGCGCGAGCTGCGTGCCCGCGGCAGCAGCGCCGCGGCCCGGGCGAATACCTGTTCGGCCGCATCCAGGCGCGGTGCCGTCACCCGGATGTCCGCCAGCCCCTGGCGCAGCAGCCGGGCCGCCGCGATGCCGAGGGCGGAGGACTTGCCGCGGCCGCGGTCGGAGGTGAGCACCAGGGGCCGGCGGGCCCGCCCACGCGCCACCCGCAGGACCGCCTCCACCGCCGCGCTCTGGTCCGCCGTGCGGCATTCGCCGTCATGTTCCGGGGCCGCGGCGGCGGGGCCGGGGGCGGGCAGGACAGGCGCCGCAGCGTCCGGGGTGACGATCACCGCGCCGGGATCGGACGCGAGAATTTCCACGGCCCGGCGCAGAAAGCGCGGGCTTATGCGCGAGGGATCGGAGCCGGCGACGCTCAGCCGCGCGTAGTCGGGATCGGGGTAGTCGGGCCACTCGTCCAGGGCCGGCGTCATCAGGATCAGCAGCCCCCCGGCGCGTACGGTACCGCTCACCGCGCCGAGGGCGTCGGCGTGCAGGCCCGCGCGGGCGTCGAACACCACCGCGTCCAGCTCGCGTCCCAGCAGGGTGAGGGCCCGCGGCGCGGGGCAGGTCTCCAGGCCGGTCACCCCGGCGTCGGTGATCACCATGCAACGGGGCAGCTGCGCGGCGGCGAGGGCCTCGCGGGCGGCCTCCAGGGCCCACGGGCGCGGCCCGGACAGCACCAGCGCATAGCGGTGGCGCGCGGCGGCGCCCGCCGCGGCCAGCTGCCGTGCCGTCCTTGCCGCCACGCTGTCGCCCTGCACCGTGCTCAACCTGTCCGACCGCCGGATGCGAATCTGTTACCCTGTGCAGTGTACTGCGATCGCGCTCAGGCCCACGATCGCCGCCCGCGGGGGCGGCAGCGGCGACGGCCGGGCGCGGACGTCGCGCATTCGGCACATTCGAGCCCGGAGAGCAGCATCGCCATGGCAGAGCAGGAACTTCCCGACATGGGCATGAGCCGTGAAGATCTCTACACCGAGGAGACCTTCACCGATCGCCGGGCCGGGACCATCCGCCGCATGACCCCGGTCACCGCCTCGGGCGAAGTCGACGACGGTCGCCCGGTCCTGTACGTCGGCGAGACCCAGCTCATGACCTCGGCGGGCGCGTTGCCGCTGAGCTTCGAGCTCGAGGCCGACTCGCTCGACGAGGCCGTGGCGAAGTTCGGCGAGGCCGCCCGGGCGGCGCTGGAGCAGACCATGGAGCGCCTGCAGGAGATGCGCCGGGAGGCGGCCTCCTCGCTCTACGTCCCCGGCCAGGGGGACGGCGGCATGGGTGGCCCGGGCGGCAGCCAGGGCGGCGGCTTCGGCGGTCAGGGCGGCGGCGGCCTGCAGATGCCGTGATCCGGTCAGCACGGCCCTAGTCGGTGGACGGGGTCCACCGCACCCGCTCCAGCACGACGAAGCTCATCGCATACGGGTTGCGCTCGTCCGCCGGCTGCTCGATGCGCCGGATCTCCTCCCACCGGGCCGGGTCCAGCTCGGGAAAGCGCACGTCGGCATCGAAATCCCCGTGGACCTCGGTCAGGTAGATGCGGTCGGCCCGCTCCAGCAGGGCCGCGTAGACCCGGGCCCCGCCCAGGATCATCACCTCTTCCGCGTCCCCGGCGAGCGCCAGCGCGGCGGCGACATCCGGCGCCGTCTTGACCCCCTCCGCGGCATAATCCGGATCCCGGCTGAGCACGATATTTTCCCGGCCCGGCAGCGGCCGCCCGATGGACTCGAAGGTGCGCCGCCCCATGATCACCGGCTTGCCCATGGTCACCCGCCGGAACCACGCCAGGTCGGCGGGCAGGCGCCAGGGCAGGCGTCCGTCCCGCCCGATGCCCCGCCGCCGGTCCATTGCGACGATCAGCGCGATCCGCATGCGATCTCCGTCACACCGCCACCGGCGCACGGATTGCCGGGTGGTGGCGGTAATCCAGGAACTCGATGTCCTCGTAGCGGAACGCGAACAGGTCGCGGACCTCCGGGTTGAGCCGCACGCGCGGCAGCGGATAGGGCTCCCGGCCGAGCTGCAGGTCGACCTGCTCGAGATGGTTCAGGTAGATGTGCACGTCGCCGAAGCTGTGCACGAAATCGCCCGGCTCGAGACCGCACACCCGGGCCACCATCAGGGTCAGCAGCGCATAGGAGGCGATGTTGAACGGCACCCCCAGGAACACGTCCGCGCTGCGCTGGTAGAGCTGGCAGGACAGGCGCCCGTCCGCCACGTAGAACTGGAACAGCGCATGGCAAGGCGCCAGCGCCATGCGCGGAAGATCCGCCACGTTCCAGGCGCTCACGAGAAGGCGGCGCGAGTCCGGGTTGCGGCGGATCTCCTCGATCACGCGTGCGAGCTGATCGATGTGGCCGCCGTCCGGGGTCGGCCAGGAGCGCCATTGGTAGCCGTAGATCGGCCCCAGGTCGCCGTCGGCGTCCGCCCACTCGTCCCAGATGCGCACCCCGTTGTCCCGCAGGTAGCCAATGTTGGTGTCGCCGCGCAGGAACCAGAGCAGCTCGTGCACCACCGACTTCAGGTGCACCTTCTTGGTGGTCACCACGGGGAAGCCGCGCGCGAGGTCGAAGCGCATCTGGTGACCGAACACGCTGAGTGTCCCGGTCCCGGTGCGATCCCCCTTCTCCACGCCGTCCGTGCGGATGTGGCGAAGCAGGTCGAGATACTGCTGCATGATCAGCCCTCCCGGCTCTCGCCGCGCTCGCCCGCCGTCACGCCGTCACGCCGCGGCGACGATAGGCGAGATAGAGCAGGATGATTCCGAACAGGACCATCGGCAGGCTCAGCACCTGCCCCATGGTCATCCAGCCGAACGCCACGAAGCCCAGCTGCGGATCCGGCTGGCGAAAGAACTCCACGAAAAAGCGGAAGCACCCGTACAGCAGCAGGAACAGCCCTGAAACCGACATCACGGGGCGCTTGCGGCGCGAGAAGATCCACAGCACGGTAAACAGCACCATGCCTTCCAGCAGGAACTCGTAGATCTGGGACGGATGGCGCGGCAGGGGGCCGGCCTTGGGGAAGACCATCGCCCAGGGCACCGTGGTGACCCGCCCCCACAGTTCGCCGTTGATGAAGTTGCCGATGCGTCCGGCGCCCAGCCCGATCGGCACCAGCGGCGCCGCGAAATCGGCCACGTCGAAGAAGCGCGTGCCCGTCCTGCGGGCGAAGTACCAGAAAGCGATCATCACGCCCATCAGGCCGCCGTGGAAGGACATCCCGCCGTGCCAGACCTGGAAGAAGGTCAGCGGATCGTGGATGAAGTTGGGCAGGTCGTAGAACAGCATGTAGCCGGTGCGGCCGCCCAGAATGACGCCCAGGGCCGCGTAGAACAGCAGGTCCCCGACCTGCTCCGGCGTGTAGGGGATGTCGGTGCGCCGCCGGGCCCGCCATGCGCCGAGATACCATCCGCCGGCGAACCCGATCAGGTACATGATGCCGTACCAGTGAACCTTGACGGGGCCCACACTGAAGGCGATGGGATTGATGTTCGGGTAGGGCAGCATCGCGCTATCTTACTAACGTCCGCCGGGGTAACGCCACGGGCAGGGTTCGCCCGGGCGGCGCGCCTAGGTCCGCAGGACCCGCGCGTAGAACATCTTGAGGTACGCGGTCTCGGGGATCGCGGGATGCACCGGGTGATCCAGGCTCTGTCCCCTGCGCTCGAGCAGCTGCAGCACCCGGTCGAGATGGCGCGCCCCCGCCTGCATCCCCTGCAGGAAGGCGTCCCCGGGCATGTGATGGGAGCAGGACCCGCTGATCAGGAAGCCGTCCGGTGCCGTCACCTGCAGCGCCATGCGATTGAGCCTTCGATAGGCCTCGGCGCCGCGGCGGAAATCCTTCCGCCGCTGCACGAACGCCGGCGGGTCCGCGATCACCACGTCGAAGTGCCGCCGGTCCGCCCGCAGCGCCTTGAGCACGTCGAACGCGTCGCCCTCCAGCACCTCCGGATCCAGCCGGTTGCGGCGGGCATTCTCCAGCAGCAGCTCCAGCGCCGGGCCCGAGCTGTCCACGCAGGTCACCCTTTCCGCGCCCGAGAGCGCTGCGCCGAGTCCCCACGCACCGACGTAGCTGAACAGGTCCAGCACGCTGCGGCCACGCACATAGGGAGCCAGGCGGGCCCGGTTGTCGGCCTGGTCGTAGAACCAGCCGGTCTTCTGGCCGCGGTGCGGCGAGACCCGGAACACGCCGTCCCCCTCCGGGACGTCCAGCGTCTCCGGCATCTCCCCGATCGTCTCCACGTAGCGCTCCAGGCGCTCCAGCTCGCGTACCGGCTGGTCGTTGCGCAGCAGGATCCCGCGCGGCGCGAGCACCCGCTGCAGCGCGGTCACCACCGCCCCGCGCAGCGCCTCCATGCCCGCGGTGGTGATCTGCACCGCCAGGCGGTTGCCGTACCGGTCCACGATCAGGCCGGGCAGACCGTCGCTCTCGCCGAACGCGAGCCGGTAGAACGGCCGCGCGTAAAAGCGCTCGCGCAGCGACAGGGCGACGTTGAGCCGGTGGACCAGCAGCGATTCTCCCGGCGGATGTTCCGGGTCGCGGCTGAGAATGCGCGCGGCGATCAGGGAATGGGGGTTGACGTAGCCGGAGCCCAGGAACCTGCCGTCGTGCGCCAGGATGCGCACCGGCTGGCCCGGCTCGAACGCCTGCAGCGCGCTGCGCGCGGTGTCGACCTCGTTGCTGAACACCCACAGGTGCCCGGCGCGGATGCGGCGCTCCTCGTCCTTCTTCAGGAACAGCTCGGCGAGCTCCATCGCTTCTCCATTGTCGGCCACCCGGGACCGCCCGGCATCAGCCCAGGTCGAACGTGTCCGGGGTGACGCCGTCCCGGCGCAGGCGGTACTTCTGCACCCGCCCGGTGGGAGTACGCGGAAGCGCATCCACCAGGCGCAGGTAACGCGGCACCCAGAAGGCCGGCATGCGCCCGGCCGCCCAGGCCGCGAGCGCCTCGGCGGAGAAGTCCTTCCGGGCCGGGACCACCACCGCCAGTACCTCGTCGTCGCCCAGATCGGACGGCACCGGGATCACCGCCGCCTCCTGCACCGACTCGTGCCCCAGCAGGATCTGCTCGATCTCGTACGAGGAGATGTTCTCGCCGCGGCGGCGGATCGAATCCTTGAGCCGGTCCGAGAAGTACAGCACTCCGTCGGCGTCGAACACGCCGGCGTCGCCGGTATGGAACCACAGCCCCCGGAAGGCGTCCACGGTCTGCTCCGGCATGCGGTAGTACTCTCGGAACAGCGCCCAGGGCAGCCGCGGGCGCACCACGATCTCCCCCACCCCGCCGTGCGGGACGAAACCGCCGTCCTCGTCCATCAGCGCCAGCTCGACGTGGGGCCCCACCCGGCCGCAGCTGCCAGGCGCATTGTCGCCGGCGGCCGAGACGCTCCGGGGCGAGGACACCGGGATACCCACTTCCGTGCTGCCGTAGCCGCCGGTGATGCTGATGTCGAAGCGCTCACGCGCGGTGTCCCAGATCCCGCGCGAGCAGTAGGCGATCGCGGTGAGCGGACCGTGGCGGCGCTCGGCCGCCGACGGGGGCTGCTTCAGCAGCATCTCGAGCACCGGCCCCACCGCGTTGAAATGGGTGGCGCCGTAGCGCCGGATATCCTGCCAGAAGCGGCCGGCGGAGAACTGCTCCGCGAGCACCATGCGCGCATCGGCCAGCATGGCGGCCACCGTGGCCAGATCCAGCGCCATGATGTGGAACAGCGGCAGGTACACGTAGACCACGCTGTCGCGATCCATGCCGCCGACGTCGGCCATGAACAGCGCCGTGATGAGGAACTGGGCATGGGTCTCGACCACGACCTTGGAACGCCCGGTGGTACCCGAGGTCAGGATCATGGCGCTGCAGTCGCCGGGACGCTGGCGCGCCTGTGCCGCCGGCTCCGGCCGTGTTTCCACCAGCTCCTCCAGGGGCGTTCGCGGCCAGGGCAGACGCTGCGTGTCGCCCGGCCCGATCGTGACCAGGTGGCGGATGCCGCCCAGGCGGTCGGCGACCCGCTCCAGTGCCGGCAGCAGCCGGGCATCGGCGACCAGGAAGCGGCTGTCGGACTGCACCAGGTTGTACACCAGCGGCTCGCCGACGAAGCCGGTGTTGACCGTGACCGGGGCGGCGCCCAGCTTCAGCAGCGCGAACCAGGCCAGGATCCACTCCGGCGAGTTGCAGGCGAAGATCGCCACGTGATCGCCGCGGTCGACGCCCAGGCCGGCGAACCCCGCCGCCAGCCGGTCGCTCAGGTCGTCGACCTCGCGGTAGCTGTAGCGGCGCCCGTCGGTCGCCGTCAGCCAGGTGCGCTCGCCGTTCTCGCGGGCCTTGCGCCGGACCAGGTCCGCCACCGAGGGGTAGCGTGCGACCACCTCCTCGTACACGCAGCCCGGCCAGAAGCCGGTCTCCGGGTCCCGAGCCGGTTGCGGCGGCTCACTCATCGGCTCTCCTCAGCGCAGCCGTTCGAAGTCGCCGTGACGGCCGATGCCGCTCCGGAAGCGGGTCGCTCCCTCGCGGGTCTCGCCGCTCTCGATCACCCGCAGGCCCAGCAGCGTCTCGAGTGCCATGCCGTCCTCGAAGCGCATGTCCAGCCCGCGGCAGGCGGCTTCGCGGTCGCTGCGCAGGCAGTGCTGCGGCAGCTCGGCCAGGTAGGCAGCCAGCTCCTCGGCCTTCTCCCGGGCGGTCCCGGGCTCGACCACCCGGTTCGCCAGTCCCATGGCGAGCGCTTCCTCGGCCGGCACCGGCCGCCCGGTCAGGATCATGTCCAGCGCGCGGCTCAGCCCGATCAGCCGCGGCAGGCGCTGCGTTCCGCCGTCGACCAGCGGCACGCCGAAGCGCCGGCAGAACACGCCGAACACGGCGTCCCGGTCCGCCACCCGCAGGTCGCACCAGCACGCCAGCTCCAGGCCGCCCGCGACGGCGTGCCCGGAGACCGCGGCGATCACGGGCTTGCCCAGGCGCATGCGCGACGGGCCCATGGGCCCGTCGGCCCGCATGTCGGGCTCGACGTCGTTGGGCTCACCCGCCGCGATCGCCTTGAGGTCGGCGCCGGCACAGAAGGTGTCGCCGGCGCCGCACAGGACCGCGACGGCGGCGGCGTCATCGCCGTCGAAGTCGCGAAAGGCCTGCGCCAGATCCGCCGCGGTGGCGGCGTCCACGGCGTTGCGGGCGTGGGCGCGGTTGATGATGATGGTCCGGACCTTGCCCCGGTTCTCGACCAGCACGTTCATCGGCGTCTCCCCGCTGCCGGAAGGGTGGATGGCCCATTATGGAGCACCAGCCCGGCCGACGCAGCCGGGAACTCCGGCCCGCCCGGGCGGTCCCGGCCTCGTGCGGGGCGGTGTCGCCGCGATCCTTGACCGGTCCCGGCGCCGGTGTTCCCATTATCCGTCCCTCAGGTCCGGCCGCCCACGGCGGAGCGGACCGGTCACTCCACCCCGGTACAGCGCATGAGCAGAAACGGCATCGATGCACGCATCCCGCCCGAGGGCAGCCTGGAAATCCTCTCCCAGCTGGAGGTGGACCGCCTGCGCGACACCAGCCGCGGCGGACTGCACGAAGTGCTCCGCCGCTGCTCGCTGGCAGTGCTGAACACCGGCAGCCGCATGGATGACACCCGCGCGATCATGGAGAAGTTCCGCGACTTCGACGTGCAGGTGGTGCAACAGGAGCGCGGCATCAAGCTGAAGCTGATCAATGCCCCGCCCGACGCCTTCGTCGACGGTGCCATGATCCGCGGCATCCGCGAGCACCTGTTCGCGGTGCTGCGGGACATCATCTACGTCAGCAACGAGATCGAGAACAACAGCCAGTTCGACCTCGACACCCCCTACGGCATCACCAACGCCGTGTTCCACATCCTGCGCAATGCCCGGCTGCTGCGGCGGCCGCCGCTCAACCTGGTGGTGTGCTGGGGCGGGCACGCGATCAGCCGCGAGGAGTACGACTACACCAAGGAGGTGGGCCACGAGATGGGGCTGCGGGACCTGGACGTCTGCACCGGCTGCGGGCCGGGAGCGATGAAGGGCCCGATGAAGGGCGCAACCATCGGCCACGCCAAGCAGCGCAGCCGGCGCGGTCGCTACATCGGCGTCACCGAGCCCGGGATCATCGCCGCCGAGCCGCCCAATCCGATCGTCACGGACCTGGTGATCATGCCCGACATCGAGAAGCGCCTGGAGGCCTTCGTGCGCCTCGGGCATGCCTTCGTGGTGTTTCCCGGCGGCGTGGGCACCGCCGAGGAGATCCTCTACCTGCTGGGGATCCTGTTGCACCCGGACAACGCCGAGCTGCCGTTCCCGCTGGTGTTCACCGGTCCCGCCTCGGCCGAACCCTACTTCCGCGGCATCGACGAGTTCCTGGTGCGGACCCTGGGCGAGGGTGTACGCGAGCACTACCGGATCGTCATCGACGACCCGGCGGAGGTGGCCCGGGTCACGCGCAAGGGCGTCAACGCGGTGCGCGACTTCCGCCGCGCGCGCAGCGACGCCTACTACTTCAACTGGCTGCTGCACGTGGAGCACGAATTCCAGCGCCCGTTCGTGCCCACGCACGAGGCGATGGCATCACTCGCACTGGACAGCGCGCAGCCGCCGCACCGCATGGCCGCCAACCTGCGCCGCGCCTTCTCCGGCATCGTCACCGGCAACGTCAAGGAGGCGGGCATCCGCGCCATCGAGGAGCAGGGCCCGTTCCGCATCCACGGCGACCCGCAGGTGATGCGGCCGCTCGACGACCTGCTGGCCGCGTTCGTGGACCAGCAGCGCATGCGCCTGGCGGGCGCCGAGTACGTGCCCTGCTACCGCATCGTGGCCTGAACCGACGCCGCCACCGCGGTCAACGCCGGCGGTCCAGCCACTCCCGGATCGCGGCGGCGATCTCGTCCGGCGAATCCTCCTGGATGAAATGGCTGCCCCGCACCGTGACCTCGGTCTGGTTGCGCCAGCTGCGGCAGAACTCGCGCATGGGTCCCGCCAGGATGGCGCCGGGATCGGCGTTGACGAACAGCTTGGGCAGCTCGTTCTCCGCCATCCACTGCGCGTAGTCCCCCGCGATCCGGGCCACGTCCTCCGGCTGGCCGTCCAGCGGGATCTCGCGCGGCCAAGTCAGCGTGGGCCGGCGGTCCTCGCCGGGCTCGCGGAAGGGTCGACGGTAGACCGCCATTTCGGCGTCGGTGAGATCACGCAGCACCGAGCCGGGCAGCACCCGCTCCACGAAGATGTTCTTGTCCAGGATCATCCCGTCGCCGGCCTCCGAGCGGAAGCCCTGGAACAGGGAGCGGATCGCTTCCGGCCACTCGTCCATGGTCATCGGGCGCACGATCGCCTCCATGTACGCGATGCCGCGCACCGCGTCCCGGTGCCGGTTGGCCCAGTCGAAGCCGAGCCCCGAGCCCCAGTCATGGATCACCAGGGTGACGTTCGAACGCACGCCGAGGGCCTCCAGCAGGCCGTCCAGGTATTCCCGGTGCTCGACGAAGCGATAGCTGCCCGGCCCTGGATGGTCCAGCTTTTCGGAATCGCCCATTCCGATCAGGTCCGGGGCGATGCAGCGGCCGCGGTCCGCGAGGGCGGGCATGATGTTGCGCCACAGGTAGGACGAGGTGGGATTGCCGTGCAGGAACACGATCGGATCGCCCTCGCCCATCTCGGCATAGGCCATGCGCCTGCCCTTGACGGCGAGGTACTGCTTGGGAAGCTCCTTGTCGGAAATCATGCGGGTTCTCCGTAGCGGATCGTCGGATGGGTCGGCGCCACCCCGGTCACTGGCTCCCGCCGCCTCCGTAATGCTTGAGCAGCAGCAGTCGCGCGTGTGCCTGCTGGAACACCTGCCCCACCCGGCCGTACATGTACCATCCGGCGCCCAGTCCGCCGGCGAGCAGGATGGCGGCGACCACCAGGGCGGCGATGGCGCGGCGCCGGGCAAGCCCGCCCGTCAGCAGCTCGCGGTCACGCAGGATCCACATGCCGGGATAGGGGAATCGCCCCGACCGGACGATCCGGAATGCCATGTGCAACAGGTAGACCGCTGCCAGCACCGGCAGGGTCACCCCCAGGGCGATCAGCAGGTCCAGCAGCTGCCAGGCCCGCCCCAGCGCCGCGAGCGCCTCGTCGGGCTTGCCGCTGTTGATCTGCGCCAGCTGGTGACCCAGGTAGGACTGGACCCAGAAGCTCAGGGCGAACATGCCGGCGGCGACGCCGACCAGCAGCATGGTCAGAAACAACCGCTTGCGGCGCGCGTCGGGATCGGCGCGCACGATCTCGTAATCGGACATGGATCCCCCGTCGGGCTGTGCCGGTGCCGCCGGGCGTACGCCGGCGGGGGATCATACTACGACTGACCCGGTCGGAGGTAATGCCTCGCCGGTGCGTCACCGCTCGGTCGCCGGCCGGGAGTCCAGGTCCAGCCTCACCCGCACCAGCGAGGGGTCCTCCGGCACCCGTTCCCGGCGGAAGCCGAGCGCCTTGCACAGGTTCAGCATGACGCGGTTCTCCGCCAGGACGTCACCCCAGATCTCGCGGATGCCCCGCCGCCGGGCATGCTCGATCAGGCGCCGCATCAGCATCGGTCCCAGCCCCAGCCCGGTGATGTCGTGGCGCACCAGGATGGAGTACTCGGCGCGCTCGTTGTCCGGATCCGCGTGCAGCTGGGCGGTGGCGAATATCTCCGCCTCGCCCGGTACGCCGGGCCCGGTCAGGACCAGGGTCATCTCCCGGTCGTAGTCGATCTGGGTGAAGCGTGCGCCCATGACGTGGCTCAGGGCCTTGAACGGGACGAAGAAGCGCAGCCGCATCTCCTCGCGGTTGAGCTTGCCGAAGGACTCCCGCAGCGCCGGCTCGTCCTCCGGCATGATGGGCCGCAGCGTCAGTACGCGCCCGTCTCCCAGCGGCACCTCGCCCACCAGCTCACGCGGGTAGGGGCGGATCGCCAGCCGGTCCGCACGCGCACCGCGGGCGGGCGCCACCCGCACCCGGGCATCCAGCGACAGGACCCCCTGCGCGCAGGCGCGCAGGGGGTTGATGTCCAGCTCCGCGACCTCCGGCACGTCGCCGGCAAGCTGCGCCAGCTTGATCAGCGTCAGGGCGATCGCGGGGATATCGGCGGGCGGCTGTCCCCGTCCCCCCCGCAGCAGACGGTGGATGCGCGTGCGGGACATCATCTCGCAGGCCAGGTGCATGTTCAGCGGCGGCAGGCCGAGGGCCCGGTCGTTGATCACCTCCACCGCCGTGCCGCCCTGCCCGAACAGGATCACGGGGCCGAACAGCGGATCGTCGCTGATGCCGACGATCAGCTCCCAGGCACCGCGCTGGGGCACCATCGGCTCGACGGTGAATCCCTCCAGGCGGGCACCGGGGCGCTTTCCGGCGACGTGCTCACGCATCGCCTCGGCAGCCTCGCGCACCGCGTCGGCACCGATCAGGTCGAGTGCCACGCCGCCGACGTCGCTCTTGTGCTGGATGTCGGGGGAACGGATCTTGAGCGCCACCGGGGCGTCGACGGCCGCGGCGAGTCTCGCGGCCTCGTCCGGCGTGGCGGCGGCGGACGCGCGCAGCAACGGGATGCAGTACGCCTGCAGCAGGCGGTCCACCTCGTCGTGGGAGAGCCACTCGCGTCCCTCCTCCAGCGCCCCGGAGACCACCGCGCGTGCCGTCCCGACATCGGGGTCGAAGCGCTCGGGCACCGAGGGAGGCGTCTCCATCAGGCTCTCCTGGTTGCGCCGGAACTCGACCATGTGCATGAACGCCCGCACCGCCTCGCCGGGCGTGTCGTAGGTGGGGATGCGGGCCTTGCGGAAGGTCTCGCGGGCAGCGCGCGCGGTGTGCTCGCCGACCCAGCTGGTGACCACCGTCGGGTGATCGTGCCGGGCGAGGAAGGCGGTGACCGAGTCCGCCGCCTCGGCCGCGGATGCCACCGCTGTCGGACAATTCAGGACCAGCAGACCCTGCACGCCCGGATCGGCCACCAGCGGCGCCAGTGCCGCCGCGTAGCGCGAGCCCGGTGCGTCGCCGATGATGTCCACCGGGTTGGCCCGCGACCAGGTCCCCGGCAGCACCTCGTCCAGCGCCGCCAGCGTCTCGGGAGTCAGCTCGGCGAGCCGCCCGCCGTGATCGACCAGGTCGTCGGTCGCCATCACCCCCATGCCGCCGCCGTTGGTGAGAATCGCCACCCGGTCGCCCCGCGGCGGGCGGGCGAGGGCCAGGATCTCGGCCGCCTCGAACAGCTCCTCCATGGTGCGCACCCGCAGCATCCCGGCGCGGCGGAAAGCGGCGTCGTAGACGGCGTCGGCGCCGGCCAGCGCGCCCGTGTGGGAGGCCGCCGCCCGGGCACCCTCCTCGTGCCGCCCGGCCTTGACGACGATCACCGGCTTGCTGCGGGCGGCGGCGCGTGCCGCCGACATGAACTTGCGCGCCTGGGTGACCGCCTCCACGTACAGCAGGATCGCCCGCGTGTCCCGGTCTCCCGCGAGGTAGTCGAGCATGTCGCCGAAGTCGACGTCAGCCATGTCACCCAGCGACACCAGGTGCGAAAAGCCGATGTCCCGCGCCGCGGCCCAGTCCAGCAGGGACGTGACGATGGCCCCGGATTGCGCCACGAAGGCGAGGTTCCCGGTCTTCGGCCGGACGTGGGCGAAGCTCGCGTTGAGTCCCACCCCGGGCACCAGGATCCCCAGGCAGTTGGGTCCGACCACCCGCAGCAGGCGCGGGCGCGCCGCATCCAGCACCGCCTGCTGCAGCGCCCGGCCGTGCTCGCCGGATTCGGCGAATCCGGCGCCGATGATCACCGCCGCCCGCGTTCCCCGCCCGGCCAGGGTTTCCACGATCCCCGGCACGGCATCCGCCGGGGTCGTGATCACGGCGAGATCGGGAGTTTCAGGGAGATCGCCGACGTCCGGGCAGACCGGCCGCCCCAGGATCCGCTCGTGGTGCGGATTGACCAGCATCACCCGGGCCTCGAAGCCGGCCGTGAGGAGATTTCGGGTGAGTACCGCGCCGACCGTGCCCTCCCGGTCGCTGGCGCCGATCACGGCGACGGACCGGGGACGGTACAGGCAGTCGAGGTTGCGAATGCTCATGTCACTGGCAGCTCCGGTTTCTCCCGGGCAATCCGGGACCGCGTTGACCCGGGTCAAGGGGAACTCCGCGGCGGTGGCTATAGTCGGTCGAAAGAGCCGATCGTGTCGGTATCATAGGCACCTGCCACAGGGATGTTTTGATGGCAGTCAAGCAGACCATCGAACCGGAACCGGACCCGGCCGTCCCCCCCAACGTGTCGGACTACGCCGGGGCCCGGCGCGACTTCTCCTGGGCGGCCGAGCGACGGATGCTGGCGGGCCTGCCCGGCGGTGCCGGCCTGAACATCGCCCACGAGGCGGTCGACCGCCACGCGTCCGGCGAGCGCGCCGGCCAGCTCGCCCTGCGGGTGCTGTCCGCCGGGCGGGCGCCCGCCGATTTCACTTACGCCGAGCTGAGCCGCGCCAGCAGCCGCTTCGCGGGGGTGCTCACCGGGCTCGGCATCGGAGCGGGAGACCGCGTCTTCAGCCTCACCGGCCGGATCCCAGAGCTCTACGTCGCCGCGCTCGGCACGCTCAAGAACCGCAGCGTGTTCTCGCCGCTGTTCGCCGCCTTCGGGCCGGAGCCGGTGCAGACGCGCATGGGGCCCGGCGAGGGCCGCGTGCTGCTGACCACGGCCGCCTTCTATCGGCGCAAGGTGCGCCCCGTACGCGCCTCGCTGCCCCGCCTCGAGTTCGTGCTGCTCACCGACGGCGTGCCCGACGACCTGGACGATGCCGGGCTCTACGACCTGCGCGAGCTGATGACCGCCGCGGATGAACGCTTCACCATCGCGCCCACGGATCCCGGCGACATGGCGCTGCTCCACTTCACCAGCGGCACCACCGGGCGGCCCAAGGGCGCGGTCCACGTCCACGAGGCGGTCATCGCCCACCACGCCACCGCCCGCATGGCACTGGACCTCAAGCCCGGCGACGTGTTCTGGTGCACGGCCGATCCGGGCTGGGTCACGGGCACCTCCTACGGCATCATCGCGCCGCTGACGATCGGCGCCACGCTGCTGGTCGACCGCGAGGAGTTCGACGCGGAGCGCTGGTACCGGATCCTGGGCGAGCAGCGGGTCGACGTCTGGTACACCGCCCCCACGGCGGTGCGCATGCTGATGCGTTACGGCGATGCGTTGCCGCCGGGCACGGACCTTTCGCGGCTGCGTTTCGTGGCCAGCGTCGGCGAGCCGCTCAACCCCGAGGCGGTGTGGTGGAGCCGCCGGGTGCTGGACATCCCCATTCACGACAACTGGTGGCAGACCGAGACCGGCGGGATCATGATCGCCAACCTGCGCTCGATGGAGATCCGGCCCGGCTCCATGGGCCTGCCCCTGCCCGGTATCGAGGCCGAGATCGTGCACCGCAACAGCGCCGGCGAGATGGTCCCGGTACCCCGGCCCGGCATGGAGGGGGAGCTGGCCCTGCGCCCCGGGTGGCCCTCGATGTTCCGCGGCTACCTGGACAACGAGGAGCGCTACCGCAAGTGCTTCCAGGGCGGCTGGTACCTCTCCGGCGACCTCGCCCGCCGCGACGAGGACGGCTATTTCTGGTTCGTGGGGCGGGCCGACGACGTGATCAAGTCGTCCGGCCACCTGATCGGTCCGGTGGAGGTCGAGAACGTCCTGATGGAGCACCCCGCGGTGGTGGAGGCCGGCGTGATCGGCATGCCCGATCCGGTTGCCGGCGAGGTGGTCAAGGCATTCGTCGCCCTGCGCCCGGGCTACGAGGCCGGCGAGGGGCTCGAGCGGGAGCTGATGGCGCTGGCGCGCAAGCGCCTGGGACCGGCCGTCGCGCCGCGCTCGATCGCTTTTCGTCCGCGCCTGCCCAAGACCCGCAGCGGCAAGATCATGCGGCGCCTGCTGCGGGCACGCGAGCTGGGGCTGCCCGAAGGCGACGTATCGACCCTGGAGGAGGACGCATGAGCGCCACCGCCGGGGCCCCGGTCGAGCGCACGCACGCGCTGGCGCTGCTGCGGGACATGATCCGCGTCCGGCGCTTCGAGGAGAAATGCGCCGAGCTCTACAGCGCCGGGCGCATCCGGGGCTTTCTGCACCTGTACATCGGCGAGGAAGCCTGCGCGGTCGGCGCCGTGCAGGCGCTCGGCCCGGAGGACGCCGTCGTGGCGACCTACCGCGAGCACGGGCACGCCCTCGTCCGCGGCGTCGACCCCGGGCGCCTGATGGCGGAGATGTTCGGCATGCGCGAGGGCTGCAGCCGGGGCCGGGGCGGCTCCATGCACATCTTCGACGCCGCCGCCCGCTTCTACGGCGGCAACGCCATCGTCGGCGGCGGCCTGCCGGTGGCGGTGGGCCTGGCGCTCGCGGACCGCATGCAGGGCCGGCAGCGGGTGACCGCATGCTTCTTCGGCGAGGGCGCGGTCGCCGAGGGCGAATTCCACGAGTCGCTGAACCTGGCGGCGCTGTGGAAGCTGCCGGTGCTGTTCCTCTGCGAGAACAACCTCTACGCGATGGGCACGAGGATCGATCTGTCCCAGTCGCAGACGGACGTGCACGCCCGGGCGGCCGGATACCGCATACCGGCCGCGGTGGTCGACGGCATGGACGTGCTGGCAGTGGAACGCGCGGTGCGGGAGGCCGCCGCGAGCGTGCGCGAAGGCGGCCCCTACCTGCTGGAGCTGCGGACCTATCGCTTCCGTGCCCACTCGATGTTCGACCCGGAACTGTACCGCTCGAAGTCCGAGGTGATCGCCTGGATGGCCAGGGGGCCGATCGTGACCTTCACCGCCCGCCTGCGCGCGCAGGGCCTGCTCGAGGACGCCGACCTGGAGAGCATCGAGGCCGAGGTGGCACGGGAGATCGACGAGGCGGTCGCGTTCGCCGAGGCCGGCACCCCCGAGCCGGCGGCCGACCTGCTGCGCGACGTCTACGTGGAGGCCGCTCCGTGAGCCCGGCGCGCGCGAAGACCAGCTACCGCGAGGCGCTGCGCGAGGCACTGCGCGAAGCGATGCAGGAAGATCCCCGGGTATTCCTGATGGGCGAGGACGTGGGGCGCTACGGCGGCTCCTACGCGGTCAGCAAGGGACTGCTGGAGGAGTTCGGCCCGGACCGCATCCGCGACACCCCGTTGTCCGAATCGGCCTTCGTGGGTGCCGGGATCGGCGCCGCGATGGGCGGCATGCGCCCGATCGTGGAGATCATGACGGTCAACTTCAGCCTGCTGGCGCTGGACCAGATCATGAACAACGCCGCCACGGTGCACCACATGTCCGGCGGCCAGGTCAGCGTGCCCCTGGTGATCCGCATGGCCACGGGCGCGGGCCGGCAGCTCGCCGCCCAGCACTCGCACAGCCTGGAAGGATGGTACGCGCACATACCGGGCCTGCGGATCGTCACGCCGGCGACCGTCGAGGACGCGCGCGGCATGCTGCCCACGGCCCTGGCCTGCCCGGACCCGGTGCTGATGTTCGAGAACGCCCTGCTCTACAACCTCGAGGCCGAGCTGCCGCCGGATGCGGGCGCGGTCGACATCGACCGGGCCGCCGTGCGCCGCGACGGGGAGACGCTCAGCGTGATCACCTACGGCGGTTCGCTCGGCAAGTGCCTGACCGCGGCGGACCTGCTCGCCCGCGACGGCATCGAGGCCGAGGTCATCGACCTGCGCAGTCTGCGCCCCCTGGACGATGCCACCGTCCTGCAGTCGGTGCGCCGAACCCGCCGCGCGCTGCTGGTCGACGAGGGCTGGCGCAGCGGCAGCCTGGCGGCCGAGATCAGCGCGCGCATCATGGAGCAGGCATTCTACGACCTGGATGCTCCGGTCGCCCGCGTGTGCGCCGCCGAGGTCCCGATCCCCTACGCCCGCCATCTCGAGGAGGCGGCCCTGCCCCAGCCGGAGACCATCGCGGCCGCCGCCCGCAGCCTGGTGGCCGAGCATGTCTGAGTTCCGCATGCCCTCGCTCGGTGCCGACATGGAGGCGGGAACCCTTACCCGCTGGCTGGTCGGCGAAGGCGACACGGTGCATCGCGGCGACATCATCGCGGTGGTGGAAACCGTCAAGGGCGCGATCGACGTCGAGGTGTTCGAGGACGGGCGCGTGGAGAAGCTGCTGGTGGAGCCCGGCACCGAGGTCCCGGTGGGGACGCCGCTGGCGCGAATCCGCTCCGAAGGTGAACCCGCGGCGGCACCGGCGGTGCAGGAGACGCAGGCGGCGCGGCCGCGGGCCGCCGCGCCCGGCGGCGCGGCCGTCGCCACCCGCCGCCGGGTGTCGCCCGCCGCGCGCCGTCGGGCGCGGGAGCTGGGGGTGGACGCGGAAGCCCTGGAAGGAGAGGGACCGGTAACCGTGGCGGACGTCGAGCGCGCGGCCGGCAGCGGCCCGGCCAGGGCCGTGCCGCCCGGCGGAATGCGCGCCGCGATCGCGGCCGCCATGTCCCGTTCCAAGCGCGAGATCCCGCACTACTACCTGCAGACCTCCGTCGACATGGGCGCGGCGCTGGAGCGGCTGGCGGCCTGGAACGCCGAGCGCCCGGTGCCGGAACGGCTGCTTCCGGCGGTACTGCTGCTGCGCGCCGCCGCGCGCGCCGCGGCCCGTTACCCGGAGATGAACGGCTGGTACCGCGACGGCGCCCACGCCCCCTCGGCGGCGGTGCACGCGGGCATGGCCACGGCCCTGCGGGGCGGCGGACTGGTGGCCCCGGCGCTGCACGACGCGGACGGCCGCCCGCTGCCGGAGCTGATGCGGGCCCTGGCCGATCTCGTCTCCCGCGCCCGGACCGGGCGCCTGCGCAGCTCGGAGATGGCCGACCCCACCATTACCGTGACCAGTCTCGGCGAGCAGGGCGTGGAAAGCGTGCTGCCGGTCATCTTCCCCCCGCAGGTGGCAATCGTGGGCTTCGGCAGCATCGTCGAACGCCCCTGGGTGGTGGCCGGGAAAGTCGTGCCGCGGCCCGTGGTCCGCGTCAGCCTCGCCGCCGACCACCGGGTCAGCGACGGTCACCGCGGCGCGCGCTTCCTGGCCGGGATCGGCCGCCTGCTCGAGAATCCGGAGGAGCCATGAACCAGGAATCCCTGCGCAAGCTGGTCCTGGAGACACTGGGCCGCATCGCGCCCGACGCGGACCCTGCCGCGCTGGACCCGGCGGTCAACGTCCGCGACCAGATCGACTTCGACTCGATGGACTTCTACAACTTCGCCGTGGCCCTGCACGAGAAGCTCGGCGTGGAGATCCCGGAATCGGACTACCCGCGCCTGTCCAGCATCGACGGCTGCGTGCGCTACCTGCAGGAAAAGATCGACGGCCGCGTTGCCGGCTGACGGCGACTCAGCAGCACTCTCCGGTCTGCCGCGGCGGGCACGGCACGTCCCCGTAGGAGCAGAACACGCAGCAGTCGCCGGGGCACGGCCGCAGCAGGGCGCCGCAGCCGGCGCACTCGTGGAAATAGACACAGGCGTCGGAGGGCATGCGCTCGACGGAGCGGTAGCCGCATTCCGGGCAGGTCAGGGTGGATTCCAGCCGCACCGCGTCGTTCATCGCGACCTCCCCGTCAGCCGTGGGTTCTCAGGAGACCGGCTCGCGCAGGGTCATTCCCAGCACCTGCTCGAGCTCCGCGAGCGCGGCGTCCGGGTCGGCCACCTTGATGGTGGCCATCCCCATCGCGCGCGCCGGCTTGAGGTTGATGCCGAGATCGTCCAGGAAGACCACCTGCTCGGGAGCCACGCCCGCGCTTTCGCAGGCGATCTCGTAGAAACGGGGCTCGGGCTTGCGGACCCCGATCCTGCTGGATTCGATTACCACGTCGAAGAGCCGCATCACCTCGGCCACGGCCGCCGCCTTCTCCGGGCTGCCCTGCATTCCCGGACCCTCGCCCGCCAGGACGTTGTTGGTCAGGCAGGCGTTGGTGAACCTGCTTGCGATCCGCCGCAGGGCCGCGACCATCTCCACGCGCAGGTCGCCGCCGAGCAGCTCGATCACCCGGCGGCCGCGCACCGGGTGGCCGGCGGCGCGGGACTCTTCCTCGAACCGGCGGTCGAACTCGTCCAGGTCGATGCGGCTGCTCTCGAACTGCGCCCAGGCGTTGCTCTCGGGGTTGGTGGCGTTGACCGTACGGATGAAGTCCCGGGGCAGGCCGTTCTCCCGTTCGAAGCGCCGGAAGGCGTCGAAGGGGCTGGTGGTGAGCACCCCGCCGAAGTCCCAGAATACCGCTCGTATCATGTCGTTCCCCGCAACCAGTGAGGGCGCCCGGCCGCGGCCCGGCGCCGAAAACCCGTCACTCTAGCATGACGCGGATTCCGGCACCCGGCCTCGCCCCGGTGCGCGTCACTCCTGAAGCTTCAGCCCGAGCCGGGCCAGCCGGCGTCCGAGCGCGCGGGTGATGACGGCCTCCTGCTCGTCGATGGCCCGGCTGCCGTCGCCGCCGGCGACATGTCCGGGCCCGTAGGGCGACCCGCCGCCCTGGGTGATGAACAGCTCCCGGTTCGAATACGGCACGCCCACCGGCAGCAGGCCCAGATGCAGCAGGGGGGCCATCAGCGAGTGGATCGTGGTCTCCTGGCCGCCGTGGAGACTGGCGGTGGAGACGAAGATGCCGGCGGGCTTGTCCTCCAGCTTGCCCTGATTCCAGAGGGGCGAGAGCTGGTCGATCTGGTTCTTGAGCTGGGCCGAGACGTTGCCGTACCGCGTCGGGGTCCCGAAGGCGATGGCCCCGGCCTGCTCGAAGTCCTCCAGGGTCACCAGCGGCACCGCCTTCTGCCGCTCGCGGCCGGCCTTCATGCCCTCGTTGCTTTCGATCACGGAATCCGGCATCAGCTCGGGCACCCGGCGGATCACGGGCTCCACGCCCGACACCTCGCGCGCACCTTCGGCCACCAGCTGCGCCATGCGATAGACATTCCCGAACGTGCTGTAGTAGACGACAAGCAGTTTCATGTCACATTGCTCCATTCATTGACCGTGCATGGACTGTCCGTACATGGACTTCATATCCGCGGGACGTCCCGGCTGAGCGCGCCCATGGCCGCGCCCGGCCGAATTTCCGCGGTCAACCGGGCATCGCCCGGCTCACTGGAAGAGGTTCCGGATCCGGCGCAGGGCCGCGACGCTCGCGTCGATCTCCGCGCAACCGAGCGACTCGAGGCGCTCGGCGAGCCAGGCGATGTGCTCGGGGAAGATCCGCTGGAACAGGGCGTCGCCCTCGGCCGTGAGCTCCGCGATCATCGACCGGCGGTCGCGGGTCGAGGGTCGTCTGCGTACCAGCCCCTGGCGCTCGAGGCGGTCGATCACCCCGGTCAGCGTGGTCTTGTAGATCAGCGTGCGTCGGCCGAGCTCCTTGAACGTCATGCCCTCGGTGTTGCCAAGGGTGCTGAGCACGTCGAACTCGGCCGGGCTCAGGCCCTCGCGACGGATGTGGAGCGCGGCGTGGCGCTCGAAAGACTGGTAGGCCCCGACCAATTCACGGACCAGCTCCATGAAAGGCTGCGCGGCGGCCTGTCGACTGCGTGACGGTGATTGTGCGGGCATTGGCTCCACCAGACTGATTCCGTCCGAAACATAATAGTCCACTTGCGTACAATTACAACCGGCCCGCTTCCCCGGGCTTGACGGCTTCCCGGTTTGCGGTATGGTGAACGCCCATCCCCCGATCCCCGGACCGCGGCCCCGGCCCCGGCCCGCCGGAACCGTTGTGATTTTCGGACGAATAATCCGTATTCGGACTATGCGTATGCGATATGCCCGCTTCCGGGATCCGCTCAACCCGTCAGGAACAGGAGGATCAACAACCATGACCCGATTCCGGTCACCCCGCCGGGGCCTCGCGCCGGCAGCGATCGTGCTGGCACTGGCCCTGCTTCCCGTCGGCGCCGCCCGCCCCGCTTCGGCCGCCACCACCCCCCGAGCCGTCGATATCAGCGCGTGGGGCATGGGCGCATTCAGCCACTTCATCGGACTGCGCCAGTATGCGGTCACCGCCGGCTTTCCACTGCCCGACTTTCGGCTGGCGGGCGCGGTGTTCCATCCCCAGTGGACCGTGACCGCGGGGCACCTGGTCCGTTCGGGAGACCAGGGATCATTCGTCTCCGGCGGTGCACGCGTGTTCTACCTGCCGGGATGGAAGGTGGCGGGTCTGCCGCTGTTTCTCGAGGGCGGCGAGAGCCCGACCCTGATGGACCGGCGCCATTACGGGGGCAAGGATTTCGGCAGCGACATCGAGTTCATTTCGCACCTTACGGCCGGCCTGCGCTTCGGCCCGCGCGACGCCGGCTCGGTGGGCCTGCGCATCCAGCACATGTCCAACGCCAGCATCAGCAGCACCAACCCGGGCGTTAACATGGTCGGACTGCAGGCCAGCTACCGCTTCGGCGGCTGACGCACGCGCCCGGGCTGCCGGTAGCGCCCGTCGGGACGCCACGCCGGCTCTCGACGGGCGCCGGGCGCATCGCCTCGCCGGGCCCTCTTTCCGGGCGGTTGCATTCCCAATCTGGACCGGGTATAAATGACACCAACTGGTGTAACATATTTTCTGTATCCCGGAGGCCAGACATGACCGCCACGAAGACCAGGGAACGCGTCCGGCCGGACATCCAGCGACGCGACCTGCATTTCAACATCGACAGCAGCCTGCCGCGCTACTGGCACAGCGGCGACCCGTGGATTTCGCACTTCTTCAACGGGCTGTCGGTCATGTTCCCGGACGGTGAGCGCTTCTTCATCGACAGCGTGCGCCACTACCGCGACCGCATCGAGGACCCGAAGCTGCTGGAGCAGGTGCGCGGCTTCATCGGCCAGGAGGCCATGCACGGGCGCGAGCACCAGGAGTACAACGAAACCCTTCAGGCGCTGGGCCTGCGCGTGGACGTCCTGGAGGCGCGCCTGCGCAAGCTGCTGAAGTTCGTGCGGGAGAATGCCCCCCACCAGGAGCAGCTCGCGGCGACCTGCGCGCTGGAGCATTTCACCGCGATCATGGCGGATGTGGCGCTGCGCAATCCCGAGGTGTTCGAGAACGTCCATCCCGTGTACCAGGCGCTGTGGCGCTGGCACTCGATCGAGGAGACCGAGCACAAGGCGGTCGCGTTCGACGTCTACAAGGCGATGTTCCCCGGCCGCAAGGGCTACCTGCGGCGGGTGAGCACGATGGCGAGCACCACGATCATGTTCCTGTGGCGCATCCTGCGCCATCACGTGCACCTCCTGCGCCAGGACGGCCAGCTCCGGAACCTGCGCAGCTTCGCCCGGTGCTTCCGTTTCCTCTGGATCCGGCCCGGCTTCCTGCGCAAGATGATTCCGGCCTACTTCGCCTACTACAGGCCCGGCTTCCACCCCTGGCAGCACGACAACCGCCGCTACGTCGAGCAGTGGAAGGCCAGCTACGACCATGACGCCACCCTGGCCGCCCGTTCCTGAGCGGCCGGGTTCGTTCAGCCGGGGATGAAGGCTCCCGGCAGGCCGGGAAATCGCGCCGCCAGGGGCCCCGAGAGTTCGGGGTTGTTGGCGACGATGCGGCGCCCGACGTAGGAGACGTACTCCTCCGGGGCGCGGCACTCGAGGAGCCCGGTCAGGATGTGCTCCACGTAGTGGAGCTCGGTACGCAGGCCGTTGCGGCGATCGCGTACCATGTAGGTCTGCACGTCCCCCTCCACCGGTCGTCCGTCGGGCCAGCTCACGTCCACCGGCCGACGCAGGTATTCGGCCCCCTCGTTCTCTATGGCGTCGAAGGAAACGCGGGCGCCCGCGGTTTCCCGCCGCACGAGATGATCCGGCACCTCGTAGAGTACGCCCCAGATCCGGCGGGAGCCGTCCGGAAGGAGATCCGCCGCCGCGCATCCGTTCTGATCGCTCCAGACGGTGAAGCCGAGATCGAAGCTCCCGCGGGTCCTCACCAGCCCCAGCATGCGCGCGTCGCCGCGCAGGCGGGCGCGGGAGTTGAGACGGCGCACGCTCACGTTCGATCCGTACTGGAAGATCAGTGCCATGGACGCTCCGGGATGATTCGAGACGCTCCCATTGTGCCATGCGTCCCCGCGGAAGGGGCAGCACCGTACGCCGTGCCCGACCCCGCCGCGCCCCGGTCGCGGTGGTCCCGGGGCTTGAGCGGCGCGGGCTGGTGTACCAGCATTGAATGAACCGGTTACGGGTGCCGGCAACCGGTCGGCGCCGGTCCCATCGTGCAGCCGCGAACGGGAGGTTTGTTCATGGCGAAGACGATCACCCGCTATTTCCCCCAGGAGGAATACGACCAGCGCCGGGAAAACGTGCGTCGCCTGATGGGCAAACGGGGCCTGGACGCGATCATCGTCTCCAGCCCCGAGAACATCTACTACCTCACCGGCCTGGATCACATGGGCTACTTTGCCTGCCAGCTGCTGGTCGTGCCGCTGGAGGGCACGCCCATGCTGGTAACCCGCGCCATGGAACGGGCCACCGTCCGCGATCTCGTCCCCGACGTGCTGCACTTCGGCTACCAGGATTCCGACGACCCGAGGGAGGTCCCGGTCGCCCGGAGCGAGCGGCCCGGCGGAAACGGCAGCGAGATCGGGGTCAACCCGGTGGCAATGAGCTACGGGATTCCGAGCCGCGAACAAAGCAGCGGGCAGCCCTACCAGTCGGCGGCCGCACGCGAGACCTGCCACGCGCTGAACGAAGCCGGGCTGTCCACGGCCGCGATCGGCATCGAACGCAACAGCAGCTTCCTCCCGTTCGGGGTCGCGGAGGCGGTCGTCGAGGGCATGCCGCAGGTGCGCTGGCGCGACGCCTCGGGACTGGTGGACGACTGTCGCATCGTGCAGTCCCCGCGCGAGCTCGAGTGCACGCGCGAGGCCGCGCGGCTGTCCGACTCCATGATGCTCGCCGCCCAGGCCGCCGCCGACGAGGGCGTGCCGACCAAGGAAGTGATCGGCGTGATCTACGACGTCATGTTCCGGCGTGGCGGCACCTACCCCGGCTTCGTCCCCCTGGTCCGTTCCACCGGCACCCTCACCCACGAGCACGGCACCTGGCAGGACACCCAGCTGTCCCGCGGCGACATCCTGTTTCTCGAGATGTCCGGCTGCGTACGCCGCTACCACGCGCCCATGGGACGCCTCGTGTTCATCGGTGAGAAGCCGTCCGGGTCCCAGCGCATCCACGAGGTGTGCCGGAATGCCCAGGAAAAGGCGGCCGGCGCCATCGGTCCCGGGGTCAGGGCCGGCGACGTCTACCGCCTCTGGCAGGAGGTGCTGGACGCTGCCGGGCTGGCCGAGTACCGCCGCCACCACTGCGGCTACAGCGTGGGCATCGGCTTTCCCCCGAGCTGGTCCGGCAGCGGCGTTCCGGTCGGGCTGCGGGCCAATTCCGACATGGAGCTGCGCGAAGGCATGGTCTTCCACCTCATGTCCTGGCTGCTGCGCACCGGCCAGGGTGATTCGTTCCTCTCCGACACCGCGGTGGTCACCGGGGACGGCTGCGAGATCCTGACGAGCGTCGGCCGGGACATTACGGTTCGCTGAGGGGGCAGCGATGGTCGCCTACGAGGACATCGTCCGGGCCCGGGAGACCATTTCGGGCACCCTGCGCGAGACGCCCTGCCTGCGCATCGCGTCCTGGGAGGAGAGCTTCGGACGCCCGCTCTGGTTCAAGGCGGAGCTGTTCCAGCGCACCGGCTCGTTCAAGCCGCGGGGCGCGCTCAACTGGATCCGCAACGCCGACGCCGACACCCTCGCGCGGGGCCTGCTGACCGTCTCGGCCGGCAATCATGCGCGGGCCCTGGCATGGGCCGCGCGGGACGCCGGCGCGGACCTGACCGTGGTCATGCCGGAGGCCGCCAGCCCGATCAAGGTGGAGGCGACCCGGGCCTACGGGGCAGGCGTGATCCTCCACGGCGAGATCAACGAGGCGCTGGCGAAGACCGAGGAGATCCGGCGCGAGGAAGGCCGCACGCTGGTCCACCCCTACGACGATCCCCGCGTCATCGCCGGGCAGGGGACCGTGGGCCTGGAGATCCTGGAGCAGCTTCCGGACGTCGACACGGTCGCGTGCCCGATCGGCGGCGGCGGCCTGATCTCCGGCATCGGGCTGGCGCTGAAGCATCACCGGCCGGAGATCCGGCTGATCGGCGTCGAGCCGGCGGCCGCGCCGACCCTGGGCGCCGCGTGGGAGCATGGCGGACCCTGTCGCCTCGAATCCGCCCGGACCATCGCCGCCAGTCTCGGGGCCGCGACCGCCGGCGAGCTCTGCTACCGGATCAGTCGCGAAGTGGTGGACGGCATCGTCACGCTCGGCGAGGAGGACATCGTCCGCGGCGCGCGCTCCATGATCACCCGGGGCAAGCTCTACGCCGAGCCCGGCGGGGCCATCGCGGCCTCCGCGCTGCTGTCCGGCGCCATCCCGCTGCGCGAGGACGAGCGCGCGGGCGCCGTGATCTCCGGCGGGAACCTCGACCCGGCCACGCTGCACCAGCTGCTCTGATCCACCCCGGGACCCGCCGTCACAGCTCCAGGCTCACGTGAATGACGCCCGCGTCGCCGGGCACGAAGGAGCGGCGGAATCCGAACTCCCTGCAGATCTTGAGCATCACCGAGTTCTCCGCCAGCACCTCGCCGTAGACCTCGCGGATGCCGCGGCGGCGCGCGTAGTCGATGATGCGACGCATCAGCAGCCGCCCCAGGCCCTGGCCGGACATGTCCCGGCGGATGATGATGGCGTACTCGGCCCGCTCGTTGTCCGGATCCGCGTTGATGCTGACGATCCCGTACAGCTCGGTGCGCCCCACCACGCCCCGGTGGGTAAGCACCAGCGCCATCTCACGGTCGTAATCGATCTGCGTGAAGCGCGCGGCCATCACGTGCGAGAGCGCCTTGAAAGGCACGAAGAACCGCAGCCGGATCTCTTCCGGGGTGAGCTTGGCGAAGGTCGCGTGCAGGGCCGGCTCGTCCTCGGGCCGGATCGGCCGCAGGAACAGCACGCGCCCGTCGGGCAGGGGCACGTCCTCCTCCAGGTTCTTCGGATAGGGCCGGATCGCCAGCCGCCGCGTGCCCTGTTCCGTGCGCTCCACCCGCACCCGCGCATCGAGCGCGAGCACGCCGTCCGGTCCCGCGAGCAGCGGGTTGATGTCGATCTCCGTGATCTCCGGCAGGTCGCTCACCATCTGGGCGACCTTGATCAGGGCCAGCGCCACCGCGTCCAGGTCCGCCGGCCGACGCTTGCCCTGGCGCGTCCGCATCAGGTTCCAGACCCGGGTCCGGGACATCGCCTCCCGCGCCAGGTGCATGTTGAGCGGCGGAAACGCGAGCACCTTGTCGTTGATCACCTGCACCGCGGTTCCGCCGTGCCCGAACACCACCACCGGGCCGAACACCGGGTCGAGCGTGGCGCCCAGCAGCAGCTCGTGGGAGTACGCGCGGCGCACCATCGGCTCGACGGTGAAGCCTTCCAGCCGGGCGTCCGGGCGAAACTCCGCCACCCGGCCGCCCATCGCTTCCGCCGCCTCGCGCACGGCAGCCGGGCCGGCGAGGTCCAGGGCCACGCCATCCACCTCGGACTTGTGCGCGATGTCCGGAGACAGGATCTTGAGCACCACGGGGGTTTCCATGCTCGTGGCGAGCTCGGCGGCCTCTTCCGGGGTCGCTGCGGTGCGGGTGGTCACGACCGGCAGACCGTACGCCTGCAGCAGCTGCTTGGCCTCCGCCTGGTTGAGCCACTCGCGCCCCTCCCCCAGCGCCCCGCTCAGGGTCGCCGCGGCGCACTCCAGGTCCGGTACGAACTCCTCGGGCACGGAAGCCGGGGTTTCCATCAGCATGGTCTGGTTGCGCCGGTAGCGGACCATGTACATCAGCGAGCGGGCAGCCTGCTCGGGGGTATCGAAAGTCGGAATGTGCCGCTCGCGGAACAGCGAGCGCGCCTCCTCCGCGGCATCGTCCCCGACCCAGCTGGTCAGGACCATCGGCACGCGGCGCTTCTCGCGCAGCGTCTCCAGCACTTCCCGGGCCGCGTGCTCGCCGGAGGCCATGCCACTGGGACAGTGAATCACGAGCACGGCATCGATCCCGCGGTCCTCGCACAGCAGATCCAGGCAGGCACGGTAGCGCTCTCCGGTGGCGTCCGCGATCATGTCCACCGGGTTGGCCCGGGACCAGCCGTCCGGCAGCAGGCGGTCCAGCGCGCTCATGGTCTCCGGCGACAGCTCCGCGAGGTGTCCCTCGTGCTGCATCAGGGTATCGCTGGCCAGCAGTCCCATGCCGCCGCTGTTGGTCAGGATCGCCATTCGGTCCCCCAGCGGCCGCCGCGGCACGTCCAGCAGCTCGACCGCCTCGAACAGCTCGACGAAACCGTCGACGCGCAGCATGCCCGCACGCCGGAAGGCGGCATCGTAGACCGCATCGGATGCCGCAAGGGCATTCGAGTGCGTGGTCGCGGGACGCCCGGTTTCGCCGAAGCGCCCGGACTTGACCACGATCACCGGCTTGCTCCGTGCCGCGGCGCGCGCGGCCGACATGAACTTGCGGGCGTGCGTGATGCGCTCGACGTACAGCAGGATCGCCTGGGTCCCCGGGTCGTTCGCCAGGTAGTCGAGCATGTCGCCGAAGTCCACGTCCGCCATGTCGCCCAGGGAGACCAGGTGCGAGAACCCGATGCCGCGCGAGGTCGCCCAGTCCAGCATGGAGCTGACGATGGTGCCGGACTGGGCGACGAAGGCCAGCCGGCCCTTGAGCGCCTGGATGTGACCGAGACTCGCGTTGAGCCCGGAGCCCGGCACGAGGATCCCCTGGCAATTGGGCCCGATGATGCGCATCAGGTGCGGCCGGGCGGCGTCCAGCATCGCCTTCTGCAGCGTCTGGCCGCGCTGCCCCCCGACCTCCGCGAAGCTCGCACCCGCCACCACCGCGGCCCGCGTGCCCTCCTCCGCGAGGCTCCCGACGATGCCGGGCACGGTGGCCGCCGGAGTACAGATCACGGCCAGATCCGGTGCCTCCGGCAGCTGACTGACGTCGCCCCAGGCCCGCTGGCCCAGGATCGTGGGCCGGCGCGGGTTCACCAAGTCGAGCCGGCCCTTGAACCCGGCCTCGAGCAGGTTGCGCACCAGCAGCGTGCCGAGCGAGTCCGGCTGGTCACTGGCACCGATCACCGCCACCGATCGTGGCGCGAACATGTACTCGAGGTTGCGTGTGGTCATTCGCGCTCCGCACCGGTCCGCGCATCGGAATCCGCCGGCAGGAACCAGCGGATGAACAGTCCGAACAGCGCCACCGCCACCCAGTAGCCGATCCCGAGCCAGAGCAGGTCACCGGCCGTGGGGCGGGCCAGCCGGGCCTGCCAGGCGAGCAGCAGACTCATCGCGACGAAGTTGGCCAGCCCCCACAGGAGATTCGCCCGCGGCGGCGAATGGCGGCCGAAGGGGCTGCGAAAGGTGCGACCGGCAGCGCCGAAGACAAAGTGCGGCATGCCATTGCCCAGCAGGAAACCGATCACGAAATAGGCGACCGACATCTGCGCTCCCGGTGGCGATGGGTGTGGCCCAGCGTAGCGGGAGTGCTCCGGCCGAACAAGCCGGCCCGCAGCGCCGCGGGCGATCATGCCGTGAGCCCGTGTCGGCCGCGTTTCAGTCCCGTGGCGGGTGCGGGTCGCCGGTTTCGGTCTCCGTGAGCAGCGGCCAAAGGGCGTCGGCGCCGCGCACGGCCAGCGCGCGCCCGATGCGCTCGCCCCACTCGCGCTCACTGCCGAACTCCTCGCGCCACGACCAAAGGCGCCGGGTACTCAGGTGCAGGCTGTGCTCGTAGGTGAAGCCCATGGCGCCGTGAACCTGGTGGGCGACCGAGGCGGCCGGCCCCGCCGCCTCGGCGATGCGGGTGCGGGCCACGGCGGCGAAGAACCAGGCGTCGCCGCGCCCGAGACGCTCCCCTGCCGCTTCCAGCGCCGCGCCGGCCGCCGCGACGTCGCCCGTCATCACCGCCAGCTGTTGCTGGATCGCCTGGAAGCGGCCGATGGGTCGCCCGAACTGCTCCCGCTCGCCGGCGTAAGCGACGGACAGCTCGAGCGCGCGATCCATCGCCCCGGTCATCTGCGCCGCGCGCACCAGGGCGCCGTGCATGCGCAGCACGAAGCCGGCGTCCGCCTCCGCCAGCGCCTCGCCGACGCGTACCGGCGCACGCTCGAAGCGCATCTCGTCCCGTGCCTCTCCCGCCAGGTTGACGCCCTCCTCGATCACGCCGTCGGCCGGGTCGGCCAGCGCCACCCGCCAGTCATCGCCGGCGCGGGCGACCACTGCGACGCCGGCGGCGTAGCGGCCCCACGGCACGCGCCGCAGGGTACCCGAGAGCGCGGGTCCGTCGCCGTTCTCCAGCCGCGGGGCATCCCCGGCACGGGCCGGCGCCACGCTCAGCGGACCCGAAGGCGGCGCGATCCCGGCGCGTGCCAGCAGGTCCGCCGCCAGCAGCGTCTCGCCCAGGGGCACCGGCGCCGAATAGCGGCCGGCCAGGCGCAGCAGCGCCAGCGCGTCCGCCCAGTCCAGGCCGCTGCCGCCGAGGGATTCCGGCACCAGCATCAGGGGCAGCCCGGCGGATTCCAGCGCCTGCCAGAGCGCGGCCGGCCATTCCCCCTGCTCGGCCCGGATCACCTCCGCGGGCGCGCAGTGATCGGCCAGGATCCGCCGCGCGCTGTCCAGCAGCATGTCTCGCATCTCGCTCATCTCAGGCCCAGCCCCCTCGCGATCAGGCCGCGCAGGATCTCGTTGGTCCCGCCGCGCAGCGTGAATGACGGCGCGTGCAGCAGCGCATCCGCGAGCAGCGAGGGAAACGGCGCTTCGGCCCGGCCGTCGGCGTCGAACGGCGCCAGCATCCGCGCCGCTTCCGGCACGTCCCGTTCGAAGCGCGTGCCCACGTCCTTGACCAGCGCCGCCTCCAGATCCGGCGAGAGCCCCGCCTGCAGCCGCCCGTTCACCGAAAGCGACATCTGGCGCAGCGTGAACAGGCGCGCCGCGAGCCGCCCCAGCTCCGAGGCGGTCGCCGCCTCCGGGTCCGGTCCGATCCGGCGGAGCAGCTCCACGAACAGCGGATAGATGCTCATGTAGCGCTCGGGGCCGCTGCGCTCGAAGGCCAGCTCGCTGGTGACCTGCTGCCAGCCGGCGCCGACCTCGCCGATGACCCGCTCGTCCGGGACCTCGACGTCCTCGAAGACGACCTCGTTGAAGTGGTGCTCGCCGGCGAGATTGTAGATCGGCCGGATGGTCACACCGGGTGCCGAAAGATCCACGGCCAGCTGGCTCATCCCCGCGTGGCGGTCCTCCCCCTGGGGTTCGGTCCGGCAGAGCACGATCATGTAGTGAGCCCGGTGCGCCCCGCTGCTCCAGATCTTGGTGCCGTTCAGGCGCCAGCTCCCGTCGGCGCGCACCGCACGGGTGCGCACGGACGCGAGGTCCGAGCCCGAGCCCGGCTCGCTCAGGCCGATCGCGAAAAAGCACTCCCCGCGGGTGATGCGCGGCAGGAAGAAGCGCTTCTGCTCCTCCGTGCCGAACTTCAGGAACAGCGGCCCGCTCTGGCGATCCGCGACCCAGTGGGCGCCCACGGGGGCACCGGCCGCGAGCAGCTCCTCGGTGACCACGAAGCGCTCCAGGATCGAACGCCCGCCGCCGCCGTAGCGTTCCGGCCAGGTCAGGCCGATCCAGCCGCGCTGCGCGATCCGGCGGGTGAGCTCGACGTCGTGATGCAGCCAGCAGTCGCAGGTGGGCTCGAAGGCGCCCGCCTCGCGCTCCTGCGCCAGGAAGGCGCGCACCTCGGCGCGCAACGCCTCGGCCTCCGGCGGCAGCGGCTGCGCCGCGAATTCCAGGTCCAGCCCGGCCATGTGTTCTCCTCGATTGGCGTGATCGGTCAGCATGCGGCAGCGCGCGCTCGGCCGACTTGCGCTGGATCAACCGGCACGGCATGCGCCCCGCGGTGCTTCCGGCCGGGCAGCCGGCCGCGCGGCGCGGTACACTGGCACGGGGCCACCGGGAAACGGCCGCCGGCCCCCTCCTCCGCGCGCGACGACACGGCACGGCGGGGCGGCCGTCCCGCGGCCCGGCGGTGTGCTGGAAACCATGACCGGAGCGCCTTCAACATGCAACCCGAACGCCCGCTCAAGCTGGTCGGCGGCTACGGCTCGCCCTACAGCCGCAAGATGCGCGCGGTGCTGCGTTACCGCCGCCTGCCGTTCCGCTGGATCATCCGGGGATCGAGCGACGACCGCGGGATCCCCGAGGTGTCGGTGCCGCTGATCCCGGTGCTGGTGTTCCCGGGCCGCAGCGAGACCGAGGACACCGTCATGGTGGACTCGACTCCACAGATCAGCCGCCTGGAGGATCTCACGCCGCAGCGTTCGCTGATCCCGCGCGACCCCGTGACCGGCTTCCTGGATCTGCTGATCGAGGACTTCGCCGACGAGTGGCTCACGAAGGCCATGTACGGCTACCGCTGGAGCTACCCGGACGACGTGCACAAGGCCTCCTGGGTGCTGCCGCTGCAGTCCGATACCCGGCTCCCGGCCGACGAGGCGAGGCGCCGGGCGGAGGAGTTCGGCCAGCGCCAGGTGGAGCGCCTCGGCCTGGTGGGCTGCAACGAGGTCACCCGGCCCGTGATCGAGAACAGCTACCGGCGCACGCTGGAGATCCTCGACGACACCCTGGAACAGCAGGCATTCCTCGCCGGCGCGCGACCGGGACGCGGGGATTTCGGCGTGTTCGGTCAGCTCAGCCAGCTGGTCCTGTTCGACCCCACGCCCGCGGGCATCGCCGCCCGCGTCGCGCCGCGGGTCGTGGCCTGGGTCAATCACGTGGAGGACCTGCACTGGCTGGAGGTCAGCGAGTCCGGGTGGCTCGACCGCGAGCAGGCGGGCGCCCGCCTGGGACCGCTGCTGGGCGAGATCGGGCGCGTCTACGCCCCGTTCCTGCTGGCCAACGCGCGCGCCCTGGAGCACGGGGCCGACCGCGTCGAGTGCGAGATCGACGGCGCGCCCTGGGAGCAGCCGCCGTTCCGCTACCAGGGCAAGTGCCTGCGGTGGCTGCGGGAGGCGCACGCAGCCCTGGAGCCGCGCGACCGGCGGGCGGTGGACGAGCTCCTGGACGGCACCGGCTGCGAGGCGCTGTTCGCCTGACCGGCCCTAGCCTCCGCCGGCGTCGTCATCCTCGCCGGGCAGGCTGTTCATGCGATCCAGCGCATCCAGCACCACGTCCCGCAGGGCCCCTCTCGCCGACAGCCGCGCCATCATGCCGTACATCACGGCGCTGCGCCTGGGCAGCGCCCGGTCACCGCTGCCGCGCGCGGCTGCGGTGCGCGTGGCGCGGCGGAGCATGTCCTCGGGCATCAGCCGCGCCAGGCGTCCGGCGGCGCGCACCCCCGCCGAGGCGGCGCTGCGGCGCACGCTGGGCCGCGAGAGTGCCTCGAGCGAGGCTTCCAGGTCCCGGGTGAACTCGTCCACCACCGCGGCATGTGCGGGGGAAACCGTCAGGTGCAGGCTGGGGGGTGCCTGCTGCCGGTCCAGGTGCCAGCCGCGCGCCTCGAGCTCGTCGCCGAGTTCGTAGGGATCCACCGCGTCGCCGCCCAGCGCGAAGATGCTCATGTCGGGCTCACCCACCACGTGGATCCCCGGCAGCTCGGCGATCACCGCCTGCAGGCGGCGCGTGGTCTCCATCACGCGGCGGGCGATCTCACGGTAGCCGTCGCGCCCGAGATGATGCAGCACCGCCCAGGCGGCGGCGATGGCACCCCCCGGTCGAGTCCCCGCCATGGTCGGCGAGGCGTAGATCCCGGCCGGCCAGTCGGTGTGGACGTAGAACTGGTGACGGCGCAGCCTCCCTTCCCGGTAGACGATGACCGACGCCCCCTTGGCGGCATAGCCGTACTTGTGCAGGTCGCAGGACATCGAGGTAACGCCCCGGACGCGGAAGTCGAACGGCGAAACCGCGTAGCCCGCCTCCTCGATGAAGGGAAGCATGAAACCGCCGATGCAGGCGTCCACGTGGCAGAGGACATCGTGTTCCTCCGCGAGCGCGGCGATTTCCTCGATCGGGTCGATCACCCCGTGGGCATACTGCGGGGCCGAGCCGACGAGCATCGCGGTGCGGGCCCCGATGGCCTCCGCCATGGCGTCCGTGTCGGCGCGATGGTCGTCACCCAGCGGGACCGTGCGCAGGGCCATGCCGAGGTAGTGCGCAGCCTTGTCGAACGCGGGATGCGCGCTGACCGGCAGGACCACCTCGGGCACCTCGATGCCGCGTTCCGCCCGTGCCCAGTCGCGCGCGGTCTTCATCGCCATCAGGATGCTCTCGGTCCCGCCGCTGGTCATGCTGCCCGCCGCCCGGGCGTCGGCACCGAGCAGGTCAGCCGTCATCGCTACGCATTCCTGCTCCATGCGTCTCAGGCTGGGAAACGCGGACGGATTCAGGCCGTTCTCCGAGAAATACAGCTGGTAGGCCTCGCGCACCACGCGCGCCACCTCCTCGCCCGGCCAGAACACCAGGCTGAAGGTGCGGCCGTGGCGCCAGTCGGCATCGCCGGCACGCATGCCCTCCATCTCCGCCTTCAGGTCGGCCCAGGATCGCCCCCTGGCGGGGAACTCGCTTGCTGCCATCACCAGCCTCCCCCGGCCCCGTTCAGTCGTCCCGCGGCGGCCGGCTCGTGGATGAATTGGCGTCCGGGATCTCGACCCGGCCCGAGGTGATATCTCCGGCCGGGTCCGCAAGCAGCACCCAGACGATGCTGATGAAGAACAGGAACAGCCCGGCGCCGTAGATGCGCGGATCCGGCACCATGACGTTGCGGCGCACGTACAGCGCCATCGACGCGAGCGCCACATCCGCAGAACCCAGCGGCACGATGTCGAGCCGGTAGTGCCCCGCGGCCGGCACCGACAGCGTGGCCAGTCGCACCTTGTCGTGGTGCGTGCCGCTCCCGCTGCCGAGATCGAAGGTGACGACGCGCTGCCAGATACGCCTGTGATGAAGCGTCATCCGCGCGGCATAGCTGACCCGGTGGTCGTCCGGCGGCGCGCCCTCGCGGGTCACCTCGACACTGATGCGCACCGGATTCATCGCGGGGCCCAGTCCCAGCATCACCGGCACCGGCGCTGCCGAAGCGCCCCGGTCGCTGTGATCGATCAGCTCCCGCGTGCTCACCGGCGAGCCGCTGAAGAAACGCGCATAGCCCACGTACAGCGGGCCCAGCACGACGCCGATCAGGATCAGCACCACCTGCATTCTCAAGCGCATCGATTCGTCCTGTCCCCAACGCTGCACGCCAGCGACCGGCGTCACGGAACTCGACCGCGGCCGGAGTGTCCACCGCAGGAGGCGCTGCCGGAGCCGCAGTCGTCCCGGCGCACCCGGTGACCATCCGTCGATGAAGATACCGCAACTGCGTGGCCGCCGGAGATGCCTCAAACGGGTGGTCCCGCAGCCGACGGGCCGCCCGGCCGCGCCCGGGCGGGATCCCCACCCGGCGCGCCATACAGCGAACCGCGGAGAGAACGCCGACATGCAAACCAGCAGAACCATCACCACGATTCTCGCGGCAGCGGCGCTGGTCGCCGCACCCGCGGCGCTCGCCATGCAGCCGGCCGGCTCCGGCCAGGGGCTGGGAGGCAACGGCATGGCCCGGGCCCTGGCCCGGCGGCTGTCCCGCACCAACAACGACAGCGAGCAGGCGAAGAAAAAGAAGAGCAAGCAGCGCTACGGTCTCGGCAACATGGACGGCGCACGGCGCGGCGGCTCCGGCGACCGCGTGTCCGGGTCCCGGGGCGTCGCTCGGCCCGGCAGCGGCTCCGGCCCGGGCGACAGCCCTTCGCCGGCCGGCGGCAGTGCCGGCGGGCACCGGCAGCAGCACGACTGAGCGCCTGCCGGTGCGATCGGTATCCGGATCCGGCGGAGACGCTCAGCCCGCGTAGCGAGGCATGGTCATCAGGGCCTGGGTCACGTAACCGATCGGGCCCTGGCGATCGTACAGCCGGGTGTGCGCCAGGCCCAGGCCGTCGCGCTCGAGCATCCCCCGCGCCTCGATGCCGATCCACTCGCCCACGGGCAGCCGATGCAGGTAGAGCGTCAGGTCGGCGTTGATGCAGCCCGTCTCACCGTCCACGTCGATCTGGCCCACCCCGTTGCCGAAGTCGGCCAGCGACGCCACCCGCAGCAGGGGCGTCAGCGGCTCACCGGCGACCACCGCCATGGGCAGCCGCATCCAGACCGTCCCGCGCCCCTCTCCCGGGCGGCCGCTTACGCGGCGTGCCTCCACGCTGGTGTGGAACCCCGGCAGCACGCGGACTCCGGGGGGCATCCGGTCGGGATCGACGAAGCGGCCGCCGGCCACCCCGTCCGGCCCCTCGGGCCGGCTTCCCGGCGGCGCCGCGAACGGCGGCGGCCGCACCGCGGCCGCTCGCAGCAGCAGGCCGCTGGCTCGGCACACCGGGCGTCCGTCCGCCAGCAACACCGCGTCCACCAGCTGCAGGCGCCGTCCCGAGCGGACCAGCGAGGTCTCCAGCTCCAGCGGCTGCGCCGGAACCGGGCGCAGCAGATCGACCGTCATGCGTGCGGGTTGCAGACCGCTGCCGGCAGCCTGTTCGATGCCGTATGCCAGCAGACCCGACGGGGGGCCGCCGTGCAGCGTACCGCGGGTCCAGGGCCCGCCCGCCAGCGCCGTCGGGCGGTATCGGCCGTCCTCGCGCAGGAACAATGCATCCGTCATGTGTCGTGGTCCTTTTCCGATGCGTCGCGGCCGACGCGCCCGGCCGGTCCCCGGGCCGCGCCGCGAACGTAGGGCGCGATGCGCTCCCACAGCTGCGGGAAGGCCGCGCGCATGGACTCCGGGCGCGCCAGCTCCATGTCCCGGTAGTCGAACCCCGGCGCGACCGCCTCGCTTACCAGGCCGTAGGGCCCCGCCTCGAGCACGGTCGCCTTCCAGACGCCGCCGCGGACGAGCAGCTGCGGACGATGACCGCGGTTGAGATCAGGGCCGAGCAGGTGCCGCTCGAGCTCACCGGACGGGCTGATCAGCAGATAGGTCAGCGGCCAGCCCGCGTGGAAGAAGTGCAGGATATCGGAGCGGTTGCGATGGAAACAGCCCACGGGGCTGTCGTCGGTCAGCAGATAATGGATCGTGGTCAGCAGGGGCCGGCCGCCGCCGGGCCGCTCCAGCCTCAGCTCGGAACCGGAGGTATACGTGCGCCGGAAATACCCGCCCTCGACGTGCGGTTCGAGCCCCAGCATCGCGATCACGTCGTGCTTGTTCATGCCACTCTCCGCAGCCGCATCCCCGCGGTGGCGGTCAGCCGGCGACCCGGCCGGTGGAACCCGGATGCGCGGCACCGCCGTGCCCCGTATAGTGAGCCGCCATGACCGCCGCCTTCCTCGCCTTCGCGCTGATCTTCTTCCTGGCCACCACGACCCAGACCATCGTCGGCTTCGGCAGCGTGATCATCGCGCTGACGCTCGGCGCCCAGCTCTACTCCGTGCATACGCTGCTCGCCTGGCTGGTGCCGGTGAACCTGAGTCTCTCCGGGTACATCGTGCTGCGCTATCACCGGCAGGTGGCGTGGCCGCTGCTGCTCAGGCGTATCCTGCCCCCGATGCTGGCAGGGCTCGCGCTGGGGCAGGTGCTGTTCTACACGCTGCATGCGCACTGGCTCAAGACCCTGCTCGGGGCGCTGGTGGTGGTTCTCGCCCTGGAGGCGCTGGTGTCGAGCTCCCGCGAGAGCCGTCGCGGCCCCGGCCGGATCACGCCCTGGACCTTCGCCGCCGGCGTGATCCACGGGCTGTTCGCCGCCGGCGGCCCCCTGCTGGTCTACGGCGTGAGCCGCCAGCCGCTCGACAAGGGCGGTTTCCGCAGCACGCTCGCGGTGGTCTGGCTCAGCCTCGGGGCGATCCTGACCGTGTCGTACGCCGTCGGCGGCACACTCACGTTCGCCCGCCTGCCGCAGCTGGCCGTGCTGCTGGCCATCCTCCCGGTGGCGATCGCCGTGGGCGAGCGGCTGCATCACCGGGTCGAAGAGGCCCTGTTCCGCCGGCTGCTGTTCGTCGTGCTGCTGTTCGCCGGGGTGGCGCTGATGCTCAGGTGAGCGTGCGGGTGTCGCCCGCGGGCGCCGTGTCGGGCATCTCGGCATCGGCCAGCGTGGCTGCGACAGCCCGGTCGCGGCCGGCGTCCTTGGCACGGTAGAGCGCGCGGTCGGCCGACTGCACCAGCCGCCGGATGTCGCGCGGCCCGGTGGGGACCAGGGATGCGACCCCCGCGCTCACGGTGAGCATGGACGTGCCGGCCGCCGGCGGCGGCGGAACGTGCAGCTCGCCGATGCAGTGTCGCATCGCCTCGGCCAGGCGCATGGCGGCAGGGAGATCGGTATCGGGCAGGATCACCGCGAACTCCTCGCCGCCGAAGCGCGCGGTCACGTCGCCGCCCCGCGTGAACAGTCCCCGGATGGCACCCGCCACGCGGCGCAGGCAGGCATCCCCGGCGAGGTGCCCGTAGCGGTCGTTGAAAGACTTGAAAAAGTCGATGTCGCACAGGATCAGCGCCAGTGGCCGGCCGCCGCGGAAAGCCCTGCGGACCTCGCGCCCGAGGGTCTCGTTGAAGGCCCGGCGATTGGCGACCTGGGTCAGCGCGTCCACCCGGGCCAGGTGTTCCAGGCGGCGGTTGGCCGCGCGGAGATCGGCGGTCCTGGCCGCGACGGCCTGCTCGAGATGCTCCTGGTAGCGGCGCATCTGCTCCTGCTGTTCCTTTCGCCGGGTGACGTCGCGCAGGATTCCCACGAACATGCGGCGACCGTCGACCGTTCCCTCGCCCACCGCCAGCTCCAGGCAGAACACGGTGCCGTCCCGGCGCCGTCCTTCCACCTCCCGGCCGACGCCGATGATCCGTCGCCGCCCGGTCCGGCGGTAGCGGGCCAGGTAATCGTCGTGCTCGCCGGCCCAGGGCTCCGGCATGAGCATGCTGACGTTGTGTCCGACGACATCGCCGGCGGCATAGCCGAACATGCGCTCTGCCGCACCGTTGAAGAGCGTCACCGTACCCAGATCGTCGATCGCCACGATCGCGTCGATCGTGGTGTCCAGCAGCAGGCGCAGCAGCGCGTCCCGCTCTCCGGACGATTCCCACAGCCTGACGTCGCTGCCGCTCACGCCTGCATCTGCCCCCGTCTTGACCCGTCTGCGCGGCTCTCGCGCTCGCGCTCGCGCGGCCGCATCCTCCCAGGCTCGACTCTAGTGCATCCGGAGCGCTTCGACCTTGATCCAGTTCACAGAACGACAATCCCGTCCCGGCCGCCCGGGACGGGCTTTCGCCGGGCCGGTCGACTTGCGCCGCCGCCCTCCTCCCGCGCGAGAACGGCCAATGAGCCCGCGCCCGGGGTGGGCGCGGGAAAGCCGGGAGCATTACACTGGTAGTCTCTACGTGACCGGCCCCCTGCACCGTGCGGCCGCGACACGGTCGCCGGCTCCGCCACGCGACAATCCGACCGAACCGAGGATGACGTGAGCGACCTGGATCTCGCCCTGATCGGCAACTGTGGCTACAGCGCCCTCATCGACGGGCGCGGAGACGTCGTCTGGGCCTGCCTGCCCGCCTTCGACAGCGACCCGGTCTTCTGCTCGCTGCTGCAGGGTGAGCCCGACGAGGATCCCCGGGGCATCTACCGCATCGAGCTGATGGATTTCGTCCGCGCGGAGCAGCGCTACCTGGACCAGACGGCGATCCTGTCCACCACGCTCTACGACCGCTACGGGGGCGCCGTGGAGCTGACCGACTTCGCACCACGCTTCAAGCAGTTCGGCCGCTCCTTCCGTCCGGTCATGCTGGCACGCAGCGTGCGGCCGGTGGCCGGGAGCCCGCGCATCCGGGTGCGGCTGCGCCCGGCATTCGACTACGGCGCCTCGCGCTGCCGGATCAGCTTCGGCAGCCACCATATCCGCTACCTGGGCCCGGATCACGTGCTGCGCCTGACCACCGACGCGTCGATCACCGCGATCCTGGACGAAACGCCGTTCCTGCTGGAACGCGAGATCAACCTGCTGCTCGGGCCGGACGAGACCGTGGGCCAGTCGGTGGCGGAGACCACCCGCCATCTGTACGAGCAGACACGCGCCTACTGGCGCGACTGGGTCCGCCACCTGATGGTGCCGCTGGAATGGCAGGACGCCGTGATCCGGGCCGCCATCACGCTCAAGCTGAGCGCCTTCGAGGACACCGGCGCCATCGTCGCCGCCATGACCACCTCGATCCCGGAAGCGCCGCACAGCGGGCGCAACTGGGACTACCGCTACTGCTGGCTGCGTGACGCCTACTTCGTGGTGGAGGCGCTGAACCGGCTCGGCGCAACCCGGACCATGGAGAATTACCTCTACTACATCATCAACATCGCGGCCAATTCGCAGGGACGTCCGCTGCAGCCCGTTTACCGCATCAACGGCACCTCCCAGCTGGACGAGACCACCGTGGAGACACTGACCGGCTACCGCGGCATGGGGCCGGTGCGCGTGGGCAACCAGGCCTACAGCCAGACCCAGAACGACGTCTACGGTGCAGCGATCCTGGCTGCCCCGCACGTGTTCTTCGACGAGCGCATGGACCGTCCCGGCGACGCGGGGCTGTTCCGCCGCCTGGAAGCGCTCGGGGAAGCGGCCGCGGAGGTCCACGACCGTCCCGATGCCGGCCTGTGGGAGCTGCGCGGCACGCAGCGCGTGCACACGTTCTCCGCCGTGATGTGCTGGGCGGCCTGCGATCGCCTGGCCCGCATCGCCGCGCGCCTGGACCTCCCCGGCCGGCGCGACTACTGGCGGGCCCGCGCCGACGGCATCCACGCCACCATCTGCGAGCAGGCCTGGAACGAGCGCCGCGGAAGCTTCGTCGAGAGCTTCGGCGGCGAGGACCTCGACGCGAGCCTGCTGCTGCTGCGGGAGCTGGGGTTCCTGCGTGCCGACGATCCGCGTTTCGCGGGCACGGTCGCGGCGATCGAGGCGGAGCTCCGCCGGGGCGACTTCCTGTTCCGATACGTCAAGGAGGACGATTTCGGGCACCCGGAGACCGCCTTCACCATCTGCACCTTCTGGTACATCAACGCGCTGGCGGCGCTCGGCCGAACCGGCGAGGCGCGGGAGCTGTTCGAGCACCTGCTGTCGTGCCGCAATCGGCACGGACTCCTGTCCGAGGATCTCGACCCTGCCACCGGCGCCCTCTGGGGCAATTTCCCCCAGACCTACAGCATGGTGGGCCTGATCAACTGCGCCACGCGCCTGAGCCGGCCCTGGGAGGAGGCGTTTTGAGCCGCCTGGTGGTGGTATCGAACCGCGTCGCGATGCCGCGCGCCGGGCGTCCCGCCCCCGGCGGACTCGCGGTCGGCGTGCTCGCGGCGCTGCAGGATCAGGGCGGCATCTGGTTCGGCTGGGACGGCAAGGTGGTGGATCAGGCGCCGGGAGAACCCCAGTGCATCGAGCAGGACGGGATCACCTACGCCACCCTGTCGCTGGCGCGGCGCGACTACGAACAGTACTACCGTGGCTACGCCAACCGGGTGCTGTGGCCGCTGCTGCACTACCGGCTCACGCTGCTCGAGTATCACCGCAATTACCTGGGCGGGTATCGCCGGGTCAACGGCTGGTTCGCGCGCAAGCTGCTGCCGCTGCTGCGTCCCGATGATGTGATCTGGATCCACGACTATCACCTGGTGCCGCTGGCCAGCGACCTGCGCGACGCCGGGGTCGAGAACCGCATCGGCTTCTTCCTGCACACGCCGTTCCCGCCGCTGGAGGTGCTGCGTGCGCTGCCCGGCTACGAGAGCTTCCTGCGCTGGATGCTCGCCTACGATTTCATCGGCCTGCAGACCCGTCTCGACCTGCACGCCTTTCGCGAGGCGATGACCGGCGCGCTGGGCGGACGGGCCGGGCCCGGCGACCTGCTGCGGCTGGACTCCGGCAGCCTGCGGGCCCGGGCCATCCCGATCGGCATCGACGTCGACCAGGTGGCCCGGGAGGCGGCCCGCGGACGCCTGTCGCGCCAGGGCCAGCAGCTGAGCCGGAGCCTGAACCGGCGCAGCCTGATCATCGGGGTGGATCGCCTGGACTACAGCAAGGGGCTGGTGGAGCGCTTCCGGGCCTACCGACAGCTGCTGCAGCACTACCCGGACTACCGTGGCAACGTGGTCCTGCTGCAGGTCGCCCAGCCCTCGCGCAGCGACGTACCGGAATACCGCGAGATCCGGCATTCGCTGGATGCGGTCACCGGCGAGATCAACGGTCATTTCGCCGAATTCGACTGGACGCCGATCCGCTACCTCAGCCGCAGCCTGTCACGGCCCACGGTGCTGGGATTCATGGCACTGACAAGGGTGGCGATGGTGACGCCGCTGCTGGACGGAATGAACCTGGTCGCCAAGGAGTTCGTCGCCGCGCAGGACCCGGAGGACCCGGGTGTGCTGGTGCTGTCCCGCCTGGCTGGCGCCGCCGCGGAACTGGACCGCGCCGTGCTGGTCAACCCCTACGACATCGACGGCATGGCCGAGGGCCTCGCACGGGCGCTCGCCATGTCCCGGGACGAGCGCAGGGAACGCTGGGAGGCGATGATGCAGGTGCTGCGGCGCAACGACATCCGGAGCTGGCGACGCAGCTTCATGCACGCCCTGCAGGGAACCTCCCGCCCGGTGATCGGCTGAGGCGAAGATGGCGGACCGCGACACGCGACCCAGGCTGCTGGCGGATATCGGGGGCACCAACACGCGCCTCGCGCTGCAACGCTCCGGCCGGCCGGCCGAGTCCATCGGGCGCTATGCCAACGCGGGGCACGACGGCCTCGGTCCGCTGATCCGCCACTACCTCGAAGACCTGCCCGACACCCGACGCCCGCGCCACGCCGCCCTGGCCGTGGCCTCGCCGGTGACCGGCGACCGCGTCCACCTCACCAACCTGGGCTGGGAGTTCTCCATCGCGCAGCTCCGCGGCGAGCTGGCCCTGGATACGCTGGAAGTGGTCAACGACTTCGCCGCGGTGGCGCTGGCGATCCCGGTGCTGAAGCCGGACGAGTGGAGCGCCGTCGGCGGCGGCGAGGCCGTCAGCCGGGCGCCGGCGGGCGCGCTGGGACCGGGCACCGGCCTGGGCGTGGCCGCGCTGGTGCACAGCGGTGACGCCTGGGTGCCGATTCCGGGCGAGGGCGGCCACGTCACGCTCCCCGCAGCGGATGCCGAGCAGGCGGCGATCATCGAGGCCGCGCGCGCCGAAGTGGGCCACGTATCGGCCGAACGCCTGCTGTCAGGGCCGGGCCTGGCGCGCCTGTACGCGATCCTCGGCGCCCGGGACGGCGGCCGGCGCAGCGCTCCCGAGCCGCCCGAGATCACGCGCCGGGCGGTCGCCGATTCGGACCCGGTCGCGGCACGCGCCCTGTCGCTGTTCCTGTCGATGCTGGGCGGGGTGGCGGGAGACCTCGCGCTGACCCTGGGAGCGCGGGGCGGCATCTACCTGGCCGGCGGCATCCTGCCGGACATCGCGGAAACCCTCGCCGGCTCGCGTTTTCGCGAGAGTTTCGTCGCCAAGGGGCGCTTCCGGGAGTATCTCGAGGCGATTCCCACCCGCCTGATCACGCATCCGTACCCGGCGTTCCCCGGCCTCGGGCTGCACCTCGACCAGCTCGGCGCGCACTGACCGTCCGGCCCCGGATTCAGGCGACGGACGGGGCGTCGCCCAGCGCGTCGAACTCCGCCAGCAGCGCCTCGCCGCCCGCGAGCGCGCGCATCTGCGAGCGCAGCTTTGCCCGCGTCTGCTCGCGGTCGTGCTCGTAGACGCTGACCCCGTGCCACTGGACCATGTCGGACCAGACCGGATCCATGAACCGGGCTCCCGCCATCTCCTCGCCGTCGAGGACGCTGCGGAAGGTGAAGCTGCGCAGCTCGGACAGCACGGTGCGCAGGTAGGCGACGTGGATGCGCTCGTCCTGCCGGATGCGGTCGACCATGTCCGCGGCGTGCGCGGCGGCGTCCTCGCGCCGCGGGAAGAGTCCGGGGGTACGCATCACCCGGACGCAGAAGTCGAAGAAGCTCTCGGCCCGGACCTCGATCATCAGCACGTTCATCAGCAGCAGGATCAGCTGCTCGTGGTCCTCCGGCAGCTGCGGCATCAGCCGTCGCCCCTGGGCCGGACGCCCGAGACTCTCGGGGATCTCGGGCACCGGGTAGGCCCCGGCCCCGAAGATCTCGTCCCGTACCGCGAACCAGGCGGCGTCGTGGCCGCCGATGCCGGCTTCCGGGTCGCCGGCCTCGTCAAGGCCGTGCGCGCGCAGCAGACCCCGGTTCAGGTGTCCGGTCGCGGTCACCGACAGATCCTCGCTCACCAGCGGGGCGAAGTCCGGCGCCACGAAGTCGCGCAGCATGCCGCCGCGGGCCTCCACCACCCCGGTCACGGTCAGCGCGTCCCACAGGCTCTGCCCCAGGCCGTGGCGCAGCAGCAAGGCCTGCTGCGCCACGTTGGGATAGCTGGGCCGCTGCAGCAGCCCGGGATCGGCGTCGATCAGCGGCCAGCCGCGCCGCTCGAGTGCCTGCTGCCACGCCCGCACAGCCGGCCAGCGCACGCGCGTGCGCGGCGAGACATACCGCCCCGAGGCGTCGAATCCGCCGTGCAGCCGATAGCCCGCCTCCTGCTGCAACGCCGCGTAGTCGTGCTCGCTCAGCAGCTCGGCGTCGGTGTAGCTCAGCTGTTGCATCCCGTTCCTCCCGGTAACTGTCGGCGCTGTGTCCCCATGCCCCGGACGGGACACGTATCCACGGCGGGCGACACTTTGCTCAACCAGTGTTGCGCATCCCCTGGGCGATGCCCATGACGGTCTCCAGCAACGCGTGGAACAGCGCGTGGTCCTCGCGTCCCGTCTCCCGCCAGCGTCGCAGCAGGTCCACCTGCATCAGGCTGACCGGGTCCACGTACGGGTTGCGCAGCCGGATCGACCGCTGCAGCGTGGGATCGTCGGCGAGCAGCTCGTCGTTGCCCCGCAGCCACAGCAGCCACTCCAGCGTGGTCCCGAACTCCGCTTCGATGCCCTGCCACAGAGGATGCAACGACGGGTCCACCAGGTCCAGATACCGGCGCGCGATGGCGATGTCGGATTTTGCCAGGACCATCTCGGCATCGCCCGCGAGGGCGCGGAAGAACGGCCAGGAGCCCGCCATCTCCCGCACCACATCCCGACCGTGCTGGCGGGCGGCGGCCGCGATCCCGGACCCGAGGCCATACCAGCCGGGGAGCAGGAGCCGCGTCTGGGTCCAGGCGAACACCCAGGGGATCGCCCGCAGGTCCTCGATCCCCGCCCGCTTGCGGCGCGAGGGTGGACGCGAGCTGATGCGCATGCGCTCGATGACGTCGATGGGAGTCAGCTGGCGGAAAAAATCGACGAAGCCCGCCTGATCGTGCACCAGCGCCCGGTAGGAGCGCACGCTCTCGTCCGCCAGCGTCTGCATCGCCTCCCCCCAGCCCGGCTCGATCCGGGCCTCCCGGTGGTGCGGCTCGCTGGCACGCACCACGGCGCTCAGCGCCTGCTCCAGGGTGCGCAGGGCGATCGGTCGCAGGCCGTACTTCTGGTGGATCAGCTCGCCCTGCTCCGTCGCCCTCAGGTGACCGCGCATCGAGCCCGCCGGGCCGGCGGCGACACCCTGGTCGGTCTTGCCGCTGCCGCGGCTGACGGTGCCGCCGCGCCCATGGAACACGGTCAGGTCGACACCGGCCGCGCCCGTCACCCGCACCAGCTCCGCGTGTGCGCACTGCACCGCCCAGCGCGAGCCGGCCAGCCCGGCGTCCTTGTTGCTGTCCGAGTAACCGACCATCACCACCTGGCGATCGCCGCGCCCACGCAGGTGCCCGGCGTACAGGGGATCCGCCAGCAGCGCCTGCATCACGGCACCGGCGTGTTCGAGATCCTCCCGGGTCTCGAACAGCGGCGCCACGTCCAGCGGAACGGTCCCGTCCTGCGCCACCAGACCAGCCCAGCGGGCCAGCAGCAGCACGCTCAGGACGTCGTCGACGTCACGGGCCATGCTGATGATGTAGGGGCCCACGGCGTCGCGTCCGAAGCGCTCCCGCCCGAGGGCGATCGACCGGAACACGGCCAGGGTGCGCTCGGTCTCCGGGTCCGGCTCCACCGGCGGCGGCCGATCCTGCTGCAGCATCTCGCGCAGGCGCCCGGCACGCGCCCCGGGCGCGCGTTCCTGCCACTCGGCGTCGCCCAGCGCCTGGCCCAGGGCCCGGCGGTGCACCAGCGCGTCCTGGCGCACGTCCAGCGTGAGCAGGTGAAAGCCGAACGTGCGCGTCCGCCGCAGCAGCCGCCGTACGCTGAAAAGACCTGCCCGCGAACCCCGGTGCGCCGCCAGGCTCCCGGCGATGATCTCGAGGTCGTGAATGAACTCCTCCGGGTCGCGGTAGCCGCGGTCCTCGTTGCGCGTGCTGGCCTGCAGCCGCGCGAGGATCAGCTGCAGCAGCACCCGGTAGGGCATCCCGCGGTGCCGTGCCGGGATCGAGCGATGGGCGCGCGGGAAGGCGCCGGTGTATTCCCCGATCCTCTCGAGCACGGCGGCGGACACGGGAACGCGGCCCTGCGACTGGCTGAGCTGGCGGTAGAGCGCCTCCAGCTCCCGGCGGTACAGCTGCATCAGCTGGGCCCGGTGCTGGGACAGCGTGCGCGAGAGGGTGGCGGCGGTGACGTTGGGATTGCCGTCCATGTCCGCCCCCACCCAGGAGGCGAAGCGCACCAGCGTGGGCAGCTCTTCCGGCACCCGGCCATAATGGCTGCCGACGGCCTCCTCGAGCGCCTCGTAGAAGCGCGGCACCACCGGGTAGAGCACGTCCGTGACGTAGAACAGCAGGTTCTCCAGCTCGTCCATGACGGTGGGACGCTCGGAGGGATGGGCCTCGGTCTGCCAGGCCGAGGTCACCTCCACCCGGATTCGCTCCAGCGAGCGTCGTTCCTCTTCCGGCAGGCGGCCGCCACCGAGGCGCTCCAGCAGCCGGCGCGCGACCCGCTGGTTCTTCTCCAGCAGGGTGCGCCGGGTGACCTCCGTCGGGTGGGCCGTGAAGACCGGCTCAATCAGGGTTTCCGACAGCAGCCGCAGGAGCTCGTCATGATCCACTCCCCGGGCGCGGAGCCGCCCCATGGTGTCCGCCAGGCTCTCCGGCTGCGGGCCGCTGCCTGCCAGAATGTAGTCGCGCCGGCGGCGCACGCGGTGTACGTTCTCGGCCAGGTTCACCAGCTCCAGGTAGGACTTGAAGGCGTGCACGACCTCCTCGGCCTCCGCCGGCGGCAGTCCCTGCAGCCGGCGCTCCAGCGACTCGGCCGCGCCCGCGACGCCGCCGCGGCGCTCGATCGCCAGGCGGCGGGCCGCCTCCACCCGGTCGAGCAGCGCCTCGCCGCCCTGTTCCGCCAGCACCTCGCCGAGCAGTTCTCCCAGTGCCCGCACGTCGGCGCGGAGGCCGGCGTCCTTCTCCGGAAAGTCCAGCTCGCTGCGTCGCATGTCCCGGCTCCCGCTGTATCCGGTTACTTCGCCCCGGTTGGATTGTAGCTGCCGGGACCGGTTCCGGACGGTATCGTGTGGCCTGCCCTGCGCACGCTAGACTGGCTGCATGCACGAAGGCGTCTCCGAGCCCCTGGACCTTTCGCACGCGTCGTCCACGACGGTGGCGCTGGTGGCCGATACCCACGGCCAGCTGGATGCGCGCGTGGCCAGGCTGGCCGTGCGCTGCGACGCGGTGGCCCACGCCGGCGACGTCGGCGCGCGCGCCGTGCTGGACGCGCTGGCCGCCCGCTCGGCACCGGTGCTCGCCGTAAGGGGCAACAACGACGTCCCCGCCGGGTGGCCGGACGGGGAGCCAGCCCTGGCAGAGACCCTGCCCGCCGTCGCACGGCTGCTGCTGCCCGGCGGCGAGGTCGTGCTCGTGCACGGCGATGCCTGGCCCGCCGCCCGGCGCCACCGCGGCCTGCGTACGCGCTTTGCCGAAGCGCGGGCCGTGGTCTACGGCCACAGCCATCGCCTTACCGTCGACGAAAGCGTCCTTCCGTGGCTGCTCAATCCCGGGGCGGCCGGCAGGAGCCGCACCTTCGGCGGCCCCTCCTGTCTCCTCCTGCGGGCCACGCACCGCCGCTGGGAGGTGACGGCGCACCGCTTCCCGCTTCCCGCCCGGCCGCTCTTGCGGCGCGCCTCGTGAGTCCCGGGTGGCTGCCGCGGACGCTGCACCGGTGGGACGTCCCGCCGCGCGAGGCCATCGCCATCCAGCAGCGCCTGCGCCGCATGCTGGAGCTGGAAGACCGGCTGGGCCCGGTGCGCCGGGTGGCCGGTGTCGACGTGGGTTTCGAGGATCACGGCCAAGTCACCCGGGCCGCCGTCGCGGTGCTCGCGTTCCCTTCCCTGGAGCCGATCGAGGACGCGCTGGCACGGCAGCCGACGCGCTTCCCGTACGTACCGGGCCTGCTCTCGTTCCGCGAGATCCCGGCCGTGCTCGAGGCCCTCGAACGCCTCTCGGCGCCCCCGGACCTGCTGCTGTGCGACGGCCAGGGCTATGCCCATCCGCGCCGCATGGGCATCGCCAGCCATCTCGGCCTGCTCGCCGACCTGCCCAGCATCGGCGTCGCCAAGAGCCGCCTGACCGGGACCCATGGGACGGTTCCCGCCGGCCGCGGAGAGTGGGCTCCGCTGGTTGACCGCGGCGAGACCATCGGGGCGGTGCTGCGCACCCGCGAGCGCGTGCGGCCGGTGTTCGTCTCGCCCGGCCATCGCGTGAGCCTGCCCACCGCGATCGATTACGTGATGCGCTGCACCACCCGCTACCGCCTGCCCGAGACCACCCGGCGCGCGGACCGGCTGGCGTCCGGCCGCTGAGCTAACGGTGGCCCGCCAGCACGTGCGGCTGGTACGGGGCTTCCAGCGCCTGCATGTCCTCGTCGGAGAGCCCGACTGCCAGCGCCCCGACGGCGTCGTCGAGATGCGCCAGCTTGCTGGCCCCGAGGATCGGGGCCGTGACGCCCGGCTTGTGCAGCAGCCAGGCCAGCGCGACCTGCGCCGGCTTGACCCCGTGGCGCTGCGCCACCTCGTGCACGCGGTCCAGCACCTCGTAGTCCGACGGCTGATCGCCGAGCTTGAACACGTGCGTGACGTCGTCGGTGCGGGCGCGGACGGTCTCGCCCTCGCTGCCGCGGGGGCGGTTGCCCGCCAGGAATCCCCGGGCCATGGGGCTCCAGGGGATCACGCCCACGCCCTGGTCGCGGCACAGCGGCAGCATCTCGCGCTCCTCCTCGCGGTAGACCAGGTTGTACAGGTCCTGCATGGTCGAGAAGCCTGTCCAGCCGCGCGACTGCGCCATGTTCTGCGCCTTGGCGAACTGCCAGGCGAACATCGACGAGGCGCCGATGTAGCGTGCCTTGCCCGCCTTCACGACATCGTGCAGCGCTTCCATGGTTTCCTCGACGGGCGTGTCGTAATCCCAGCGGTGGATCTGGTAGAGGTCCACGTAGTCGGTCCCGAGCCGGCGCAGCGAAGCGTCGATCGCATCCATGATGTGCTTGCGCGACAGCCCGCGATCGTTGGGGCCGGGGCCCATGGGGTTGAACACCTTGGTCGCGATGACCACCTCCTCCCGTCGCGCGAAGTCCCGCAGCGCGCGCCCGAGCACCTCCTCGCTGGCCCCCCGCGAGTACATGTCCGCGGTATCGAAGAAGTTGATCCCGTTGTCCAGCGCATGCTTGATGAAGGGCCGGCTGTCGTCCTCGTCCAGCACCCAGTCGCGCCACCTGGAGCTGCCGTAGGTCATGGTGCCCAGGCACAGGCGCGACACCTTCATGCCGGTGCTGCCGAGCCGTACGTACTGCATTTCCATGCGAGCGTCACCTCCACTGTCAACGACCGCGGCCCGTCCGCATTGGTAACGGCGCTCGCGGTCTGCTATGAATCCGTACCGTTTACCACGGCGCGGGCGCCGCTCCCGCGGCGCCGCAGGAGTCCCACATGCTCAGACTCGTGGCACGCTTCCTCAAGGTGCTCAACTCGGAGGCGGACCCGGGCCAGATCGCCCTGGCGCTCTGCCTGGCTGCCATCTTCGGGCTGACGCCCCTGTGGACCGCGCACAACCTGCTGGTGCTGCTGCTGGTGCTGGTGCTCCGGGTGAACCTTTCCAGCTTCCTGGTCGGCTGGGCCGTGTTCTCGGCGCTGGGCTACCTGCTGGATCCGCTGTTCGACCGGGTCGGCTTTGCGCTGCTCACGGCCGGACCGCTGCACGGCATGTGGACCGCCTTCTACGGCACGGTAGCCGGGCGCATCACGCGCTTCAACAATACCGTGGAGCTCGGCAGCGTGGTGATCTCGCTGGCGCTGTTCCCGGTGATCTTCCTGCTGGCACGCGCCCTGGTCCTGCGCTACCGCGCCAGTGTCCGCGCGTGGGTGCAGCACAGCCGGCTGATGACGCTGCTCAGGGCCAGCCGTCTGTATCACGTCTACCGGGCGCTGGACCGGGGCTGAGGGGGTTCGATGGTGAAATGGATCCGCTGGCAGGGGCTGGTCGCATTCATCGCGATCGTGGCGCTGGTCGCGGGGTTTTGCGCGGCCTTCGCCGGCACCCTGCTCAAGTGGAGCGTCGAATCGACCGGCACCGCGCTGGTCGGGGCCAGAGTGCAGCTCGCGGGTGCCTCGGTGCATCTGTTCCCGGTGCACGTGGAGCTGGACGGACTGCAGGTCACGGACCCCGCCCAGCCGATGCGAAACGCCTTCCAGGCCCGGCGCATCGCCTTCGGCATCGAGCCGGGGCAGCTGGTCATGGGGCGCACCTTCGTCGACGGGATGAGCGTCGAGGGCGCGGCGATCGACACCCCGCGCGAGCACAGCGGCGCGGTCCGCGGCTCCGCCGCCGGCAAGCGCGGCCATGCCTTCCTGACGGCCGCGGCCGGGGCGGCGCAGTCGCTGGGAGTGGAGCTGCCGAGCGCCGACAGCATTCTCAAGCGGGCCGACCTGCACAGCGTGCAGCAGATCGGCGGGCTCGACGACCGGCTGGACAAGCAGGTCGAGCAGGCGCGCCGGCAGGTCCGCGGGCTTCCGGGAGACAAGCAGCTGCAGGCCTACCGGGAGAGACTCGCGCAGATCCGGAAGAAGACCTCCGGACCGCTGGGGCTGGTGCGCAAGGGCAAGCAGGTCGCGGACCTGCGCAACTCGATCTCTTCCGACATCGACCGGATCCGGAGCACACGCGACGAGCTGAGCCGGACCCGTGCCCACATGCGCAGCGAGCTCGACGCCGCCCGCAAGGCCCCGGGCGAGGACGCGCAGCGGCTGGTGAACAAGTATGCCCTCGGCGGCGCGAACCTGGACAACCTGAGCGCCCTGGTGTTCGGCCCGCGGGTGGGTCGCTGGACCGCGCAGGCCTGGAGCTGGTACCAGATCCTGCGCCCCTATCTCGAGCAGGCGAACGCCGGGGGCGGCAGCGTCACCAGCAAGCCCTTGCGCAGCCCCGGGCGCAACGTGATCTTCCCCCGGGCGCATCCGCAGCCGGACGTTCTGGTGCGCGACATTCACCTGTCCGCGCTCAGGCACCAGGGCAGCGCCGCCGTCACGGTCAGCGGCCGGGTACGCGACTTCACCCTGCAGCCGGCACTGTGGCCGCGGCCGCTGACCTTCTCCATCAGCGGCCGGGGCGGGAGCCACCGCGTCGCCGGATTCAGCATGAGCGGCACCCTGGACCACCGGCATCCGTCCGCGCCGGACGATCGACTGAGGATGCACCTGAAGGACGTGCGGATCGGGGGTGGAAGCAGCGGGCGGGTGCCCGTCACGCTGGCCGGCGGCAGCGCGAACGTCGACGTGGACGGGCATCTCCGCTCGGGCAGCATGGACTTCGAGATCCGGACGCGGGTCCGTGAGGCGAGCTTCCGCAGGACCGGCGGAAACGGCGGCGGCCGGATCGGCCGGGCGATCGCCGATACCCTGGAGAACGCGCATGATTTCACGCTGGTGGCGCACCTTACCGGCACGCCGGCGCAGCCCTCGGTGCAGATCAGCTCGTCACTGGACCGGCGCCTGAAGCAGGCGGTCGCGGCTGCCATCGAGGGCCGGCTGGACAAGCTTCGCGCCGGGCTCAGGCAGCGCATCGAGGCGCGAACCGGCGACCGGCTCAAGGCCGCGCAGGCGAAGCTGGACAGCCTCGCGTCGCTGGATCATCAGGCGAGCGACCGCCTTTCCGCCTACCGCGACCTGCTGCACAGGCTCCAGGGCTGACGCCGGTCCGGCGCGGGCGGGCTGCATCGCGCGCGCACAAGTGCTTAAATGGATGGCCCACCCGCGGCCCGGACCGACAGCAAAGAGGTATCGACGGTGTCCGACATCAAGGTCCTGCTCGACGAATCCGAGATTCCGACGCACTGGTACAACGTCATGGCGGACCTGCCGCGGCCGCCGGCCCCCTACCTGGGGCCCGACGGTCAGCCGCTGGCGCCCGAGAGCATGCAGGCCATCTTCCCGCCCGGGATCATCGAGCAGGAGGTCAGCACCGAGCGCTGGATCGAGATCCCCGAGCCGGTCCGCGAGGCGCTGCGTCAGTGGCGGCCGTCACCGCTGTTCCGCGCCACCCGCCTGGAGGAGCACCTGGGCACGCCGGCGAAGATCTACTTCAAGTACGAGGGTGTCAGCCCGGCCGGCTCGCACAAGCCCAACTCGGCGGTGGCGCAGGCCTATTTCAACAAGGTCGCGGGGGTCAGGCGCCTGACCACCGAGACGGGCGCCGGCCAGTGGGGCTCCTCGCTGGCCCTCGCCGGCAGCCTGTTCGGCCTCGAGACGCGCATCTACATGGTCCGGGTCAGCTACGAGCAGAAGCCGTTCCGGCGCTCGATGATGCAGACCTGGGGCGGGGAGGTCATCCCGAGCCCCTCCGGGCTGACCGGGACGGGCCGCAAGGCACTGGAGCAGGACCCGGACAACCCCGGCTCCCTGGGCCTTGCCATCTCCGAGGCGGTGGAGGAAGCCGCCTCGCGGGACGACACCAACTACGCGCTCGGCTCCGTGCTCAACCACGTGCTGCTGCACCAGACGGTGATCGGCCTCGAGACGCGCAAGCAGCTCGACAAGGTCGGGGACTACCCGGACGTGGTATTCGCCCCCTGCGGCGGCGGTTCCAACGTCGGCGGCATGATGTTTCCGTTCCTGGCGGACAAGGCGGCCGGGCGCGAGGTGCGGCTGGTGGCCATGGAGCCGAGCTCCTGCCCCACGCTGACGCGTGGCAACTACGCCTACGACTACGGCGACAGCGCCGGTCTCACGCCCATCATGAAGATGTACACCCTCGGCCACGACTTCATGCCGCCCAGCATCCACGCCGGCGGGCTGCGCTACCACGGCGACTCCGCGCTGGTCTCCCTGCTCTACGACGAGGGCATCATCGAGGCCCGCGCCGTGCAGCAGATCGCCACCTTCGAGGCGGGCGTCACCTTCGCCCGCACGCAGGGCATCATCCCGGCGCCGGAATCCAACCACGCCGTGCGCGGCGCCATCGACGAGGCCCTGCACTGCAGGGAAACGGGCGAGGCGAAGACCATCCTGTTCACCCTCTCCGGCCACGGCCACTTCGACATGGCCGCCTACGACAGGTACTTCGCCGGCGAGCTGGAGGACTACGAGTACCCGGCGGAAGCGATCGACCGCTCCCTGCACAACCTGCCCAGGGTCGGCTGACCGGCGCACCCGGGGCGGGCGATCCGCCCCGGGTCGACGCCGTCCTCGCCGGCTCCCCGATCCACTCATGGCATCGCGGCAACCGCAAGAGCAGCCCGGCGGCGCCCCGCCGCGACCATCCGGTCCCATCCGGATCGGCGTCAGCGCCTGCCTGGTGGGACAGAAGGTCCGCTACGACAGCGGCCACAAGCGGGACCCGTTCGTCGCCGATCGCCTTGCGGAGCATTTCGAGCTGGTGCCGGTCTGTCCCGAGGTCGCAGTCGGCCTGGGCACTCCGCGCGAGCCCGTCCGCCTGACCGGCGCCGCGGACGCGCCCCGGGCGATCGGTACCCGCACGCCCTCGCTGGACGTCACCGACATCCTTGCCGGATACGGCCGCCGCATGGCCGCCGAGCTGGGCGACATCAGCGGCTACGTGTTCAAGAGCAGGTCGCCCAGCTGCGGGATGGAACGCGTCAAGGTCCATGGCGAGGCCGGACAGTCCCCGCGCCGGGGGCGCGGCATCTACGCCGCCGAGCTGATGCGTGCGCGGCCGCTGCTCCCCTGCGAGGAGGAAGGTCGGCTGAACGACCCCGGGCTGCGCGAGAACTTCATCGGGCGCGTGCTGGCGTTCCGTCGCTGGCAGGACCTGCTCGCCGGCGGCGTCAGTGCCGAGCGCCTGGTCGATTTCCATACCGCGCACAAGCTGATCCTGATGGCGCACGGGCGGGAGCCGCTACGCCGCCTGGGGCGCCTGGTGGCCGACGCCGGACAGCGCCCGCCGCAGGCTCTCGCGGACGAGTACGGACCGGCGTTCATGCAGGCGCTCGCCCGGCGCGCGACGCGCCGCCGCCACAGCGACGTGCTCTACCACCTGCTCGGCTACCTCAAGCGCAAGCTGGATGCCGGCGACAAGGCCGAGATGGTCGATCTGATCGAGGACTACCGCCTGGGCCGCGTGCCGCTGATCGTGCCGATCACCCTGCTCCGGCACCACTTCCGCGTGCATCCCGACCCGTACGTCGAGCGGCAGCTCTATCTGCACTGGGCTCCGGCGGGCCTCAGCCTCTGGAACGCGATCTGACCACCCGCGCCCGAATGCGACCGGACGGGTACACGACGCACACGGGCATGTGCTCGGCGTTGCAGGCGCAGGCGAGGCCGCCGTCGCGGCGCAGCACGATCATGCCGCCCCGCCCATCGAGCCGCCTCAGCCGGGCCAGGGCGCGCCGGGCGGCGGCATCCGCAGTCCGTCCGGCGGCGACGTCATCGGCGATGCGCACGGCGGCCGCCGCCCGGATGATGGCCTCGCCGTGGCCGGTGCAGGAGACCGCGGTGCCGGCATCCGCCCAGGTACCCGCGCCGATCAGCCCGGAATCGCCGACCCGCCCGGGCAGGTCGCCGGGCTTGCCGCCGGTGGAGGTCGCCGCCGCCAGGTTGCCGTGCGGATCCATTGCCACGCAGCCCACGGTGCCGAAGCGATCGTGCCAGCGGCGGCCCTGTTCCCCGGTCACCAGCGTCTCCGGGTCGCAGCGCGGGATGCCCGCGGCGTGCACGAACTCCTCCGCGCCGGGCCCGACCATCAGCACATGGCGCCCGTCCTCCAGCACCGCGCGGGCGCCGCGGACCGGGTTCGCCAGATTGCGCACGGCCGCCACCCCGCCGGCGCGCAGGCCGGCGCCCTCCATCAGGGCGGCATCGAGCTCGATCCCGCCGGTGCTGCGCAGCACCGCGCCGCGGCCGGCATTGAACAGGGGATCGCCTTCCAGCGCACGCACGGCCGCCTCCACGGCGTCGAGGGCGCTGCCGCCGTCATCCAGCACGGCCCGGCCCGCCAGCGCCGCCCGGCGGCAGCCGGCCAGCACCGGCTCGCGCCGCTCCGGGCCGAGTCGCCCGGCGCCGCCGTGCACCACGATCGCGCGCGGATACCCGGTCATCCGCCGGCCGGGTCAGGAAGCGCCGGCGCCGCCGTTGGTGACGCCGAACGTGGCCGGCATGCGCACGTGGAACAGCTGCAGCCGTTCGCCTTCGACCAGCTCGATCAGCTCGCGGGCATGCGCCTCGCTGAGCATGAACACGATTTCCACGGGCAGGTCCGCGGCCAGCTCGAAGAAGTGCTCCTCGTGCATGTGGCGGTGACGGCCGAAGCCCGCCACCGCGCGGAAGGCCGAGCCCCCCTCGACGCCCATCTCCCGCGCCGCTTCCAGCAGCCACTCGTAGACCAGTCGACCGCGGTGCTTGCGGGATTCGTTGACGTAGAACTTGAGATAGACCCCGTTCATAGCCTGCTCCAGGAACGGACCAGCTGGGCCAGCAGGATGCCGAGCCCGGTCATCAGCAGGGCCCCGGCGACGTGCGCGCTGACGGCGCCGGCCGCCCACAGGTACTCGCCCCGCCGTATCAGTGTGACCATCTCGGCGGAAAATGTGGAGAACGTGGTCAGTGCCCCCAGAAAACCCGTCATCAGGGCCAGGCGGAGCTCGGGCGACACGGCGGTGGACTGGGCCACCAGCACCATCGACACCCCCATGATGAAACTGCCGGCCAGGTTGGCCGCAAGGGTGCCCAGCGGCACCGTGGGAAACACCGGGTTGAGCAGCATTCCCAGCAGCCAGCGGACCCAGGCGCCGAACATCGCGCCGGCACCGATGGCCGCGAAGGCGGAAATTCCCATGTTCACTCCTCTTTCGCTGGCTCCGCCTGCGACGCAGCCGGAGATGCCCGGGACCGCCGGTGCGGGCACACCGGGGCCCGGCCCCGGCCGGGGCCGGGTTCGTCAGGCATCATCAGCATGCAGGCTGCGGTTCGGGAGAAGCGGCGCGGTGCCGGCTCCGCCCGGGAGGAATGCCATCTCCGCGGTCGCGCGAATTCTACCGGCGGGCCATTCCGGCTGCAACGCGCGAGCAGGCACGGATACGGGCTCGCCGGGGTTTCAGGAGCCCTCCGCCGCCCCGGACAGAATCCCTTCCGCCCAGCCCAGGATCGGCTCCAGGCGCGGCGGCAGCAGCGACCGGGCGGAGCGGTAGTCCAGCCAGCGGAACTCGTGGTGCTCCGGGCGTCCGAGCTCGGGTCCGGGCAGCAGCCGAACCTCGCCCCGGGTGCATTCGGCCAGGTAGTACCGGGCCACCTTGCCCCGGGCGTACGGAGCCGTCTCGCGGAAGGCCTCGCCCCAGCGGAACCGCGGGTTGTGCAGGTCGGTCTCCTCCGCCAGCTCGCGGACGGCCGCGTCCAGTGGGTCCTCTCCCTCCCGCACCCGCCCCTTGGGGAAATCCCAGTTGGCGAACGCCCGCAGCAGCAGGTACTCGTGTCCCCCGTGCCGGGGGCGCACCGGTATCACTCCCGCGGACAGTCTGCGCGCGCGCACGGAACCTCCATCGGTCGATGCCGCCGGCGACCGGATGCCATACTCTCCCGGGAGTCCAACCGGAACCTGGAGCCAGCATGGCAGCGCTCGATCCCGAGCAGGCGGTCGCCGCCGGCAAGGCGCGCCGGGAAGAATACAGCGGCGTCGACTACGTGCGCTACACGGAGGACGTGAAGGATATCCCGCGCGGCACCGCCGCATTCGGCGACAGGCTGGTGTACGGTTATCCCCACATCGGGCGGATCCTGGCACTGGAGCCCGGGCTGGCCCAGCAGTTCGACGGGCCGTTCCGGGTCGAGGAGAAGATCGACGGCTTCAACGTGCGCGTCTTCCGCCTGGACGGGAAGCTGGTGGCGCTCTCGCGCGGCGGCTTCGTGTGCCCGTTCAGCACCGACCGTGCCGCCGAGTTCATCGATCCCGCGCTGTTCGAGGACCATCCGGACCTGGTGGTCTGCGCGGAGGTCGCCGGTCCCGACAATCCCTACATCGAGGGCCACCCACCCTTCGTCACCCGCGACGTGCGCTTTTTCGTGTTCGACCTGATGCGCCTGGGCAAGCCCGGCTTCCTGCCCGCCGCGAAGCTGGATGCTCTCGCGCGGCGCTACCGCCTGCCGCGCGTGGAAGCCTTCGGCCGGTATGCCCCCGCCGATGCCGGTGCCATCGGCGAGATCGTCACCCGGCTCAACGCCGAGGGACGGGAAGGGGTGGTGCTCAAGACCGATCCGCCCGCGACCCGGCGCGCCAAGTACGTGACCGCGAACTCGGGCATCCAGGACATACGCGCCACCGCCCGCAGCATCATGGACCTGCCCGCGGAGTACTTTACCAACCGGATCCTGCGGCTGGTGCTGTTCCGCGACGAGCATGCGCTCGGCCAGTCGGCGGAGTTCGACTGCCGCCTGGGAGCCGCCTTCCTCGATGGGCTGTACGAGGCCATCCAGCAGTTCCGCGCGGAGCACCGCGTCTACCGCCGGTTCCGCTGCCGCTTCCGGGAACGGATCAATGCCGAGCGGATGATGGATCACCTGGGACGCGTGGCCAGCCGCCAGGTCGCGATCGCCCAGCGCGACCTGCGCCGGGACGGTGGCCGCTGGCTGCTCGAATTCGACCGCGTCTACCCGACCATGAACGGGCTGCTGGGGCACCTGCTCGGGGGCGGGCTGGTCTACGACTGACCTCCCGCCAGACCTTCCAGGAACGCGCGCAGGCCGCCGGGCGAGATCAGCCGCACGCCCACCTTGTCCGCCCACGTGCGCAGGCCGTCGTCGGCGGTGAGCAGCCCGGCGTCGAGCTCGTACGCGAGCAGCAGGACGTCCGCATCCTCCCGGCTGTCGACGATCCCCCGCCGCAGCGCCTCGCGGTAGCGCTCGCGCAAGCGGGCGATCACCGGTCCGACGTCGCCCCCTTCCGGCGTGCGGTGGCCGATGCGGGCGTGCTCCTCGGCGATGCGCAGGCCCCGGTCGATGCGCCGGCGCACCTCGTCGATGAACTCGTACAGGATGTTGGCCGGGATCTGCAGGCTGGAGCGTTTCGGCGAGCGGATGTGCACCACGCGCTCGAACTCGGCGGTCAGCGGCCCCAGGTCCTTCATCGCGCGCAGCTCGTCGTACACCAGGGTTGGCATGAAGAACTGCGCGCCGCTCCGCCGTGCCAGCGCCAGGAACTCCTGCACCGCGGGCAGGGTGTCCGGGCCGAGCTGCGTGTAGACGCCCGGGTTGGTGAACACGCTGGTATCCAGGACGTAGCGTTCCATCCCGCGCTCCCGCGCCGGCACCGCCGTCACCCGCCGGACGGCTTCTTCCAGATCCCGCGCTCGTGCATCAGCGCGATCTGCCGGTCGATCACCTTTTCACGATACTCCGCGTGCTTCATCGGGGCACGATCCATATACAGGTTCTTCGGATAGATCGGCTGCTCGTAGAGCAGCTGGTAGAGCTCGCTGCGTATGTCCTTGAGCCAGTTGTCCCACTGCGCCTCCGCCCGGTGATGCCGCAACGCCTCGATGTCGATCACGCCCGAGACGTAGGTCGAGCCCGCGCCGTACGGTTGCTGGCCGACCACCTCGCCGCGGTGATTGACGATGTGCGAGCGGCCGCCGAAGGTGTCGATGGGCAGGTCGCTGTCGGGAAACAGGTAGTAGCTGCCCATGTTGGGCGCCACCACGTAGAAGTTGTTGTCCAGCGCGCGGGCCCGGCTCTGCAGCTCGAAGTAGCCATTGCCGGTGGCGGGATGCGGATAGGAGGCCCGGTAGACCACCTCGGCGCCGTTGAGCGCGAGAGCGCGGGCATTCTCGGGGTAGGACCCCTCGTTCGCCATCATGATGCCCAGGCGCCCGATGGCGGTGTCGACAACGGGCCAGAAGGCGTCGAGGTTGCGGCCGTACTTCTCGATCCACCAGTCATAGATGTCGTGCGGGCACACCGAGTGCTCCACCGGATACAGGGTCGCGACCTTGTAGTGCTTGAGGATCACCTCCCCGTGCGGGTCCAGGATGAAGCCGACGTTGAAGAAACGGTCCTTCCAGTCCGGGTGGCGTGCCTTGGCCTGGGCCATCACATAGGCGCCGTACTCGCGCGCAATCCCGCCCAGGGCATCGGTCTCGGGGCCGGGGATGTCGATGGCGCACTCCCGCGCAAATTCGGCGTGATCCAGGTCCAGCACCTCGTCGTTGAACGCCTGCAGTGCGCCTTCCGGGAAGGCGATCAGGCGCACCGGCAGATCCAGCGAGGACAGCCAGGACGCCGCCTTGCAGATGTGTCGCAGGTGCTCGATATTGATCTCGATGTCCGCGCGCTTGCGGATGCCGCGGACGGTGGGCACGATGCCCACGGCGGTGTACGGCTTGATCATCGCTGCTCCTCTCTGGCGGTGGTATCCGGGACGGTCCCGACCGGCCCCCTCGAGGCAGCAGGATAGCAGTTCGGGCCGGTGCCGACGCCGCCCGCACCCGGTCACCGGCAGGAGCGGATCGTGGACACCCTGCAGATCTACCAGATCGATGCCTTCGCGGCGCGGCCGTTCCGGGGCAATCCGGCGGCCGTGTGTCCCCTGGACCGGTGGCCCGGGGACGAATTGATGCAGGCGATCGCCGCCGAGAACAACCTTTCCGAGACCGCCTTCCTGGTACCGCGGGGTACGGATTTCGGGCTGCGCTGGTTCACTCCGACGCGGGAGGTCGACCTGTGCGGCCACGCGACGCTGGCGAGCGCCTGGGTGGTGCTGCACCGGCTGCAGCCGGGCCGGGACCGCGTGACCTTCCACACCCGCAGCGGAGCCCTGGCAGTGGAAGCTGCCGCCGACGGCCTGCTGCGGATGGACTTCCCCGAGCTCGCCATGCAGCCCTGCGAGGTCCCGCCGGGCCTGTCGGCGGCACTCGGCTGCCGGCCGCGGGAGGTGCTCGCGGGGATGGACTACATGGCCGTGCTGGAGAGCGAACGGCAGGTGCGCGAACTGGCGCCGGACCTGCGCGCCCTGGCCGGCCTCGACCGCCGCGGCCTGATCGTCACCGCCCCGGGCGAGCGGGCGGATTTCGTCTCGCGCTTCTTCGCGCCCGGCGCGGGAATCGACGAGGATCCCGTCACGGGGTCCGCTCATTGCGCCCTGGCGCCCTTCTGGGCCGGCCGGCTCGGCCGTGCGGGCCTGGAGGGGCAGCAGGTGTCCGCCCGCGGCGGAACCGTACTGTGCACGGTCGGCAGCGGGCGCGTGACCCTGGCCGGGCGGTGCGCGTTCTTCCTGCAGGGCGAGATCCGCCTGCCCTGAAGCTTCCGGGAGCATCGATGACGCAGGAGCAGACACCCCGCGGGCGAGTGGCCGACGGTACCGACCAACTGGCGCGGGTACACGAGAGTTTCGATGCCCAGCGCGTGATGGCGACCCTGGGGGCCCGCCTCGCCGACGTCGCCCCGGGCCGCGTCGAGATCGTACTGCCCTTCGGTGATGCCTTCACCCAGCACAACGGCTTCCTCCACGCGGGGGTGGTCACCACCGTGCTCGACAGTGCCTGCGGCTACGCGGCGTTCACGCTGATGCCGGAGGACGCCGACGTGCTGACGGCGGAGTACAAGGTCAACTTCCTGACACCGGCGGTGGGTGAGCGGATCCTCGCCCGGGGCGAGGTGCTGCGCCCCGGGCGCAGTCTCACGGTGTGCACCGGCACGGCCTTCGCGCTCCGCGACGGGCGCGAGAAGGCAGTGGCGCAGATGCAGGCGACGATGATGACGATCCGCGCAAGCGGTGCGTGAAACGTCGCGCCGGCCGCCTGCTATCATGGGCCTGGTTGCCGAAGGAGAAGCCGAATGGCCGCCGACAGCGTGTACCGCGACGAGGACCTGCAGTTCGCGTTCGACCGGGAGGACCTGGTCGGACGACTGCGCGCGGTGGTCCCGCCGGACGCCCTGATCCTCGACCGGGAGAGCCTGCGGGTCTACGAGAGCGACGGCCTGTCGGCCTACCGCCAGCTACCGCTGGTGGCGGTGCTCCCGGAGACCATCGCCCAGGTGCAGGACATCCTGCGGATCTGCCACGAGCTGTCGGTCCCGGTGGTGGCCCGGGGCGCCGGGACCAGCCTGTCCGCCGGCGCCCTGCCGCACCCTCGCGGCGTGCTGCTGCACCTGGGGAAATTCAACCGCATCCTGGAGGTCGACGCGCGCCGCCGCATCGCGCGCGTGCAGCCCGGCGTGCGCAACCTCGCGGTATCCGAGGCGGCGGCACCGCACGGCCTGTACTACGCGCCGGACCCGTCGTCGCAGATCGCCTGCACCATCGGGGGCAACATCGCCGAGAACTCCGGCGGCGTGCACTGCCTCAAGTACGGCCTGACTGTGCACAACGTGCTGGAAATCACCATGGTCACGGTCGAGGGCGAGCGCGTGACCCTGGGCTCGCTAGCCCCGGACGCCCCCGGCTACGACCTGCCGGCCCTGGCCCACGGCTCCGAGGGAATGCTCGGCGTGGTGGTGGAAGCCGCACTGCGCCTGCTGCCGCAGCCGCAGAGCCGGCAGGTGCTGCTCGCCGCCTTCCCCGACGTCTCCAGCGCCGGTGAGGCGGTCGCCGGCGTGATCGGCGCGGGTATCGTGCCGGCCGGCCTGGAGATGATGGACAATCCCGCGATCCGCGCGGCCGAAGCCTTCGTCGGGGCCGGCTATCCGGTCGACGCCGCGGCGATCCTGATCTGCGAGCTGGACGGGCACCCGGGGGAGGTGGACGAGCAGCTGCACCGGGTGCGCGAGCTGCTCGGCAGGCACGGGGCGCAGGACATCCGGGTGGCACGAGACAGCCGGGAGGCGGCCCGCTTCTGGGCCGGTCGCAAGGCGGCGTTTCCCGCCGTCGGGCGCATCTCGCCGGATTACTACTGCATGGACGGGACCATACCGCGGCACCGGCTGGGCGAGGTGCTCGCCCGCATGGGCGAGCTGGGGGAGGCCCACGGCCTGCGCATCGCCAACGTGTTCCACGCCGGCGACGGCAACCTGCACCCGCTGATCCTGTACGACGGCAACGCCCCCGGCGAGCTCGAGCGCACGGAGGAGCTCGGCGGAAGAATCCTGGAGCTGTGCATCGAGGTGGGCGGCACCATCACCGGCGAGCACGGCGTGGGCATGGAGAAGATCAACCAGATGTGCGTCCAGTTCGCGGAGCCGGAGCTCGCGCAGTTCCGCGCCGTCAAGAAGTCGTTCGATCCGCGGGGCCTGCTGAATCCCGGCAAGGCCGTGCCGACGCTGCACCGGTGCGCGGAGTTCGGCGGCATGCACGTGCACGACGGCCAGCTGCCGCACCCCGGGCTGGAGCGCTATTGATGGACGCGGACCAGTCCCGCGAGATCGTCCGCCGGGTGGCGGACGCGGCGGGCGCCGGCACCGCGCTCGAGATCCGGGGCCGGGCGAGCAAGCGCTTCTACGGCCGGGCCCCCGCCGGCGCGCCGCTGGAGCTCGCCGGGCACCGCGGGATCGTGCGCTACCAGCCGAGCGAGCTGGTCCTGACGGCACGCGCCGGAACGCCCCTGGACGAGATCGACGCGGTGCTGGCCGAGGCCGGACAGGCGCTGCCGTTCGATCCTCCGCGCTACGCCGGAGGCAGCTTCGGCGGCGCGGTCGCCGCGGGCCTGAGCGGTCCCTCGCGGCCGTTCACCGGTCCGCTGCGGGACTTCGTGCTGGGGACGCGCCTGGTCAACGGCCGCGGAGAGCGCCTTCGCTTCGGCGGCGAGGTGATGAAGAACGTCGCGGGCTACGACGTCTCCCGCCTGATGGCGGGCGCCCTGGGCACGCTCGGCGTGCTGCTGGAGATTTCCGTGAAGGTGCTCCCCGCCCCCCGCCTGGTCCGGACCCGGCGACTGGCGCTCACCCGCCACGAGTCCGCCTCCCGCGTACGGGCATGGGTCGCCGCGGGGCTGCCGGTGACCGGCGCCGCCCACGACGGGGACGCGCTGCGGGTCCGGCTCGCGGGCGCGGAGCCGGCGGTGGAGGCGGCCGTGTCCGAAACCGGCGGCGAGGAGGAGGGCGACGGCTTCTGGAGCGCGCTGCGCGATCATGAGCTGACCTTCTTCCGCCGCCCCGGCGCACCGCTGTGGCGAATCGCCCTGCCGTCCGCGACCCCGGAGCCGGAGCTCGCGGGAGCGAGCCTGGCGGACTGGAACGGCCAGCAGATCTGGCTCCGCAGCGACGACGAGCCCGATCGGATCCGCGAGGCCGCTGCGGTGGCGGGCGGGCACGCGGCCCTGTTCCGCGGCGGCGACCGCGACGGGGAGGTGTTCCAGCGCCCGGGGCCCGTCCTGTGGCGCCTGCACAGCCGCCTCAAGCAGGCCTTCGATCCGAACGGCATACTCAATCCCGGCCGCCTGTACGCGGGACTCTGAGCCGGGCAACGCAGCCAGACATGCAAACGCGACTGACCAGGGAACTTCTCGACACCCCCGCCGGCGCCGAGGCCGACCGCATCCTGCGCAGTTGCACGCACTGCGGCTTCTGCCTCGCGACCTGTCCCACCTACCAGGAGCTGGGAGACGAGCTCGACAGCCCCCGCGGCCGCATCTACCTGGTCAAGCAGCTGCTCGAGGGCAGCCCGGCGGGAGAAGCGACCCGCCGCCACCTGGACCGCTGCCTCACCTGCCACGCCTGCGAGGCCACCTGCCCGTCCGGGGTCCGCTACACCCGCCTGGCCGACCTCGGGCGCGAACTGATCGAGCGGCGCGCGCCGCGGCCCCCGGGGGAACGCATCCTGCGCCGGCTGCTGCGCATGGTCCTGCCGCGGCGGCGCCTGTTCGCCGCCCTGCTCGTGCCGGGACGGCTGTTGCGCCCGGCCCTGCCGCGGCGACTGCGCGAGAGCGTGCCCGTCCGCCGCCGCCCGGCGCCACGATGGCCCGCCGGCGATGCCGGCCGGAGCCGGCGTGTGCTGATGCTGGAGGGCTGCGTCCAGCCGGCGCTGGCCCCGGCGATCAACCCGCGCACTGCGCGGCTGCTGCAAGCGGCCGGATTCGCCGTGATCCGTACCCCGTCGGCCGGCTGCTGCGGGGCGATCGACCAGCACCTGGCCGCCCCGGATGCCGCGCGCGCCCGCGCCCGGCGCAACATCGACGCCTGGTGGCCGAAGGTCGAGGCGGGCGTCGACGCGATCGTGGTCAATGCCAGCGGCTGCGGCGCGCACCTGCTCGACTATGCCCGTCTGCTCGCCGACGACCCGGTGTACCGGTCGCGGGCGGAGCGTGTCGCCACGCTGGTGCGGGAGCCGGTGGAGCTGCTGTCCGACACGGACCTTCCGCTGGCGGCGGCCGCAGCGGTCCCGCGGCGGATCGTCTTCCAGTCACCCTGCACCCTGCAGCACGCCATGGGGCTGGGCGGACGCATCGAGGCCCTGCTCACGCGTCTCGGCTACGAGCTGGCGTCCAGCCCGGAAGGCCACCTCTGCTGTGGCTCGGCCGGGACCTACTCGGTGCTGGAGCCGGCACTGTCCCGGCGCCTGCGTGCGCGCAAGCTCGGCAACCTGCTCTCGGACGCGCCCGAGGCGGTGGTCACGGCCAACATCGGCTGCCTGAACCATCTTGCTGCCGGGTCGCCGCTGCCGGTCTATCACTGGGTCGAGCTGGTCGACCCGGCTCCCGCCGCGGCATGAGCCGGGCCCGTCCCTTGCACCACCCCGCGATCTGCTGTAGTACGTAGCGATGCCGCGCGCTCCGCGCGCCCGGCCGCAACGATCACACGGGGCCCGAGCCCCGGGGGAGGAGATGCATGGCGACGGCCCGCGAACATTCGCCGGCCACGGGTGCCCCATACCGGGACGGGAAACGCTACCTGTGGCTGTTGAGCAGCCTTTACCCGCTGTATCCGGCCGGTTTCCTGGCGCTGGCATATGCCACGGGCCAGGCGGGATGGCTGTGGGGGCTGCCCCTGCTGTTCTACGGGCTGGTCCCGGTTCTCGATCACCTCATGCGCGAGGATCACAACAATCCTCCCGACGCCGACCTGCCCCGGGTGGAGTCCGACCGCTACTACCGGATCCTGGTCTACCTGGCCGTGCCCGGGCACTTCATCACGCTGGTGGCCGGCGCCTGGGCGTTCTCCCGCGGCGACTTCCCGGCCTGGGGCATGGCCGGTCTGACGGTATCCGTGGGGATCGTCAGCGGCCTGGCGATCAACACCGGGCACGAACTGGGACACAAGAAGACCGTGCTGGAACGCTGGCTGGCCCGGATCGTGCTGGCGGTGCCCGGCTACGGGCATTTCTACGTCGAGCACAACAAGGGCCACCACCGCCACGTGTCCACGCCGCTCGATCCGGCCAGCGCGCGCATGGGAGAGAGCCTTTACGGCTTTGCGCTGCTGCGCGAGATCCCGGGCGCCGCGCGGCGCGCATGGGAGCTCGAGCGCGCGCGCCTGGCGCGTGCCGGACGCGGCCCCTGGAGCCTGGACAACGAGGTCCTCCGCACCAGTGCGATGAGCCTGGCCCTCTACGGGGCGATCATCGCCGTCTTCGGCTGGATCGTGCTGCCCTTCCTGCTCGCCCAGGCGGCGATCGCCTGGTTCCACCTGAGCCTGGCAAACTACATCGAGCACTACGGACTGCTGCGGCAGAAGACCGGTGACGGACGCTACGAGCGGTGCCGTCCGGAACACTCGTGGAACACCAACCACGTGGTGTCCAATCTGATCCTGTTCCATCTCCAGCGCCACTCGGACCATCACGCCAATCCCACGCGGCGCTACCAGGCACTCCGGCACTTCGAGGGGCTGCCGACACTGCCCAGCGGCTACCCCGCCATGTGGCTGGCGGCGATGGTGCCGCCGCTATGGCGCCGGATCATGGACCCGCGCCTGCTGCGGCACTACGACTGCGACCTGACCCGCGTCAACGTCGCGCCGGACAAGCGCGACGCCCTGTTCGCGCGCTATCATCGCCCGGCTTCCGTGACCGCGGAAGCAGGCTCCGGCTGATCCGGAACCCGGGCAGACAACCGCAACTCGGAAGGAGGCATCGATGGCGAGATATCGTTGTCCGGGCTGTGGCTTCGTGTACGACGAGGCGGAGGGCTGTGCCCGCGAGGGACTGCAGCCGGGCATGACCTGGGACGAGATTCCCGAGGACTGGTTCTGCCCCGACTGCGCCGTTCGTGACAAGCCGGACTTCGAGCGGATCGACTAGCCGGTCCGGGCGCGGTTGCGGCATCGATACCGGCCGGGGAAAGCATTGAAAGTCCTGGTCATCGGAGGCACGGGCACCATCGGCCGCGCGGTCGTGACGGCGCTTCAGTCCCGCCACGACGTGATCGCCGCCGGCCACACCGGCGGTGATCCGCGGGTCGAAATCACCTCGGCCAGCTCGCTTCGCTCGCTGTTCCGGCGTGTCGGAGCGCTCGACGCCGTCGTCTGCTCTGCCGGCCCCGCCCGTTTCGGGTCCCTGGAGCAGCTCCGTGACGAGGATTTCACGTTCGCGGTCGGGCACAAGCTGCTGGGGCAGGTCGGCGTCAGCCGCGCCGCGCTGGCGGTCCTTCGCGACGGTGGCAGCATCACCCTGACCAGCGGCATCCTGGCGGGCGAGCCGGTCGCCGGAAGCAGCGCGATCAGCATGGTCAACGCCGGGGTCGAGGGATACGCCCGCGCCGCGGCGCTCGAGCTGCCGCGCAACATCCGCATCAACGTGGTCAGCCCGCCCTGGGTCAGGGAAACCCTCGTGGCGCGCGGAATGGAGCCGGACGCCGGGCTGCCGGCTGCCAGCGTTGCCCGGGCGTACGTGGACAGCGTCGAGGGCACGGCGACGGGCCGCATCCTGGATGCGCGCCGCTACGACTAGGAGCTCACCCTGAAGGCCGCGACCGGCGCGCTTCCAGCAGCCGCGAGGCCAGGTACACCCCCGAGATCCCACCGAGCCCGACCGCGACGGGCACCAGCGCGTCGAGCAGATAGGCGGGCGTGCTGTGCCAGGTCGCGGCGGCCGCGGCGAGGCCGCCCGCCGCGAGCACGTAGGCGCCCAGGTGGAAGATCTGGAGGGGCTGGCCCGGCTGCAGCGGATTCTCGCGCCAGGCCGCCGGGCGCCACCGGCATTCTGCGCCCGTCCGGCGCAGCCGCAGCCAGGTGACGAGGATCACCGTACCGGCGGTGGCGAGCAGCAGGACCGCCAGCCCGACCGGCCGGACCCGGAACGGCACGTGCCCCGGCACCGGCCCGCCCGCCCAGCCGGCAGCCGCGGCGGCCGCGATCAAGACCACGCGCAGGATCATCCACGCGCCGGTGATTCGCCTGCTGGAACCGGACATTTCGCCTGTGTCGGGTCGGGAGGAAAAGGACGGCCTGCGCTTCCGTCCGGGTTCGGCAAACCCGGCGGCCGGGCGGCATGGTACCAGCTTTCCACGGCGCCCCGTTCATCGCGCCGCGGGCCGGGCGGCCCGTCATTCACGGGCCGACGGCGTGGCCGGGGTGAACCCCCGCAGGAACCGGCAGCAGTCTTCCAGTCCACGGACGAACCACGCGGCCGTGTCCGGGTGCCCCTCGGCATCCACGTAGCGGATCCGGAGCAGGCGTCGACCCACCGAGCGGCCGAGGAACTGCCGCGGCGTATCGACGCCGCGGATGCGTTCCAGCGGAATCGCGACCTCGCGGCGCGGGAGCCAGAGGGTGAAGAAGACCTTTTCCCGCGTCAGCACGAACACGCCGTTGCCGCGCAGCTGGCGGTCGCCGCGCGATTCGCGCCCGATGTAGACCGCCGCGGGATCGCGGTAGATGACATCCTCGCCGGCACAACGCGAATCCGCCGCGCGCAGGCTGCGCTTGCGGGCGCGCCGCATTATCACGGAGAACGCCAGCAGGCCTCCGACCAGGACCGCGAGCAGCATCAGCCCGGCATAGATCAGGCCGGGCTGGGCAAACCAGCTGATGGAGCTCCCGCTCGCAGCCACTCGCTGTTCCCTCCCCGCCGGCGGCGACCGGCCATGTGATGCGCCCTTTTATTCTACGGTGTTCGCACCGCAACCGCCGCTCCGGCGTCCGGGCCGCGACACGCGACGGCGGGGATCCCTCCGTCCCGTTCAATGCCAGAGCTCCTGCACGGCTGCACCGGCCTCGGCCGGCGGGGTGACGGAGGGATCGCGGAACGCTTCCAGCAGCTCGCCCTTGCGGCGTGTCACCCGTTCGATGCTTTCGGCCTTGACCGGCCCGTATCCGGACACCTGCTGGTACAGGGCGGCGAGCTGCACGGCGAGATTGTGGTTGTCCGGGGTCAGCCCGGCCAGCAGTTGCCGGACCAGCGTTTCATATTCGCCGATGAGGCGCCGGTCCCGGCGTCGTTCGGCCGAGTAGCGGAAGGGGTCCAGCGGCGTGCCGCGCAGGCGGCGCATCGCGGCCAGCGCGCGCAACAGCGGAAAGACCCACGGACCGAACTCGCGCTTGCGTGGCCGTCCGGTCGCCGGGTCGGGCCGAGACAGCAGCGGCGGGGCCAGGTAGAGCCGCAGCCGGAAGTCGCCCTCGAACTGCTGTTCGAGGGCACGCCGGAATTCCGGCCGGGTATACAGGCGCGCCACCTCGTATTCGTCCTTGCAGGCGAGCAGGCGATAGTAACTGCGGGCGACCGCCTCGGTGAGCGGGCCGGCCCGGCCGCAGACCTTCTCTTCCACGCCGCGGGCCCGCGCCACCAGGTCGCGATAGCGCGCGGCATAGGCGGCATTCTGGTAGTCGGCGAGCTCGGCCGCGCGGCGCTCCTCCAGCTCGCCGAGCGTGCGCGAGCGCGCCGGCGCGGCCCACGCCCCGTCGCCGGCAAGCCGCTCCACGGAAGCCGGGTCCCAGGCGGTACGGCGTCCCCAGGCGAATGCCTCGCGGTTGCTCTCCACCGCAACGCCGTTCAGCTCGATCGCCTGCAGCAGGGAGCTCTCGCGCAACGGGATCAGGCCCTTCTGCCAGGCGAAGCCGAGCAGGAACATGTTGCTCATGATGGCGTCGCCGGTCAGCGCGCCGGCCAGGCGCGTGGCCTCGACGAAGTCGACCCGGTCCCCGCCCGTCGCGGCGGTGATCACGCCGCGCAGCGCCTCGCCCGGAAAGCGGTACTCCGGGTTGCCGCTGAACTCGCCGGTGACCGTTTCGTGCGTGTTCACCACCGCGCGCGTGGTGCCCGGGCAAACGCAGCGGGTCGCCTCGAACCCGGCCGCGACCACCAGGTCCGCCCCCAGCAGCAGGTCCGCCCCGCCGCGCGACAGGCGGGCGGCGTGGAGATCCTCGGGAGCACCGGCCAGGCGCACATGGCTGAGAACCGCTCCGCCCTTCTGTGCCAGCCCGGTCATGTCGAGCACGCTGCCGCCGAGCCCCTCGATGTGCGCCGCCATTCCCAGCAGCGCGCCCACCGTCACCACGCCGGTGCCGCCGACCCCGGCCACGAGCGCGCCCCACGGGCGATCCAGCGAAGGCAGGCGTGGCTCGGGCGGAAGCCCCCCCGGCGCGCCACCGGCGGTCATCCCGCCGCGCCGGCGCCGGCGCCCCCCGTGCACGGAAACGAAGCTGGGGCAGAAGCCCTCGACGCAGGAGAAGTCCTTGTTGCACGACGACTGGTCGATCGCCCGGCGCGTGCCGAATTCGGTCTCCACCGGCACCACGGACATGCAGTTCGACTGCCGTCCACAGTCGCCGCAGCCCTCGCACACGTCCCGGTTGATGAACGCCCGCTTCGGCGGGTCCGGATAGAGGCCGCGCTTGCGGCGACGCCGCTTCTCCGCGGCGCAGGTCTGGTCGTACAACAGCACGGTGACCCCGGCCAGATCGCGAAGCTCGCGCTGCACCCGGTCCAGCTCGCGGCGGTGGCGGATCTCGACGCCCGCGGCCCAGGCCGTCGCGGGAGGATACTTGTCCGGCTCGTCGCTCACCACGACGATGCGCTTCACGCCCTCGGCGCGCAGCTGACGGGTGATCGCCGCCGGGTCCAGCGGGCCGTCCACCGGCTGCCCCCCGGTCATCGCGACCGCATCGTTGTAGAGGATCTTGAAGGTGATGTTCACGCCCGCCGCAATGCACGCGCGGATCGCCAGGCTCCCCGAGTGGTAGTAGGTGCCGTCACCGAGGTTCGCGAACACGTGCCCGGTCCGGCTGAAGGGGGCCTGGCCGATCCAGGGGGCACCCTCGCCCCCCATGTGCGTGAACGTCTCGGTGTTGCGGTCCATCCACATCACCATGTAGTGGCAGCCGATTCCGGCCAGGGCCCGACTGCCTTCGGGAACCCGGGTGGACGTGTTGTGCGGGCAACCGGAACAGAACCACGGCAGCCGCACCATGGGGGGCCGGTCTCCGGCGCGCCGCGCGCCCTCCATCCGCCTCAGCCGCTGCCACAGCTCCGCCGCCTCGTCGCCCCGACCGAGACGTTCGACCAGCACCCGGGCGATGCATACCGGATCCAGCTCGCCCCAGGACGGCAGCAAAGGTCGCCCCGCGCGGTCCTGCTTGCCGAAGACGCGCGGCGCCGGGTGCACACCGTAGAGCAGCGAGCGCAGCTGATCCTCGATCAGCGGGCGTTTTTCCTCGACCACGAGGATCTCGTCCAGGCCCCGGGCGAAACGCCGGATCCCCTCGCCCTCGAGCGGCCACGGCATTCCGACCTTGTACACGGACAGACCCAGCGCGGCGGCACGAGCCTCGTCCAGGCCCAGGTCGTCGAGCGCCTGACGCAGGTCCAGATAGGCCTTGCCGGAAGCGACCACGCCGACCCGGCGGCGCGGGCCATCGAGCACGACCCGGTCGATCGCGTTGGCGCGGGCGAAGGCGAGCACCGCGGGCAGCTTGTAACGGTGCAGACGCTCCTCCTGCTCCAGCGGCGGATCGGGCCAGCGCATGCCGAGACCGCCGGGAGGCGGATCGAAGCCCGCCGGGGTAACGACCGATATCCGGTCCGGATCGACGCTGACGGTCGCCGAGCTGTCGGCGATCTCCGAGACGGTCTTGAACGCCACCCAGCAACCCGAGTAACGGCTCAGGGCAAAGCCCAGCAGGCCCAGGTCGAGGAATTCCTGCAGCCCGGCGGGGCTGAGCACCGGGATCATGAGGTCGGCAAAGGCGTACTCGGTCTGGTGAGCGGTGGTCGACGACTTCGCCGTGTGGTCGTCGCCGGCAACCAGCAACACTCCTCCGCGCGGGTCGCTGCCCGCCATGTTGCCGTGCCGCAGCGCGTCCCCGGAGCGGTCCACACCGGGACCTTTGCCATACCACAGGGAGAACACGCCGTCGCAGCGGAAATCCCGGAAGACCGGGCCCTGCTGCGTACCCCAGACAGCGGTCGCGGCCAGATCCTCGTTCAGGCCCGGCTGGAAGTGGACATCGTGTCGGGCAAGGTGGTCGCGGGCCTGCCAGAGCTGCTGGTCCATCCCGCCCAGTGGAGAACCGCGGTATCCGGAGACGAAGCCCGCCGTGCGCAGGCCCTCGCGCCGGTCGCGCTCACGCTGCATCAGCAGCAGCCGAACCAGTGCCTGAAGCCCGGTCACGTAGACACGCCCCTCGGCGAGCGTGTACTTGTCTTCCAGGCTGATCGCGGGTACCGCCATGGTGTCACCTCCGCGCGCGCTGTCCGGATTGTGGAGGCCCCCGCGGAATGCGCCCGAGCCCGTCTCGATGTCCTGGAAGTCCCCCGCGCGATGTTCCGCTATGGACAGGGATAAGGATACACCCGCGGTCCGGGTCCGGCCGCAACCGCCCGTCGCGAGCCGTGGCGCGGTGATCGCCCGTCGGGCGCCGGCGACCGCTACTGCGCCAGGATTCTCGCGAGCCGGTAGTCGTCCACCGTGGCGGCGCGGTTCCCGCTGACGACTTCCGGCAGCGGTACGGTGATCATGGCGCCGCCCTGCAGGCCCACCATCACCCCGTTCTCACCGCCCATCAGCGTATCCACGGCCCGGACGCCCATGCGCGTCGCGAGCAGCCGGTCGAAGTGCGTCGGCCGTCCGCCGCGCTGCACGTGCCCGAGGATGGTCACGCGCGGCTGGTAGCCTTCGTGGCGGGCGGCGATGTACTCGGAGATCGCGTCGGCCTTGTGCTCGGCTCCCTCGGCCACGGTGACCAGGACATGCGTTTTGCCGCGGGCCCGGCCGCGCTCGACCGCGGCGAGAATCTCCTCCAGCTCGAGGCGCTGCTCGGGCACGTGGATGACCTCGGCGCCGCCGGTGAGCCCCGACATCAACGCCAGGTAGCCGCAGTCACGCCCCATGGTCTCGACGATCAGCACCCTGCCGTGGCTGCTGGCCGTGTCCCGGAGGCGGTCGATCGCCTCGAGGATGGTGTTGAGCGCCGTATCCACCCCGATGGCCAGCTCGGTGCCGGCGATGTCGTTGTCGATGCTCGCGGGGATTCCGATGGTCGCGAAGCCGTGCGAGGAAAGCGCCGCGGCGCCGGCGAGCGAGCCGTCGCCGCCGATAACCGCCAGCGCGTCGATGCCGTGTCGGCGCAGGATTTCCACGCCGCGGGCCTGGACCTCGGGCTCGCGGAAGGAAGGCAGGCGCGCCGACTTCAGCAGCGTGCCTCCCTCCTGGAGCTTGCCGCCCACGTCCCGGGCTCCCAGGGGCACGATCTTGCCGTCCATCAGCCCCTCGTAGCCCCAGCAGACGCCCGAGGTTTCGATGCCGTGGTGCCGTGCGTAGCGCACCACCGCGCGGATGCAGGAATTCATCCCGGGGGCGTCGCCCCCGCTGGTCATCACTGCCAGGCGCCGGACGGGAGCGAGGGGCTGTGCGGTCATGTGCGGACCTCCGGTATGGCGTGACACGCGACGGCCTGCGCGGTCATGTCGGCAATGATACGACAGGCGGCCCGGTTCGCGATGCCGGTCGATGCTGCACCGGCACGCCGCCGGCCGGCCTGACCGCGGTCAAGCAACCCCGACGCCCGGCGTGTCGGGATCCGGGTATGCGGGGAGGTTCCGGGCGCCTGCGCCCGGCCGGGGGGGCCTCCCCTGATTCGTGGAACCAGGCAACCGGAGGCGTGCATGGACAGGATCACGGTGGTCGGCAACGGCTTCGCCGCCCTGAGCGCCGTGGACCGTCTGCGGCGGCGGGAAGCGGGACTCGAAGTCGTGCTGGTCGCGCCGGAGCCGGTGCTGATGGACTACCCCGGCCGGGTCCGGGTGCCCTGCGGGCTGCGTGCTTCCAAGGAGGTACGCGTCCCGCTGGACGGCTTTCTGCGCCGCCGCCGCGTCCGTTACCAGCGCGCCCGCCTGACCGGGCTCCGACGCGCGGGCCGGCTGGTACTGACCGACCGGGGGGAGATCCGCGCCGACGGACTGGTGAGCGCCTGCGGTGCCCGTTTCGTGGAGAATCTTCCGGGGATCGAGCACAGCATTTCCCTTGCCGACGGGGGCGCGGCGGCCCGCGCCCGGCCGGACCGGATCGATCTGCTCGAGCAGGGCGCTCTCGCGTTCGCCGACAACCCGCTCGATCATCGGGCCTCCCGGGGCGCGCCGCTGCTGGAGGTGCTGTTCAGCGTCGACACCTTGCTGCGCCGGCAGGGCCGCCGGCATCGCTTCGCCCTGCGCCTGTTCAGCCCCGCACCGACCCCGGCACGCCAGCTCGGGCCACGCGCCGCGCGGCTCGTTTCGGACGAGATGCAGCGCCGCGGCATCCGGCGGCACCTGGGGGAAGCGCCACTGCGCTTCGATCCCGGCCACGTGGTGACCGAGCGGGGGCGCACGGGCGCGGACCTGATCTGCTTCATGCCCGGGCTCGCCGGACCGGAGTGGCTGGCCGCGTCGGGGCTGTCCGCATCACCCGCCGGCTTCCTCGAGGCGGACGAATTCCGCCGTGCCCGCACCACCGGGCGCGTCTACGTCGCGGGAAGCTGCGGCGGCTATCCCGGCCCGGCCTGGCGCTCGCGCGACCTCCGCCAGTCCGAGCTCCAGGCGCGCGCCGCGGCGGACAACCCGCTGTCGGAGCTGCGCACCGGCCGACCGGGTGAACCGTTCCGGATTCGCACTTCCTTCACCATCGATACGCTCGACGCGGGCATCCTCGTGTACCGCACGCCACGGCGCGACCGGGCGGTGCGCGGCGGGCGCCCCCCTGCACTGGCTCAAGCGCCCGCACGAATGGCGTCGCGTGCGCGGTTACCGCGCCGGGACGCGCCCGGCCCGGGCGCGCGGCCCCGCCCGAAGCGCTGCGGCACCCCGGTGCGCGAGGCTCAGTGCTGCTGCAGGATCTCGTGAACCGTGGGCTCGAGACCGGTCAGGCCCGCCTCGCGACCGCGCTGCAGCGACTCGTCCGGCGTGCAGCCCTCGTGCAGGCAGGCCCTCAGGGCGAACAGGGCCCCGACGCGGTTGCCGGACCCGCAGTGCACCAGCGCCGGGCAGCGATCCGGATCGGACAGGATTTCGTGCAGGCGACGCGCGTTCTCGGCGTTGAGATCCCGTGCGCCCGCCACCGGGATGACGATGTATTCCATGCCCAGCTCGCGCACGACCGCCGCCTGGTCGAAGTCGGTGAACTCACCCTCCGGGCGCAGGTTGACGATGGTCCGGAAACCCTTTTGCCGGGCTTCCTCGAGGGATTCACGTGTGGGCTGGCCCCCGGTACAGACACCGTGGCAGGGCACCAACGCATTCGGTACGTCGACCTTGGGTGTGGTCATTCCCGGTCTCCTGGTTCGGGTTGATTGCCTTCCGGCGGAGCCAGGCGCGGGACTTCAGTGCGCGCAGGCCGCCGGCGAACAGTACATGTCGTAGAGCAGCTCGATGACCCGCTCGGCACGGTCGCCGTCGAGGGAGTAGTAGATCGTCTGGGCCTCGCGGCGGGTCCGGACCAGGCCGTCGCGTCGCAGCACCGCCAGGTGCTGCGACAGTGCCGACTGGCTCAGCGGCACCACCTCGAGCAGCTGGCCCACGGCCATCTCCCCCCCGGCGAGGTTGCACAGGATCATCAGGCGCTTTTCGTTGGCGAGCGCCTTCATCAGCCGGGCTGCCTCGCCGGCATGTCGGGACATCTGCTCGGTGTTCATGAGCCTGGCACTGCGCCTTGCGGTCGAGCCGCGTTTCCTGCGTAACTCGCATTATAGCCGCAACGGCATAAGATCAGTCAACTCTAATTTAGTTTTTACTAAACGGTTATTCTGTTATATTTCCCGGGAACCAACGCGTTGAGGTAATGAGCCATGCAGGCGGAGATCACGCCCTTCCGGCACGAGGACACCGGCACGTTCTCCTACCTCGTCCGGGACCCGGCCACGGGCTCGGGCGCAGTCATCGACCCGGTGCTGGACTACGATCCGGCCGCTGCCCGCACCGGCACCGCGTCGGCAGAAGCCATCGTCGCGGCGGCACGCGAGCAGGGAATCTCGCTGGAGTGGATTCTGGAGACGCATGCACACGCGGACCACGTCAGCGGCGCGCCGTATGTGCGCGACGCGCTCGGCGGGCGCATCGGCATCGGTACGGGGATCCGCACGGTGCAGACGCGCTTCCGCGAGATCTTCAACCTGGGCTCCGGGTTCCCGGCCGACGGCAGCCAGTTCGATCACCTGTTCGAAGACCAGGAGACCTTCCGCATCGGGGACCTCGAAGGCCGGGTGATTCCGACGCCGGGGCACACTTCCGACAGCGTGACCTACTGGATCGACGGTGCCCTGTTCGTCGGCGACTCCCTGTTCATGCCGGACTCCGGAACCGCCCGCTGCGATTTCCCCGGAGGCGACGCGCGCGTCCTGTACGCGTCCTCCCGGCGCCTGTTCCGGTTCCCCGACGACACCCCCATGTACATGTGCCACGATTACGCGCCCGGCGGCCGCGAGCCCCGGTGCCGGACCACCGTCGGCGAGCAGCGTCGCCACAACATCCACGTGCGGGAGGAGGTGCCGGAGGAAGAGTTCGTGCGCATGCGTACCGAGCGCGACGCTACCCTCGGCATGCCGCGCCTGATCCTGCCATCGGTGCAGATCAACATCCGCGCCGGCGCCCTGCCGCCCCCCGAGTCCAACGGTACGCGCTACCTCAGGATTCCGCTCAACGTCTTCTGAGCCGGGCAGGGCCGGCGGCTCGCCGCGAACGCCCCGCATGCCGGAGCGGTCAGAACGACTTGCGCAGCACCAGGCCGATCGCCTGGTCTCCGAACCAGCGATACTCGGCCCCCAGCGAGACGCCGTCGCCGGCGGCCAGGTCCACTCCGGCGAAGCCGCCGATGTCGGGGGCATCGGTCGGGACCAGCCGCGGCAGCCGCGCGGTCCAGTCCCGGAGCATGCGCTCCATCGGCGTAAGCTCCAGCCGGAAGCCCCCCGCGTAGAGGCTCACATCACCGAGCCGGCCCCACAGGCCGATGCCCGAGTCGTGCGCGTGATAGGTGACATCGGCGGGCGGCTCTCCCCAGCTTCCTGACAGCGACCGTGCCAGCAGGTGCGACCCGAAACTCGCGGGCCCGGCAGACACGGCGACCGCTCCGCTGCCGGAAGCGAGCCCCGGGGCCGGGGACAGCTCCAGGGAGGGGCGGGGCGCGCTTGCCCGGACCGGCGCTGCCCGGTCCCGCCGCGGCGTCCGGGACGCCTGCCCGCCCCCCGCCGGGGCCGCGGGGGACGCGGTCGCCGCGATGTCCGCAGCGGCCCGGGTCCGCAGGGCAGGATGGAGACCCCGCGGCAGCAGGGTCAGCAGCAGGACAAGCGCGAAAGCAACAGCCGGCCTCGACACCGGTCACCTCGGATCAGGGGATGGACTGCGGGGGTGGGACACCCTCGTCAGGTCGGCGAATTGTATCAGCCGCTGCCGGGTCGGTACCTGCACGAGCCCGCGCGGGTTACGCCGTCCCGGACGCGGCAGACGGCCTGCCCGACCCACGCGGAAAACGGCCCCTCAGCCCCCGAGCGCCAGGATGCCGTACGGAAGCCCGCCGCCGGCGAGCGCAGCCAGCCGGCGGCGCAGCGCCGGCTGCTCGGCCGGCTGGCACAGCCACGCGGCCGGGACGCCTTCCATCCTCGCCTCCAGCAGCGCGCGGGCCAGCGCCCGGCCGCCCGACAACCAGTCACGGCACTCGTCCCCCCCGGTGCCCAGCGCCATCACGAGGGGAGCACCGGCAGCGCCGGCAATCCCCCGCAACACGGGGCGCAGCACCCGGCACGCGAGCACCGCCGGCATGGGCCATCCGGCCAGCCGCATGCGCAGTGCCCCGATTCCGAGCTGCCCGCGCGGGATGCCGTCGACCCGTGGATCCCAGGGGCGACGCAGCCAGCCGGCCAGCTCCCGACGCGTCCCGGCGCCGGCCACCAGGTGCCGCACAGACTGCATCAGGAGCGCCTCGAGCATGGCGGGCTCCGACCCGGGACCGATCTCGCGCAGCCAAGCGCCCTCGGCTCGCGCCAGCTCCTGCAGGTGCTCGCCGAACGCGGCCGACGGGGCCCGGCCGGAGCCGCCATGCGCGCGCGGACGGCTCCTTCCGATCGCCTCGAACAGGGCACGCTCGCGGTCGCTGGGCAGCTTGCGGGGTCCCAGGCGCACGCGCGCCAGCAGCAGCTGCCGCCGTGGCTCGGGGCGCGTGCTGACCTCGAGCAGGTAGCCGAATCTGCGCGCCGCCAGGATCAGGTAGTACAGCGCTCCGCCGCAGCCGATCACCTGCTGGCGCCGGCAGGGATCGGCGGCGGGCAGGCTGCGCGCCGGATCCAGGCACAGCTCCAGCTCGCCGCCCACCAGGCGCAGTTGCCAGGGCCGGCTGTTGTACAACGAGGGCGCGAACGTCGCATAGCGCGACACGAAGCGCAGCTTCTCCGCCACCGTGCTGGTAAGCGGAAACTCCGATTCCCTCGGAACGGCGGGCAGCTGTGCCGCGCCCATGGTGTGCACCGTCGGTCCTCCGGGCTGCTCTGCCGAATTGCGGTGAGACTACCGGAAGGGCGCCGCCGCCGGATTGACCCGGGTCACGGCCCGGCCGCTGGGCGAAACCACGGGCCGCACGTTACACTCCCGGCAGCGAGCGAGGGAGGCGCAGCATGAACGCGAGCGGGCAAAACCGGCTGGCCCGGGAGAGCAGCCCGTACCTGCTCCAGCACGCGGACAATCCGGTGGACTGGTTCCCGTGGTGCGACGAGGCATTCGAGACCGCCCGGGAGCTGGGCCGGCCGGTGATGCTCTCGATCGGCTATTCCGCCTGCCACTGGTGCCACGTCATGGCGCACGAGTCCTTCGAGGACCCGCAGACCGCCGAGGTCCTCAACAGCCACTTCGTCAGCATCAAGGTGGACCGGGAGGAGCGTCCCGACCTCGACCGCATCTACCAGATCGCCCACCAGATCCTGGCACAGCGGCCCGGCGGCTGGCCGCTGACCATGTTCCTGACGCCGGACGACCGCCTGCCCTTCTTCGGCGGCACCTACTTCCCCCGGGACGCGCGGCACGGATTGCCGGCCTTCCGCGACCTGCTGCTGCGGATCGCCCGCTTCTACACCGAGCACGAAGGCGAGCTGCGTGACCAGAACCGCCGCCTGGAGAACGTGCTGCGCCAGCTGGAGCGTCCGCCCGCACCCGCCGGCGAGGCGCTGGACGGCAGCCCGCTGACGGATGCGCGCAGCCGCATGCAGCACGGCTTCGATCCCCGGCACGGCGGCTTCGGCGAGGCGCCCAAGTTCCCCCAGACCCCGGCGCTCGAGGGGCTCTTGCGGCAGTGGTACCGCAGCGTGCAGGTCGGCCAGCCCGATCCGGCAACGCTGCAGATGGTGGAGCTGACGGTGCGACGGATGGCCGAGGGCGGCGTCTTCGACCACGTCGGGGGCGGGTTCTTCCGCTACTCGGTCGACGAACGCTGGAGCATCCCCCACTTCGAGAAGATGCTCTACGACAACGGTCCCCTGCTGGCTTTGAATGCCGAGCTCCACGCCGTCACCGGCGATCCGCTGTTCCGCGATACCGCTGTGGCCACCGCCGACTGGGCCCTGCGCGAGATGCGCCACGAGGCCGGAGGGTTCTGCTCGAGCCTCGACGCGGACGCCGACGGGCGCGAAGGCGGCAGCTACGTCTGGACTCCGGACGAGGTCGCAGAATTGCTCCCGCCGCAGGAACATGCGGTGGCGAGCGCACGCTTCGGTCTCGACCGGCGACCGAACTTCGGCGACCGCTGGCACCTGCGCGTGCAGCGCGACCTGGCGCACACGGCCACGCAGGCGGGAGTGGAGGAGCGTCACGTGCCCGAGCTGCTGCGCTCCGCGCGGCAGAAGCTGCTGGCCGCGCGCGAGCGCCGCCCCCGGCCGCCGCGCGACGACAAGATCCTGGCCGGATGGAATGGCCAGATGGTGCGCGGGCTGGCGATCGCGGCACGCCACCTGGAGCGGCCCGACCTGGCCTGCGCCGCCACGGCCACGGTGGACTTCATCGAGCGCGAGATGCTCCGGGACGGGCGCCTGCTGGCGACCTGGAAGGACGGACGGGCGCGCTTCCCGGCCTATCTCGACGATCATGCCTATCTTGTCGACGGCCTGCTGGAGCTGCTCCAGGTCCGCTGGCGCCGCAGCGACCTGGAGCTGGCCCTGCGCCTGGCCGAGGCCCTGCTGGCCCGCTTCCGGGACAACGAGCACGGGGGCTTCTACTTCACGGCCGATGATCACGAGGAGCTGATCTACCGCCCGCGGCCGTTCACGGACGACTCGCTGCCGGCCGGCAACGGCGTGGCCGCGCGCGTGTTCGGCCGGCTCGGTCACATGGTCGGCGAGCCGCTCTATCTCGAGGCGCAGGAGCAGACGCTGCGGGCGGCCCGCGAGTCGCTGCGCGAGGTTCCCGAGGCCCACTACGCGCTGCTGATGGCCCTGGACGAGTACCTGAATCCGCCCACCACGATCATCCTGCGCGGGGAGCCCGCGGAGCTGGAGCGGTGGCATGCCCGGGCGGTGCGCGGCTTCCATCCGGACCGCCTGGCGCTGTCGATACCGTCGGACGAGGCCGGACTGCCGGGACTGCTGGCGGAACGTCCGGCGCGCGGCAGGATCACCGCCTGGATCTGCGAAGGCATGACTTGCCAGGCGCCGATCGTCGATGACCCGGAAGCCCTGCAGCGGAGCCTGGGGACCGGCAGCTGAGAGGCCGGTTGCGGTCAGTCTTCCTCGGTCACCCGTACGATGTGGAGCTTGTTCAGCAGGGCGATGCCGCCGTCCTCCAGGAACAGCCGCAGGAACGCTGCGGCATCGCGGTTGAGATGGTCCAGCAGCCGCTGGCGAGCCTCCGGGAGGACCTCCCGCACGCGCCCCCGCACGGAGGCGCCGTCGTCGAGCCGGACGCTGCAGCCAATGTTCGAGTCGCCCGCGTCCCGGGCCCCGCGGGGCTGGAACTCGACCCGGGCGATGGCACTCTTGCGGTACAACTGCACGTGGTCGGGCGCATACCGCTTGACCGCCACGAACGGCTCCTCGCTGTTGAACACGTCCGCCGGGCTTTCCCCGGTCGGCCGTCCTTCGGTCTCCGGCCAGACGAACACTGCGCCGTCCATGCGCCCTTCCGCCGGCAGCCACAACGTCACCGGATGCTCGCGCTTGAGCACCCTGAGGGACTCGTCACTCACTGCTGGTGTCCTCCTCCGGGCGGTGCGCGGGAGCACACCCGGCACCGACCCGACACCCGGCGTCCGCTGCGGAGCCCGGACCTCCTTCGCCGCGACCACGATCGCAGCCCCGGAGTGACCCGGCGTGCGGGCAGCGGCGCGCCTGTCGCTGGTATCCTGGCGGTGGTACGTCCGCCGCGCAGCCATCATAACGCGCCGTGTCGCGCCGGGTGACATCCTTGTATCGGCCCACCGCTACCGGTCGTAGGAACGGACCGGACGTCGGCGGCCGGCGCCGGTCAGACGCCGAGCTCGTAGCCGAAGGCCTGCTTGAACATGTCGCGGAAGTCGTACAGGTCGAAGCGATGGTTCTGGGTCCCGTGGTGCTCGACCTTCAGCGTCCCCATGAGCGAAGCGACCCGGCCGGCGGTCTCCCAGTCCATGTCGTTCATCAGGCCGAAGATCAGGCCGGCCCGGTAGGCGTCCCCGCAGCCGGTGGGATCGGCGACCTCGCGGGCACGGGCGCAGGGGATGTCGTACTCGCGACCGCCCCTGGTGTGGATCACGGAGCCGTTGGATCCCTTGGTCACGATCAGGGCGTCCACCCGGTCGGCAATCTCTTCCAGGCTCAACCCGGTGCGGTCGCGCGTGAGCTCGGACTCGTAGTCGTTCACCGCCATGTAGGTCGCCTGATCGATGAACTGCAGCAGCTCGTCGCCGCTGAACATCGGCAGTCCCTGGCCGGGATCGAAGATGAAGGGGATGCCCGCGTCGGCGAACTCGCGCGCGTGCTGGATCATGCCGTCGCGCCCGTCCGGGGCGACGATGCCCAGGCTGATTCCGGCATCACGCGGGACGCTCTGCTGGTGGGCGTTGTCCATGGCACCGGGATGGAAGGCGGTGATCTGGTTGTCGTCCAGGTCGGTCATGATGTAGGCCTGCGCCGTGTACGACCCGGGCGTCTCCTTGACGTAGCGCCGGCTGATCTCGCCCTCGTCCATCCAGCTCGCGTAGGGGGCGAAATCGGCGCCGACGGTCCCCATCGGATGACCGTCGCCGTTCAGCAGGCCCAGGTTGTAGGCAATGTTGCCGGCGCAGCCGCCGAACTCGCGCCGCATCTTCGGTACCAGGAAGGACACGTTGAGCATGTGCACCTTCTCGGGAAGGATGTGATCCCGGAAGCGCTCCGGGAACACCATGATGGTGTCGTAGGCGAAAGAGCCGCAGATCAGTGCTGTCATGGCCTTGCATTCCCCCTCGTCTGTAGCTGTCGGGAGCGTCGGGACCCGCCGACGGAGTTCACTTTCCGTTTCAGGAGGTCGCGAGCCGGCGCCGCTCCTCCCCCGCGCGGCCGCCGGAGGCAGCCTCGTCCGCGGGTTCCCAGCGGAGGTTCAGGGTACGCGCCGCGTCGACCTCGTCCAGGCGGCGGACCGGCAGCGCGTGCGGCGCCCCGTGCAGGATCTCCGGATCCCGCTCCGCTTCCTCGCGGATCGCCACCATCGCCTGCACGAACGCGTCCAGGACTTCCCTCGTCTCGGTCTCGGTGGGCTCGATCAGAAAGCATTCCGGCACCAGCATCGGGAAGTAGATCGTCGGCGCGTGGAAGCCGTAATCCAGCAGGCGCTTGGCGAAGTCCAGCGCGGTCACGCCGAGTTTCTTCGCCTCCGGCTTGAGCGTCAGGGTGAACTCGTGGCTGGCGCGCCGTCCCGGATAGCCGGGCGTGAAGCCCTCGCGGGCCAGGCACGCGAGCATGTAGTTGGCGTTCAGCGTGGCGAAATCCGCGACCCGGCGCATCCCCTCGCCCCCCAGCATGCGGGCATACACGTAGGCACGCAGGAGCACGCCGGCGTTGCCCATGAACGCCGAGAGCCGGCCGATGCTCCGGGGCCGGTCGGCCTCACCGGCCCAGCGGAACGCGTCGCCGTCCCGAACCACCATGGGCACCGGCAGGAACTCCGCGAGGCGCTCGCCCGCGGCGATCGCTCCCGCGCCGGGCCCACCGCCCCCGTGCGGCGTCGAGAAGGTCTTGTGCAGGTTGAGGTGCATCACGTCGAAGCCCATGTCGCCCGGACGCACGCGCCCCAGGATCGCGTTGAGATTGGCGCCGTCGTAGTACAGCAGTCCGCCGGCCTCGTGCACGACTCCGGCGATGTCCCGGATCCGGCGTTCGAACACCCCCAGCGTCGACGGATTGGTCAGCATGATGCCGGCCGTCTGCGGCCCCACCACCTGCTTCAGCGCCTCGAGATCGACATCGCCGTCCTCGCCGGTGGGGATCTCGCGGACCTTGTAGCCGCACATGGTCGCGGTGGCGGGATTGGTGCCGTGCGCGGCGTCCGGAACGAGCACCTCGGTGCGCGCGCTGTCGCCGCGGGCGTCATGGTAGGCACGGATCATCGCCACGCCCGCGAACTCGCCCTGGGCCCCGGCCATGGGAGTCAGCGAAACCTCGCGCATGCCGGTCACCTCGCGCAGGATCTGCTGCAGGTCGTACATGCATTCGAGAAAGCCCTGGCCGCGCCCGGCCGGTGCCAGCGGATGCCGTCCCAGGAACGGGGGCTGCATCGCCAGGCTGTTCGAGGCCCGCGGATTGTACTTCATGGTGCACGAGCCCAGCGGGTAGAAGTGGGTGTCGATGGAGAAATTCTTCTGCGACAGGCCGGTGTAATGGCGCACGACCTGCATCTCGGACACCTCGGGCAGCGTGGGCCGCCGTTCCCGCCGGAGGCGGGCCGGGATGTCCTCCAGCGCGCGCTCGAGCGCGGCTCCCGACAGATCCGGTGCCTGCGCCTGTGCGCGCCGCCCGGGACGGGAATGTTCGAATATCAGCATCTCAGGAATTCCCCCGTTGCCGAATGTTCGTCCTGCTCCTCACGACCGCCCGGGACCGCCGGCTCACGCCAGCACCTCCGCCAGCGCCGCGGCGTACCGGTCCAGGTCGGCCCCGGTCCGGCGCTCGGTGGCGCTCACCAAGAGCGCCTCGCCCAGCTCCGGATAGTCCCCGGCGAGGCGGCAGCCGCCCAGGATCCCGCGTTCCGCCAGGGCCTCGAGGACCTCCCCCGCGGGACGGGGCAGGCGCAGCACGGCCTCGTGGAAGTACGCACCGCCGAAGGCCCGCTCGACCCCGGGCAGCGCGGTCAGCTTCTCCACCAGCGCACGGGTGTTGGCATGCGACCGGCCGGCGACCGCGGCCAGTCCGTCCGCCCCCAGCAGCGCCATGTAGATGGTCGATGCGGTCACCATCAGGCCCTGGTTGGTGCAGATGTTCGAGGTCGCCTTGGATCGCCGGATATGCTGCTCCCGTGCCTGCAGCGTGAGCGTGTAACCGTCGCGACCGTCCGCATCCACCGCCCGGGCCACCAGGCGGCCGGGCAGCTGGCGCAGGTGGCTCTTGCGGCAGCACATGAAACCGTAGTAGGGCCCGCCGGAGGACAGCGGGATGCCCAGCGGCTGGCCTTCGCCGCAGACGATGTCGGCGCCCTCCGCGCCCCAGCTGCCGGGTGCCGAGAGCACGGCCATGGCGGTCGGATTCACCACGGCGATCACCAGCGCGCCCTGATCGTGGGCCCAGTCGGTGAGGGCGTCGACGTCCTCCAGGGCGCCGAAGAAGTTGGGCTGCGGTATCACCAGGGCCGCGACGTCGCCGGGGTCGGTTGGCAGGCTCCCGCTGTCGATCGTGCCGGTGGCGGGGTCGTAGTCCAGCGGCTCGAACGTGATGCCCTGGTTGCCCACGATCACCTCGGCCGTGCGGCGATACAGCGGGTTGACGGTGGTCGGCATGAGAATGCGCCGGGAGCGCGAGCGCCGGTTGGCCCGTACCGCCATGAGCGCCGCCTCGCCGAGCGCGGACGCGCCGTCGTACATGGAGGCGTTGGAAACCTCCATGCCCGTCAGCCCGGCCATCATGGTCTGGTATTCGTAGATCAGCTGCAGGTTGCCCTGGCTCGCTTCCGCCTGGTACGGGGTATAGGCACTGTAGTACTCGCCACGGGTGGTGATCTGCCAGACCGCGGCCGGGATGTGATGGTCGTAGGCGCCGGCGCCAATGAAGCACAGGTCGCGCGGGTCACGCGCGGCCCGCTCCTCCATCAGCCGCGTGACGGCCATCTCGCCGAGACCTTCCGGCACGCCGTCGATGCCGGTCTGGAGCTCGCCCGGGATCTCGTCGAACAGCGCGTCGATGCTGTCGACGCCGATCACGGACAGCATCTGGTCAATGTCCTGCTGCGTATGCGGAATGAATGGCATGACGATCTCCTGCTCGGGATCACATGGCCGGACGACCCGGGGGACTCATTCCTCTTCCGCCTCGACCACGGCCTGGTAGGCGGCCGCGTCGAGCAGATCGTCCAGGCCGACACCCTCCGCCAGCTCCAGGCGCACGAGCCACCCCTTGCCGTACGGATCCTCGTTGACGTATTCCGGATGCTCTTCCAGCTCCTCGTTGACCTCCACGACCGAGCCCTTGACCGGCGCGTACACGTCGGAGGCGGCCTTCACCGACTCCACCACGGCACAGGCGTCGCCCGCCGCGAGTTCCTGCCCGACCTCGGGCAGCTCCACGAACACGAGATCGCCCAGCGCGTCCTGCGCATGGTCGGTAACCCCCAGGGTGACGGTGCCGTCGCCCTGATCCTCCACCCATTCATGGCTGCTGGTGTATCTCAGCTCGGTTGGAATCTCGCTCATGACTGCATCCCCTCTGGTTTCCGCCCCACCCCGGGCACCTCCGGTACGGCGCTCAGTCCAGCTCGACGAGCACCCTGCCATTGCGGACGAACGGCGGCTCGACCACCCGTGCCGCCAACTCGCGGCCGCGCACCTCGACGGTGCATCGGTCTCCTGTCCCGGCGGGCACGCGCGCCAGCGCGATGGCCCGACCGAGCGTCGGAGAGAAGCTGCCGCTGGTAATCTCGCCATCGCCGGCGTCCCCGGCGTGCACCTTCTGGTGATCCCGCAGCACGCCGCGCCCCTCGAGCACCAGCCCCACCAGGCGCCGGGCCACGCCGCGGGCGCGCTGCGCCTCCAGCGCCTCGCGACCGATGAAGCGGCGCTCTTCCGGCTGCCAGGCCACGGTCCACCCGAGGCCCGATTCCAGCGGCGTGGTGCTCTCGTCCATGTCGCTGCCGTACAGGTTCAGGCCCGCCTCGAGTCGCAGCGTGTCCCGCGCGCCCAGTCCGCAGGGCGCCGCTCCGGCTTCCCGCAGTTCTTCCCAGCGGGCGACCGCCTCGTCCGCGGGCAGGATCAGCTCGAAGCCGTCCTCGCCCGTATAGCCGGTGCGGCCGATGAACAGCCCGCCGGCGGCAACCGCCTGGAACGGGCGCAGCGCGCCGGCGGCCTCGCGCGACCGCGAATCCAGCACGCCCGCCACGATTTCCACCGCCCGTGGCCCCTGGACCGCCAGCATGGCCAGGTCGGTCCGCTCGGCCAGGTTCACCTCGAACGCCGATGCCTGCTCGCGCATCCACGCCAGATCCTTGTCCCGGGTGGCGGCATTGACCACCACGCGGTACCACTGCTCGTCCATCCAGTAGGTGATGAGATCGTCGAGAACCCCGCCGTCGGGGGTGAGCATGCAGCTGTACAGCGCGCGTCCGGGACCCGGCAGGCGGCCGACGTCGTTGGCCAGGATCCGGCGCAGGCAGTCCCGGGCGCCCGCCCCGCGGAGGTCGACGACCGTCATGTGCGAGACGTCGAACATGCCGGCGGCGCGACGCACCTGGCGATGCTCTTCGATCTGGGAGCCGTAGTGCAACGGCATGTCCCAGCCGCCGAAGTCCACGATCTTGGCGCCAAGGGCCTTGTGCGTCTGGTACAGGGCTGTCCGCTTGCCCACGGGCTCTCTCCCAAGCTCTTTCACCGGATTGCGCCGCCCCGGCCGGGCGGCCGCCTGTTTCGCGTCCGGCCGTGCCGCAACGAAAAGGGGGCGGCAGGCCGTTGCAACCTGCCGCCCCTCTGTCCGGTAACCTGAGAGATCGGAGAGACGCCGCCGCCGGCCGGTCCCTCCTGCCCCTTCGGTGGCGCCAGCGCGGGCGCGCTCTCCAGAGTCGACGCATGCATACGGTCCTTTTGCCTGAGCGTTTCCGGGCGGATTTGCGCCTTCGGCGTCCGGCTCTCGGCCGGCTCTCTCCCGCATGCACGATCGTCGAGGAGCAGAATATACCCAAAGGGGGAAGCCCAACACAAATCCGAAACATCATTCCATCGCGATCAGGCGATGGAAATCCCTCCGGAAAGCCCGTGACGGCGCCCGTTGCGGGCAACACGCCTGCATGCCGACCCTCCGTTCGCCGGAGGCGGTTCACCGGAAAACCTGCGCAGGAATCAGGCGGGTGCGATGCGGGCCAGCGGCGGCAGGTCGCCCTCCAGCCCCATGGCCTGACGCATAATCGCGCGCTTGACCGGCCCCGAGCGATCCACCAGCGAAAGTCCGCTGTCCCGGGCCAGGATCAGCACCGGGCTGGCGTTGCCGAACAGGTGCTTGAAACCGTGCATGACGCCGCCGACCAGGAGGTTGTGTCCCTTGCGCCAGCGCTCGTAGCGGCCCAGCAGGCGCGCGGACCCGGGATCGGTCCGCGATGCGCCCGCCGTGCCCAGCACTCCCGCGAGGGCGGCCGCATCCAGCAGGCCGAGATTGACGCCCTGACCGGCAAGCGGATGTACCACGTGGGCGGCGTCTCCGACCAGTGCCAGCCGAGGCGCGCGATAGCGCCCGGCCTGGAGGAACCGGAGCGGGAAGCTGCGGCGCTCCCCGTCGAGCTCCAGCCTGCCCAGCACGTGCTCGCTGGCCTCGCTCACGGCGTCGGAGAATGCTTCCGGCGCCATCGCGACGAGCTCGTCCGCGTGCTCCGCCGCGGTGCTCCAGACGATCGAACAGCGCCCGTCGGCCAGCGGCAGCAGGGCCAGCGGCCCGCCGCGCAGGAACCGCTGGCGGGCGGTGGCTTGATGCGCGTGTTCGCACGCGACCACCGCCACCACCGCCTGCTGATCGTACCAGCGCTGCCACGCCCGCAGACCCGCGATGCCGCGCAGCGGCGAGCCCGCACCGTCCGCGGCCACCACCAGCCGGGCGGACACCTCGCGGCCATCCTCCAGGCGCAGCCGTGCCGCCTGCGCCCCGTCGGAGCGCATGTCGCTCACGCCCGTCCCGGTCACCGTGCGAACCCGCTCGCCGCCCGCGCGGTGCAGACAGTGCAGGGCGGCATCCCGGATCAGCCGGTTCTCGATGATGTGTCCCAGGTGCGGCCACGGCAGCTCGGCGCTGTCGAAACCGATCCTGGCCCCGCCTTCCCAGACCTCCATGCGCCAGTAGGGACTGATGCGCCAGCCCTCCAGCAGATCCCACATGCCCAGGTTGCGGAATATCCGCTCCGACGCCACCGAGATCGCGGAAACCCGCAGGTCCGGTCCCGCGTCCGGATCGAATTCCGGCGGCGGCCAGGCCAGCTCCGACGACTCCACCAGCGTGACCCGCCAGCCGTCCACGGCCAGTGCGCAGGCCAGCGTGGCGCCCACCATGCCCGCACCGACCACCGCGATATCGCAGTCCGTCGGGGTACTCAAGCGGCCCCCGCCGGCAGCGTCGAGAGCGGCCGTCCGCGGGCAAGCCAGGGCATGTCCGCCGAAACGCCCATGGCGCCCCGAGTGAAGGCGTGCCGCAGCGGCCCCGCAAGGTCGAGGCCGATCATTCCCAGGTTGCGTCCCGCCACCACCGCGGCGACCCGGCTCGAAAACGTGCGCAGCAGCCCTTCCGTGAGACCGGACGTTCGCCACAGATCCCGTCGCCGTGCCGCCGCGTAGCGCTGCAGCAGGGTGCCGCTCCCGGGCGGCTCGCCGGCGCGCGCCGCGCGTACCACCAGTTCGGCGATCAGCGCGACGTCGCGCAGGCCCAGGTTGAAGCCCTGCCCGGCAACCGGGTGCAGCGTGTGGGCGGCATTGCCCACCAGTGCGACCCGGTCCGCGACCAGCTGCCGGGCGACCACCTGCGCGAGCGGGTAAACATGGCGGCGCCCCGCCTCGCGAAAGGGTCCGACGCGTCCACCGAAGCGAGCCTCCAGGGCGCGCAGGAAGGTCGCGTCGTCGAGCGACATGAGCTCGTCGACGCGTTCGCTGCGCGCGGTCCAGATCACGGCGTAGCGATCGCCGGCAGCCGGCAGCAGGGCCATGGGACCGTCGGCGGTGAAGCGTTCCCGGGCGGTGCCCCCGTGCGGGCGCACCGGGGTGACGTTCGCGACCACCGCCGACTCGCCGTACGCGCGCCGGACCGCCCCGATGCCCAGCATGTCGCGCAGCGGCGATTCCGTGCCGTCCGCCCCCACCAGCAGGCGGGCCCTCAGCCGGCGGGTGGCGCGCCCTTCCCGGACCGAGACCGTGACCGTGTCCTCATCCCGGGTGATGCCCTGCACGGTAGCGGGATTGACCAGCTCCACGTTGTCCAGCTGCCGCACGGTCTCGATCAGGACGCTGCCCAGCGCGCGGTTGGGCACCACATAGCCGAACGCCGGCAATCCCAGCTCCGCGGCCCGCAGGTGCGCGGTGCCGACGTGCCCCCGGTCGGTCACGTGGATCGAGCGGATCGGCTCGGCGGACGGTGCCAGAGCCGGCCACACCCCGATACCTTCGAAGATCATGCGCGTGGCGTGCGAAAGCGCCGTGGTGCGATCGTCATAGCTCGGGGGCCCGGCGTCACCGAAGGCGACCGCCTCCACCAGAGCGACGCGCAGAGGCTGTCCGCCGAGGGCGCAGGCCAAGCTGGCGCCCGCCATGCCGCCACCGACGATGAGCACGTCGAACGTGTCGCGCCGGTTGTCCGGATTTGCCGTCATTCCCGTACTGTCCCGCTCATTGCGCCATCAGCGCCTCGATGTCCGCGATGTTCCCGGGCGCGTCGGATGTGAGCACTTCGCCGCCCTCGCGGGTGACCAGGACATCGTCCTCGATCCGGATGCCGATGTCCCACCACCGCTCGTCCACTCCGGGGCTGCCCGCCCGTACGTACAGTCCCGGTTCCACGGTGAGGGTCATGCCCGGCTCCAGCATCCGCCAGCGGTCGCTCACGCGGTAGTCGCCGACATCGTGCACGTCCATGCCGAGCCAGTGGCCCGTGCGATGCATGAAGAACGGCCGGTAGGCCTCGCGCTCGATCACCTCGTCGACATCGCCGTCGACGATGCCCAGGTCGACGAGACCCTGGCACAGCACCCGCACGGCCGCCTCGTGCGGCGCGTTCCAGTCGTTGTCCGGGTGCACTTTCGCGATCGCCGCGTGCTGGGCCTCCAGCACCACCTCGTAGAGCGCGCGCTGCTCGGCGCTGAAACGCCCGTTCACCGGGAACGTGCGGGTGACGTCCGCGGCGTAGCAGTCGTACTCGGCACCGGCGTCGATCAGCACCAGGTCGCCGTCGCGCAGCACCGCCGAGTTCTCGATGTAGTGCAGGACGCAGCCGTTGGCGCCCCCGCCCACGATGGGCGGATACGCGTAGTCGCAACCGTTGCGCACGAACTCGTGGGCGAACTCGGCCTGCAGTTCGTACTCCCGCATTCCCGGACGGCAGGCCTGCATCGCGCGCCGGTGCGCAGCCGTGCTCACGCGCGCCGCGCGCCGCATCGCGCCCAGCTCGGCCCGGTCCTTGAACAGGCGCATCTCGTGCAGGTGATGCTCCAGCGAGACGAACTCCCAGGGCGTATGCACCCCCTTGCGGGCCTGCTGCCGCAAGCGGTTGACCCAGCCGATCACGCGCTGGTCGAACTCGGGGTTGTTGCCCATGGTGTAGAACACCCGATCCACCGGCTCCAGCAGCCCGGGAAGAATGTCGTCGATGTCGTCGACGGGATAGGACTCCTGGGCACCGTAGACGTCGCAGGCCCCTTCCGGACCGGCCCGGTAACCGTTCCAGACCTCCATGTCGGGATCCCGGTCACGCACGAACAGGACGTACTGGTTGCGCGGATGGCCGGGCAGCAGAACCAGCACGGCGCCCGGCTCGGGGAACCCGGTGAGGTAGTAGAAGTCGCTGTCCTGGCGGTAGGGATACTCGACGTCCCGGTTGCGCGTGCGCTCGGGCGCCGCCGGGACGATGGCGATGCTGTTCTCGCCCATCGCTTCCATCAGGTGGCGGCGGCGGCGCGCGAACTCCTTCTGGTTCATGGATGCTCCCGGTCTTGCGGCGTGCCGGGACCCGGCGGTGCCGGCCCGGCACCGTCCTAGTGCAGACGCCTGGGCGAAGCCCCGTCCTGTTCGGGGTACAGCTCCTCGTAGACCAGGAGCACCCCGACCCGGATGTACTCGACGATTTCTGCGTAGGCGCCTTCCTGCTCCTCGTCGTCACCGTCGGGCTCGAGCCCGGCACGGGTGACGTCAAGAAAGTCGTGAACCACCTCGCGGCTGTTGTCCGGCAGCTCCTCGATGCTGCCGGGCCGCGCCACGCCCAGGCCGTGCAGGAAGCCCTGGCACCACTGCGCCAGCCCGTCCACGCGCTGCTCGAGCGGAGCGCTGTCCGGCGGCAACACCAGGCGCAGGTCCGTCCCGGCCTCCTCCAGCACGCTCCGGGTCTCGCCGTGGAGCCGCAGCAGGAGCTCACGGCACTCGCCGGCGGCGACATTGCGGGGATCGACGCCCCCCAGGCTCTCCTCGATCCACGGCCGCGGGTCGCCTTCGTGAGCCCCGCAGAGTCTCCCGCAAACGCTGCCGTGGCACTCGGCGGCGTCCGTCACGGCACCCGCGCGGACGAGCGCTTCCTGCAGTGTCTGGTACCACTCGGTGTTCACTCGCGGAACCTGCTCTCATGCCCGGCTCGGGTGGGAGGCGATGCCGGCAGCCGAACCCGTGGCGCGTTGCCGCAGCGCCGGCAGCCGAAAGCGAACGGCCGCGTCGGCTCCCGGTCATGCTACCACCGCGCCCTCGCGCGGCCCAACGTTCCGCGTTGATAAATGCCCGACGGAACCCTATAGTCGGGCGATGTGGCGTGTCCCGAGCGGGGGCCCGAGGATGACCGAATCCGAACTGGAAAGACTCGAACGGCGGGTCGGCGAGCTTCTCGCCCTGTGCCAACAGCTGCGTGAAGAGAACCGGTCGCTGCAGGACCGGCAGGAGCAGCTCGCCACGGAGCGTGCCCAGCTGATTCAGCGCAACGAGCTGGTCCGGGCCCGCGTGGAAGCGATGATCTCGCGCCTGAAGTCGATGGAGCAGATACCCTGAAATGGCCGATGAGCCCGGCAGCACGACCCCGGTGACCATTCGCATCCTGGGCAAGGAATACCAGGTCGCGTGCGCCGAAGACGAACGCCAGGACCTGCTTGACTCGGCTCAGCACCTGAATGACAGAATGAGGCAGATTCGGGACCGGGGAAAGGTCGTTGGGCTGGACCGGATCGCCGTGATGGCGGCGCTGAACCTGGCCAACGAGGTTCTGGACAGCCGCCGGCGGCAGCATGCCAGCGACGTGGACCTCGACCGGATACGCGCCTTGAACGAAAAGCTGGACCTGGCGCTGGCCTGGGACGAGACCCAGCAGCACTGAGCGCCCGGGTCCGGCGGACGGCGGAGGCCGCGCCGCCGTCACCGGTTTGGCGCTTCCTGCGGTGTTCGACAGGTATCGGGAGATACCTCTTGAGCCTATTCACCGACCCGGGGGTCGGGAGTGTCGGAGCTGTTGAGCAAGTCCGCCCGTGAGCGGAAAGCCTGAGGCGCCGGCTACCAACCCCACCTGAACCGCTGGTTCAAGGTCGATGGTACCTGACGGCACGAGCGGGAGGCGCCCCCATTTTGCCGCGACAGCGGAAGCGCCCCGGGTGGCATCCGCCCGGGGCGCCCTGTACGTATCAGATCCTGAAGCGAGCCCGATGACACAGGACCCCGAGCCGGTGCCCGCGCCGGACATCCAGGCGGACAAGAGCAAGCTGCGCCGCGAGATGCGCCGGCGCCGCCGGGAGCTGAGCGCCGACCAGCGTTACCACCACGGGCGGGCGATGAGCCGTGTCATCGCGGCGCTGCCGCTGTTCCGGAACAGCAGCCGCATCGCGCTGTTCATGGCCACCGACGGGGAGATGGATCCCGCCGCCCTGACCATGCATGCGCATGCCATGCGCAAGCAGGTGTTCCTGCCGGTGCTGGTAGGCACGCCCCGCCGGCCCGGGCTGCGGTTCGTGCGTCACGAGCCGGGCGAGGCGCTGGTGTCCAACCGGTTCGGTATTCCGGAGCCGCTGCCGGATCCGGGCCGGGTGATCAGCCCGCGCTTCCTCGACCTGGTGATGGCGCCCCTGGTCGCCTTCGACGATCACGGCAATCGGCTGGGCATGGGTGGCGGCTATTACGACCGCACCTTCGAGTTCCTGCGCCTGCGGAAGCGCTGGCGAAAGCCGCACCTGATCGGCGTCGCCTACGAATTCCAGCGCCTGCCGGCGCTGCCGCGAGCATCGTGGGACGTGCCGCTGGGCGAAGTGGTCACCGAGGCGGGCTTCCGCGTCCTGGACGGATGACGGGCCCCGCTCCCTGCCGCAGCAGGAGGACGACGTGCGCTACTGGCTGATGAAATCCGAGCCGGACGTATTCGGCCTCGACGACCTGGAGGCGGCCGGGACCGACCACTGGGACGGGGTGCGCAACTATCAGGCTCGCAACATGATGCGTGACCAGATGCGCCCCGGCGACCAGGCCTTCTTCTATCACTCCAACTGCCCCGAGCCGGGCATCGTCGGGATCATGGAGATCGCGCGGGCCGGCTATCCCGACCACACGGCCTTCGATCCCGACGACCCGCACTACGATCCCCGGAGCGACCCCGACCGGCCCCGCTGGTACATGGTCGACGTGCGCTACCTGCGCCACCTGCCCCGGGTGATCACGCTGCGGGCGCTGAAGAGCTGCCCCGAGCTGGCGGACATGCCGCTGGTGCGGCGCGGAAACCGGCTGTCGGTGATGCCAGTGACCGCGGAGCAGTGGCGCTTCATCCTGTCGCTGGCCGGGAGCTGAGCAGAGCCCCGCGCTATTCCTGGCCGCGCCGCATGAGCCAGTCCACCAGCCCCCGATAGCGCACCGGCATCAGACGCTGGATCTTGTCCAGCAGCTTCGCGTCGGGCCCCACCAGCAGCCGCGGCCGGCCCGCGGCGATGGCGTCGGCTATCAGCCGGCCGGCCTTCTCCGGCGTGGTCATGGTCGCCTTCCGGAAGGTCTCGGCCAGCTCCTCCTTCGATTGCGCCGTCATGCTGTCCCGGAACCGGGAGCTGCGCACGATGTTGGTGTCCACCCCGCCGGGGTGGACGCTGGTCACCCGCACCGCCGTGTCCCGGAGCTCGCCCCGGAGCGACTCGGTGAAGCCGCGGATGGCGAACTTGCTGGAGCAGTAGGAGCTCTGGTTGGGCACACCGATGATGCCGAAGACGCTGGACAGGTTGACGATGTGGCCCTCGTCCTCGCGCAGCAGGTAGGGAAGGAAGAACTTGGACCCGTACACCATGCCCCAGAAGTTGATCCCCATGATCCACTCGAAATCGTCGAGATCCATCTTCTCGACCGTGTGCACCACGGTGACCCCGGCATTGTTGACCACCACGTGAACGCGCCCGTGGGCCTCGACCACCTCGTCCGGGAAGCGCTCCATGCGGCCGCGGTCGGAGACATCGATCACGTGGGTCGTCACCTTGCGGCCCAGCGCCTCGACCTGCGAGGCGGTCTCCCGCATGCCCGCCTCGTCGAGATCGGCCAGCGCCAGGTGGGCACCCCGTCGCGCGAGCTCCAGCGCCACGCTCCGCCCGATGCCGGAGCCCGCTCCCGTGACCACCGCCACACGGTCCTGAAGAGTCTTCATGCTTCCCCCCTTTGGGCACAATGGATGAACGCGCCCGGGTCGTGCGGCCTACTTGCCCGGGCTGAGGAAGAGGTCATAGGCCGGGTTGTCGGTCTCGTCCGCGTAACCGTAGCCGAGCTTGTCGATCTTCTCCCGGAACCGCGGCAGGTCCGCGGACGGAATCTGCATGCCCACCAGCGCGCGACCGAAGTCCGCGCCGTGGTTGCGGTAGTGGAACAGGCTGATGTTCCAGTCCCGCCCGATGCGGGTGAGAAAGCGCAGCAGCGCCCCGGGGCGCTCGGGAAACTCGAAGCGGTAGACCCGCTCGTTCTCCAGCAGCGGCGCATGGCCGCCCACCATGTACCGGATGTGCAGCTTGGCCATCTCGTTGCCGGCCATGTCGACGACCGTGTAGCCGGCCCCGCGCAGGGAAGCGACCAGCTCGTCCTTCTCCCGCACGCCGTCTTCCAGCTTGACCCCCGCGAACACGTGGGCCTGCGCCGCATCCGCGTAGCGGTAGTTGAACTCCGTGATGGTCCGCTTGCTGATGTCGCGGCAGAAATGCAGGAAGCTGCCCGGACGTTCCGGGATGGTGACCGCCAGCAGCGCCTCGCGGTGCTCGCCCAGCTCGGTTCGCTCGGCGACATGCCGCAGGCGGTCGAAATTCATGTTGGCGCCGCCGATCACCGCCGCCACCCTCCAGCCGGTGATCGCGCGGTCGGCCAGGTAGCGCTTGGCGCCGGCGGTGGCAAGGGCCCCCGCCGGCTCGGCGATGGAGCGGGTATCCTCGTAGATGTCGCGAATCGCCGCGCACACCTCGTCGGTGCTGACCGTGACCATGTCGTCCACGGTCTCGCGGGCGACCCGGAACGGCTCCTTCCCAGCCTGGCGCACGGCGACGCCGTCGGTGAACAGCCCCACCTGTTTCAGCCGCACCCGCCGGTGCCGCCGCAGCGCCTCGGTCATGCTGGCCGCGTCGTCCGGCTCGACGCCGATGATGCGGATCTCGGGCCGCACGTACTTGATGTACGAGGCCATGCCGGCCAGGAGGCCGCCGCCGCCGACCGGGATGAACACCGCGTCGAGCGCCCCGGAGTGCTGCTGCAGCAGCTCCATCGCGACCGTGCCCTGGCCCGCGATCACCTCGGGATCGTCATAGGGGTGCACGAAGGTCATGCCGCGTTCCCGGGTGAGCCGCCGGGCGTACTCGTAGGCATCGTCGTAGGCATCGCCGTGCAGCACGGCGCGCCCGCCCAGCTTGCGCACCGCCTGCACCTTGATCGGCGGCGTCGTGCGGGGCATGACGATGGTCGCGCGGATGCCCAGCCGGCGGGCCGCCAGCGCCACGCCCTGGGCATGGTTGCCGGCCGAGGAGCACACCACGCCGCGGGCACGGGCCTGCTCGTCCAGCCCGGCGATCTTGTTGTAGGCGCCGCGCAACTTGAACGAGAACACGGGCTGCAGATCCTCCCGCTTGAGGAAGATCTCGCTTCCGATCCGGTCGGAGAGGTTGGGGGCCTTTTCCAGGGGGGTCTTTTCGGCGACGTCGTAGACGCGTGCGTTGAGGATCTTGCGGATATAGGTGTCGATCATGGCCGCCAAACTTAGCAACATTGCCGAACGTTGGGAAGCGACGCCCTGACGGGGCGGAAGCCACCCGGTATAATGGGCGGCCATTTCCGGCAGGTTCATACGCCCGGCGACCGCCGGGCCATCTCCGGGAGCGACGGGTGACCAGCGACGAGCTCAAGCGGGCGGCAGCCGAGGCCGCCCTGGAATACGTGCCGGGAGATGAGGTCATCGGCGTCGGAACCGGCTCCACGGTGCGCCACTTCATCGAGCTCCTGGCAGGGCGGCGCGACCGCGTGCGCGGCGCGGTGTCCAGCTCGGAAGAGACGACGCGGCTGCTGGGTGCCGCCGGAATCCCGGTGGTCGAACTGAATGACGCCGGCACCCTCCCGGTCTACGTCGACGGTGCGGACGAGGCCACCCGTCACCTGCACCTGGTCAAGGGCGGCGGCGGCGCGCTCACCCGCGAGAAGGTCATCGCCAGTGCCAGCGATCGCTTCGTCTGCATCGCGGACGAGTCCAAGCTGGTGCGCGTGCTGGGCCGCTTCCCGCTGCCCGTCGAGGTGATCCCCATGGCGCGCAGCTACGTCTCCCGCGAGCTGGTGCGTTTCGGGGGCCGACCGAGGCTGCGGGAGGGCTACCGCACGGACAACGGCAACGAGATCCTGGACGTGCACGACCTCGACATCGGAGAGCCGGCACGCCTCGAGCAGCGGCTCAACGACATCCCCGGCATCGTCACCGTCGGCATCTTCGCCCTGCGCCCCGCCGACCTGCTCCTGCTGGCAGGCCCCGACGGCGTGCGCAGGTTCGACTAGGCCTCCCGCAGGGCACGCCACACGCGGGCCGGGGTGGCGGGCATGTCCAGCCCGCCGGCGCCCGCGCGCCGCAAGGCGTCCAGGACCGCGTTCATGCCGGCAGGCAGCGCGCCCACGGTCCCGGCCTCCCCCACGCCCTTCACGCCCAGCGGGTTGCTGCGACATGCCACCGGCCGCAGCGTCACGTCCAGCACCGGCATCTCGTCCGCGCGGGGCACCGGGTAGTCCATGAAGCTGCCCGTGAGAAGCTGTCCCGAAGCGTCGTAGACAGCCTGCTCGCCCAGCACCTGCCCCAGCCCCTGGACGATGCCTCCGTGGATCTGCCCATGCACCACGTCCGGGTTCATCACGCGGCCGCAGTCGTCCACGGCCGTATAGGCCACGACCTCGACACGGCCCGTATCGGGATCGATCTCGACCTCGCACACGTGGCAGCCGTTCGGGAAGCTCTGGTCCGGCGAACGGAAGCTGCCGTCCGCGTCCAGCCCGCACGGCAGGTGCGGCGGCACACCGGCCCCGCGCGCCTGCCGGGCCAGCTCGAACAGCCCGATCCGGCGGTCGGTCCCGACCACCCGGAACTCGCCGCCCGCGTACTCCAGGTCCGCCCCGGCCACCTCCAGCAGCCGCGACGCCAGCTGCCGCGCCTTCTCCAGCGCCGCGTCCGCGGCGGCGGCGGCGGCCGACCCCGCCATCATCATCGAGCGCGAGGCCACCGAGACGAAACCCGCCGGTGCCAGATCGCTGTCCCCCTGGACCACCCGCACCGCCTCGGGCGGGACCTGGAAGCGCTCCGCCACCGCGTACGCCAGGGACGCCAGATGGCCCTGCCCGTTGGACTGTGCCGCCGTGCGCAGCTCGATACGGTCGTCGCCGGCAAAATGCACGGCCGCCGACTCGTCGAGCAGACCGCCGGCGGTCTCCAGGAAGCACGCCAGTCCGCGGCCCCGCAGCTTGCCGCGCGCGGCAGCGGCGGTGCGCCGCTGGTCGAAGCCGTGCCAATCGGCCCGCTCCAGCGCCGCATCCAGCAGGGACTCGAATTCGCCGCTGTCGTAGAGCTGGCCCAGCGGCGTGCGCCAGGGCATCTCGTCGGCACCGATCAGGTTGCGCCGGCGCAACTCGACCCGGTCGATGCCGGTCTCCCGGGCCGCCTCATCCACCAGCCGTTCGACCAGGTAGCACGCCTCCGGCCGCCCGGCCCCCCGGTACGGTCCGGTGGGCATGGTATGCGTGAGCACGCAGCGGGCCTCGACCGCGATCGCGCCGGTGCGGTAGACCGAGGTCAGCCCGCCGGCGAAGTTGCGCGTCGGCACCACCACGCCGTTGCTGCTGAAATACGCGCCCATGTTGGCGTCGATGCCGGCGCGCAGGGCCAGGAAACGGCCGTCCTCGTCCAGCGCCAGCTCTCCGTGCAGGATCGCGTCGCGCCCGTGCTGGTCGGCCAGGAAGCAGTCGGCGCGGGTCCCCTGCCACTTCACCGGGCGCCCCAGCCGGCGCGCCGCCCACGCCACCAGCGCCTGCTCGGGGTACAGCGGCGTGCGCAGCCCGAACCCGCCGCCCACCTGGGGCGTCAGCACTCGCACCCGGCCGGCATCCTCGCCCAACACCGCCGCCAGGCCCGCCCGCAGGACGTTCACGCCCTGGGACGGCGTCACCAGCGTGTAGCGGCCGCTGCCGCGGTCGTACCGGGCGACCGCGGCCCGGGGCTCCATCGGGTTGCCGACCACGCGGGGGTTGGCCAGGCGCAGGCGCGTCACGTGGCGGGCCCGGTCGAATGCGCGATCGGCCGCTTCGCGGTCCCCCGCCCGCCAGCGCAGGCCGACGTTGCCGGCGACCTCCGGCCACACGCGCGCCGCGCCGTCGGCGCGAGCGGCCTCCAGGCCGGCGACCGCTTCGCCGACCTCGATGTCCGGCTCCAGGGCCGCCACGGCATCCCCGGCCGCCGCAGGCGTGTCGGCGATCACCATCACCAGCGGCTCTCCCACGTAGCGGATCCGCCGCGTTGCAAGCAGTGGCCGCGGCGTCGACGCCATGGGCGTGCCCTCCTCGTCGCGAACGGTCGCCACCGGCAGAAGCTCGCCCAGGCCGTCCGCACGCACGTCGGTCCCGGTCAGCACCGCCCGGACGCCGGGCACGGCCTCGGCGGGCCGGCGGTCCAGCGCGCGCAGGGTGCCGCATGCCACCACGGACCGGAGAAATACCGCGTGCAGCTGGCCGTCCATCGAGACGTCGGCGCTGTAGCATGCCCGCCCGGACACCAGCGCCGTGACCTCGTCGTCCGCCGACCAGCCCTGCGCCGCGCCGAATCGCTCCGTCGCAACCTCGCTCATCCGGGGCCTCCGGTTGCCGCGTACCCCCGATTCGACCACGACGGTCCGCCGGAGATCCACAAAAAAACCCCGCCTCGTGAGGCGGGGTCTTGGTTGGCTGGGGGACCAGGATTCGAACCTGGGTTAGCGGAGTCAGAGTCCGCTGTCCTACCGCTAGACGATCCCCCAATTGCAGCGGGCGTCGCTCAGCGCTTGGAGAACTGGGGTGCGCGCCGCGCCTTGTGCAGGCCGACCTTCTTGCGCTCCACCTGCCGGTCGTCGCGAGTGACGTAGCCGGCCTTGCGCAGCGGCTGGCGGAAGGCCTCGTCGTAGTTGATCAGGGCGCGGGTGATACCGTGCCGGATGGCGCCCGCCTGGCCGCTGCCGCCGCCGCCCGAGACGCTGATCCGGATGTCGAAGCTGTCCGCCATCTCCACCACTTCCAGCGGCTGCCGCACGATCATCCGCGCGGTCTCCCGGCCGAAGTATTCGTCCACGGGACGGCCGTTGACGACGATGTTGCCGCTGCCCGAGGACAGGAAGACGCGCGCCGTGGAGCGCTTGCGACGACCGGTGCCGTAATTCTGTGTCTGTGCCATCTGAAACCGTTCCGATTGAATGATCGCGAAACCGCGCCGCTCAGATCTCCAGGGGCCGGGGCTGCTGCGCCGCGTGCCGGTGCTCTGGGCCCCGGTAGACTTTCAGCTTGCGGAACATGGCCCGGCCCAGCGGGTTCTTCGGCAGCATGCCCTTCACGGCGTGCTGGATCACCCGCTCGGGCGCCTTCGCCAGCTGGTCCTCCAGGCTGATCGACTTCATGTTGCCGACGTAGCCCGTGAACCGGTAATACCGCTTGTCCCGGCGCTTGCGCCCCGTGACCCGGATCTTCTCGGCGTTGACCACCACGATGTAGTCACCGGTGTCGACGTGCGGCGTGTACTCGGGCTTGTGCTTGCCGCGCAGGCGCCGGGCGACCTCGGTCGCCAGTCTCCCGAGAGTCTTGCCCTCGGCGTCGACGACGTACCAGTCGCGCGTCACGGTCTCCGGTTTGGCGGAAAACGTCTTCATTCGAATTCTGGCTCCAGACGGTAAAAGCCGGTGGAAAGGCGCGCTATAGTACAAGACGGGCGGTAGCCTGACAAGCGACGCCGGCCGGATTCGCCAATCCCTCTACAGCAGCAGGCGCTCGACCACCCGGCCGTTGCGCAGGTGCTCCTCGACGATTTCGTCGATGTCGTCCTCGTCGACATAGGTGTACCAGACGCCCTCCGGGTACACGACCGCCACCGGTCCCTCCTCGCAACGGTCCATGCAGCCCGCCCTGTTGACCCGCACCCGGCCCGGGCCCGCGAGTCCGAGCTCCTTGACGCGCCGCTTGGCATGGCTGCGCATGCGCTCGGCGTCGTGGTCCTGGCAACAGGCGCGTCCGTCGGTGCGCCGGTTGGTGCAGAAGAAGATATGTCTCCGGTAATAGGGCATCTGCGCTCCGTGGATATCGTCGATCCGCCGGCGGATGTCAGAAATCGTACTCCAGCGAGATCGAGGTCTGCGTGTCGGTCTTCTTGATCCCCGGCGGCACGCTGGTGTTGTGCCTGACATCATACGACAGGCGCCAGTACAGGTTCCCCAGGATGCTGTTCTTGAGGGAGGTGACCGACTCGGTAAAGGTGTTGGAATGGCCGCTCTCGACATCGATGCTCTGCTCAAACTTGCTGGTATCCGAGATATGCCACTCCAGCTTGCCCACGGTGTGCAGGATGGCTTCGCTCTGGTCCTTGGCGGGCAGAGCCTCGGGCACCTTGGTCTGCCGGGCACCGGCGCCGACCTCCAGATCAAGCTGCAGCGAGCCGTTGGCGATGAGACGACGGCCGTAACCGGCGGTTTCCGAGGTGCGCCGATCGTAGCCGCTGAAGCGGTCCTTGTCGAACTTGGCCGACACAAACACGTAGTTGTGTGGCGTGAAGTCGTAATCGGCCTTGACGCTCGAGGTATACCGCTCGGCCGTCGTCTGCCCGTCCTGCGTACTGTTGTACGCCGTGGCCGAGAAGTAGTAGATCCACTGGCGCAGCGTGAAGGCGACCTTGAAGTCCGCGTTGAGATTGCGGCTCTGCGTGTTTCCGCTGGTCGCCAGGTAGCCGAGCTGGACCTTCCCCTTGACGCCCTTGGGCGCCTCCACCCCGTGGTTGGCGAGAACGATGGGCGCGGCAACCGCGGTCGCGGGCACCGCAAAGCAGGCCGCGATGGCCACGGCGGCGAATACTCTCACGAGCCCCCCTTTCGATCGATGCTGTCGGATGATACGGCGCACAGCCGGGCCCGGCGCGCGAGAAGGTATTATACAAATACTGTACAAGGGAGCCAGCGGACGACTTGTCAGGACCCCGCCGATTGCCTAACGTGAGTCGCCGTACAGTCACCCACCGGGAACCCCGACAGCATGCATTCACCTCCCGACAGCACGAAGGCCCCCGGCCGCAGCTACCGGCAGGCCGACCGGATTCTGATGGAAATGGACCAGGCCTTGCGCACCGTGTTTTCCAACCCGGTGGATGCCGGCTCGCCGCATCCGGACGACGGCATTCCCGAAACCGAGCTGGGCCCCGCCGGACGCCGCGAATCGGCCCGGCTGATGCGCGTGAATCACGCGGGCGAGATCAGCGCGCAGGCGCTGTACCAATCGCAGTCGTGGTTCGGCCGCGACGCCGGCACCCGCGAGGCCCTGCGCCAGTCGGCGCGCGAAGAGCACCAGCATCTGGCATGGTGCGGGCGGCGGCTCGAGGACCTGGGCGCCGGCCCGAGCCTGCTGGCACCGCTGGTATATTCCGGATCTCTCGGGATCGGCGCGCTGGCCGGCCTGTTCGGCGACCGCTGGAGCCTGGGCTTCGTCGCCGAAACCGAGAACCAGGTCATCCGCCACATCGAGGACCACCTCGACCGCCTGCCGCCCGAGGACCTGCGCAGCCGGGCCATCCTCGACCGGATGAAGTACGACGAGGCGCACCACGGCGAGGCGGCGCGCCGGGCCGGCGGCCGCGAGTTGCCCGCGCCGGTGCGCTGGCTGATGCGTCGGGTCTCCAGGCTGATGACGGCGAGCACCTACCACGTCTGACCGGGCGCGGGGCGACCGGGTGACCGCCCTCAGTACATGCGGCGCACGTTGCGCCCGTAGAACATCTCCAGCATCTCGTGGCGGAGCTGCCTGCGGATGCGTTCCTGCTCCTTGTCCGAGAGATCCCCGGCGCTGATCCCGAACAGGTAGTTGTCCAGGTCGAACTCCTTGAGGAGCATCTTGGTGTGGAAGATGTTCTCCTGGTAGACGTTCACGTCCAGCATCTGGTAGCGCTCGCGCGTGTCGCGGGACATGAAGTTCTGGATCGAGTTGATCTCGTGATCGATGAAGTGCTTCTTGCCGCGCACGTCGCGGGTAAAACCGCGGACCCGGTAATCCACCGTGACGATGTCCGAATCGAAACTGTGGATCAGGTAGTTGAGCGCCTTCAGCGGCGAGATCAGCCCGCAGGTCGAGACGTCGATGTCGGCGCGGAAGGTCGCGACGCCGTTCTGCGGATGGCTCTCCGGATACGTATGCACCGCGATGTGGCTCTTGTCGAGGTGCGCCACCACCGCCTCGGGCAGGGGCCCGGGCGACTCGGAGTTGGAGTACTCCTCCCGCCGGACCGGCTCCTCGGAAATCAGCATGGTCACGCTGGCCCCCTGTGGCTCGTAGTCCTGCCGGGCCACGTTGAGGACGTTCGCGCCGATGATGTTGGACACGTCCGAAAGGATCTGCGTCAGGCGCTCGGCGTTGTACACCTCGTCGATGTAGTCGATGTACTCGCGGCTGAGCTGTTCCGAAACCGCATAGCAGATATCGTAGATATTGAAGCTGAGCGTCTTTGTAAGGTTGTTAAAACCATGCAGTTGCAGCTTTTGCAGTGGTTTTACCAACTCGATACCTCCAGGTCGGTCGTGCCGCGGTCCGGAACGCTCGCGCCGCGCGCCCGCGAGGCGCGCATTATCCACCAATTCGACGCCCGGGGAAACGCGTTGGGGGCCGCCGGTTCCCCTCCCGGCGCGGCGCCCCGGCCGGCGCCGTGCCCGCGGCCCAGACGGGTCATTTTACTAACTCGTGCGGACGTGACACCACGTCTCCCGGACCCGCGTGTGCGCGCCGCTCAAGATCCGGCGGGTGCGCGGATCTCGAAGTCGTGCGTGATCTCCGCGGTCCTGCCGAGCATGATCGAGGCGGAGCAGTACTTTTCCGCCGACAGGTCCACGGCACGCCGCACGTGGTGCTCCTTCAGCCCGGTGCCGGTAACGATGAAGTGCACGTGTATGCGCGTGAACACGCGCGGCTCGGAGTCCGCCCGCTCGGCCGTGAGCAGGGCCTCGCAGTCCGCCACCGGCTGGCGTGCCTTGCGCAGTATGTTCACCACGTCGAAGGCAGTGCATCCCCCCATCCCGAGCAGCAGCATCTCCATCGGCCGCGGTCCCAGGTTGCGGCCGCCGTGCTCCGGCGGCCCGTCGATCACCACGGCGTGACCGCTGTCCGACTCGGCGGCGAACGTCACGCCTTCTATCAGCTTGATGCGCGCCTTCATCTGCTCATCCCCGCAAAAGGGTGAAAATGCAACGATCGGTCGCTACCGTAGTTCCAGCGACCATTTCTGTATACTCTGAAAGGTCCAGGCGACCGGGAAATTCCTCCACGTCATGATGCGGCGACCGCGAACGGGCCCACAATGAGCGCCACCGAAGCCAAGATCATGGGCGATCCCATCCTGGACTGGCTGCTGGCGCATTGCCATGTCCGCAGCTATCCCAAGCATCATCTCGTCATCCAGGGCGGCACGCTACCCGAGACCCTCTACCTCCTGGTGGAAGGCTCGGTCGCGGTGCTGATCGAGGACGCCAACGGCAACGAGATCGTTCTCAGCTACCTGAACCCCGGCGACTTCTTCGGCGAAATGGGGCTGTTCTGCGGCGACACGCCGCGCAGCGCCTGGGTGCGCACCCGCACCCCCTGCCGGGTCGCCGAGATCGCCTACGGCCGCTTCCGCAAGCTGGCCAGGGACCACCCGGACGTGCTGTTCGAACTCGCCTCGCAGATGGCCGCGCGGCTGCGCCGCACCAACCGCAAGGTGGAGGATCTGGCCTTCCTCGACGTCGCCGGCCGCATCGCCCGCGCGCTGCTCGACCTGTGCGAGCAGCCCGACGCCATGACTCATCCGGACGGCATGCAGGTCCGCATCAGCCGCCAGGAGCTCGGCCGCATCGTCGGCTGCTCGCGCGAGATGGCGGGGCGCGTGCTCAAGAGCCTGGAGGAGCAGAACCTGGTCAGCGTGGCGGGCAAGACCATCGTGGTGCTCGGAGCGCGGTAGCCCGCACGCGTCGTCAGCCGCGTCCGAACAGCTCCGCCAGGCGGGCGCCCGGGTCCGGCGCGCGCATGAATGCCTCGCCGACCAGGAAGGCGCCGACGCCCCCGGCGCGCAGCTGCCGGATATCGGCGTCCGTGTGGATGCCGCTCTCGGTGACCACCAGCGTGCCCTCCGGTACCTGCGGCAGCAGCTCCAGGGTGCGATCCAGCGAGGTCTCGAAGGTGCGCAGGTCACGGTTGTTGATGCCCACCATCGGCAGCCGCAGGCGCAGTGCCCGCCCCAGCTCGCCGGCGTCGTGCACCTCCACCAGCACGTCCATGCCCAGCTCCGCGGCCAGCCCCGCCAGGTCGGCCAGCCGCGTTTCCTCCAGCGCCGCCGCGATCAGCAGGATGCAGTCCGCCCCCATGGCCCGGGCCTCGAATACCTGGTAGGGGTCGATGATGAAGTCCTTGCGCAGCACCGGCAGGCTGCAGGCCGCCCGCGCCGCCTGCAGCGACTCCGGTCCGCCCTGGAAGAACGCCCGGTCGGTGAGGACCGACAGGCAGGCCGCCCCGCCGCGGGTGTAGCTGCGCGCGATCGCCGCGGGATCGAACCGCGGGCGGATCACTCCCCGGCTCGGCGACGCCTTCTTGATCTCGGCGATCACCGCCGGCTCGCCCGCCGCCACCCGCGACCGCAGGGCGGCGACGAAGCCGCGGCTCGGAGCGGCGTCCGCGGCGCGGCGCCGGAGTGCACCCAGGGGAGTCCGGCCCGCGGCCTCGGTGATCTCCGAGCGCTTGTGCTGCAGGATGCGTTCCAGGATCGTCCCGCCGTTCATGCCTGCGGCTCCTCCAGCGCGCGGGTGAAACGCACCAGGTGATCCAGCCGCTGCGCCGCGGCGCCGCCGTCGATCGCCTCGCGCGCCCGCGCCACGCCCTCCTCCAGGCTTGCCGCGACTCCCGCGACATAGACCGCGGCACCGGAGTTGAGCAGCACCATGTCCCGTGCCGCACCGATCTCGCCCTCGAACACGCGCCGGATCAGCGCCAGGCTCTCCCCGGCATCGCGCACCCGCAGCCCCTCGATGTCCGGGTGGCCCAGGCCGAGCTCGGCGGGATCCAGCATGTAGCACCGGACCTCGCCGTCACGCAGCTCCGCCACCGTGGCGGGGGCCGCGATGCTGAGCTCGTCGAGCCCGTCGGTGGAGTGCACCGCCATCACGTGCCGGCTTCCGAGCTTGTGCAGCACCCGGGCCAGGGGCTCCACCCAGGCTTCGCTGAACACCCCCAGCAACTGGTTCGGTGCGCCGGCCGGGTTGGTGAGCGGTCCCAGCACGTTGAACACGGTGCGCACCCCCATCTCCCGGCGCGGACCCACCGCGTGGCGCATCGCGCCGTGGTGCAACGGCGCGAACAGGAACCCGACCCCGACCGTCTCGATGCACGCCGCCACCTGGTCCGGGCCCAGGTCCAGGCGAACGCCCGCCGCCTCCAGCACGTCGGCACTGCCCGACTGGCTCGAAACCGAGCGGTTGCCGTGCTTGGCCACGCGGCCGCCGGCGCCGGCCACCACGAACGCGGTCGCGGTCGAAACGTTGAAGATCCGGCTGGAGTCGCCCCCGGTTCCGCAGGTGTCGACCACGTGCTCCAGGCTGGCCAGCTGCACGCTCGTGGCCAGTTCGCGCATCACGGCTGCGGCGGCCGCGATCTCGTCGACCGTTTCTCCCTTCATCCTCAGGCCCACCAGGAAACCGCCGATCTGGGCCTGGGTGGCCTGGCCCGTCATGATCCCGCGCATTACCGCGCCCATCTCCTCGGGGGAAAGGTCGCGTCCTTCCGTCACCGCGCGGATCGCCTGCTGCATGTCCATGCTGGTCATCCTCCCCCGTACAGGACCCGGCCGCTCTCAGGCGGTCGCCGGCAATGATTCGAGAAAGTTGCGCAGCAGCCGATGGCCGTGATCGGTCAGGATCGACTCGGGGTGGAACTGCACCCCCTCGACCGCCAGCTCGCGGTGGCGCAGTCCCATGATTTCCTCGAACGCGCCGTCCGGCGTCTCGGTCCAGGCGGTGACCTCCAGGCAGTCAGGCAGGCTGTCCCGCTCGACCACCAGCGAGTGATAACGCGTCGCGGTGAAACCGTCGGCCAGGCCGCGGAACACGCCGGCACCCGCGTGGCGGATGGCGGACGTCTTGCCATGCATCACCCGGCGCGCATGCACGACCCGTCCCCCGAACGCCTGCCCGACGCTCTGGTGGCCGAGGCACACGCCCAGGATCGGTATCCGCCCGGCGTATCGCCGCACCGCTTCGACCGAGATCCCGGCCTCGTCCGGAGTGCACGGCCCGGGCGAGATCACGATCCCTGCCGGCTCCCGCCGGGCGATCGCGTCGACGTCGATCGCGTCGTTGCGCACCACCTCCACGTCCGCGCCCAGCTCGCCCAGGTACTGGACCAGGTTGTAGGTGAAGGAGTCGTAGTTGTCGATCATCAGGATCATGCCCGCGCCCCTCCGTCACCGTCCTCTTCCAGCCCCTGCTCGACCATGGCGACGGCGCGGAACAGCGCGCGGCGCTTGTTGAGCGTCTCCTCCCATTCCAGGCGGGGCACCGAGTCCGCGACGATCCCCCCGCCCGCCTGCACGTGCAGCTGCCCGTCCTTGATCACGGCGGTGCGGATGGCGATCGCGGTGTCCATGTTGCCGTTCCAGCCGACGTAGCCCACGGCGCCCGAATACACGCCCCGGCGGACCGGCTCGATCTCGTCGATGATCTCCATCGCCCGGATCTTGGGTGCCCCCGACAGGGTCCCGGCGGGAAAGGTGGCACGCAGGGCGTCGATCGGCCCCAGGCCCGGATGCAGCCGGCCGCGCACGTTGGAAACGATGTGCATCACGTGCGAATAACGCTCCACCGCCATGTTCTCGGTCACCTCGACGCTGCCAATGGCGCTCACCCGGCCGACGTCGTTGCGTCCCAGATCGATGAGCATCAGGTGTTCGGCCCGCTCCTTGGGATCGGACAGCAGCTCCTGCTCCAGCGCCCGGTCCTCCTCGTCCGTGGCCCCGCGCGGCCGGGTGCCTGCGATGGGGCGGACGGTCACCTGCCCGTCCTCGACCCGTACCAGCACTTCGGGGGACGCGCCCACGACATGGAACCCCCCGAGGTTCAGGTGGAACATGTAAGGCGAAGGGTTGAGGCAGCGCAGCGCGCGATAGAGATCCAGTGGCTCGGCATCGAAGCTCACCGACATGCGCTGCGACGGAACCACCTGCATCACGTCGCCGTCGACGATGTAGCGCTTGATGCGCTCCACCGCCTGCTCGTAGCCCTGCTGACTGAAGCTGGACTCGAACGCGTGCCGGGCCGGCCCCGGCGCCGGTGCGAGGCTGCGCGCCACCGGCACCGCCTGGCGCAGCGCCTCGACCAGCGTCTCCAGGCGCCGGCAGCCGCGCGCGAAGGCGTCGGGCTCGCCCGGATCCGCGTGCACGACCACGTAAAGCAGGCCGCTGAGGTTGTCGAACACCAGCACCTGGTCGGAGACCATCAGCAGGATGTCCGGGGTGCCCAGGGGATCGGCCTTGTCCGGGAAACGCAGGCGCGGCTCGATGTAGCGCACCGTGTCGTACCCGAAGTAGCCCACCAGGCCGCCGGTAAAGCGGGGCAGCCCCTCGACCGGTGCCACGCGGTAGCGCTGCCGGAATGCCTCGATCCAGGCCAGGGGATCGTCCACGCGGGCACGCTCGACCACCTCGCCGTCGCGCTCCACGGTAATCTCGTGCCGGTGCACCTTCAGCACGGTGGCGGCGGGCAGGCCGATGATGGAGTAGCGGCCCCACTTCTCGCCGCCCTGGACCGATTCGAACAGGCACGAGTACGGGCCGTCCGCCAGCTTCAGATAGGTGCTCAGCGGGGTGTCGAGATCCGCCAGGACCTGCGTCATCAAAGGGATACGGTTGTAGCCCTGGCGGGCAAGAAGATCGAATTGCTCCTGATGCATCGGATTGGCTCCCGGAAGGCGGTGGCCGAAGCGGCGGCGACCAGCAGGCCGCCGCCCGTCGCGTTCACTCGGACGGACGCCAGCACCACCATCGCCACCCCGCCGTGCGTTTCGGCAGGAGGCTCAGTCGCGGGAACAGCAGACGCATCATTCAGGCAACCCTTTCGAGCAGCTCGCAGAGCTGCTGCATCGAATCGACGACACCGTCGGGCCGGGCCTCGGCGATGTCCCTGCCGTGGTTATAACCGTAGCGCACGCAGATTACAACACTGCCGGCGGCCCGCGCCGCGTCGATGTCGGTCACGGAGTCACCGATCATCAGGGTCTGCTCGCGGCAGGCTCGGCGCGGCTCGGACGCCCCCAGGCCGGTGACCGCATGATACAGCGGCAGGGGGTCCGGTTTCTTGGTGGCCACCGTATCGCCGCTGACCACGACGCCGAAGCGGACGTCCAGTCCCAGCGCCGCCAGCAGCGGCCGGGTGAAGCGCGCCGGCTTGTTGGTCACGCAGGCGAGCGCGTAGCCCTGCTCCTGCAGTCGCGCGAGCGCCCGCACCACGCCGGGATACGGTCGCGTCCGGTCGCAGAGCGTCTCCTGGTAATGCGCCAGAAAGCGCTCGTAGGCCTTCTGGTGCAGGACCCGGTCCGGCCATCCCTCCATGCCGCCGACCAGCACCCGACGCACCAGGTTGCGCGCCCCGTTGCCAACCCAGGCGCGCACCTCCGTCTCGCTGCGGGGGGGCAGGCCCAGCTCGCGCAGGGTCGCGTTCGCCGCGAGCGTAAGATCGGGCGCGCTGTCGACGATGGTGCCGTCGAGATCGAACAGCAGGTAGCGGGGGCGCCAGCCGCCGTCGCGCAGCCGCGCGCCGGGTGCCGGCTCCGCCGGCGCGGTCACGCCGCGCCCCCGTTGCCGCCGATGGCGGCGAGTTCGCGGCGCATCGCGGCAATCGCGTCCGCGTAGCTGTCGGCACCGAAGATCGCGGAGCCGGCCACGAACGTGTCGGCTCCCGCGGCGGCCACCTCGGCGATGTTGTCCACCTTGATGCCCCCGTCGACCTCCAGGCGAATCCGGTACGGGCTGGCGTCGATCATGCGCCGGGCGCGGCGCAGCTTCTCCAGCGTCGACGGGATGAACTGCTGGCCGCCGAAGCCCGGGTTCACCGACATCAGCAGCACCATGTCAACGCTGTCCATGACGTACTCGAGGTGATCCAGGGGCGTGGCGGGATTGAACACCAGTCCCGGCCGGCAGCCATGCTCGCGGATGACCTGCAGCGTCCGGTGCACGTGCTCGCTCGCCTCGGGGTGGAAGCTGATGAACTCGGCGCCGGCGCGGGCGAACGCCGGCACCAGGCTGTCCACCGGACTGACCATCAGGTGGACGTCGATCGGCACCGCGACACCGTAGTCGTGCAGGGCGTGACAGACCATCGGCCCCACCGTGAGGTTGGGCACGTAATGGTTGTCCATGACGTCGAAGTGCACCATGTCCGCTCCCGCCTCGACCACGGTGCTCACCTCCTCGCCCAGGCGCGCGAAATCGGCGGAGAGAATCGACGGTGCGATCCGGTAGTCGCTCATGGGTGCTCCGGTCTGCGACGTTGCGGGCCTTGCCCGCAGGGAGGGGAAATTTACCCGATCGCGGGCGCAATTGTAAGGGCTCCAATGGCTTGGAGCCCTTACAGCCCGGACGGGGAAGCACTGCCTAGAGCAGGCGACCGGCGCTGGCGATGACCACGACGATCAGGCCCAGCCCCAGGTTGGCGGCGACGATCATGCGGATCTGCCCCAGGCTCGCGCCCGCCTGCTCGGCATCGCCGCGCTCCAGCGCCTGCCTGAGGCGCTGGTAGGGGGCGAAATACAGGTGCAGGAACAGCAGGATCATGAACCACCCGATCCCCTGCATCAGCTCCACGTGGATTCCCGCCGTAGCCAGGTTGCCGAACATGCTGTAGACCATCCAGTAGCCGGTCAGGGGCAGCAGGACGACCGCCACCCAGACCCAGCGGAAGAACCGCTCGAAGGTCCGGTTCCACAGCTCGAGGCTCTGGCCGCCCTGCAGCACCTGGACCACCGCCGGCCGCATCGCCATGTACGCGAAGAACATGCCACCGACCCATACCACCGCCGAAAGTACGTGCAGGGCCAGTGCCACCGCCCAGCCTGCGTGCGACATCTCGTCACCTCCCCGTCGCGGGTAACGCCGCGGCAAGGTTCCACTGCTCAGAACCCGCGCGCCTCCCGGATCGTATCGTAGGCATTGCGTATCTCGCGCGTGCGCTCCGCCGCGACCTGGATCATCTCTTCCGGCAGCCCGCGGGAGACGAGCTTGTCCGGGTGCGTCCGGCTCATCAGTCGCCGGTATGCGCGCTTGATCTCGTCGGGCTCCGCCCCCGGCTGCACCCCGAGCACCTCGTACGCGTGCCGCAGCCGGGCGGCCGGCGCCGGCCCGCCGACGGTTCCGGCGCTCCCGCCGCCGAACCCGCGCACCAGGTTGACCAGACGCTCGAACTCGTACGCGGAGACGCCCAGCGTCCCGCACACGCGCAGCAGCACCGCGCGTTCGCCCGGCTGCAGGTCACCGTCGGCGAGCGCCGCGCGCAGCTGCAGCTCCAGGAACAGGCGCACCAGCTCCGGATGGCGCTGGCAGTGGCGCCGGAAGTGCCCGAGCGCGGCCTGCAGATCGAAGTCGGGGCGCTTGCCCCGGTGAAACAGGTCGATGGCCGCCCGACGCTGCCCGGCGTTCAGGTTCATGTAGCGCATCACGCCCTCGGCGGCCCGGATCTCGTCGCGCGAGACCCGCCCGTCCGCCTTGGCCAGGTGCCCCATCACCGCGAACACCGAGCTGAAGAAGGCGTGCCGCGTGCGCTCGACGTCGCGCGACCATATCGTCGTGCCCCCGAGGTTGCGGTCCACGCCGTGTCCGAGCACGGCGCCGACCACCGCGCCCACGGGCCCGCCCACGACGAAGCCGAAGGCACCGCCCAAAGCCTTTCCCCACCAGCTCACGCGCGCCTCCCCGGGTGCCTGCGCGCGGGCACCCGGCCCTGGTGCGACAGCGGCCCGCGCGGCCGGTCCGGCAGCAGCCGGCACTTCAGTGTTTCATTCCGCGCGCACGCCGCTGGATCAGGCGCCAGCGCCGGTAGACGCGGCCGGGCCACCACGCCTGCAGCCAGGCGATCGTCGCGTTGATCTGGGCCTTGCTGAGCTTTCCTTTCCACGCCGGCATTCTGCCATGATCCATGGGCAGTCCGTGAGCGATCACGTAGCGCAGGTGCCCCAGCGGCCGCAGCCACGCATGGCCCCTGCCATCGAGCGGCGGGGCGGGGACCCGGCCGTTCGCGCCGGGTTTCGGCCAGCCCGGTCCTCCCTGGGCCCGGTCACCGTGACACCGGGCGCAGTGACGACGATAGACCACCGCCCCTTTCCGCACCTGCTGCGGGGTATACCAGCGGTTGCGCGCGGTCGCGACACGCGGCGCGCGGCCGCCGCCAACCGCCGGCCGCACGCCGGCGACGACCAGCGCCGGGAACACGCACAACATGGCGAGGTGGGCGGGTCTCATGGGTCCTCGGCAGTGACGGCACGGCGACGGCCCGGATCGCCGTCGCCTCGCACACCCTGTTGAGACCCCCGCGGGGAGCACGTGTTCCGGTTTGCCCCCGGAACCGGTCGGCCGCCGCCCTCAGCGAGACTCCCGGCGACGCAGCGCCAGCAGGTTGCACAGCAACGCACCCTGCTCGAGGGCGTCGTCCAGCGCCCGGTGGGTATGCGGCAGGTCGTCGAACCAGGCCACCGGCATGCTGCGCTTGGTGGTGTGCCGGAACGTACCCCCCGTAAGCGCCATCGCGTAGCTCTTGATGTCGAGCGCGGCGAAGCCGAACGGGTTGTCGCGGGCGTAGTGGTGCAGATACCAGGAGACGAAGCTGAAGTCGAACGAGACCGGATAGCCGGCGAAGACCGGATGCCCCGGGAGCGCGCGAACCCAGTCGGCGAATGCGCGCATCACCTCGCCGGGTGGCCGCGGGTCCCGCCGGCAGGCGTCCCAGGCCTCGGGGAAGCCCTGCCACCACTTCATGGTCGCGGGATGCGCGGATGCTCCGGGCAGGGTCTCCAGGTTCATGCTGAAGGTGCCCAGCAGGGTCTTGTCGCCGAGGTAGGCGGCGGCACCCAGCGAAAGCATGCTGTTGGCGCCGGGCGTGAAGCCGTCGGCCTCGATGTCGACGGAGACATAGATCTCGTCCATGCCGGGATCAGTACAGGCGGCCGGCGGCGTACCAGACCAGCAGGAAAGCGGCGACCGCCACGGCCGTCAGCAGCCCCGCGAAACGCCAGTCCGCCGCGCGCCGCCGCGCCAGGTCCGCCAGCCGCCAGCCGCCCAGGATCACCCCCGCCGCGGCCTCGCCCAACGCCAGGTCCCGCTGCAGCCACCACGAGGCCGGCACCATCCGCGCGCCCATCTCGGCCAGGCCGCACAGCACGGCCAGGATCGCCACGGCCGCCGCCAGCAGCAGATTCCACGTGCCGGCACGGCGGGCCGAGGCGACCCAGCCGTGCTCACCGCCGAGGCGCGCGGCGAGGAACAGGCCCGCGGAGACCAGCAGCAGCCCGGTCGCGAAATGCAGCAGCAGAAGATGCAGGGCGACTATGCTCATGCTCCTATCCGACCCCGGTCGCCGAACGCGGCCGACCGCCGGCGCGATCCCTCATCGTCAGAACATGCGGGCAAACCATACGGTGCCACCGGACATGTCGCAAGCCGGGCACGCCGACCGTTTCCGGGAACGCGCGCCGGGAGTACCATGGCCGCTTCATCCAGCGGCACACCGAGATTCCATGACCCAGTCCCCGGAGGCCCTCTACGAAAGCAAGCTGAGCAGCCTGGAGCTCGCCTATCGCGGCAAGGTTCGGGACGTGTACGCGGTGGACGGACGCCACCTGCTGATCGTGACCACCGACCGCATCTCCGCGTTCGACGTGGTGATGGCCGATCCCATCCCGGGCAAGGGACAGGTCCTGACCGCCGTGTCCAACTTCTGGTTCGCACGCATGGCGGATCTCGTGCCCAATCACCTCGCCGACGTTCCCCTGGCGCAGGTCCTGCCGGATCCGGGCGACCGCGAGCAGGTGGCCGGGCGGGCCGTGGTCGTGCGGCGCATGCACGCGCTGCCGGTGGAAGCGATCGTGCGGGGCTACCTGATCGGATCGGGATGGAAGGACTACCAGCGGACCGGCAGCCTGTGCGGCATCCGGCTGCCGGCCGGGCTGGAGCAGGCGCAGCAGCTGCCGGAGCCCATCTTCACCCCCTCCACCAAGGCGGAGCTGGGCCAGCACGACCAGAACATCAGCTTCAGCCAGGCGGCGGACATTCTCGGCGGCGACGTCGCCGCGCGGATCCGCGACCTCAGCCTGTCGATCTACCGCCGCGCCGCCGCCTACGCCCGCGACCGGGGCATCATCATCGCCGACACCAAGATGGAGTTCGGCCTGGACGAAGCCGGCCGGGTCGTGCTGATCGACGAGCTCCTGACCCCGGACGCCTCACGCTTCTGGCCGGCCGACGCCTACCGCACCGGCATCAGCCCGCCGAGCTTCGACAAGCAGTTCGTGCGTGACTACCTGGAAACCCTGGACTGGAACAAGTCGCCGCCGCCGCCCCGCCTGCCACGCGAGATCATCGAGCGCACGGCGGAAAAGTACCGCGAAGCGCAGCGGCGGCTGACCGGGTCCTAGGATCCGTCCCACGGCACCGAGCGGGCCAGCTGATCGCACAGCTGGGCATCCGACAGCGCCGCGAGCTCGGCATTCGCGTCGAGGCTGTTGCGGGAATCGAGCAGCGCCTGGTGCACGCCCCGTCCGCGCATGGGGGTGAACAGCAGCAGGCGCACCCCGTAGGACTGCTTGCCCACCGCCACCTGCCATCGCCGGCCGTGCCGGTCACTGAAGATTCGCATGGCGGCCTCTCCCCGCCTCTGCGGCCCGCTTTGCGGACCGCCCGGCGTAAGCCATAATCGTATCCACGTGGACGTCATGATAATCGCCAGCCGCAGGGTCGTTAAACGACATGGCCGAAGCCCCCGACACCAGCCTCGCACGGGTCGACGAGATCGTCGGACACATGCTGCAGAGCTCGCGGGTCCTGTTCATCACCGGGGCGGGCATCTCCGCGGACTCGGGGCTGCCGACCTACCGCGGCGTGGGCGGCCTGTACGACGGCCGCATCACCGATGACTCCATGCCCATCGAGGAAGCCGTCTCCGGCACGACCTTTACCCGCCGCCCGGACATCACCTGGAAGTACCTGCACGAGATCGGCGCCGCCACGCGTGGCCGGACCTGCAATGCCGGCCACCGCGCGATCGCGGGCCTGGAGCCGCACTTCGACGCCGTCTGGGTGCTGACGCAGAACGTGGACGGCTTCCACCGTGCCGCGGGCAGCCGCAACGTCATCGAGATTCACGGCAACGCCGGGGAGCTCTACTGCACCGGCTGCGACTATGCGAGCCGGGTCGAGGACTATGCATCCCTGGCGCCGCTGCCCCTGTGCCCGGAGTGCGGCAGCGTGATCCGGCCCCGGGTGGTGCTGTTCGACGAGATGCTGCCTCCCGAGGCGGTGGACACGCTTCAGCGGGAGCTGGAGGCCGGTTTCGACATGGTATTCACGGTGGGGACCAGCGCGGTGTTTCCGTACATCGCCGCGCCGGTCATCCGCGCCCGGATGCGGGGCAAGCCCACGGTGGAGATCGACCCGGGGCGGACCGAGCTGTCGGCCGAGGTCGCCTACCGGGTGCCGTCGCGTGCCGCACCGGCGCTCAGCGAGATCGCGCGCAGGTTCCATCGGCGGCGCCGGGCGGACCCGGCGTGACGGAACCCTCGGGCGAGGGGTACCGTGTGATGCGTATACGGGGGCACCATAACGCATAATCGGAGAGGACCCGGCATGGACCTGATCGAGGAACTCGGCAAGCAGCTCAAGGCGTTCCATATCGACGTCTTCCGCGGCGAGCTGTCCGCGACCGCGCGCGGATTCTTCAATGCCAACCGTCCCGCTCCCACCCTGCCCCGCAACGCCGCGCTGGTGATCGCGGCGTTCAACGAAGCCTTCTCCGACTGGAGCCACGAGAGCAGCGAATGGGCCGCGCGGCACCTGCGCGATCCGCGGGTGGCGGCACGTTTCCCGCTGGTGTGCTGCCCCGGGGAGGGGGCGCGCTGCTTCTTCGTCCACCAGCACCAGATCTACGCCATGTCCATGTTGCGCGAGGACATCCCGCGCTTCGCCGAGGACGACGCCAACCCCATCGACCGGCTCGAGGACGTCTGGCTGGGCGCCCCGACCACCCTGGGGATCCACTTCCTGGTCTCGGTGGTGCGCACCTTCGGTCCGGATTCCCGGCACGCACGCTTCCTCCAGGAACGGGTCGGCGAGCTGATCTGGGAGGACCTGCCCGAGATCGATTCCAGCGCGGGCGGAATCCTCTAGCGCCCCGCGCACCGCGCACCGCGCATGACGGCGTCGCCGGCGCCGCGGGCTTGGAGCGGGCTCCGGCGCCGCGTAGACTGGACCTGCCGCAACGCTTCTTTCATCACGACCCGGATGCACTATCCATGCAGATCGCCAAAGACACGGTAGTCATCATCGACTACACCCTGACCGACGATGAGGGCCAGACGCTGGACAGCTCCGAGGGCCGCGAGCCGCTCGCCTACCTGCACGGCGCGGGAACCCTGATCCCGGGCCTGGAATCCGCGCTCGAGGGACACGCCGAAGGCGAGCAGATGAACGTCACCGTGCCGCCCGAGGAGGCCTACGGCAACCACCAGGACGGCCTGAAGGCGGTGGTCTCCCAGGAACAGTTCGAGGGCGCCCCGGAGCTCGAGGTCGGGATGCAGTTCCAGGCCAGCACGCCCGACGGGATGCGGGTGGTCACCGTGGTCGGCATCGACGGCGACGACGTCACCGTGGACGCCAACCACCCGCTGGCAGGCCAGACGCTCAACTTCGACGTGACCGTGCGCGAGGTGCGCCCGGCCACGGACGAGGAGCTGGAGCATGGCCACGCGCACGACCCCGGGGGTCAGCAGCACTGAATGCGGGCATCCGCCCGCCCCGGCGCCGGGCACCGTGCCGGAGTGGCCCGCCGTAAGGCGTACCTGGCCTGCGCCGTGCTGGCCGTGCTGCCGCTGGTCCTTGCGGGGTGCGGCGGCAGCAGCGGGGGCGGCGCCGCAAAGCACACCGTCCGGGTGTCCTGGAACGCAAGCCCCGAGGCCGCCGTCAACAGCACCGGCGGCGGCTACCACGTGTTCTACAGCAAGAACCCGGCTTTCCAGCCCGGAGACAAGGGCGTCGGCGAGGCCGACGTGCCGTTCCGGGCCGGCGCCGGGCAGGCCCCCACGTCGACCACCCTCGATCTCGGCAGCGGCACCTGGACCATCCGGGTGCAGGCCTACTCCGCGCTCACGCCCCCCGGCGGCAGCGGCGGCAGCACCAGCGCCCTGTCCACGCCGGTGCAGGTGACGGTGCCATGAAGCCGGCGCTGCTGGTTTTCCTGGTGCTGTGCCTGGTGCCCGGACTCGCCCTGGCCGGCTCCCACGGCCGGGACTACGTCCCCGGCCGGATCCTGGTGCGCTTCCGCAGCGGCACCGGGGCGGCCATGCAGCAGCAGGCGGTGCAGACCCTGGGGGGACACCTCGGGCCGCACATCGCCGCGCTGCACGTGACCCGGGTGAACCTGCCCGCGGGCACCAGCGTCGCGCAGGCCGTGAAGGCCTGGAGCGCCCGTCCCGGGGTCGCCCACGCCCAGCCGGACTTCATCTACCGCCCGCTGGACACCACGCCGAACGACCCGGACTTCGGCCAGCAATGGGGACTGCACAACCCCCGGTATCCGGGCGACGACATCCACGCGCCGCAGGCCTGGGATCACGTCACGGACTGCAGCGACGTGCTGGTGGCGGTGGTCGACTCCGGGATCAACTACACCCAGGCCGACCTGCAGGGCGAGATGTGGAACGGCGGCTCCAGCTACCCCCATCACGGCTACGACTTCGTGGCCGGTGACAACGATCCCCAGGCCAGCGACGGCGCCGGCCACGGCACCCACGTGGCCGGTATCATCGGAGCGGCCGGGAACAACGGCACCGACACCGCCGGGGTGTGCTGGCATGCCCGGATCATGGCGCTGCGCGCGCTGGGGATCAGCGGCGGCACCACCTCCACGGTCGCGCAGGCGGTCAACTTCGCCGTCAGCCACGGCGCCCGGGTGATCAACATGAGCCTCGGCGGCAGCCAGTACGACCAGGTGCTCAAGGACGCCATCGACAACGCCCGCAGCAACGGCGTGCTGGTGGTCGCCGCCGCCGGCAACGACGGCGCCGACGACGACAGCAGCCCCACCTATCCCTGCGCCTTCGGCGACGACAACATCGTCTGCGTGGCGGCGCTGGACCAGTCCTACGGCCTGGCCAGCTACTCCAACTACGGCGCGAAGACCGTCGACGTGGGTGCGCCGGGCAGCACGATCGTGAGCCTCTGGCCCGGCAGCCCGCTGACCGGCTTCCAGAGCTGGCTCTCCAGCAGCACCTCGCAGGGGAACTGGGGCGTGATAGCGAACAGCTGCACCAGCAGCAGCCAGACCTACATCCTCGCCGATCCTTCGGGCACCTGGTGCGCGGGCGGCACCAGCACCAGCAGCAACGACTACATCTATCACGACTACGGCTTCGCGAGCCCCTCCGTGCTGGGCATCGGCCTGCAATACGAGGCGCTCTACACCACCGAGGGCGGCGGCACCGGTTACTTCAATGCCGCCTACAAGGCCGGCGGCGGCAACCCGTTCGACCCCATCAACCCGGGGACGCAGCTGGATCACGAAACCGGAAGCACCGGCAATACGGCCAGGGCCTTCAGCGACGACCTCAGCGGATGCCTGAACCAGTCCAGCTGCACCCTGGGCTTCCAGATGCACACCAGCAGCGCCGCACCATCGCACAGCGGGGCCGTGGTGGCGCTCGAAGTCCTGCGCAGCATCCAGGACAGCAACGCCACGCAGACCGAGTCGGGCACCTCGATGGCGACCGCCTTCGTCTCCGGCATCGCGGCCATGCTCTACGCGTACAACCCGCACTTCGGCTACCGTGACGTGATCACCGCCATCGACCGGGGCGGCGTGGCGGACCCGGCCCTCGCCGGCAACACGGTCAGCGGGCGGGCGGCCGACGCCATGGGCGCGCTCGCCTACATCCAGGCACCGACCGGGATCAAGGCCTCGGTGCACTAGCCATGCGCTCCCGGCAGTCGAGCATCCTCGTGCTGGTTGCGCTGGCCCTGCTGGCAGGCTGCGCCGCGCGTGCTGCCGGCCCCTCCGGGGCACCGGCCGCGCGGGACCGGGTGCCCGGCCGCTACCTGGTCACCGCGGCGCCGGAGGCGGGCCCCGCGGCGATCCGCAAGGCCTTCCGTCCCTGGGGCGTCGAGCGGGTCGAGGATCTCGGCACCCACACCTGGCTGGTCCGGATCCGCCACGACCCGGGACCCGCGGCCGTGGCCCACGGGGTCCGGGGGATCGCGGGCATCCGCGCCGTGCAGCCGGACTACATCTACCGGGCCACCGGCTCCCCCGCGCGCACGATCCGGACCGTGCCCCAGTCCGTCCGCGTGCTGGCCACCGCGAGCCAGTGCGGCGGCGGCAACGCGCCGTCGGCATCCTGGATCGGCAGCTCGCAGGGCCTGCGGACCGTGTGGCGCCGGATTCACGGCACCCGGCGCCCGCCGCCGGTGATCGATTTCCGCAACGATGGGGTCGTCCTGGTCTCGATGGGACGGCGCCCGACCGGCGGCTACCGGCTCGCGCTGGCGGGCGGCTTCCTGCCGGTGAACAAGGGGAGCGCGACGCTGCGGGTGAACTGGATCACGCCGTCCCCGGGGCACGTCCGGGCCCGTGTGATCTCCCGGCCGTGCCTGCTGCTGCGGGTACCGCGCGGCGGCTATCGCGAAATCCGGGTCGTGGATCGCCACGGGCGGGTACGGGCCACGGTCCGGCCGCACTGAGCCGGAACCCGCGGCCCGGCCGCCCCGGTCAGTGACGGATCACGATCTTGCCGAAGTGCTGCCCCTCGCCCATGTAACGGAACGCATCCGGGGCCTGCTCGAAGTCGAACACGCGGTCGATCACCGGGCGCATGCCCTGGTGGTCGATGGCGGCGTTCATGTCCTCGAACATCGCGCGACTGCCGACGAACAGTCCCTGCAGGCGCACGCTGCGCATCAACAGGGCGCGCACGTCCAGCTCGGTGCTCACGCCCGAGAGCACGCCGATCATGGTCACCGTACCGCCCACGCGCACCGAGCCCAGGGACTTCATCAGGGTCCCGGCACCGCCGACCTCGACCACGTGGTCCACGCCGCGGCCGTCGGTCAGCTCCTGGACGCGCTTGTGCCACTGCTCGTTCTGGCGGTAGTTGATGGTCTGCCAGGCACCGAGCTCGCGCGCGCGCTCGAGCTTCCCGTCACTGCTGGAGGTGACGATGGCGCGGGCCCCGCACAGGCCCGAGAATTGCAGCCCGAAGATCGAGACCCCGCCGGTGCCCAGCAACAGCACGGTATCTCCCGCCTTGATGCCACCGCCGGTAACCAGGGCGTTCCAGGCCGTGACCCCGGCGCAGGGCAGGGTCGCGGCCTCCTCGAAGCTCAGGTGGGCCGGGAGCTTGACCACGCCGTCCTCGTGCAGCACCACTTCCTGGGCCAGCATGCCGTCGTTGGGGCCGCCCAGGGTGGAGCCGCGGGGCGCCTGTTCCGCCCCTCCGGCGAGCCACTTCTGCGCGAAGATGCCGGCGACGTGGTCGCCGGCGGCCACCCGCGTGACCCCCTCACCGACCTCGAGCACCTCGCCGGCACCGTCCGACAGCGGGACCAGCGGCAGCTTCTGGCGCGGGTTGTAGCTCCCCTGCACCGTCATCAGGTCGCGGAAGTTGAGCGAAGACGCCCGCACGCGGATGCGCACCTCGCCGGGCCCCGGACTGCGCGCCTCGCGCTCGACCGCGCGCAGGTTGTCGATGCCGAAATCGTCCTGGACCTGGTATACCTTCATGGATGACCTCCCTTCGGCGGCGGCACGGTCTGCCCGCGACGCGACCGTGCAGAATGATGCCCGGAGTATACGACCTCGGCCCGGCCGCCACGAAACGGGCACCGTGCAGTCCGCGGTTCCCCGCCGCGATGCACTCTGGTCAAATGAGGGGATGCCTGCACCCAGCACGAGCCCGAGCACCCATGCCATGGCCCCGGCCGGGGCCCGCGGGATGCTGTCCTGGGCCTTCTACGACTGGGCCAACAGCGCGTTCGCCACCCTCATACAGACGTTCGTGTTCGCAGCCTATTTCACCCGCAGCGTCGCCGCGAGCCCGGCCGCGGGCACCGCGCTGTGGGGCAACACCATCGGCGCGGCCGGCCTGGTGATCGCGCTGGCCGGGCCGGTACTGGGCGCGGTCGCCGATCACGGGGGACGACGCAAGCCGTGGCTGGCCGCCTTCACCCTGCTCGCGGTGGTCAGCACCGCGCTGCTGTGGTTCGTACGCCCCGCCCCGGCCTGGGTCGTGCCAGCGCTGGCGCTGGTGGGGCTGGGCACCATCGGCACCGAGTGCGCGAGCATCTTCTACAACGCCATGCTCCCGGCGCTCGCGCCGCCCGAGCGAATCGGCCGATGGTCGGGCTGGGGCTGGGCGCTGGGCTATGCCGGCGGCCTGGCCTGCCTGGTGGTGGCGCTGCTGGTGTTCATCCGCCCCGCGCATCCCCCGTTCGGTCTCACGCATGCCGACGCCGCGCCGGTGCGCGCGACTTTCGTTCTCACCGCGGTATGGTTCGCGCTGTTCGCGCTGCCGCTGCTGTTGTTCACCCCCGATGGGCCGGCCACCGGCAAGCCGCTGCGCCGGGCGGTCCCCGACGGTCTCCGGCAGCTGCGCGGCACGCTGCGCCGCGTTCGGGCCTACCGCGACCTGGCGCGCTTCCTGGTGGCGCGGCTGCTGTTCATCGATGCGCTGGCGACGATCTTCGCCTTCGGCGGCGTCTACGCCGCCGGCCACTTCGACATGAACGAGCAGCAGGTGCTGCTGTTCGGGATCGCCCTGAACGTGTCCGCCGGGGCGGGCGCCTGGGCCTTCGCCTGGGTGGATGACCACCTGGGCAGCAAGCTCACCATCGTGCTTGCGCTGCTCGGACTGCTGGTCACCACCGCGCTCGCGCTGGCGGCGCGCAGCGCCGCCGTGTTCTGGGCGTTCGGGGTGCTGCTGGGGATCTTCGTTGGCCCGGCGCAGGCCGCCAGCCGGTCCTGGCTGGCGCGCGTCGCCCCGCCCGCGATGCGCAACGAGATGTTCGGCCTGCTGGCCCTGTCGGGCAAAGCCACCGCGTTCCTCGGGCCGCTGCTGGTGGGGTGGGTGACCTGGGCCAGCGGCAGCCAGCGCCTCGGCCTGGCGACGGTGCTGCTGTTCCTGGCAGGCGGCCTGCTGCTGATGCTGGGGGTACCGGAGGCCGACCGGGCCGTGCACTCTGCGGGCGCGTGAGCGCGCCGGTCGGCAGCGCCCCCGGCCTTCCCGGGCGCCGCGGTCAGGAGCCGTCCGGCGCCGGATCGCCGCCGCCGAACACGCGCCGGGCGTACGCCTCCCGGGCCGCCTGCGAGTCCGGATCGCGGCTGATTCCCATCAGCACGTCACCATCGGCGAACGCCGACGCCGCACCGGACATGTTGCGGACCACCGCGTTGACGTGATCCTTGGTGATCACCACCGGCACCACCGGCTTTTCGGCCACGCCGGCCGCCAGCTCCGCCACCGTCTCGTCGAGCTCCCCGCCCGGCACGACCCGGTTGAGAAAACCCAGCGCCCGGGCCTCGGCGGCACTGAACCGGCGGCAGGTCATCACCAGTTCCTTGGTCATGGCCGGCCCGATCTCGCGCACCAGCCGCGGAATCCCACCCCAGGCCAGCGGGATCCCCAGGTCCACTTCCGGAATCGAGAAGACCGTGTCCTCGGCGGCCACGCGCAGGTCGCAGGCCGACGCCAGCACCAGCCCGCCCCCCACCACGTAGCCGTGCAGCCGCGCCACCGTGACCGCGCGCATGCGTTCCACCGCGTCGGCCATGCGCAGGCCCAGCTGGCCGATCTCACGCCGCCGCGCCCAGGGATGGCCGGAATCGGGGGCCGAGCCGGCGGTCGGTGGGTCCTTCAGGTCCGCGCCGGCACAGAACGCCCTTCCCCTGCCGGATAGCACGACCACGCGCACGTGATCCTGGGTGTCGAACCATTGCGCCGCCTCGACCAGCTCCTGCATGGTCCGGGGCCCGAGCGCATTCAGCCGCGCGGGCCGGTCCAGCGTCAGGTAGCCGACCGGGCCGTCGGCCGTTGCCGCCAGCGTCTCGAAGCTCATGATGATTCCCTCCCCGGGTCGGATTGCCCGGCGCCCGGCCCCGGCATGACAATCAGCCCCAGCGCCAGCAGTCCGGCGCCCAGCAGGGCGGTGTCCGCCCGGACATCGAGCAGCACCGCCGCGCTGCCCCCGATTGCCGACCATAACACGGGCACCACCAGGACGAAGCGCGGCCGTCGGCCGCGTACCAGGAACAGCATGCCGATGGTGAATATGGTGCCGGGACAGGGCAGCCCGAAGGTGGGGAACGCCGGGTAGCGTTCACCGCCCAGCCAGGCGAGCGCCGGATACCCCGCCAGCGCGAACAGTATCAGCAGCAGCCCGACGGCACCCTGCCAGTCGGCCCGCAGGCGGAACCGGAGATGGTCCACGGCCACGCCCTGGTAGGCGAGCAGCGCCGCCTCGATCAGGAACAGCAGGCCGAACAGGTAGGCGGCGGGATTGATCGGGGCGAAGAACAGGTAATGGTAGGCCACGGCCATCCACGCCCACAGCAGCGCCAGCATGGCACTGATCAGGCGATCCGAGAGCACGCCCCCACGCCAGGCCAGCACCACCGCCGCAAGCGCCAGGCACAGCCAGACGATCTGCCCCGGCCAGACCGCCGCGTTATAGGCGGCGAACACCTCGAAGAACTGTTGCTGGGTAAAGGGCATGCCAACCGCCGTGCCGTCGTTCGGATAACCTCCGCGTACGGGGGCTTCAGTCCGCCGCCGGCGGGCGTCGCCCGGCCCACGGTCTTGCCGACTCCAGCTCTCCGGCCAGCGCCAGCAGGGTCTCCTCGCCCCCGAACGCGGCACTGAACATCACCCCGACGGGGAGCCCGTCCGCGGTCCAGTGCAGCGGCACCGACATGCTGGGCTCACCGGTCATGTTCTGATAGGCGGTGAAGGCCGAGTAGGAGACCAGGGTCCGGGCGTAGGCCTCGGGGTCCGGGGCGTCCGGTGCGAGCACGCCCAGCGGCAGCGGCGGCCGCGAAAGCACCGGGGACGCGTACACGTCGTAGCGCCGGTGGAAGTCGGCGGCGACCCGCCCGGCAGCATGGATCGCGTTCACCGCCTCCACGTAGCGGGCAGCCTCGGCCGCGGCCGCGTTCCCGAGCATGCGCCAGGTCAGCGGCTCCATGTCGTCGGGGCCGACGTCCCGTCCCTTCGCGCGTGCCGCCGCGGTCAGCAGGGCCCGGGTGTTGGCACCGATGATGGTCATCATGGCCGGACCGAGCCCGGCCGCGTCGAACGGCGGCGTGCCCTCTTCCACCTCGTGTCCCAGCTCACGGCACAGGGACGCGGCATTCTCGACCGCGCGCACGCACTCGGGGTCCACCTCGGCCCCGTTCGGAGCGCGGGCGGAAAACGCGATGCGCAGCCGCGGTCCGGGCCGTTCCAGCGCCGAGAGGAACGGCCGCGGCTGGGGGGCGCAGCAGTATGGCGCGCCGGCCTCGTCGCCGGCGGTGGCGTCCAGCAGCGCCGCGCTGTCACGCACCGTGCGGCTGATCACGTGGTTGCAGGACATGCCGCTCCAGCCCTCGCCGCGGTCGGGCCCGGCCGGCGTGCGGGCACGCGTGGGCTTCAGGCCGAACAGCCCGCAGCAGGACGCGGGAATCCGGATGGAGCCGCCGCCATCGCTGGCATTGGCGGCCGGCACGATGCCTGCCGCCACTGCCGCCGCGGCGCCGCCGCTGGAGCCGCCGGCGCTGTGAGCGGTGTGCCAGGGGTTGCGGGTCGCCCCGTACATGAGCGGCTCGGTGGAGACGGTCAGGCCCAGCTCCGGGGTGTTGGTCTTGCCGAAGATCACCAGCCCGGCCCGCTTGTAGCGCGCGACCAGGGTGCTGTCGTGGTCGGCCCTGCCGCCCGCGAGCAAGGCGCAGCTGCCGGTCGTCTCCGTACCCTCCATGAGCAGGTGCAGATCCTTGAGCAGGAACGGCACGCCGCGCAGGGGCCCGTCGGGCAGCCCCTGCCGGACGGCCGCGCGCGCCATCTCGTCGAAGCGGTGGGTGACCGCGTTGAGCGCGGGGTTGACGGCCTCGACACGGGCGATGGCGGCCTCCAGCAGCTCTTCGGCGCTCACCCCGCCCTGGGCCACCAGCTGCGCCTGGGCCACGGCGTCGAGCCGCGCGTACTCTTCCGGATCGATCATTCGGTTGCTCCCGTGTGCATGACCTGCGCCCGCCGCGCCGGCTCCGCGGCGCCGTTGCTCTCGTGCCAGCGGTCGAGATAGTCCAGGCTGTCCCGATAGGGACGGAACCCGCCCCGGAACAGCGCCGCGGCGACCAGGCAGCCGATCACGGCCACGATCGCGATGGAATCGTTGATACGGGTCTGGTCGTGGAACACGTAGTCGGTGATCAGCGCGATGCTCGTCGGACCCAGCCCCAGTCCGATCAGGTTGAGCACCCCGGTGTACAGCGCGATCGCCTGGCCGCGCATGCGGTTGGGCATCAGCTCCTGCAGGGCCGCCGGCGACACGCCCCAGACGAAGCTGACGAAGAAGAAGAACGGCATGATCAGCACGATCGACAGCAGCGGGCTGGCGACCAGTGGAAACGCCGCCGCCGGCACGATGGCGCAGAGGGCGGCAATCACGCCGACCTTGAGCTTGCCATGGCGCACCCCGCGCCGCGCGAATCGGTCGGCGAGCCAGCCCCCCGCCACCGACCCGAACGGCCCCAGCGCGAGCGCAAGCAGGCCGAAGCGGATGCCCGCATCGGCCGCGCTCCAGCCGTAAGTGCGGATGAAGAAGGTGGGGATCCAGGCGCCGGCGCCGTAGGAGACCAGCGACAGCACCGAGAACCCGAGGTTGTGCGCGACGAAGGTGCGCCAGTTGTGACCGATGTAGCGGGCCACCTCGCGTATCGGCACGCTCGCCCGCGCTCCGTCGGGCAGCGCCGCGCCGTGCCGTGGCGGCTCCCGTATGCTGACCGTGAGCAGCGCCACCAGCACGCCCGGCAGGCCCACCACGAAGAACACCAGCTGCCAGGAGTACACGCTGCCGAGCAGCGGCAGGGTCACCGTGGCCCCGGAGATGTACTTGAGGAGCACCCCGCCCGCGATCAGGGCGATGCCGGCGCCCAGGAAGATGCCGGTCGCGAACACGCCCATGGCGCGGCCGTGGCGCTCGGGCGGGAAAAAGTCGGCCACCAGCGAGGTCGCACCGGGCAGCAGCGCCGCCTCGCCGACCCCGACGCCGATGCGCGCGAAGAACATGTGCCAGAAGTTGCGCGCGAGCCCGCACAGCGCGGTCATCACACTCCAGCACAGGATGCCCAGGCCGACGATGCCGCGCCGGCTGCGGGCGTCCACCAGGCGCGCGATCGGCAGGCCCATCAACGCGTAGAAGATCGCGAAGGAGAAGCCCTGCAGCAGGCTCATCTGGGTGTCGTTGATGCCCAGGTCGTGCTCGATCGGGACCACCAGCAGGTTCAGGATCTGGCGGTCCACGAACGACAGGATGTAGGCGAGCAGCAGGATGACCAGGACGTACCAGGCATAGCCCGGCGCGGCATATCCCGTGGCCGCCTCCGCCTGGCGGCCGCCGGCCGACGTCTCCATGGTTCGGGTCTCCTCCGCGACGCTCGAGCGTTCTGTCGTGTGGCCGCCGACGCCGGCCGTCCCGCGGCTATCGTCCGTCCGTGCCGGTCGCCCCCCCGCCGCCTTCCAGGGTCCAGCGGCGGATGATCTCGTGCAGGGCCCGCACGCCGTCCGTCAGGGCAGCCGGTCCGGGCTGCAGGATCTCGGACGACTTCACCTCGTGCAGGTTGCCGCTGCGCACCGCCGGGATCGACTCCCAGCCGGGCCGTGCGCGCACGCGCCCGGGGCGGAATTTCTTGCCGCACCACGAGCCCACGATGATATCCGGTGCCCGGCGCGTGACCTCGGCGGGATCGGCGATGATCCGGTCCCGCCCGAGCGGCTGCGCCGCAAGCTCGGGAAAGCAGTCCCGGCCACCGGCGATCCCGATCAGCTCCGAAACCCAGCGGATGCCGGAGATGCACGGATCGTCCCATTCCTCGAAATAGACCCGCGGACGCCGCGGCAGCCGCCCGGCCTCGACCCGGATGCTCTCCAGCCCCGCCTCGAGCCGGTCGGCCAGCGCCGCGGCCGCGCCGCCGGCGCCGACCATTCCGCCCAGGGTGCGGATCATGCGCAGGATATCCGCCACCGAGCGCTGGTTGAAGAGGTGCACCTCGACGCCCCGGCGGATCAGCTCCGCGGCGATGTCCGCCTGCAGATCCGAAAAGCCGATCACCAGGTCCGGATCCAGCGCGACGATGCGCTCCATGCGCGCGCTGGTGAAGGCCGAGACCTTCGGCTTCTCCCTGCGCGCCCGCGGCGGGCGCACGGTGAAGCCGGAAATGCCGACGATGCGGTCCTGCTCACCGAGCAGGTACAGGGTCTCGGTGCTCTCCTCGGTCAGGCAGACGATGCGGCAAGGATAGCTCGTGTCCACGCCCCGACTACACAATGCGCGGACGACCACGTCAAGCCGGGCACCCTGTCGCAGCCGCCGCGGAGAGCGTAGCCTGTGCCGGGCCGCCGCGGGTCCGCGCCCGCGAGGCGCCGCGGCCGGCGGCCGAACCGGAGACGAGCATGCCCCAGGATACCGCCGAACACCCCTACGCCACCCTGCAGCCCGCCCTGATCCTGGACGCGGTCGAAACCACCGGGGTGCGTTGCGACGGCCGCCTGCTGGCGCTGAACAGCTACGAGAACCGCGTCTTCCAGGTGGGGCTGGAGGATGCCGAGCCGGTCGTCGTGAAGTTCTACCGGCCGGGGCGCTGGAGCGACGAGGCAATTCTCGAGGAGCACGCCTTCGCGTTCGAGCTGGATGCGCTGGAAATCCCGGTGGTGCCGCCGCTGTGCGGCCCGGGGAGCGCCAGCCTGCACCGCTTCGGGGGCTTCCGGTTCGCCGTGTTCCCCCGCCGCGGCGGTCATCCGCCGGAGCTCGAGTCACCGGAGCACCTGCAATGGCTGGGCCGCTTGATCGGGCGCATCCACGCCGTGGGCGCGGTACGCCGGTTCCGGCACCGGCCGGTGCTGGATCTCGAGAGTTTCGGCCACGCCTCCCGCCGCCACCTGCTCGCCAGCCCGATGCTGCTGCCGGAGATGCGGGCGGCCTGGGAGTCGATCTCCGCGGCCGTGCTCGAGCGCGCCGCCGCGGCCTTCGAGCGCGCCGGGGAGTTCGCCCGCATCCGCCTGCACGGCGATTGCCACCCCGGCAACATCCTCTGGACCGACCACGGGCCGCACTTCGTCGACCTGGACGACTGCCGCAGCGGCCCGGCCATGCAGGACCTGTGGATGCTGCTCTCGGGGGACCGCGAGAGCATGACCGTACAGCTCGGGCACGTGCTGGCCGGATACACGGAGTTCCGGGACTTCGACCCCGCCGAGCTGCACCTGGTGGAGGCGCTGCGCAGCCTCCGGATGCTGCATCACAGCGCCTGGCTTGCGCGGCGCTGGGACGACCCCGCGTTCCCGCAGGCCTTTCCCTGGTTCGGCGGCGCGCGCTACTGGGAGCAGCAGGTGGTCGCCCTGCGTGAGCAGCTGGAGCTGATGGACGAGCCACCGCTGGCGTGGCACTGACGACCCCGGCGTGTCTCACGCGACCGGCGCCTGCTCCCGGAAAACCATGCGATCGCGCCCGGAAGCCTTGGCCTCGTACAGGGCACGGTCGGCGGCGTGCAGCAGCGCCGCGCCCCAGGCATGCAGTCCTTCGCCGGCCGCCGCCGTGGCTTCCGGCGGTACCCCGGCCGCGCCGCCGATGGACAGGGTGACGTACAGCGGAGCGCCGCCGGCCGAGGCGAAGGACTCCCCCGCCGCGGCCGCGCGGATGCGTTCGCCGACCTGCGCCGTATGGCTCGCGTCGGCGTCCGGCAGCAGCGCGACGAACTCCTCGCCCCCGTAGCGGGCCAGCACGTCGCTGGCGCGCAGCTGCGACTGGACCCGGCGGGCCACCCCGGCCAGCACGCGGTCGCCCGCGGCGTGGCCGTGGGCGTCGTTGAGGCGCTTGAAGTGGTCCAGGTCCATGAACAGGCAACCCAGCGAGGCCCGCCGCCGCGACGCCCGCCGCAGCTCTTCCTGGAGGCGTTCGTCGAAGTAGCGGCGGTTGCGCACCTGGGTCAGGGGATCGGTCAGGCTCAGCTCCCGCAGCAGCTGCCGATTGACCCCGTTCTCCAGGCACATCGCCGCGACCGCGGCGAAGCGCGCGAGGAAGTCGCTTGCGGCACCGCGCCGGAATCGGCCCGGATCGCGGCTGCCCAGGTTGAGCAGGCCCATCAGGCGCCCGTGGCCCTGCATGGGCAGCAGGGCCACGCTGGCGGGCGGCAGGCCGTCGCCCGGGAACAGCAGCGCGTGACGTTCCGGATCGTAGGGCCCCAGGCGCGGCCTCGGGCCAAGCCTCTCCAGGCGCGCCACCTCGGCCGGCCGGTCCACGAAGACCAGCTGTTCGGCCCAGTCCGTGTCCGCTTCCTCCGCGGCGATGACGCGGCGCAGCGTGGGGCCCGCACCGGCCAGCACGAGCGTGACGCGGCTCAGGCGGTAGGCGCGCGGATACTCGCGCAACAGCACGGCCAGCATCTCGCCCAGGCTCTGGGCGGCGATCAGGCGAAGCTCCAGCGACTGCAGCCGCCGGTGAACCGCCTCGTTGTGCTGGGCATCCCGCAGCAGGCGCTCCAGGCGGCTGCGCAGGGCCCGGCTGTCGTCGTGTTCCAGGGGCATTGCCCTTGCGCGCGGTTTGATGTTATCCGGTCATTCTGATCCCGATGGGTTTCCGTTGCCACCCCGGGCGCCGCACGCGTGCATTGTCGCGTGTCATGGCGCCCCGCGCGCGGCTTTGCGATGATCTCCGGCAATCCGGCCCGGGGTCCGCGTGGCGGTGCGCCGCGGGCCGGATTGTCCGCCCCGGGTCGGCCCTTCGGGCGCATCCGGGACCATCGGTGCGAGGCCCGTAGGGGATATGCAGCACGACATCACCACTCGCAGGACATCCGCGGCGGGCGCGGCCGCCGGGCCGCAACGGGCGCCGCGCATCCGGCACGCGCGCCCGTCGGACCTGGACGCGCTGCTGGAGCTGGAGATCCGCTGCTTCGAGACGGATCGCCTCTCGCGCCGCAGCTTCCGGCATATGCTCACGCGCGCCAAGGCGGTGACCCTGGTCGCGGAGCGCGACGGCACGCTGCTCGGATACGCGCTGGTGCTGTTCCATGCGGGCACCTGCATGGCCCGGCTTTATTCCGTCGCCGTCGATCCCCGCCACCGCGGGGAAGGCACGGGCCGGATGCTGCTCGAGGCGGCCGAAGAGGCCGCCCGCACGCATGGCGTGATCGCCATGCGCCTGGAGATCCGGCGGGACAACCCCCGTGCCCTGGCCCTGTACCGGGCCGGCGGCTACCGGCAGTTCGACGTGCACGCCGACTATTACGAGGACCACCAGGACGCCCTGCGGCTGGAGAAGACGCTGGTCGGAGAGCATCCGGCGGGCCTCAGGCGTGTGCCGTACTACGAGCAGACGCTGGAGTTCACCTGCGGCCCGGCCGCGCTGATCATGGCGATGAAAGCGCTGCGCCCCTCGCTGCGCCCGGACCGCAAGCTGGAGCTGCGCCTGTGGCGGGAGGCGACCACCATCTTCATGACCGCCGGCCATGGCGGCTGCGGTCCGTACGGCCTGGGTCTGGCGGCGTACCACCGGGGATTCGACGTGGAGGTCGTGGTAAAGGACGAGGCGGCGCTGTTCGTCGACTCGGTCCGCTCGCCGGAGAAGAAGGAAGTCATCGCGCTGGTGCAGGAGGACCTGCTGGACGAGATCCGCGCCTCCGACATCCGCCTGCGCTACGGCCCGTTTTCCGTGGCCGACCTCGCGGATGCGGTCGACAGCGGCGGCGTGCCGCTGGTGCTGATCAGCTCCTACCGCATCTACGGCGAGAAGGCGCCGCACTGGGTGGTGGTGACCGGCTACGATGACAACCTGATCTACGTGCATGACCCCTACGTCGATCACGACGAGGACCGCACCCGTACGGACTGCACCAACATGCCCATCCTGAAGGAGGAGTTCGAGGGAATGTCCCGCTATGGCAGGACCGGCCAGCGCGCCGTGGTGATCCTGCGCAACCCCGGGTCCGCGCGGCGGCGCCCCCGGCAGGGCTAGGCTGCAATGGCGACCCACGTCATCGTGGTGGAAAACCGCTCCGACTGGACCGCGGAGCTGCCCGACCAGCTGGTGGTCACGGCCGCGGACTACATCGCCGGGAAGCACTACGCCGGGACCCGCGGGGTCAAGGTGATCAACCTGTGCCGCAGCTACCGCTACCTCAGCGTGGGCTACTACTGCTCGCTGCTGGCGGAGGCCCGCCGCCACCGAGTGATCCCCTCCGTACGAACCGTCCTGGAGTTGAGCCGCAAGCCCATCTACGAGCTCGCGGCGGAGGACTTCGACGACAGCCTGCAGCGCCTGTTGCGGCGACGCGAGGAGCCGTCGCTGTCGCTGACCATCCTGCTCGGGCACTGCGCCGATCCCGTGTTCCGCGAGCTTGCCCGCCAGCTCTTCGAGCTGTTCCCCTGCCCCATGCTGCGGGTCGAGCTGCGCCGGAACAGCGAGCGCTGGCGGCTGCACCGCATCCGTGCACAGCAGCTCACGTCCCTGAGCAGAGGCGAGCGCGCCCTGCTGCAGGAGGCGCTGTCGGCTTACCTGGGGCGCCGCTGGCGCAGCCCGCCGGCGCGCACGCCGGCACGCTACGACCTGGCGATCCTGCAGAATCCCGGGGAGAAGCTGCCGCCCTCCAACCGGCGGGCGCTGCAGGCCTTCGTCCGGGCCGGCAAGCGGCTCGGCGTCGACGTCGAGCTGATCGCCCGCAGCGACTTCTCGCGGCTGCCCGAGTTCGATGCCCTGTTCATCCGGGAGACGACCCGGATCGGCGACCACACCTTCCGCTTCGCGCGCAAGGCGGAGGCCGAGGGCATGGTGGTGATCGACGATCCCGACTCGATCCTGCGCTGCACCAACAAGGTCTTCCTCGCCGAGCTGCTCGCCGCCTCGGGAGTGCCCACGCCACGCACGGTGATCGTGCAGAAGGAGCGGCTGCCGCAGGTGGAGCAGCAGCTGGGCTTTCCGGTGGTGCTCAAGATCCCCGACGGAGCCTTCTCGCTGGGCGTGCACAAGGCGCGCGACCGCAGCGAGCTGCAGACGATCGGCAACCGCTTGCTGGAGCATTCGGAGCTGATCCTGGCCCAGGAATACCTGTACACCGATTACGACTGGCGCATCGGGATCCTCAACCGCCAACCCCTGTATGCCTGCCAGTACTTCATGTCCGGGAGCCACTGGCAGATCGTCAAGCACGGCGCCCGCGGGGGCGTCTCCGAGGGCGACTCCCGCGCGGTGGCGATCGAGCAGGCGCCGGACAGCGTGGTGCAGACGGCCCTGCGCGCCGCAAACCTGATCGGCGACGGGCTCTACGGGGTGGACGTCAAGCAGAACGACAGCGGGGTATTCGTCATCGAGGTCAACGACAACCCCAGCATCGACGCCGGCGTGGAGGACGAAGTGCTCAGGGAACGGCTGTACCTGGCGATCCTGGAGGAATTCGTGCGCCGGCTGAACCGCAACAAGTGGCGCTGAGCGCCGCGAGCGAGGGGAAAGCGTGAGCCGGAAGGACCATCCGCTGGAGCTGATCGCGCGGCTGCTGTGGGCGCGGGACACCGACGCGCTGCCCCGGCAGCAGGCGCGTGGCCTGCACGCGCTGCGCCTGGTCTTCAACGTGCTGCGCGACCTGTTCTCCGGCGAGCTCACCATGCGCGCCATGAGCCTGGTCTACACCACGCTGCTGGCGCTGGTTCCACTGCTGGCGCTCAGCTTCTCGGTGCTCAAGGCGTTCGGGGTGCACAGCGAGATCGAGCCGCTGCTGCTCACCTTCTTCGCCCCGCTCGGCCCCAGGGGCGCGGAGCTCGCGCACCACATCATCGGCTTCGTCGAGCGCGTGCGGGTGGGCGTGCTCGGCTCCGTCGGCCTGCTGCTGCTGATCGCGATGGTGATCTCGCTGATCCAGAAGATCGAGGACGGGCTCAACCGGATCTGGCGCATCCAGCACCGTCGCAGCCTGATCCAGCGTTTCAGCGGCTACCTGAGCGTGATCGTCGTCGGTCCGGTGCTGGTGCTGGCGGCCGTGGGAACCACCGCTTCGCTGCTGAGCCAGCAGGTCGTGGCCAGCCTGCGCGCGATCGAGCCGTTCGGCCTGGCGCTGTACCTTTTCGGAGAGCTGTTGCCCTACCTGCTGGTGATCGCGGCGTTCACCGCCACCTACCTGCTCCTGCCGAACACCCGGGTACGACTCGGACCGGCGCTGACCGGCGGCGTCCTCGCCGGTGCCGCCTGGAAGCTGATCGGCATGATCTTCGCCTCGTTCGCCGCCTCTTCCGCCCGCTACGACCTGGTGTACTCGGGGTTTGCCGTGGTCATCCTGGCCCTGGTATGGCTTTACATAAGCTGGCTGGTCTTCCTGGTGGGTGCACAAATCGCCTTCTACGTGCAGAATCCACATTTTGTCAGCCGCAACTCGTTGCCGCACGACCTGGAAACGACCGATCCGGAAGGCGTGGCCCTGGCGATCATGTACTGGACCGCGTTGCGCTTCCGGCGCCGCGAGCCGCCGCCGGACGAGGATGCGCTGGCCGCCCTGCTGGAGATCCCCGGCTATCAGATCGGCACGGTGCTGAACGCTCTGATCGCCCACGGGCTGCTGCTGGAGATCGAGGAACCGTCGCCGGGATTCGTGCCGGGGGCGGATCCGGCCGCCATCGCCCTGCTGGACGTGATCGAGGCCAGCAGGGACCGGCACCCCGACCTGCCGCGGCCACGGCCGGCGAGCCTGGCACCGGCGGTGGCCGACGTGCGCGGGGCGGTGGCGGAGGCGACGCGCGCGGCCCTGGACGGGCGCACGCTGGGAGAGCTGGTGGCCGGCGCGGGCGCAAGCCCCGGCGGCGATCAGGCGGGTGACTCGCACGAAGGCGACTGACCGGCGTACCGGAGCCGCGCGCCATCCCGGGATTCGGGGGGTCGGGCGAAACCGCGGCGCCGGCCGGGAGCGCCGGGCAAGAGCGCCGGCCAGGGACGACGGAGAGGGGCACAGGGAGGGATGTTGGGGGGACGCGATTCCCAATACGGACACGACGCCTCACGCACGGCCATGCGGGTGCTGGTCGCGGACGACAGCCGCACCAGCCTCGCCGTGCTGGACAAGCACATCCGCGCGATGGGGCACACCGTGATGGTGGCCCGTGACGGGAGCGAGGCACTGAACCTGTACCGGGACAAGCACCCCGACCTCGTGCTGATGGATGTCATCATGCCGGGCCAGAGCGGGCTGGAGGTGGCGCGCTCCATGCGCCGGGCACTGCCGTACGACTGGATCCCCATCATCTTCCTCAGCGGCCGGGTCGAGGACCGGGATATCGCCGAAGGCATCGAGGCGGGCGGCGACGATTACCTCACCAAGCCGGTCAATCCCCTGGTCCTGCGCGCCAAGATCCTCGCCATGCAGCGCATCGCCGCGATGCGCCACGAGCTGGCCGAGGCGAACCGCCGCCTCGCGCGCCTTTCCACCGAGGACCCACTGACGGGACTGGCGAACCGCCGGGGCTTCGACGAGTTTCTCGAGCGGCAGTGGAAGAGCGCCGCCCGCCACGGTGACCGGCCGCTATGCCTGCTGATGATCGACGTCGACGATTTCAAGGCCTACAACGACCGCTACGGCCACCAGCGGGGCGACCAATGCCTGCAGCGCATCGGACGGCTGATCCACACCGAGCTCAAGCGGGGCAGCGACCTCGCCGCCCGCTACGGCGGCGAGGAGTTCGTGGTGGTCATTCCGGAGACCCCGCTGCGCGGCGGTCTGGCCGTCGCCGCCCGGATCATGCGCTCGATCCGTCGGGAGGAGATGCCCCACGCCGCCACGCGCGTTCCCGGCGAGCGGGTCACCGTCAGCATCGGTGCGGCCGCCGCCTGTCCCGGCCCGGGAGTGTCTCCGCCGGCCCTGTTGCAGGCGGCCGACCTGGCGATGTACGAGGCCAAGGACGCCGGCCGTGACGCAATCCGCAGCCGACGGCTGGACGCCGTCGGCGGTTTTTCGGAAGATCGCCCCTGAAACCGTCGGGCGGCATGCCGTATACTTCGCGTTTTTGCGGTCAGCATGCCCGCACGGAATGCACAGGCGCGCCATCACGGTGCCCCCGGGGCCGCGCGCGGCAACGCCTCGCGTGCCTCGCCCGGGGTCGGGGGCTCACGCGCGAAGGGAGGGCAGGAGCTCGTGGACAGGCCCGTGGAGAAACTCTGGCTGAAGCACTATCCGGAAGGCGTGCCGGCCGAGATCGATCCCGACGCGTACGCGTCGATCGTCGACATCCTGGAGACAAGCTGCCGGGACTACGCAGACAAGCCCGCCTTCACCAACATGGGGGTGGAGCTGACGTACGCGCAGCTCGACCGGCTGAGCCTTCGCTTCGCCGCGTTCCTGCAGCAGGATCTGGACCTGGCCCGCGGGGACCGCGTGGCGATCATGATGCCCAACCTGCTGCAGTACCCGGTGGTGCTGTTCGGGATCCTGCGTGCGGGCATGGTCGCGGTCAACGTCAATCCGATGTATACGCCGCGCGAGCTCGAACATCAGCTCAACGACGCGGATGCGCGCGCCATCGTGATCGTCGACAACTTCGCCCATACGCTGGAGCAGGTCCGCCGCGACGTGCCGGTCGACTGGGTGATCACGACCGCCATCGGCGACCTCTTCCCCGCACCCCGGCGCGCTCTGGTCAACTTCGTGGTCCGGTACGTGCGCCGCATGGTACCGAGCCACCACCTGCCGGCGGCGATCCGGCTGCGGGACGCGCTCGCGCGGGGCGCGGCCAGGCAGCTGGAGACGCCGCGCCTGGCCCATGAGGACATCGCCTTCCTGCAATACACCGGCGGAACCACCGGGGTCTCCAAGGGAGCGATCCTGACCCACGGCAACGTCGTCTCCAACATGCTGCAGGCGCGAGCCTGGATCTCGTCCATGGTCGAGGAGGGGCGGGAAATCGTCATCACCGCCCTGCCCCTCTACCACATCTTTTCGCTGACCGCCAACTGTCTGATCTTTGTCGCCATCGGCGGCCTGAACGTGCTGATCACGAATCCCCGCGACCTGAAGACCTTCACCAGGGAGATCGGCCGTTATCCGTTCACCGTGATCACCGGAGTGAACACGCTGTTCAACGCACTGCTCCACTACGAGCCGTTCCGGCGCCTGGATTTCAGCCACCTCAAGGTCGCCCTCGGCGGCGGCATGGCCGTGCAGAGGGCGGTTGCGGAGCGCTGGAAGGAACTCACCGGGGTCCCGCTGATCGAGGCGTACGGGCTCACGGAAACCTCGCCGGCCGCAGCCATCAATCCGCTCGACCTCGAGGAATACAACGGCAAGATCGGGATGCCCATCCCCTCCACCGAGATGTCGATCCAGGACGACGAGGGGCACCTGCTGCCCACCGGCGAGACGGGCGAGATCTGCATCCGGGGGCCGCAAGTGATGCACGGCTACTGGCGCCGTCCGGAGGAGACCGCCCGGACCCTCGACGAGCGCACCGGCTGGCTGCACACCGGCGACATGGGGATGATGGACCAGGACGGCTACTTCCGCGTGGTGGACCGCAAGAAGGACATGATCAACGTCTCCGGGTTCAACGTGTTCCCGAACGAGGTGGAAGAGATCCTGGCGCAGCACCCGGGGGTGGTCGAGGCGGCGGTGGTGGGTATCCCGGACGAGAAGTCGGGCGAAACCATCAAGGCCTTCGTGGTGCCGCGCGACGACGGCGTCACGCGGGAATCCATCATCGAGCACTGCCGCAAGAGCCTGACGGCCTACAAGGTGCCCAAGCAGATCGAATTCCGCGACGAGCTGCCCAAGAGCAACGTCGGCAAGATCCTGCGCAAGGAGCTGCGCTGACGTCCGGGCAGCTCACGCGCGCGAAACGGCGAGATATCCCATGGACGAAAGCGTGCTCCGGGCGATGGCCAAGTGGCCCAAGGTGCCCGCCGCCTACGGCTGGCTGTCGCTGGACCGACGCGGCCGCTGGCGGCTGCAGGAACGCCCCATCACGCACCCCCGCACGATCGAGTTCATCAACCGCAACTACCTGGCCGACGAGCACGGTCGCTGGCTGTTCCAGAACGGACCCCAGCGCGTCTACGTCACGCTCGCGTACACGCCCTGGATCTACCGCCTGCGCCCGGACCGCGAAGCCACGGGGGCCGGCAGCCTCGAGACGCATACCGGGGCCCCGGTGAACCGGATCCAGAAGGCGTGGATGGACGAGACCGGCAGCCTGCTCCTGCTCACCGGGCACGGGATCGGCGTGCTGGACGACCGCGACCTGCTCGGGCTGAGCCCGGCCTTCCGGGACCGGGCAGGCGGGGCACTGGACGACGCGCGGCTGGCGGAACGGATCGAACGGGCGATGCAAGACGCCGATGCCGGCACCGAGCAGGACACCGGTATTGCCCTCGCCCACGGGGGAACCACTTGCAGCGTCGCCAGCCTGCCTTCCGCGGCAGCGCCGCAACGCTTCGGCTTCGACCCGCGTCCGGCGCCGCGCGAGTGACCGCCGGGTTGCGGCCGGGTTGCCCGTGTTCCGGTTGTCAGTCTCCGACTCCGCGTGACTTGAGATACGCCTCCAGCGCCTGGCGGGAATCGTCGAGCGTGCGCTGGAAGGACGGCCGTTCACGCACACGCTTGAGATACGGCGCCAGCTCGCCGAGATCATCCAGCGGACTCCCGCCGTAAATCCGCCGCGCCGCATCGCCCGCCAGCGGCAGGTGGATGGCAGCGCCGATGTCCGCGCAGGTGAAATCGCGGCCGGCCAGGAACGGTTCGAAGCGCGCCAGCCGGCGCAGTGCGGCCGTGCCCTTCTCCAGCGCCGGCCTCACCTCGGCGCGGGTCTGGTCGGAAATCCTGCCGCCGAAGAAGGCTTCCGGGTAGAGCCGCCGCGCCGGCAGCTCGAGGTAAAGCTCGATCACGCGCAACAGCTCGCGCACCTTGGCCCGCGGGAAGGCCTCGACCGGATACAGCCGTGGCTCGGGGCGGATATCCTCCAGGTAGTCCAGCATCACCTGGGACTCGGACACCACGCCCTCCTCCGTCTCCAGGCAGGGAACCTTGCCCATCGGGCTCTTCTCCAGGTAGCCGGGATCGTCCGACGGGTAAACCAGCACCTCCTCGAACTCCAGTCCCTTCTCCAGCATCGCCGTCTTGACGACGTTGTAGTAGTTGCTGACCGCAAAGCCGTACAGCCTGAACATGATGGGGGTACCTCCAGTCGGTTACCCGCCGCCCGGCGGCGGCGCCCGGCGAACGTGCGGATGACGGGCGGCGCCGCGCGAATGCACGCCCGGCGCCGCCGGCTCCGGGCATGATACTAACCCGGTCTCCGGTAATGCCACGTCCCGGAATGCGCGAGCGAGGCCCGGGAACGCGACCGGAAGCCGCCGTACCGGCGCGGCGCGGCCTGATAGACTACCCGTTTCAGCGAGCGGCGAGTCGCCAGGAGCGCGCCAGCGCATGAGCACGCATCAGACGCAGACCGCGGGCCTCGCGCCGCCAGGCCGGTTCGGCGACGCGCCCCGCGGAGTCAACCTCGACGCCGCCGCCGGGTCCCGGGTCCTGGCCGCGTGCCTGCAGCGAGCAGACGCATTCGCGCGCCGTTGCCGGGCGCAGCTCGGCGGCCCGTATCATGAATCCCGCCTTGCCGGACGCGCGCTGGCCCGGAGCCGGCGCCGGCTGGCGCGCTTCCTCAATCTCCCCGACGGTGGACAGCTGCACGCGGCGGGCTCGGTAACGGCGGCGCTGGAGCGGCTTTCCCGCGCGCTCGCGCCGGCGTTTCGGCCGGGCGATACGGTCGTGGTCACCGCGGCCGACCACGAGGCCAACATCACGCCCTGGCTGCGGCTCGCGGAACGCGGCGTGAACATCCGCTGGTGGCGGCCCGCTCTCCCGGGCGGGCGGCTGGAGCCCGACGAGCTCGACGGGCTGCTCGCGCCGGGCACGCGCCTGCTGTGCCTCACCCACTGCTCCAATGTGACCGGCGCGATCACGCCGCTGGCGCACATCGTGGAACGGGCACACCGTGCCGGGGTCGCGGTGTGCGCCGACGGCACCGCCTATGCCCCTCACCGGAGCGTGGACCTGGCGTCGCTGGGGGTGGATTTCTACGCCCTCAGCCTGTTCAAGTGCTTCGGTCCCCAGCTCGCGCTGCTGGCGGCCGCCCCTGGTGCAGGTATTCCACCCGGGCGGAAGGACGGCGCGGGCCTTGACGACGGAGCCTTTGCATACGCCTCGCTCTACGCCGCCACGGCGGTTCCGGATCACGTGGCCGCGCTCGCCGGCGAGTCGCCGGCGAGCGCCTCCCCGGGTTACCGGGCGGCCATCGAGGCCGGCTACCGCGCGATCGCAAAGCACGAGACAGACCTGCTGGCCGGGCTGGCACCCGTGCTCGCACGCCATGGCCTGCGGCCGGTGGGGCCGCCCCTGGACCGGAACGAACAGCGGGTGCCCATCGTCGCGGTGACCGGCCCGCACATCGAGCGTCTGGCCCCGGCGCTGGCGCGGCACGGCATCGGCGTGCGCTACGGCCGCTTCCGCGCCACCCGGCTGCTGCAGGCGCTGGGGCACGACGGCCTGCTGCGCATTTCACTCGCCCACTACCACGGGCGGGACGACATCGAGCGGCTCGACCGGGCACTCGCGCGCGTGCGCCTGCGCGATCCCCGGAGGGCTTGATGTACCGGCCCCGGCGCCCGCCCCGTTCCGCCTTCCATGAGCTCGACGACGGGCTGCGCTGCCATGTCACCCGCTGGGGCGAGCCTTCGCCCGCGCCGCTGGTCCTGCTGCACGGCTGGATGGATGCGGGTGCGACGTTCCAGTTCGTGGTCGATGCCCTGGCGCGCGAACGGTACGTGATCGCGCCGGACTGGCGCGGCTTCGGCCGGAGCGGACACGTGCCGGGCGGGCGTTACTGGTTCCCGGACTACCTGGCCGACCTCGACGCGCTGCTGGACAGATACTCCCCGGACCGGGCAGTCGACGTGGCCGGGCACAGCATGGGCGGCAACGCGGCGGGCCTGTACGCCGGGGCGCGCCCCGAGCGTGTCCGCCGCCTGGCACTGCTGGAGGGGTTCGGCCTGCCGTCCGCCGACCCCGGCGGTGCGCCCGTGCGCTACCGCCGCTGGCTCCGGCAGCTCCGCGTGCGCGCACCCTTTCGCAGCTACGCCGACTACGGCGAGTTCGCGGACCGCCTGCGGCGCGAAAACCCGCGGCTGACCCGGTCCCGTTCCGCCTTCGTGGCGCGCTGCTGGGGTCGCCCCGGCGCGGACGGACGCATCGTGCCCCGCGGGGATCCGGCGCACCGGCGAGTCAACCCGGTGCTGTACCGGCTGGAGGAAGCCGAGGCGTGCTGGCGGGCAATCCGCTGCCCCGTGCTCTGGGTCTGGGGAGACGCCTCGGCTCATGTCCGTCGTGCCGCGGGTGATCCCGACATGGACCGGCGCCGGGCCTGCTTCCGGACCCTGGACGAGGTGACCGTCACCGGCGCCGGGCACATGCTGCACCACGACCGCCCCGAGGCCCTGGCGAGGGTGCTGGAGGCGTTTCTCTCCGGACCCGCCGGCGGCGAACGGACCGGGTGCGGTTGAACCCGCCCGGTGACTGGTCAAGAATGAGTCCAATACGCAGCGCGACCGGATTCTCCGCGTCGCGACCAATCAAGCGAACCCGTGAGGACGACGTCATGAGCGCGAATGCAGCAACGGCAATGAATCGGGGGACCCGCGGCAAGGCGGGCAAGATCAGTCGGGAGGAACGGGACGTCCGTGTCGACCTCGCGGCCGCGTACCGGCTGGTGGCCCACTTCGGCTGGGACGACCTGATCTTCACCCACCTGTCGGCACGCGTCCCGGGACCGGAAGAGCACTTCCTGATCAATCCCTACGGCATGATGTTCCACGAGATCACCGCGTCTTCGCTGGTGAAGGTCGACAAGAACGGCAATATCGTCGCCGACAGCGACTACGGCATCAACCCGGCCGGCTTCACCATCCACAGCGCCATCCACATGGCGAAGAAGGATGCCGGCAGCGTGATGCACCTGCACAACAACGCGGGCGCGGCAGTGTCGGCCCAGCGCGACGGCCTGCTGCCCCTCACCCAGACCGCCATGCTCGTTTACAACCGCATCGCCTACCACGAATACGAGGGTGTCGCGCTGGACCTGGACGAGCGCGAGCGCCTGGTCCGGGACCTGGGGGACAAGGACGTGATGATCCTGCGCAACCACGGCACGCTGACCATCGGCAAGACCGTCCCCGAGGCCTTCGTGCTGATGTACTTCCTGGAGAACGCCTGCGAGAAGCAGATCCGCGCGCAGGCGGCGGGGGCGGTGCATTACCCGTCGCGCGAGGCCATCGAAACCACGAAGGCGCAGTCCGAGGCGGGCCTGACCAAAGCCGGCCCGCTGGTCTGGCCGGGCCTTATCCGCCTGCTGGACAGCAAGGATCCATCCTTCCGCGAATGAGCGGCCGACGGGCGGCGTGCCCGCGGCCCGGTCACGCCGCCCGGTGGCGGCCCTGCCGCTCCACCGGGGCGCGCCCGAAGTCGTCGGGCAGCTCACCCGCCACGGCGGTCTGCCGGACGAACTCGCCGATCTCCGGCAGCACCGGCCCCAGCATCCGCAGGGGAGCCGCCAGTGCGGCCATCAGGCTCGTGTGACCCAGGCGCCGGTAGAACACCAGCCGGGCGCGAGTGCCGCGTTCGGTGAGGCGACGCCACAGGCGCTTGCTGTTGCCCGGGCTTACGGCCCGGTCGCGGCCGCCCGTGAGCAGGAGGAACGGGGGGGCCTCGCCACCGGCGAAATTGATCGGCTGCGACAGCGCGTGCCGGGCTTCCGGCCCGAAGATGTCGCGCAAATCGGGCTCGCGCAGCGGCAGGAAGTCGTAGGGACCGGCCAGGCCCACCACCCCCGCCAGCTCGCGCGGCGAGCGGCCGACCGCTTCCAGGTAGCCCGCATCCAGTGCCAGCAGCGAGGCGATGTGGGCGCCCGCCGAGTGACCCATCAGCACCACCCGCCTGGAATCCGCGCCCAGCTCCCCGGCATGCGCCCGCGTCCAGGCCACCGCCGCCGCGGCGTCGTGCATGAATGCGGGGAAACGGACCGACGGATACAGGCGATAGTCCGGGATCACGACGGTGGTGCCGAGCGACGCCAGGGCCTGACCCACGAACCGGTACCCCGACCGGTGCCCCTGGCTCCAGCGGCCACCGTAGAAGAACACCACCACGGAGCCGTCGGGCCGCTGCGGGCGGTACACGTCGAGGCGATGCTCGGGATCGTCGCCGTATGCCCGGCCCGACAGCACGGCGTAACCGCGGTGCGGCACCAGGAAACGGTTGAGCAGCCGCTGGCCCGGCGAAAGCCGGCGACCGCCATGTGCTTGTTCCAACGGCTCCTCCGGGCTTGGAATTCCGGGTTTCCCCCCAAACGGGGCCAAATGCGCGCGCGGACATTCAGAATTCGATTAAAATAGCATACGATGTCTGAAGGGTCGCGGAGCCGGAGTCACCTTCGCGGCCGGCCGGGAGTCCGACGTGAGCGAAGAACGCAAGGTATACGTTTCGGACCTGATGCCGGGGATGTACGTGTCGCGCCTGGACCGCCCCTGGCTCGAGTCCCCGTTTCCCTTCCAGGGATTCGTACTGGAGAACTGGCAGCAGGTCGCGGAAGTGCAGAACGCCTGCCGGTATGTCTACGTGCAGGCCGGGGCTGCGCCGCCGACCGCCGGCGCCCAGACCCGCGGCCCGGGCGGCGCGGTCGCGCGCCCGGCGGCGCGGAACGGGGGGCCGGGCGTAATTCGCAAGGTGCAGCCCGTTTCCCGCCCCGAGCGCAACAACGCGAGCTCCCGTGCCGTCCCCTGGGAGGCGAGGCTGGCCCGGCAGCTGGGCCGGGCGCCGCAGCATCCGCCGCCGGTGACCGCTTCACTGGAGCAGGAGGTGCGCGCCGCGCGGCCGCTGATCCGGGAAACCCGCGGCCTGGTGCAGCAGCAGATGCAGGATGCCCGCAACGGGCGCAGCCTCGACACGCCGGCGGCGCGCGAGTCGGTGGAACACATCACCGAAAGCATCCTGCGCAATCCCGACGCCCTGGTCTGGCTGTCCGGGCTGAAGAAGCGTGACGAGTACACCTACCTCCATTCCCTGTCCGTGTGCATCCTCAGCGTCTCGCTCGGCCGACACCTCGGCCTGCCGCGGGAGACGCTGCTGGAGCTCGGCTTCGGCGCGTTCCTGCACGACATCGGCAAGATGCACATTCCGGACAGCGTGCTGAACAAGCCGGCACAGCTGACCTCGCAGGAGATGGAGATCATGCGCAAACACCCGGAGTTCGGCGTGGAGATCGTCGACGGCTCCGAGCGCATCCCCGTCAGCAGCCGCAACGTGATCTTTTCGCACCACGAGCGCCTCGACGGCAGCGGCTACACCCAGGGGGTCGCCGGCGGGCAGATCCATCCGCTGACCCACATCGTGTCGGTATGTGACACCTACGACGCGATCATCAGCCAGCGCCCCTACAAGAAGGCCAGCTCGCCGGTCAATGCCACGGCCGCGCTGTACCGGGCCCGCGGGCGGTTCTTCGAGCCCGAGCTCGTGGACCAGTTCATCCGCTGCATCGGCATCTACCCGGTCGGCAGCCTGGTGGAGCTGAGCACCAGCGAGGTGGGCGTGGTCGTGGCGACCAACGAAGAGCGCCTGCGGCCGAAGGTGCTGGTGGTGCTCGACGAGGAGCACCATCGTCTCGACGAGCCCTACGAGGTCGACCTCTCCCGCACCCTGCAGACCCGCACCGGCCAGCGGCTCGACATCGAGCGCTCGCTGGAGACGGGCGCCTACGGCCTGCAGCCGGCCGACCTGCTCGAGCACGTGGAGCAGGCCTGAGGCGGGCGGGCGCCCGCGGCGTCACTTGAGCTCGCGCATCGCGCGTGTCAGCCCCTCGATGGTGAGCGGGTACATCCGGTCTTCCATCAGCTCCCGCGTGATCTGCAGCGACGGAGTGTGCTCCCAGCGACGCTCCGGCTCGGGGTTGAGCCAGACCACGTGGTCGAAATGCTCGAGCAGGCGCTTCACCCAGGTCGCGCCCGCCTCCTCGTTCATGTGCTCGATGCTGCCGCCCGCGTACAGGATCTCGTAAGGGCTCATGGTGGCATCACCCACCACGATCACCTTGTAGTCCCGGTCGTAGGTGTTGAGGATCTGCGCGATCGGGATCCGGTCGCTGTGCCGGCGGCGGTTGTCCTTCCACACCGACTCGTAAATGAAGTTGTGGAAGTAGAAGTACTCCATGTGCTTGAGCTCGCTGCGCGCCGCCGAGAACAGCTCCTCGCAGGTACGCACGTGCTCGTCCATGGATCCCCCGACGTCGAGGAACAGCAGTACCTTCACCCGGTTGTGCCGCTCCGGGACCATGCGGATGTCCAGGTAGCCGCCGTTGCGGGCGGTGGAACGGATGGTGTCGTCGAGGTCCAGCTCCAGCTCGGTGCCCTCGCGGGCGAACTCGCGCAGGCGCTTCAGCGCGACCTTGATGTTGCGGGTGCCGAGCTCGACGGTGTCGTCGAGATTGCGGAACTCGCGCTTGTCCCAGACCTTGACCGCGCTGCGGTTGCGTCCGCCCGCCTGGCCGATGCGGACGCCCTCCGGGTTGTAGCCGTAGGCGCCGAAGGGCGAGGTGCCGGCGGTGCCGACCATCCGGTTGCCGCCCTCGTGGCGCTCTTCCTGCTCCTCCAGGCGCTTGCGCAGCTCCTCCATGAGCTTTTCCCAACCGCCCATGGACTCGATCATCGCCTTCTCCTCGTCGGAGAGGTTGAGCTCCGCCTGGCGTGCCAGCCATTCCGCGGGGATCTCCTTCTCCACCATCAGCCGGGCGAGATCCTCGATGCCGCGGAAGTACGCGCCGAAGACGCGGTCGAACTTGTCGTACTGGGTCTCATCCTTGATCAGGCTGGCGCGGGCGAGGAAGTAGAAATCGTCCACGCTGCAGGAGACGATGCGCTCCCTGAGCGCCTCCAGCATGGTGAGGTACTCCGTGATGGAAACCGGGAGCCCCGCGCCCCTGAGCGTGAAGAAGAAGTCGATCAGCATGCGCTTTCCCCTCGATGATCGCGCCCGGCCCCGGCCGCCGTCCCCGGCGGCGCTGCGGGCCGGCCGGCTCAGGCCTGGCGACGGGCCATGAACGCGAGGCGTTCGAACAGCTGCACGTCCTGCTCGTTCTTGAGCATCGCGCCGTACAGCGGCGGAATCGCCTTGCTGGCGTCCTTCCCGCGCAGCGCCTCGGGGGGGATGTCCTCGGCCATCAGCAACTTCAGCCAGTCGAGCAGCTCCGAGGTCGAGGGCTTCTTCTTCAGACCCGGGACTTCCCGCAGATCGAAGAACACTTCCATCGCCTCGCGCACCAGGTCCTGCTTCAGGGCCGGGAAGTGCACGTCGACGATCTCCTGCATGGTCTCCTTGTCCGGGAAGCGGATGTAGTGGAAGAAGCAGCGGCGCAGGAACGCGTCCGGCAGCTCCTTCTCGTTGTTGCTGGTGATGATGATGATCGGGCGGTGCTTCGCCTTGACGAGCTGCTGCGTCTCGTAGACGTAGAACTCCATGCGGTCCAGCTCGCGCAGCAGGTCGTTGGGGAACTCGATGTCCGCCTTGTCGACCTCGTCGATCAGCAGCACCGGCTGCTCGTCCGCCTCGAACGCGCGCCACAGCGGGCCCTGGACGATGTAATTCGAGATGTCGTGAACCTTTTCCTCGCCCAGCTGCGAATCACGCAGCCTCGAGACCGCGTCGTATTCGTACAGCCCCTGCTGGGCCTTGGAGGTGGACTTGATGTGCCACTGGTACAGCGGCACTCCCAGCGCCCGCGCCACTTCCTCGGCCAGCATGGTCTTGCCGGTGCCCGGCTCGCCCTTGACCAGGAGGGGACGCTGCAGCGTGATCGCCGCATTCGTCGCCATCATCAGCTCTTCGGTGGCGACGTACGTGTCGGTACCTTCAAAACGCCTGGTTTCAGCCATTCGCTGCCTCGATTTCGCAAAAAGTCGACCCCGCCGCACGCGGAGCGGTGACAAACTGGCTCCACATTCTACTAATGCGACAGGGGGTAACGCCATGTTTCGGCGCCGCGGCGCCGGGCGCCCCCTCCGGTCGATCCGCCTTTGACGCAGGTCAACAACCCCGCGACGGTTGCCCCGTAGCATCGCTCCTGTCGGTCCCTCCGGTGCTGCGTCGCCGGGGAGCTGGAGCCGCCGCGGGAGCCGGCGGCGTCCCGGACAGGACGGAGGTGTTCCGGCGTCGCGTCCGGTCACGCACCGGGCCCGCAAGCCGGGACGGGGGCGAAGGCGGCCTTCAGCAGCCGGGGATCCTCCGCGGCGGATGGCGGCCGGCAACCGGGAACAATAACGAGGCCGTTCTCATGCATGACCTGCAGACCGTGGTCGACCTGTCGCGCTGGCAGTTCGCCGCCACCGCGCTCTATCACTTCCTGTTCGTGCCCCTGACGCTCGGCCTCAGCTTCCTGCTGGCGGCCATGGAGACGGTCTACGTCACGACCGGGAGGCAGATCTACCGGGACATGGCGAAGTTCTGGGGCACCCTGTTCGCGATCAACTTCGCCCTGGGCGTGGCCACCGGGCTGACCATGGAGTTCGAGTTCGGCACCAACTGGTCGATGTACTCGCGCTTCGTGGGCGACGTCTTCGGGGCGCCGCTGGCCATCGAGGGCCTGATGGCGTTCTTCCTCGAATCGACCTTCGTCGGCCTGATGATCTTCGGCTGGGACCGCATGAGCCGGGGCAAGCACCTGCTCGTGACCTACATGGTGGCGCTGGGCTCCAACCTGTCGGCGCTGTGGATCCTGATCGCCAACAGCTTCATGCAGGTGCCGCACGGGGCAAGCTTCGATCCCGTCACCATGCGGATGCAGCTGACCAGCTTCACCGACCTGATCTTCAACCCCGACGCCCAGGCCAAGTTCGTGCACACCAGCATCGCCGGCTACGTCACCGCGGCCATTTTCGTCGCGGGCATCAGCGCCTGGTACATGCTGCGCAACCGGCACATGGAGATCGCCAAACGCTCGTTCCGCATTGCGGTGCTGTTCGGCGTATTCGCCAGCATCGGCGTGATCAGCCTGGGCGACGCCCTGGGATTCATCGACGGCAGCAATCAGCCGCACAAGCTGGTGGCGATGGAGGCACTCTGGCACACCGCCGAGCCGCCGGCCGGCTTCACCGTGTTCGCGATCCCGGACCAGAAGGAGCAGCGCAACCTGGCGGCCGTGAAGATCCCCGGCTTGCTCACGCCGCTGGTCACCCGCACGATGGATACGCCCATCCCGGGTGCCGACACGCTGGAGAAACGCGCCGCCGCCCGCATCCGCGACGGCATCCCCGCGGTGATGGCGCTGCGCAAGCTCGCCACCGACCCCCACGACCCGTCGGCCCTGGCCCGGTTCCGGGCCCACCGCAAGGACCTCGGCTACGGCTTCCTGGTCGAGCGTTACGCACCCGACCCGAGCAAGGCCACGCCGGCACAGATCCGGAAGGCGGCCCGCGACACGATCCCCAACGTCCCGGTGATCTTCTGGTCGTTCCGCATCATGGTGGCGGCGGGCTTCGCCATGCTGGCGTTCCTGATCCTGGCAACGCTGTATTCGCTCAACAACCGCATCACCGAGAAGCGCTGGCTGCTCAGGATCGCGCCGTGGTTCATCCCGGTCCCGTTCCTGGCCTGCGAGGTCGGCTGGCTGGTCGCAGAGCTGGGACGTCAGCCCTGGACGGTGTACGGCGTGCTGCCCACCTGGATGTCGGCGTCCACCCACAGCGTCGCCTACATGGCGTTCTCGCTGACCGGGTTCGTGCTCATCTACAGCGTCTTGATCGTGGTGGAGATGTACCTGATGGTGCGGGCCATTCGGCGCGGCCCGCAGGCTCCGGAACCGGGTCCCGGCGACGGGGTCCCGGCCGGATACGCATCCTGAGCCTCGCGGCAGGAGAAGCATCATGGAACTGTATGCCGTACTGAAAGTCGTCTGGTGGCTGCTGCTGGGCGTGCTGCTGGCCGGGCTCGCGATCATGGTCGGGATGGACATGGGGGTGGGCGCCGCGCTGCGCTACTTCGGCCGCAGTGACGGCGAGCGCCGCGCCGTGATCAACATGATCGGGCCCCACTGGGACGGGAACCAGGTGTGGTTCATCCTGGGCGGCGGCGCGGTGTTCGCCGCCTGGCCGACCATCTACGCCACGGCGTTCTCCGGCCTGTACGTGGTCATGCTGCTGCTGCTGTGGAGCATGATCATCCGGCCGCTGGGTTTCGAGTACCGCAGCAAGCTTCCGTCCCGGCGCTGGCGAAACGCCTGGGACTGGGGGCTGTTCATCAGCGGTGCACTGCCCATGGTCATCTTCGGCGCGGCCATGGGCAACATGCTCGAGGGCGTGCCGTTCCACTTCACCTGGGACATGGTGTCGTACTACACGGGCAGCTTCATCACCCTGTTCAACCCGTTCGCGATCCTGTGCGGGCTGATGGCCCTGGCCATGGCCCTGTACCAGGGCTCGGCGATGGTCATGACCCGCGGCGAGGGCGCCGTGCGCGACCGCGCCCGCATTCTCGCGACCTGGGCGGGGCTCGCGGCGCTGCTGCTGTTCACTATTGGCGGCATCTGGGTGAGCCAGATCCACGGGTACGTCATCACCGCGGGCGCGAACCCCGCCGGCCCGGCTATCCCGCTGCACAAGACGGTCGAGGTCGCGCAGGGCGCGTGGCTGCGCAACTTCGGCACGCGTCCGGTGCTCTGGGTGCTGCCGGCGCTCGCCTACGCAGCGGTCCTGGCCGGTATCTGGTCGCTGCGCAGCGGACGCTCCCATCTCGGCTGGTGGCTCGGTGCACTGGGCTGGATCGGGGTGCTGGGGACGGTCGGCGCGGCGATGTTCCCGTTCATGATGCCCTCGAGCAGCAACCCTTCGCAGAGCCTGACGGTATGGGACGCCTCCTCGAGCCAGAGCACGCTGCTGTGGATGCTGGGCTGGACCGTGGTGTTCGTGCCCATCGTGGTGACCTACACCGGCTGGGCTTTCTGGGTGATGCGTGGCAAGGTAACCGCGGAGACAATAAAGAACGACGATCACGCGTACTAGGGCTGGCGCACGGGTCGACCGAAGAGCACGAGTCGCGGCCGGCAGCCCGGCGAGGGTCCGGACTGGAGGAAAGGCATGGGACTGATCCGCTTCATTTTCTATTTCATCATCGCCCTGGTGGTGCTGTTCATGGTGATCCTGCTGGGCGAGAAGGGCTCCTGGTATTTCGCGTGGCTGTTGGGCACGGTGATGATCGTGCTGATCGCTGCGGCCGGCGCCGCCCTGCTGGACGCCCAGGAGGCACAACAGGGAAATACCTGACCCGGCCCGGAACAGGAACGGCCATGCGGCCGGGCGCGGATTTCGCTCCGCCGGCGTGATCGGCGAGTGGCTGTATTGCTAATGGTTTCAGGTTTTAGGTTTTAGGTAAGAGGGGCTCCGGTGGGTCCTTTCTGCCGATGCTGGTGCGGAGGCTCAGGATGTTCTCGCGCGACCGCCAAGCCTGACGGTTCCCGGGAAGCTACCGAGGACTGCCGCTTCTTCCCTAAAACCTAAAACCTAAAACCTAAAGCCCCCGTACCATCCCACCCGGATCACTCCACCGCGGTTCCCAGCACCGCGTGCATTTCCCGATATCGTCCCCCGCGTGCCATGAGCCCGGCATGGGTCCCGCGCTCCACCACGCGCCCCCCTTCCAGTACCACAATCTCGTCCATCTGCTCGAGCCCCGCCAGGCGGTGGGTGATCAGGAGCAGCGCGCGCTCGGCGGCATGCTCGCGCACCGCCGCCAGAAGCGAGCGCTCCAGGGCGGTGTCGAGACCTTCCGTGGGTTCGTCCAGCACCAGTACGGGCGCGTCCCGCAGCAGCGTCCGGGCAACCGCCAGGCGACGCGCCTGCCCCCCGGAGAGCCGGTGGCCGGCCTCGCCCACCCAGGTGTCGTAGCCCTGCGGGAGCGCATCGATCTCGGCGGCGATCTGCGCGATCGCGGCGGCCTCGCGCAGGTGCGGCTCGTCCGCCCGCGGATCGGCCAGCAACAGGTTCTCCCGGACCGTGGTGTTGAACAGGTGCGGGTGCTGCGCCACGGCGGCAATGCATGCGCGCACGTCCGCGGCGCGATAGCCGCTCAGCTCCTCTCCGCCCAGCCGGATGCTGCCTCCCTGGTACTCGCGGAATCGCAGCAGCAGACCCAGCAGGCTGCTCTTGCCCGAGCCGCTCGGTCCCACGATCGCGATATGCCGGCCGGGTCCCAGGTCGAGATCGAGGCCGTCGATCACCCACGGGCTCCCGGCATCGTAGCGAAAGCACAGCCCCCGGATCCGGAGGTCGCCACTCCGCGGGGGTGGCAGGGGCCGGTCCGGATCACGCACCGGCGCCTCGGCATCGACGATCTCGAAGATGCGCCTGGCCGACGCCAGGGTCTGTCCGAGGTACTGCCAGGCCTGCGGCAGGCCGGACACCGCCTCGAAGCTGGCCATCACCAGCAGCACGAACAGCGGCAGGTCGACCCCGGAGGCACTGCCCGCGCGCACCAGCCTGATGCCGACGATCGCGGCCAGCCAGATGGCCAGCATCTGGGCGGCATTCCAGGCCGAGCTACCGAGGCCCGAGATGCGGCTCATCCGGTCCTGTTCCCGCACCAGGTCCCGGCTGAGACGCTCGACCCGTTCCCGCTGCTGGCGGGCGGCGCCGAACACGGCAAGCTCGGCCAGCCCCTGAACCCCGTCGATCACGGCGACGCGCAGCTGCGACGAAGTCTCGACCGTGCGCGCGCCGGGCCCCGCGCCCAGACGCTGCACCAGCAGCGGCACGACCAGCCCGGCCAGCAGCAGGCACAGCAGGTCGGCGGCGGCCAGCCAGGGGCTGAACCGGGCCAGGAAGGAAACCGCGGCGACCGTGCCGAACACCGCGACGAACAGCGGTATCAGCGTACGCAGGTAGAGATTGTCGAGGGCATCGATATCCGCCCGGATGCGGCTGAGCAGATCGCCGCTGCGATATGCCTCCAGCGCCCCCGGCGCCAGCGGCTCCAGGTGCTCGTAGAACCAGACCCGCAGCCGCGAGAGAAACCGCAGCGTCGCCTCGTGCGTCACCAGTCGCTCGACGTAGCGCCCGCCGGTGCGCAGGATCGCGAATGCCCGGATCGAGGCCGCCGGCGTGAAATAGTTCATGGTGGTGCCGGCCGCACCGGCCGCCGCCATCGCCGTGATGAACCAGCCGGCGGTACCCAGCAACGCCATGTTGGCCAGCACCACGACGAGCGCCACCAACGCCCCCAGCGCCATCCAGCGCCAGGCGCCCCGGAACAGCCGGACCAGGCGCACCAGGTCCTTCATGTCGGCGCCCCCGCATCCCGCGCCAGCCGCCGGTACAGGCCGTCACGCGCGATCAGGTCGGCGTGGGTGCCGCTTTGAACCATCCGTCCCGCGTCGAGCACCAGGATCCGGTCGGCACGGCGCACCGTGGCCAGGCGGTGGGCGATCATCAGCATGCTGCGATCCGCGGCGAGGCGCTCGATGGCGCGGCCCAGCCGGTGCTCCGTCCCGGCATCGAGGCTGGCGCTTGCCTCGTCCAGCAGCACCAGCGGAGCGTCCTTGAGAAAGGCCCGGGCCAGCGCCAGCCGCTGTGCCTGTCCTCCCGACAGGGCGCGCCCGCCTTCGCCCACGACCGTGTCGTAGCCGTGCGGCAGCGCCTCGATGAAACCGTGCGCTTCCGCCAGCCGCGCCGCCTCGACCACGGCGGATTCCCCGGCGTCGGGACGCGCCAGGCGGATGTTGTCGCGCACGCTGGCATGGAACACGTGGGGGTGCTGGGGCACCCATGCCACGTGCGCCAGCCAGCTCTCCGGCTCCAGCGCGGCCAGCGGCTCGCCGTTCACCAGGATTCGCCCGGACACGGGCGCGAGAAAGCCCAGCAGGAGGTTGACCACGGTGCTCTTGCCGGCTCCCGAAGGCCCCACCAGCGCCACCGTGCGCCCGGGCTCGAGATCCAGAGAGAAGCCGTCCAGTGCCGGTGGCCCGCCGTCGTCGTAGCGGGCCGTCAGGTCCTGCAGCGCGACGCTTACGCTGCGTGCGCGCGTCATCCTGCGCCGCCCCCGGGGGCCGGCAGGCAGTGGCTGTTCCAGGATCTCCACCATCCGCTCGGCGGCACCGATGGCGTCCATGCGGGCGTGGTAGTGGGTCCCCAGGTTGCGCAGCGGCAGGTAGAACTCCGGCGCCAGCAGCAGCACCACGAAGCCGGACTGGAACGACATGTCGCCCCACATCAGGCGGAAGCCGATCAGCACCGCCACCAGCGCGATGCTCACGGTGGCCAGGAATTCCAGCGCCAGCGACGACAGGAACGCCACCCGGAGGACCGCCATGGTGCTCTTGCGGTAGTCCTCCGACAGCCGTCCGACCAGCGCCGCCTCCCGACGACTCGCGTTGAACGCCTTGAGCGTCGCCAGGCCCTGCAGGGCATCCAGGAAGTGGCCGCTGAGCCGGGCCAGCCGCCGCCACTGGCGCTGGTTGAGCGCTTCGGCGCCCTTGCCGATCAGGACCATGAACATGGGGATGCAGGGTGCCGTGACCAGCAGCACCAGTCCGGAGATCCAGTCGAGCGGGAATACCAGCGCGAGGATGCTCAGCGGGATCAGTGCAGCCAGCGCCATCTGGGGCAGGAAGCGCGCGTAGTAGGCCTCCAGCGCCTCCACCCCGTCCGCGATGGCATTGGCCAGCTCGCCGCCCTGTTCGCCGATCAGGCGCACCGGACCCATCGCGTGCACGTGGCGGATCAGCCGGGAGCGGATCTCCAGCTTCACCGCCGCGGCGGCACGGAATCCGAGCCACTCGGTGAGCCACGCGATCCCGGCGCGGGCGGCGAATACGGCGAGCAGGCCTCCCAGGGCGGGCAGGCTCGCCGACAGTCCGGCGCCGCCGAACACGGTGGTGGCGACCACCCGTGCGAGCAGCCAGGCCTGCAACAGCAGCAGCGCGCCCCCGAGGGTGCCGGTGCCGACCAGCGCCCGCAGCGTGCCGGTCGCCGGGGCGCGCGCCTCACGCAGCCAGGCGGCTACCTCCATGTCACCCCGGGAGTCCGGCCCCGCGGGAATTCGATGGTGGGCGCATCGGGCATGATCCGGCGAGCATAGGCGGTACGCGCCGACGCATCAAACCGGCTGCCGCATGCGGGAATCGGGACCGGCCCGCCGCCGCTCACGTGGTGATGCTGGCGCGGTCCTCGAGGATCGCCACCGCCGGAAGCTTCCGGCCCTCCAGGAATTCCAGGAAGGCTCCGCCCCCGGTGGAGATGTAGGAGATGCGGTCCTCGATGCCGTAGCGATCGATCGCCGCGACGGTGTCCCCGCCCCCGGCGATGGTGAAGGCGCCGCTCTCCGTGATGGCCATCGCCAGCGCCCGCGTGCCCCGGCCGAACTGCTCGATCTCGAACACGCCCACCGGGCCGTTCCAGACGATGGTACCGGCGCCCTTGAGCATCGATCCGAAGCGCTCCGCGGTGTCGGGGCCGATGTCCACGATGCGCTCGGCACCGCCGATGCCGTCGACGGGCACCACGCGCGCACGGGCGCCCTCGCTGACCTCGTCGGCGACCACCACGTCGGTCGGCAGGGGAATCTCGCCGCCCCTGGCGCGAGCCGTCTCGCCGAGTCGCCTGGCTTCCGCCAGGAGATCCGGCTCGCACAGAGACCTGCCGATGTCGTAACCGGCCGCGGCGATGAACGTGTTGACGATGCCGCCGCCCACGATGAGCCGGTCCACCCGGTTCGACAGGCGGTCCAGCACGGTAAGCTTGGTGGAGACCTTGGAGCCGCCGACGATCGCCACCATCGGCCGGCGGGGCTCTTCCAGGGCGGCGTGCAGGGCGTCCAGCTCGCCGGCGAGCAGCGGGCCGGCACAGGCCACCGGGGCGAAGCGGGCGACCCCGTGCGTCGAGGCCTGGGCCCGGTGTGCCGTACCGAAGGCATCCATCACGTAGACGTCGCAGAGCTGCGCCATCCGCCGCGAGAGGGTCTCGTCGTCCGCCATCTCGCCGGCGTTGAAGCGCACGTTCTCCAGCAGCACCACCTCGCCGGGATCGACGTCCACCCCGTCGAGCCACTCGCGCAACAGCCGAACCGGCTGCCCGAGGAGCTCGCCGAGGCGGCCGGCGACGGGGGCGAGCGAGAGCGAAGCGTCGAAACGTCCCTCCCGCGGTCGGCCCAGGTGCGACATGAGCATGACGCGGGCCCCGGCATCGCGTGCCGCGCGGATGGTCGGCAGCGCCGCCCGCAGACGCGCATCGCCGCTCACTTCGCCGCCACTGAGGGGTACGTTGAGATCTTCCCGGATCAACACCCGGCGTCCCGCCAGGTCCAGGTCGGTCATCCTGATCACGGACATTGCCTACTCCGTTTTCGCCGGAGCGCCGCGGCCCCGGTGGCGTGTTTCCCGAGCGCACCCGGAGTCCGTTCCGGGATACGGTACCCGCACCCTCAGGCGGCGTTCATCAACGCCACGGTGGTATCGATCATGCGGTTTGAGAAACCCCACTCGTTGTCGTACCACGCGCAGACCTTGACCAGCGTTCCACCCATCACCTTGGTGAGCGGTGCGTCGACCGTGGCCGAGGCCGGATCGTGATTGTAGTCGACCGATACCAGCTCTTCCTCGGAGTAGGCCAGGATACCGGCGAGCTCGCCGCCGGCGGCGGCGCGCAGCATGCCGTTGATCTCCTCGACCGACGTCTCGCGCGCCGCGGTGAAGGTCAGGTCCACGATCGAGACGTTGATCGTCGGCACGCGGATCGCGAACCCGTCCAGGCGCCCGGCGAGATCGGGCAGCACCAGGCCCACCGCCGCGGCGGCACCGGTCTTGGTCGGAATCATCGAATGGGTCGCCGAACGCGCGCGGCGCAGGTCCTTGTGGTAGACGTCGGTCAGGACCTGGTCGTTGGTGTAGGCGTGCACCGTGGACATGATCCCGTGGCGGATCCCGACCCCTTCATGCAGCACCTTGGCCACCGGTGCCAGGCAGTTGGTGGTGCACGAGGCATTGGAGATCACGTGATCGTCGGCCCCCAGGGTGGCGTGGTTTACGCCGTAGACGACGGTCGCGTCGATGTCCCTGCCGGCCGGCGCCGAAATCACCACCTTCTTCGCCCCGGCCTGGAGATGGGCGGACGCCTTCTCGCGGCTGGTGAACAGCCCCGTACACTCCATCACCACGTCGACGCCCAGCTCGCCCCAGGGCAGCTCCGCCGGGTTGCGCTCGGCCAGCACCCGGATGCGGTCGCCATTTACGATCATGGCGTCGCCGTCGACGCTGACCTCGCCCGGGAAGGGCCCGTGCGCCGTATCGTGACGCGTCAGGTGGGCGTTGATCCCGGCGTCCCCCAGGTCGTTGATGGCCACGATCTGGATCTCGTCGGTTCTCCCCCTTTCGTACACGGACCGCAGCACATTCCGGCCGATGCGCCCGTATCCGTTAATCGCAACTCTGATCGCCATCTCTGCTCTCCTGCACCGTTTATCCGTCCTTCCCCAGGACCGCACGCGCCAGCTCGACTACGTGATCGGCCGTGAAACCGAAGTACTCCATCAGCGCGCCGCCCGGCGCCGACTCCCCGAACCGGTCCAGCCCGACCACGCGCCCGGCCGCGCCGACCCAGGGGAGCCAGAATGCGCTCACCCCGGCCTCCACCGCGACCCGCCGGTCGACTTCCGGCGGCAGCACGGCGGTCCGGTAGGCCGCCTCCTGCGCCTCGAATACCTGCGTGCACGGCATGGACACCACCCGGGAATTGACGCCTTCCGCGGCGAGCGCCCGTGCGGCGCCCATGGCCGGCCCGACCTCCGAGCCGGTCGCGATGAAGATCAGGTCCGGCCGGGTCCCGGGGCGGGATTCCCACAAAATATAGCCCCCGCGCCGGATGTTGCGAATCTGCCCGGCGTCGCGCGCCTGGTGCGCCAGCCCCTGGCGCGAGAGCACCAGCGCGGTGGGTCCGTCGCGCCGTTCCACGGCCCCCTGCCAGGCCACCGCGGTCTCGACGGCGTCGCAGGGCCGCCAGAGCGCGAGGTCCGGAATCATGCGCAGGCTCGCCAGGTGCTCGACCGGCTGGTGGGTCGGGCCGTCCTCGCCCAGCCCGATGGAATCGTGCGTGTACACCAGGATGGAACGCTGGCGCATCAGCGCGGCCATGCGCACGGCGTTGCGCGCGTAATCCGAGAACACCAGGAAGGTCGCGCCATACGGCACGAAGCCCCCGTGCAGAGCGAGCCCGCTGCAGATCGCGGTCATCGCGAACTCGCGCACGCCGAAATGGATGTAGTTGGCGTCGGCCTGCTCTCGGCTCAGGGCCCGCGAGCCGGACCAGGCGGTCAGGTTCGACCCGGTCAGGTCGGCGGAGCCGCCGATGAGCTCGGGCAGCAGTGGCCCCAGATTCTCCAGGCACTGCTGCGAGGCCTTGCGCGTGGCGGTGTCCTCGGCCCCGGCGGCGACGCGCTCGACCAGGGCCGCGGCCTCCTGCTCCCAGTCCGGCGGCAGCTCGCCCTGCAGCCGCCGTTCCAGCTCCGCCGCGGGCTCCGGGTGAGCCTTGCGATAGTCGGCGAGCAGGGCCTGCCACTCCCGTTCCCTTCGCTCTCCGCGCTCGCGCGCGTCCCAGGCCCGACGGATCTCGTCCGGGATCTCGAACGGCGGGTGGTGCCAGCCGAGACGCTCCCGGGCGCGGGCGACCTCCTCCTCGCCCAGCGCCGCCCCATGGACACTTCCGGTCCCTTCCTTGGTGGGAGCGCCCCACCCGATCACGGTCTTGCAGCAGATCAGCGTGGGGCGGTCGGTGGCCGCCCGGGCCCGTTCGATGGCGCTGCCCACGGCGCTCGCATCGTGGCCGTCGACGTCGGCTACCACGTGCCAGCCGTAAGCACGGAAGCGCGCGGGCGTGTCGTCGGTGAACCAGCCCCTGACGTCGCCGTCGATGGAGATGCCGTTGTCGTCGTAGAACACGATCAGCTTGCCCAGGCCCAGGGTGCCGGCGAGCGAGCAGGCCTCGTGCGAGATGCCTTCCATGAGGCAGCCGTCCCCGGCGAACGCATAGGTGTAGTGATCCAGGACCGGGTAGCCGTCCCGGTTGAAACGTGCCGCCAGGACGCGCTCGGCGATGGCCATGCCCACCGCGTTGGCCAGCCCCTGCCCCAGGGGTCCGGTGGTGGTCTCGATGCCCGGGGTCACGCCGTATTCCGGATGTCCCGGGGTCCGGGAATGCAGCTGGCGAAAGCGCTCGAGCTCCGCGATCGGCAGATCGTAGCCGCTCAGGTGCAGCAGGGAGTAAAGCAGCATCGAGCCGTGACCGTTGGACATCACCACGCGATCGCGGTCGGGCCAGTGGGGGTTGCCGGGATTGTGCCGCAGGAAGTCGTTCCACAGCACCTCGGCGATGTCCGCCATGCCCATGGGGGCGCCCGGGTGTCCGGAATTCGCCTTCTGGACCGCGTCCATGCTGAGGGCGCGAATGGCGTTGGCAAGCTCGCGACGGGACGGCATCTGAACTCCTGGCCTGGCTGCGCTGGCGGCCCCCCGGCCGGCACGCCGTGCGGGGCGGGAAGCACGCGGTTTCCTTCGCCGGGCCGTGCCGACGGGCATCGCGAGGCCGGCGGTGAGCGGCGTATTTTCACCTACTCGGAAGATCGCGGCAACGTCGGTCCCCCGGCCGGGCCGAGGCGGGTCCGGGACAGTTCATTGTTCCGTTTATCGCAATACACGGATGAAATGACGACAAAACCACGCTACACTGTCCCGTCATGCTGGCCGGGGGAGCCCCGGTCGATGAAGGCCGCCCGACTGTCGCACGGGGCGCCGGGCACAACCCGGCCCGCCGGCTCGGGCCGCGAACGAAGCAGGCCGCCACCATGACCGGCACCGGTCGCCGGCACGGCGGCGGCAGGACGCGCAAGCGGCGGAAGTCGATTGCTGCGGGAATCAACGCTGCTTGGGGAAACCGCCCGCGAAGGCGGGCGCGAGCGTTCACGGGCCAGTCATGCCTGGTACGCAGAGTGTGAGACCGGGCCGGGTGCCCGCTGCCGCGGTGCACCGCCCGGAGGTGCCACCAACCACAGGGATACAAATGGCGATGAAGAAGTCGTACCTGTTCACATCCGAATCCGTATCCGAGGGCCATCCCGACAAGGTGGCCGACCAGATCTCCGACGCCGTGCTCGACGCCATCCTGAGCGAGGACAAGCACGCGCGCGTCGCCTGCGAGACGCTGATCAACACCGGCATGGTGCTGCTCAGCGGCGAGATCACCACCACCGCGCTGCTGGACTACGAGCAGATCGTGCGGGAGACCGTCAAGCGCATCGGCTACAACAGCTCCGAGATGGGCTTCGACTGGGAGACCTGCGCCGTGCTCAACGCGCTGGGCAAACAGTCTCCGGACATCGCCCAGGGGGTCGACCGCGAAAAGCCGGAGGACCAGGGCGCCGGCGACCAGGGCCTGATGTTCGGTTACGCCAGCAACGAGACGGACGTGCTGATGCCGGCACCGATCACCTACGCCCACCGCCTGGTCAAGCGCCAGTCCGAGGTGCGCCGCAACGGCGGCCTGCCGTGGCTGCGGCCGGACGCCAAGAGCCAGGTGACCGTGCGCTACCAGGACGGCAAGCCCACCGGCATCGAGACCGTGGTGCTGTCCACGCAGCACGCGCCCGACGTGAGCGAGAAGGATCTGCACGAGGCCGTGCGCGAGGAGATCATCAAGCCGGTCATCCCGACCGACTGGCTGAGCAAGGACACCAAGTACTTCATCAACCCGACCGGGCGCTTCGTGATCGGGGGGCCGGTCGGTGACTGCGGCCTGACCGGGCGCAAGATCATCGTCGACACTTACGGCGGCATGGGGCGCCACGGCGGCGGTGCGTTCTCCGGCAAGGATCCCAGCAAGGTCGACCGCAGCGCCGCGTACGCGGCCCGCTACGTGGCCAAGAACATCGTCGCCGCCGGCCTGGCGGACAAGTGCGAGGTGCAGGTGTCCTACGCCATCGGCGTGGCCGAACCGACCTCGATCAGCGTCGATACCTTCGGCACCGCGCGGATCGACGAGGAGAAGCTCGAGACACTGGTGCGGGAGAACTTCGACCTGCGTCCGGTGGGCCTGATGAAGATGCTGGACCTGGTCCGGCCGATCTTCGGCAAGACCGCCGCCTACGGCCACTTCGGCCGCATGGAGCGCGAGTTCACCTGGGAGCGTACCGACCGCGCCGAGCAGCTTCGCGACGCCGCGGGCCTGTCGCCGCGCAAGCACGCCGCCGGCTGAGAAGAGCCGCCGCCACGGACCGCATTCCCGCAAACCCGATTTCTCAAGGAGAGCCCACAACCATGAGCACGCAACCTGCCGACACCCCGCACCAGGACTGCAAGGTCGCGGACATCTCGCTGGCCGACTGGGGCCGCAAGGAGATCACCATCGCCGAGACCGAGATGCCCGGCCTGGTCGCAACGCGCGAGGAGTACGCCAAGGACAAGCCGCTGAAGGGCGCGCGCATCGCCGGATGCCTGCACATGACCATCCAGACCGCGGTGCTGATCGAGACCCTGACCGCGCTGGGCGCCGAGGTGCGCTGGTCGTCCTGCAATATCTTCTCCACCCAGGACCACGCCGCGGCGGCCATCGCAGCGAGCGGTGTCCCGGTATTCGCCTGGAAGGGCGAGACCGAGGAGGAGTACTGGTGGTGCATTGACCAGACCATCAACGGCCCCGACGGCTGGCGGCCCAACATGCTGCTCGACGACGGCGGCGACCTCACGGCCGTGATGCACGAGAAGTACCCCGAGCTGCTCGAGGACGTGCGCGGCCTGTCCGAGGAGACCACCACCGGGGTGCACCGCCTCTACGAGATGGAGCGCGAGGGCAAGCTGCTCACTCCGGCGATCAACGTCAACGACTCGGTCACGAAGTCCAAGTTCGACAACCTCTACGGCTGCCGCGAGTCCCTGGTGGACGGCATCAAGCGCGCCACCGACGTGATGGTGGCCGGCAAGACGGCGGTCGTGTGCGGCTACGGTGACGTCGGCAAGGGCTCGGCCCAGAGCCTGCGGGGCCTGGGGGCGAACGTGTGGATCACGGAGATCGACCCCATCTGCGCGCTGCAGGCGGCGATGGAAGGCTTCCGGGTGGTGACCATGGACTACGCCGCCGACAAGGCGGACATCTTCGTCACCGCCACCGGCAACTACCACGTCATTACCCACGAACACCTGCAGCGGATGAAGCACAACGCCATCGTCTGCAACATCGGCCACTTCGACAGCGAGATCGACGTGGCCGCGCTGCAGCAGTACGAGTGGGAGAACATCAAGCCGCAGGTGGACCACGTCATCTTCCCGGACGGCAAGCGCCTGATCCTGCTGGCCGAGGGCCGCCTGATCAACCTGGGCTGCGCCACCGGGCATCCCAGCTTCGTGATGTCCAACTCCTTCACCAACCAGGTGATGGCGCAGATGGAGCTGTGGCGCAACCCGGACGGCTACGAGCGCAAGGTCTACGTGCTGCCCAAGAAGCTCGACGAGAAGGTGGCCCGGCTGCACCTGCAGAAGATCGGCGCCGAGCTTACCGAGCTGACCAGCGAGCAGGCGAAGTACATCGGCGTGTCGCAGGAGGGCCCGTTCAAGCCGGATTACTATCGTTACTGAACGTGTCGCGCCCGTCCGCCGGGGCCCCGCTGTCCGATCCCGGGTCGGCACGCGGGGACACCTCCGGCGGCCGCGCGGCAGTCCGTCACAGCCGGGGGGCCGGTCGGGGCCGGCATCCCGCCACGGACAGCAGAGGCGAGCGAGTCGTCATGGAATCGCAGAAGAAGTATCCGAAGGCGTTCAGCTTCGAGTTCTTCCCGCCGAGGACGGAGGCGGGCCGGGGCAAGCTGCGCGCGGCCAGCCGCGAGCTGACGCGGGTCGATCCCCGCTACTTCTCCGTCACCTTCGGGGCCGGCGGATCGACGCGTACCCGTACCGTCGAGACCGTGGCGGAGCTGATGAATGACACCGGCGTACGCGCGGTGCCACACCTGTCCTGCATCGGTGCGACCGAGGACAACGTGCGCCAGTTGCTCCACCACTACCGGAAGATGGGGGTGCGCCAGATCGTGGCGCTGCGCGGGGACATCCCCTCCGGGATGGTTTCGCTGGGCGAGTTCCACCATGCCAACGAGCTGGTGGAGTTCATCCGCCGCGAGACCGGCGATCACTTCGAGATCGAGGTTGCCGCGTACCCCGAATACCATCCCCAGGCGCCCACGCCGGAAGAGGACCTGGACAACTTCGTCCGCAAGGTGCGCGCCGGCGCCTCCAGCGCCATCACGCAGTATTTCTTCAACCCGGACGCCTACTTCCACTTCGTCGACGAGGTGGAACGGCGCGGCCTCGACGTCGCGATCGTTCCCGGCGTGATGCCGATCATCAACTACCGGCAGCTGGCGCGCTTCTCGGACGCCTGCGGGGCCGAGATCCCGCGCTGGATCCGCCGGCGCCTGGAGAGCTTCGGGGACGACCAGGAGTCGCTGCTGGCATTCGGCCACGACGTCGTCAGGGACCTCTGCCAGCGCCTGCTGGATGCCGGTGCACCGGGGCTGCACTTCTACACTCTGAACCGCGCCGAGCCGAGCCTGGCGGTATGGCGCGACCTCGACCTGCCCGCCAACGCGGCCTGACCCGGGACGCCGGCGGAGGCCGGCTCCGGACCCCCGCCGCCGAAACGATTACGCCCGGGACTGTAACAGTGCCTTGGCAACGGCAGGCGCAGGCAGTACCCTAGTATCGAAGGTGCCGGACGGGGGATTGACGCCCGGTCTCCGGCACGGCGGGGCCGGGGTTCCCGGCACCTGCACCGGGGCAGCCGGACGGGCGTCCCGTACCCTGCAGGGGGAGATCAACAAAAAAGCGTGTCCCACGGACCGGGGCAACAGCAAGCGGGGTCTCGTTATGGACAGTCGGCCGTTCCTCGTTTTCGCCGCCGCGGCGGCGCTTCTGGTCATTGGCCTTCTCGCCCTCTACCTCCGGCGCCGTCGCGCCCGCGCCCCGGCGTCGTCCTCCGCGGAGAGCAACTCCCATGTACCGCAGCCCGGCGCGCTCGACGTCATCCGGGCCGCTTCCTACGCTCGCGCCACCGGCTCCGGCGACCGGGCCGTGTACGTCCTGACGCGGTATCTCCAGCGGTCGGACGACCGTGCCGCCCGCCCGGAGCCCTGGGAGATGCTGCTGGATCTGTACCACGAGAGCGGCCGGCGCGAGGAATTCGACAAGACCGCGGAAGCCTATGGCCGCCGCATGGGAACCGGCGCGCCCACGTTCGAACAGTGGCCGGACGGTGCGGGGGGAAGCCGGGGCGGGCTCGAGCAGAGCTATCCACAACTGGTAGAGCAGCTTCGCCGGACGTGGAAGGAGCCGCGTGCCCTGCAGATCGTCGACGGCGTATTGCGTGAGTGCGGCCGACCCGGGCGCCCGCGGCTGAGCAGCGAATGCGTCACCGACCTGCTGGCTCTGCAGGCGGTGCTGCGCGGCCGGGAAGCCGGGAGCCCGACCGGCGCCGAGGCCGGCAAGGAGGGCCCCGACGAGCGGTACCTGTCGGCGATCGAGTCGCAGTTCCCCCGCATCGCCGCCGAGATCACCCGCCTCTGGCCCGGGGCCCGTTGCCACCGCTACCTGGACGGCCTGATTATCGACGACCGCGGGAACCGGCGCGGATTCGACCAGGAGGTGATGGCGGAGATCCTGTTCCTGAGAGAGATCCTGGAGCTCATCCGCCCGCAGAAACAGGATCCCTGGGAAGAAGCGGTACGCCCCTGACACGAGTTGCCATTCGTGGAGACCGGATGAGGCTGCCGGTATGAACCAGCCGCTGCGCCTGATACAGATTTCCGATACCCACCTGAGCGCCGACCCGGCCGCCGTGAGCTGGGGCCTGAACAACCAGGCGCGGCTCGAGCGGGTGCTCGATCACGCGCTGCGCCATACGCCGCGGCCGGACGCGGTGCTGCTTACCGGCGACCTGGTGCACGACGAGTCCCCGGCCGGCTACCGCCGCCTGACCCGGATGCTGGCGACACTCCCGGCCCCGGTCTTGTGCCTGCCGGGCAACCACGATGATCCCGCGGCCATGCGCCGGCTGTTGTCGAAACCCCCGCTGCGTTTCGGGGGATCGCACCGCGTCGGCGGCTGGCTGGTGATCCTGCTGGATTCCCACGTGGACGGCCGGGATGGCGGTGCCCTGGCACCGTCGGAGCTCGCGGCGCTGGAACGCACCCTGGGACACAATCCACAGCGCCCGACACTGGTCTGCCTGCATCACCATCCGGTGCCGGTCGGGAGCGCGTGGCTTGACCGCATGGGCCTGTCCAACGCCGCGGACCTGTTCCACATTCTCGACCGCCATGCGCAGACCCGGGGGATCGTCTGCGGGCACGTGCATCAGGCGTTCGAGAGTCGCCGCGGGGATCTCCGGATCATGACCACGCCCGCCACCACCCGCCAGTTCCGTCCCCGCAGCACCCGATTCGCGCTCGACGAGCGTCCGCCGGGGTACCGCTGGCTCCACCTGTACGCCGACGGCACCCTGGAGACGGGGATCGAACGGGTCGTGACGAGCGAAGACGGCTCCTCCTGACGCCGGTCGTATCCGGCCGCCGCGGGGCCCTTCAAACCTCGATCATCTCGAAGTCCTCCTTGGCGGCGCCGCAGTCCGGACAGGTCCAGGTCTCCGGAATGTCTTCCCAGCGGGTACCCGGCAGGATACCTTCCTCCGGGCATCCCCGGGCTTCGTCGTAGACGTAGCCGCAGACGACGCACATGTAGGTGCGAAACGGCTGCTGTTGTGCGGTGCTCGGCTCCACTTAACCCCCATCGGCATCACGGCTAGAATAGCGAATCCCCCCGGACGAATGGTCCGGGTGCGGTGCCTGCGCGCCGGCGCGGGCGGGCACCGTGAACGCGCCGCGCATCCGGGTCGGGCGGCGCAGGAACATGGCAATGCACCCCGAGAAGCGGTGTATTGTCCCACTTGGCCACGCACCGGCAAACCGCCTCTCGAGCGTGTCGGAGCCTGCCACGGAGAGCGATATGCAGCACGAGCGGCCGGTGGTGCTGACCATAGCCGGCCACGATCCCGGCGGCGGGGCCGGTCAGCAGGCCGACATCGAGGTCATCCGCGCCATGGGATGCCACCCGGCCTCGGTGCTGACCTGCCTGACGATCCAGGATACCCATGACGTCCACGACGTGCGTCCCGTGGAACCGTCCTGGGTGCGTCGCCAGGCAGAGGCGGTGCTCGCCGATCTGCCGGTGGCCGTAATCAAGATCGGTGCGCTGGGCAGCGCCGCCGTGGCCAACACGGTCGCGGATCTCCTGGGCGAGCGGAGCCCGCGTCTGCCGGTGGTGCTGGACCCTGTCCTGGCCGCGTCCGGCGGGGGCCGCCTGTCGACGGATCCGGTAGCGGGCGTTCTGCGTGAGCGGCTGCTGCCGCTGGCGACGATCGCCACCCCCAACATTCCCGAGGCGCGAGAGCTCTGCGGTGCCGCACCCGACCTCGACAGCTGCGGCCGCGAGCTGCTGGCGCTCGGCTGCGAGTATGCCCTGATCACGGGGGCCGACGAGGGCGAGGGCGACGTGCTCAACCGGCTCTACGGCGAAGGCCGCCTGCTGCAGGTAGAACGCTGGCCACGACTGCCGGGACGCTATCACGGCTCGGGCTGCACCCTGGCGTCGGCGCTGGCGGCGCTCATGGCCCGCGGCATGGCCCCCGGCGACGCTTCCCAGGAAGCCCAGCGCTACGTCTGGGATACGCTCGAGGCCGGCTACCGTCCCGGCGACGGGCAACTGCTGCCCGACCGCTTTTTCTGGGCCGCGGAATACGAGACGTGAACGCCCTGACCCGTCGCCCCCTGCGCGGGCTCTACGCCATCACCCCCGCGCGTCCGCCGGCCGGCATGTCCCTCGTCGAGTGCGTCGCCGGCTATCTCGCGGGCGGCGCGCAGGTCATCCAGTACCGCGACAAGAGCGCGGATCACGACACCCGCGAACGTACCGCCCGGGAGCTGCTCGCGGCCTGCCGCGCGCGGCGAATCCCGCTGATCATCAACGATGACGTCGTGCTCGCCGCGCGCGTGGGTGCCGACGGCGTGCACCTGGGACGGCATGACCCCCCGTACGATGAAGCCAGGCGACGCCTGGGGCCGGACGCGCTGATCGGCGTATCCTGCTACAACGAACTGGACCGGGCCGAGGAAGCCGCCGCCCGGGGCGCCGACTACGTGGCGTTCGGCAGCTTCTTTCCCTCCACCACCAAGCCCTCCGCAGTGCCTGTCGCACCGGACCTGCTGCGCCGGGCCCGTGCCCGCGTGGATCTTCCCCTGGTCGCGATCGGCGGCATCACGCCGGACAACGGGACGACCCTGCTCGAGGCCGGCGCGGATATGCTCGCGGTGATCGGCGGGCTCATCACGGGGGGCTCGCCGCGGCAGGCAGCGCGGGCCTACGCCCGCCTGTTCGGGCCCCGGCGCGGGCGCTGAGCAAATTTGCCGGGACTCGGGAGGTCGGCGTGAGCGATTCGCAGCGATGGATGGTGATCGGCGGCGTGATGGCAGGCGGGCTGCTGGTCTACCTGCTGCAGCCGATCCTGGCGCCTTTCCTGCTCGGGGGCGCCCTCGCCTACCTCGGGGACCCGCTGGTGGACCGGCTGGAGCGGCTGCACCTGGGACGCACGTCCGCCGTGGCGCTGGTGTTCGTGCTCCTGTTCGGCGGCATCGCGGCACTGCTGCTGCTGTTGCTGCCCCTGCTGCATGACCAGGTCGCCTACCTCCAGGCGCACGTCCCCGAGATCGTCCGCTGGCTGCAGCAACAGGCGCTGCCATGGCTGCAGCGACGGCTCGGGGTGCAGCTCGGATCCGCACCCATGGAGTCGCTGGGCGGGGCGCTGGCCGGTGCCCTGGGAAGCAACGGGGCGGTCGCCGGCATGCTCGTACAGCGCCTCTCCCGGTCGGGCCTGGCACTGGTCGAGTGGGTCGTGAACCTGACCCTGGTGCCGGTGGTCACCTTCTACCTGCTCCGGGACTGGGACCGGCTGGTGGCGAGCATCCGGGATCTCCTGCCGCGGCGTATCGAGCCGGCCGCGACGCGCCTTGCCCGGGACTGCGACGAGGTCCTGGGCGCCTTCGTGCGCGGGCAGCTGCTGGTGATGATCTGCCTCGGCGTCTATTACTGGCTCGGCCTGACCCTGGTCGGCCTCAGGCTGGCACTGCTGATCGGGCTGCTCTCCGGGCTGGCCAGCATCGTGCCATACCTCGGGTTTGCCCTCGGAATCCTCGCGGCGAGCGTCGCGGCCTTCTTCCAGCACCAGGCCCTGCTGCCGGTGGTGCTGGTCTGGGCCGTCTATGCCGTGGGCCAGGCCCTGGAGGGCATGGTGCTGACGCCGCTGCTCGTGGGCGACCGGATCGGCGTCCATCCGGTGGCCGTGATCTTCGCGGTGCTGGCAGGCGGGCAGCTGTTCGGCTTCGCCGGGATCCTGCTCGCGCTGCCGGCGGCCGCCGTCATCATGGTGGGACTGCGCCACGCACACGAGCGTTACAAGACCAGTCACCTGTACGGCCGGGACTGACAGCGCAAGCGCTTGCGCCCGGCTCAGGGCGCGCCCGCGCGGTGGCGAAAGCAGGTCACGAGGTGATCATCGAACAATCCCACCGCCTGCAGGTACGACTGGCAGATCACCGGCCCGAGGAAGCGGAAGCCGTGACGCCTGAGCTCGCGGCTGAGCATGCGGGAGGTATCGGTTTCCGCGGGTACCTCGGCGGCGCTGCGGTAGGCGTGACGCACGGGCTCGCCGTCGACGAATCCCCACAGCCAGGTGGCGAAGCTCCCGAAGCGTGCCTGGAGCTCCAGGAAACAGCGCGCGTTGTTGACCGAAGCCTCGATCTTGGCCCGGTTTCGCACGATGCCCGGGTCGGCAAGCGCGGCCTCGACTTCCGGTGTCCCGAACGCCGCGACCCGCACCGGGTCGAACCGCCGGTAGACCCGGCTGTAGGCGTCCCGCCGGTGCAGGATCCCGGCCCAGCTGAGGCCGGCCTGCGCGGACTCGAGCACCAGGAACTCGAACAGGACCCGTTCCCGGTGCGTCGGCACACCCCACTCGCGGTCGTGGTAGCGCTGCATGGACCGCGACACCCCGGCCCAGGGGCAGCGGACACGCCCGTGATTGATCTGCGTCATGCGCGCTCCCCTGGCGGTCCGCAAACAAGGCGCCGCTCGACTATGCTCCTATCCGCGCATACCCCGTCAACGCAAGGAGACAGAGCATGAATGCCAATCAACATCTTGCCGGCGTGCTCGCCGCGGGCACGGCGGCGCTGTTGCTGCTGGCGGCGGGAGCCGCGGGAGCGGCCGACCGCGCCGTCCAGGCCGGCGAGCAGATCTTCATGGACAACTGTGCCGTCTGTCACGGCAAAGATGCCAGGGGCGACGGCCCGATGGCCGACGAGCTCAAGACCCGGCCGGCGGACCTGACCGTCCTGGCGAAGAAGAACGGCGGTACCTTCCCCACCCAGGAGGTCTATCGCGTCATCGACGGTTCGGCTGCCAACGACTCCCTGGCCAGGGTCCACGGCCCCCAGGAGATGCCCGTCTGGGGTACCGTGTTCAGCAAGCGCATGGCGGGCAGCAGCCAGGCCGCGAAGAATCGCATCAAGTCGGTGGAGCGGTACCTGCAGAGCATACAGGAAAAGTAGACCGGGCATCGCCGGCCTCGTGCCGCCGGGGCGGGCGGCGGCACGCCGGCGGACCGGGGGCAGTGACCCGACCGGGGCGGTCGACTTGCCCCGGCAGGTTTTTTTTGTCATAAATACGCAACCCGATGCGCACGCAGAGAAAATCATAACGGGTCGGCCGTAACGGGCCGGCGATTCGCCGGGGCGGTTCCGGACACTCTGCACCGGCACGAGAACAAGGATTACTGCCGTGCGACTTGCAATCATCCTGTTGGCCGGGGCATTGCTGTGTGGCTGCTCGATGCACCAGGACCATGCCCTGGCGCAGCGGGCGGTGTCGCGGTTCCACCAGCAGCTGAACCGGGACCAGTTCGCCCGCATCTGCGACGAGGCCTCCGACGATCTCAGCACACCGGTCAAGCGGGACGACATCCTGCACCTGCTTCAGGCCGTGCGCGCTCACCTGGGACAGCTCGACTCCACGCAGCAGATCAACTGGACCGTCAACTACGGCCTGCACGACCGCCTGGTCACGCTGGTCTACCGGTCGCAGTTCGATGCGGGCGCAGCGACCGAGCAGTTCGTCTATCGCATCCGGGACGACGCCGCGCGACTGGTCAGCTACACCATCCACTCCCGGCTCCTGGCCCTCGGGAACCGGGCCAGCCCCGCCTACGAGATCTAGCGCCCACCCCCGGCGCTTGCACTGCGCCCCCTGCTGATGAACAGTAGGGGAGCCGCCGGCATCCGCGGTCCGCGAGTCGCCGAACCCGTCGCGTGCCGTCGGTCGACGCGCCGTCCTGCCGCTTCCCGGCTCACCGGGCCTGCATGGAGGTATCCGTTCCATGGCCAGGGTGTTCGTCACCGGCGGCTCCGGGTTCGTGGGCCGCAATCTCGTGCGCGCGCTCATCCGACGGGGTGACGAGGTGCGCGCGCTGGTCCGCAGCGACCGGGCCGCGGCCACCGTGCTCAATCTCGGTGCCCGCCCGGTGCCCGGGGACCTCGACGCCGTCGCGGCCATGCAGCAGGGCATGAGGGGCTGCGAGCGGGTGTTCCACCTGGCCGCCCGGCTGGGGGAATGGGGCCCGCGGGCGGCCTTCTACCGGACCAACGTGACCGGCACCCGGAATGCGCTGGAGGCGGCCGACGGGGCCGGCGTCGGCCGCTTCGTCCACCTGAGCACCGAGGCGGTGCTGGTCGACGGTCATCCCCTGGTCGACGTCGACGAGAGCCGCCCGTTTCCGGCACGGCCTCTGCCCCGCTATCCGCGTACCAAGGCGCTCGCCGAGGCGCGGGTGCGCGAGAGGTCGGGCGGCCGCCTGGAGACGGTCATCGTGCGCCCGCGCCTGGTCTGGGGACGCGACGACACCTCGCTGCTGCCGCAACTCGTGGAGGCGGTGCGCAGCGGGCGCTTCATGTGGATCGGGGATGGCCGCCACCGCACCTCCACCACGCACGTCGACAACGTCTGCGAAGGGCTGCTGGCGGCCGCCTCGCGCGGCCGCCCGGGCGAGACCTATTTCGTCACCGACGGAGAACCGGTAGAGTTTCGATCGTTTCTGACCCGCCTGCTGCAGAGCCAGGGGGTCGATCCCGGCGACCGGACGGTGCCCCACTGGCTGGCGCTGGCGGTGGCGGATGCCGGCGAGCTGCTGTGGACGGCTCTGCCGCTGCCCGGCACGCCGCCGCTGACCCGGCTGGTGGTGCGGCTGTTCGGCGAGGAAGTCACCATCAACGATTCCCGCGCCCGGCGGGAGCTCGGATACAGCGGACACTGCACCCTCGAAGAGGGTTTCCGGACCCTGTCCGTCCCCGACCGCGGCTGAACCGCCGGGCGCGCCCAGGAGGTCCGATCCCCATGACCCGCTCACAGGAACTCTATCAACAGGCGCTGCGCTACCTGCCCGGCGGGGTGAACTCGGCCGTGCGTGCCTTCGGCCCGGTCGGGGGCGAGCCGCTGTTCATCGAGCGCGCCGAGGGGGCCTGGCTGGTGGACGCGGACGGTCGGCGCTATGTCGACTACGTCGGATCCTGGGGCCCGATGATCGCCGGACATGCCCACCCGCACGTGGTACGGGCGGTCCAGGAAGCCGCCGCACGCGGGCTCAGCTTCGGCGCGCCGACCCGGGCCGAGAACGAGATGGCCGCACGCCTGTGCGAGCTGATTCCATCGCTGGAGCAGGTGCGGATGGTCAACTCCGGCACCGAAGCGACCATGAGCGCCATCCGCCTGGCACGCGGCTGCACGGGGCGCGACCGCATCCTCAAGTTCGAGGGCAACTATCACGGCCACGGCGACTCCCTCCTGGTCAAGGCCGGCTCGGGCGCGCTCACCCTGGGCACGCCGAATTCCCCCGGCGTCCCCGCGGCGCTCGCCGAGCTCACGCTCACCTGCAGCTACAACGACCTCGAGTCCGTACGCCGGGTCGCGCAGCGCTGCGGCGACGAGATCGCCTGCGTGATCGTCGAGCCGGTCGCCGGCAACATGGGCTGCGTCCCGCCGGTGGAAGGGTTCCTCGAGGGCCTGCGGGAGATCTGCGACCGTCACGGCATGCTGCTCATCTTCGACGAGGTCATGACCGGGTTCCGGGTGGCCCTGGGCGGAGCCCAGGGAAGCTACGGCGTACGCCCCGACCTCACCACCCTCGGGAAGATCATCGGCGGCGGCATGCCGGTCGGCGCACTGGGCGGGCGCCGCGACCTCATGCAGCGGCTCTCGCCCGCCGGCCCCGTCTACCAGGCGGGAACCCTGTCCGGCAATCCGGTGGCGATGCACGCGGGCCTGGCCACGCTTGACCTGGTCTGCGCCGACGGCTTCTACGACACCCTGGAGCGCAGCACGGCCCGGCTCGTCGACGGCTTCCTGGAGGCGGCCCGGCGGGCCGGCGTCCCGCTCGCCGCCAACCGCGCCGGCGGCATGTTCGGCCTGTTCTTCACCGATGCGGATGCCGTCACCGGCTTCGGCGACGTCAGCGCGTGCGACGGCGACGCGTTCCGCACCTTTTTCCGCTCCATGCTGGCCGACGGCATCTACCTCGCGCCGTCGCCCTTCGAGGCGGGCTTCGTCTCCTCGGCCCACGGCCGCGCCGAGCTCGACCGGACCGTCGAGGCCGCCGGCAGGGCCCTGGAAGAGGTCGCCCGCGCCCGCGGTTGAGTGCGTCCGGCCGGGCCGAGCGGGCGAAGCCGACTTGATAGTCGGCTACCGATCGCCTAGTGTAATAACGATGTCACTCGGAAGGCGCAGGTGGACCCGCGTCGCCCTGCGATGCCGGTCCGCGCGGGCGATCAGTGTGCCCGGACCCGCCACAAACAGACCAATCGATCCGCCTGTCAGCACCGGGACCGGCACTGGCGCATGCCGAAGCCGGTGGTGAGCCCGGTGCGCCGGGAGATTCGAGTCACGCACGCCGTCTGCATTCCCGTGGAGGCCCGCAATAACCATGAACACAGCAGCCGAGAGCGTCGACACGAGCAGCGGAGACGCGCCGGAAGAAGCGCCCCGCAAGAAGATCGTCGTCGAGAAGCTCGCCAAGATCTTCGGCTCCCGCCCCGAGCGCGCCCTGAAGCTCCTCGACCAGGGCCGCGACAAGCAGGAGATCCTCGCCGAGACCGGGCAGGCCGTGGGCCTGGCCGATGTCTCCTTCGACGTGCGCGAGGGCGAGATCCTGGTGGTGATGGGCCTCAGCGGCAGCGGCAAGTCCACCCTGATCCGCTGCATCAACCGCCTGATCGAGCCGACCTCGGGCCGCATCACGGTGGACGGGCAGGACGTGCTGTCCCTGGATTCGAAAGGGCTGCGGGAGCTTCGCCGGAAGAAGTTCGGGATGGTGTTCCAGAACTTCGCCCTGCTGCCCCACCGCGACGTCGTCACCAACGTGGAGTACGGCCTGGAGATCCAGGACGTGCCCAAGGATGAGCGCGAGAAGCGCGCCATGGAGGCGCTCAAGCTGGTCGGCCTGGAAGGCTGGGAGCATGCCTCGCCGGATCAGCTCAGCGGCGGCATGCGCCAGCGCGTGGGCCTGGCCCGGGCGCTCGCCGTCGACCCGGACATCCTGCTCATGGACGAGGCGTTCAGCGCGCTCGATCCGCTGATCCGCCGGGACATGCAGCACGAGCTCATCTCCCTGCAGGAGCGCATGCAGAAGACCATCCTGTTCATCACCCACGACCTGGACGAGGCGCTCAAGATCGGCGACCGCATCGTGCTGATGAAGGACGGGCGCGTGGTGCAGGTGGGCACTGCGGAGGACATCCTCACCGCCCCCGCCTCGGAGTACGTGGAACGCTTCGTGGAAGACGTGGACAAGTCCAAGGTGCTGACCGCGCAGGCGGTGATGACCCGCGCCCGGATCGTGGCTTTCCCGGGTGACGGCCCCCGCACCGTGCTGCACAAGATGCGCGAGGAGAGCCTGCCGGACATCTTCGTGGTCAAACGCGACTACACCCTGCAGGGCGTGGCCTGGGCCAGCGAGATCGCCGATGCCGCCAAGCGCGGCGACCGCACCATCGAGAAGCTCGTGCACACCGACATCACCGCCGTGGGACCGGACGAGCCCCTCACGGGCCTGATCAATCTCCTGGCCGAATCGGAGGTCCCGGTGCCCGTGGTCGACGAGAACCGCAAGCTGCTGGGAATGGTGGCCATGGGCGCGGTGCTTTCCGCGCTCGCCGAGTCCGGCGCGGAGTCCCCGGACTCCGAGGCGGAATCCGACGCGGAGGCTGGCGCATGAGCTTTACCGTCCCCCGCTTCCCCATGGCGCAGTTGATCGACCAGGGCCTGAACTGGCTTACCAGCAACTTCGCCTTCGTCACCAAGGGCATCAGTAATTTCGCCAGCAAGGGCATCTCCGCGATCACGCACCTGCTGCTGATCACCCCGCCCTGGGTCACCATCATCGTGATCGGCCTGATCGGCTGGCGCGTCGCCGGCCGAAAGGTAGGTATTTTTAGCGCGCTGGGTCTTGCCCTGCTATGGAACGTCGGCCTCTGGGGACCGACCATGAGCACCCTGACGCTGGTATTTTTCTCCACCCTGGTGGCAGTCGCGATCGGCATGCCGCTAGGCATTCTCGCGGCGCTGTCGGAGCGCTTCTATCGCTTCATCACGCCGATCCTGGACTTCATGCAGACGATGCCCGCCTTCGTCTACCTGATCCCGGCGATCCCCTTCTTCGGCCTGGGAGCGGTATCGGCGATGTTCGCCACGGTGATCTTCGCCGTGCCGCCGTCGATCCGGCTGACCACGCTCGGGATCCGCCAGGTTCCGGGCGAGCTGATCGAGGCCGCGGACGCATTCGGGTCGACCCGCACCCAGAAGCTGATCAAGGTGCAGCTGCCGCTGGCCGTGCCGACCATCATGGCGGGCATCAACCAGACCATCATGCTGGCCCTGTCGATGGTGGTCATCGCCGCGATGATCGGGGCCGGCGGCCTCGGCGGCGAGGTGTGGCGGGCCATTCAGCGCCTGAAGCCCGGCATGGGCTTCCAGGCGGGACTCGGGGTCGTGATCCTGGCGATGATTCTCGACCGTATCACTCAGCGCATCGGACAGAAGAACACGAGCGGAAGGAGGTAAGCCATGAAGAACACCCGAAGAGTTCTGCTGGCCGCGGCAGTCGCCACGGTTGCAGTATTCGCGCTCGCCGGCTGCTCCAAGAGCAACTCCGGCAAGCAGCAGCAGGAGGGCCAGGGCACCCAGGCCATGGCCTCCGCCCAGAAGCCGCACGGCCACATCAAGCTGGTCTACGTCGAGTGGTCGAGCGCGGTCGCCAGCACCAACGTGGTCAAGGCGGTGCTGGAGAAGGCCGGCTACGACGTCACCACGACCTCGGTCAGCGCCGCCGCCATGTGGCAGTCGGTCGCCACCGGGGACGCGGACGCCATGGTCGCCGCGTGGCTGCCCACCACCCACGCCGCCTACTACAAGAAGGTCAAGGACCAGGTGGTCAACCTCGGCCACAACCTCGTGGGTACCAAGATCGGCCTGGTGGTGCCGCAGTACGTCGACATCGGCTCGATCGACCAGCTGGAGTCCCACGCCAAGGAGTTCGACGGCAAGATCATCGGCATCGACCCGGGTGCCGGGATCATGAGCAAGACCGAGAAGGCCATGAAAGTCTACGGCCTCAAGGACTTCACCCTGGTCAACGGCAGCGGCGCCACCATGACCGGGGCGCTCAAGGACGCGATCGACAACCACAAGCCCATCGTGATCACGGGCTGGACGCCGCACTGGATGTGGGCCCGCTTCAAGCTCAAGTACCTCAAGGACCCGAAGAAGGTCTACGGCGGTGCCGAGTACATCGACACCATCGTGCGCAAGGGCCTGAAGAAGGATCACCCGGAGGCCTACAAGATCCTCGACAACTTCCACTGGACGCCGAAGCAGATGGGCCAGGTCATGCTGATGAACCAGAAGCCCAACTCCGACCCCTACAAGGACGCGGTGAAGTGGGTCAACGAGCACCCCAAGCTGGTCAAGTCCTGGATGCAGTAACGGCGTCCTTCGCAACCTGCCCGACGTAACGGGCCTGCAGGCCGTCCCGCCGGGGCGGGACGGCCTTTGTTCGCAGGGTCGGCACGTCGACCTGCGGGCGAATCCCCCGTTCGCCCATTCATCCACCAGGGAGAGAAACGATGCACAAGAGAACAATACCGCTCGCGCTCACGCTCGTCTCCGCCGTTGTGCTGCCGCTGACCGCCAGCGCGGCGACCAACGGAGCCAACGGCAACGATCCCCAGACCATCCGCGCCCAGATCCACGACCTGCAGAAGCGCCTGGCCAAGGTCGAGCAGACCCAGGCCGGCTACTTCAAGGTCGGCGGCGCCCTGCGCTACCAGTACGCCTACCGCGACTGGAACAAGAGCAGCCGGGACCAGACCGGCACGCTGGACTTCGACACCTTCCGCTTCAACATCGACGGCAAGTACAAGGGCATCATCCTGTCGGCCGAGTACCGCTTCTACCGCGGCTGGAACAGTCTCAAGTCCGGCTGGATGGGCTACGACTTCACGCCCCACTGGCAGGGGCAGTTCGGCCTGGTCCGGGTCCCGTTCGGCATCCTGCCATACGCCTCCCACAGCTTCTTCTTCAGCAGCAACTACTACTTCGGGCTGGAGGACACCTACGATGCGGGGGTGAAGGCGATCTACAAGAACCCGGACAGCCCCTGGGACTTCCGCGTCGCGGTGCTCAAGAACGCGGGGTTCGGACTGTTCGGTTCGAGTGATCCCGGGCGCTACTCGTACAACGTGCTGCCCAACGGGGCGCAACAGAACCTCGCGGACAACACCCTGGCCACCCGCCTTGCCTACACCTTCGGCAGCAAGGGAGCCACCACCGAGGTCGGGGTGTCCGCGCTGGCGGGTCAGCTGTACAACAATACGACCATGAAGAACGGTTCCCACTGGGCGGCCGGGCTGCACGCGGACGGCAACTACGGCCAGTGGAACGTGATGGCAGAAGCCCTGCGCTACCAGTACAACCCGCAGAATCCGGCTGGCGTGAACAGCAACGTGGTCCAGGTGGGCGCCTACAACTACTATGACAACATCCCGGCAAGCGCTGACTCGGGCCTGGTCAACGTCGCCTACACGCTGCCGGTGCAGTGGGGCCCGATCAGCAGCCTGAAGTTCTACAACGACTACACCGAGGTGTTCAACAAGAGTGCCAACTTCGGCGTCACGCGCATGGACGTGCTGGGGATGGCGATCAGTGCCGGCAAGGTCTACACCTACATCGACCTGGTCGAGGCCAAGAACCAGCCTTTCATCGGAGGCACAATGGCCCCGACTGCGTCCAGCGACCAGAGCTGGAACACCCGCTTCAACATCAACGTCGGCTACTACTTCTGAGCCCCCGGCCGGGCACCGTGCGGTGCCCGGCCTCTTCCTTTGCGGCCCGATCCTTTCTGCCCGGTCACGGCATCCGCCGCGCGTCCGGCTCTGGTAGAGTATTGCGCGACCGATCACGGGCCCTGGCCATCGTCGCAATGTACGCACGCACACCCGATTCGAATCCCCCGTCCATGGCGGCCGGCCGAGCGTCCGGACAAGGTCTGCCTGCCGCATGACCGAGCTCACCACGCATCTCCTCGCCTGGGTGGGCCAGCACGCCCACTGGGCCTACCTGGTCGTATTCCTGACCGCGATGGTCGAGGGCGTCCTGCTGGTGGGCCTGTTCGTGCCGGCGATGCCCATCATGTTCGGGGTCGGGGCGCTGGTCTCCGCCGGCAGCCTGGGGCTGTGGCCGGCCCTGGCCGCGGCCGCCGCGGGCTGTGCCACGGGCGACATCCTGAGCTTCTGGCTGGGACGCCGGTACCACGGGCACCTGCGCGAGATGTGGCCGATGTCGCGCTACCCGGGCCTGTTTGACCAGGCGGAGCGCTTCTTCGAGCGCCACGGGGGAAAATCGGTCGTGATGGGCCGCTTCATCGGCCCGATGCGACCCGTGCTGCCCGCGGTCGCCGGCATGGCGCGGATGTCGCCGTTGCGCTTCGTGATCGCCGACCTGGCGGCGGCGGTCGCCTGGGCGCCGGCCTACATCTTCCCCGGCGTGCTGTTCGCCAGCTCGCTGGGGCTGGCGGCCGAGATCGGCACGCGCCTGGTGGTCCTGATCGCGCTCCTGGCCGGCGTGCTGTTCGCGGTGATCTGGCTGATCAGTCAGCTGGTCGACCTGGTCGAGCCGCACGCGGAGACCTGGATCAACGCCCTGCTGCAGTGGAGCAGCCGCCACCGCCGCCTCGGCGTGATCGGCACCAGCCTGGCCGACCCGCGCCAGCCCGAGCTGCGCGGGCTGGCGCTGCTGACGGTCATCCTGGCCGCGGCTGCCATCGTGCTGACCACCGTGATCTGGAGCTCCGGCGGAACCGGACCGCACGCGCTCGATCACACCGTCCTGCGGCTGTTCGAGGGGCTGCATACACCCTGGGCCACGGCGCTGTTCCTGCACCTGTCGCTGGCGGCGGACTGGCAGGTCTACGTCCCGGTGCTGGCCGCCGGCGCGCTCTACCTGCTGGTCCGCGGGCGTCGCGCCACGGCCTGGCACTGGGTCGCGGCCCTCGCACCGACGCTGGTGTTCTCGCTCGGCACGGCCCTCTGGCTGCACGGAGCCCCGGGCGGCGGCGGGGCCGCCGAGCCCTGGCAGGGCGTGGCCAACAGCGGTGCCGTGTGGTTGTTCCTGGCGGTCATCCTGGGACAGCGCGCCCGCCGCCGCTGGCGCTGGCTGAGCTATACACTGATCGCGGCACTGGTGGTCTTCATGGCGCTCGCGCGCCTGTACCTGGGGCTGCAGTGGCCCACGCCCCTAATCGTCGGCCTGATCCTGGCGCTGGTCTGGACCTCGCTGCTGGCGATCGCGTACCGGCGCCATTTCCCGCGTCCGGTGGCACGGCCGGCACTGATCGCGGTGGTGCTGCCGGTCTTCGCCGGGGCCGCGGCACTGCACTGGCATGAGGCTTACTCCACCCAGCTCGCGCGGCTGCGGCCGGCGCCGGCGGCGCGCGCGATATCCGCGGCGGACTGGTGGAACGGGGGATGGAAGACGCTGCCGGCGTTCCGCTCCGACCTCGGACGCCTGCCGGCCCAGCGCCTGGATATCCAGTGGGCCGGGAAGCTGCCGGCGATCCGCCGCAGCCTGCACCGGCGCGGCTGGAACGAGCCGACGCCGCTGACGCCCCGCAGCGTGCTGCGGGCGCTGTCCTCCAATCCGCCGGTGGCCCAGCTCCCGGTGCTTCCGCGGCTGCACGACGGTCGCACGCCGGCACTGATGCTCACGCGCGCGGTCGACCGTACCCACCAGGAGGTCCTGTTCCTGTGGGCCTCCGGGGTCCGGCTGCAGCCGGCCGGAACCCCGGTATGGATCGGCACGCTCGGCGAGCAGGCGCGCGGGCGTGCACTGTTCACCGTCGCCTACGCCCGCCTGCAGGGCGACCGGGTCACCGACGCCCGCCGGCTCGCCGGGCAGCTGCAGAGCTGGTCGACGCGGCGCGTCCCCGGCGGGGCCGGGAGCGGTAGCGTGCTGCTGGTCAGGCGCCGTCCCCGGGCTGCCCCCAGCGCGGCTGGAGACTCTGCTCCAGCCCCAGGTGATCCAGCACCCGCGCGACCATGAAGTCGATCAGCTCCTCCACGCCGCGGGGGCGCGTGTAGAAGCCGGGATTCGCGGGCATGATCACCACGCCCAGCCGCGCCAGCGCAAGCATGTGCTCCAGGTGAATCGCCGACAGGGGGGTCTCGCGGATCACCAGCAGCAGCTTGCGCTGCTCCTTGAGGGCAACGTCCGCGGCCCGCTCGATGAGATTGTTGCTGGCCCCGGTGGCGACCGCCGACAGGGTCGAGGTGGTACATGGGCAGACCACCATGGGACCGACCAGCGCCGACCCGCTGGCTACGGGAGCGGTCCACTGTTCCTGTCCGAACACGGCGAGCTGCCCGGCGCGGGCCTCGAAGCGTTCCCGGAAGAACCGCTCCATCTCCGCCGGCCGACCGGGGACATTCAGCCCGGTCTCGGTGCCAAGCACGACCTGGGCCGGCCGCGACACCAGCAGGTAGACGCTGCGGCCGGCCGCCAGCAGAACCTCCAGCAGGCGCAGACCGTACTGCGCCCCCGAGGCACCGGTCATCGCCAGCACGATGGGCTTGTCGTTCATCGGGGCATTCCTGTCTCGTCGCCGTTGCCGGGCCCATGGTACATCGTCCGCAGCGGCGGGGCCGGGACGGCGCCGCCACGCCGGCCGGGTGCAACGCCGTTGGCGTCCCGGGGCCGGTCGGGGCGAATCCATCCTACCGCTGCCAGCGCTCCCCGGACGCCTGCCCCGGGGTGAGTTCCGGGTACGGTCACGGGCGCTGCCGGGAGGTGCCGATCGGTACCGGGATCCGCAGCACCCGCCCCGGCTCGCGGGAGCCATCGCTCAGGATCGTTCTCCGGGGCGCTCCCGCAGGCGGGCGAGCAGACGCCGGTGCACGTCGCCGAAGCTGCCGTTGCTCATCACCAGGACACTGTCGCCCCGGCACAGTACGCCCAGCGCGGCCTCGAGCAGCGCGTCCACGTCGGGATGCACGCTGGCCCGGGGACCCAGGGCCGCCACCGAGCCCGCAAGGTCCCAGTCGAGGTCGGGCGGCTCCAGCAGCAGTGCCCGGTCCACTCCCTCCAGCGCGCCGGCGAGGCTGTCCCTGTGGACGCCCATGCGCATGGTGTTCGAGCGCGGCTCGAGCAGGGCCACGATCCGGCCCTCCGGCACGCGGGAGCGCAGCGCCGCGACGCTGGCGGCGATCGCCGTCGGGTGATGCGCGAAATCGTCGTACACCCGCACGCCCGCCGCGTCACCCACCACTTCCAGGCGCCGTCGCACGCCGGAAAAGCCTTCCAGGGCGGCGCACGCGGCGGCCACTGGCACACCCTCCGCGCGGCAGGCGGCGACGGCGGCCGTCGCGTTGACGAGGTTGTGCTCACCCATCAGCGACCACTGCAGGCGGCCGGAGTCACCGTCCCGGTGCGTGATCGTCGCCGCCGAGCCGTCCCGGCTGACGTCGCGCACCGTCCAGTCCCCCTGGCCGTCCGGGCCGAATCGCTGCACCGGCGTCCAGCAGCCCATTTCAAGCACGCGCTCCAGCGCGGGGCAGCCGGCGTTGACCAGCATCATCCCGTTCCCCGGTATCGTACGCACAAAATGGTGGAATTGACGCTCTATCGCCTCCAGATCCGGGTAGATGTCGGCGTGATCGAATTCCAGATTGTTCAGCACCGCCAGCCGGGGCCGGTAGTGCACGAACTTCGCCCGCTTGTCGAAGAACGCGGTGTCGTACTCGTCGGCCTCCACCACGAACGGGGTGCCGCGGCCCAGGCGCGCGGAGAGGCCGAAGTCCACGGGCACGCCGCCGATCAGGAAGCCCGGCTCCAGGCCCGCGCGCTCCAGGATCCAGGCGATCATGCTCGCCGTGGTGGTCTTGCCGTGGGTCCCCGCGACCGCGATCACGGTCCGGCCGCGGAGAACGCGCTCGGCGAGCCAGGCCGGCCCCGAGGTGAAAGGCAGGTCCCGGTCCAGCAGATATTCCACCGCCGGGTTGCCACGGCTGAGCGCGTTGCCCACCAGCACCCGGTCGGGCGCCGGCTGCAGGACAGCCGGGTCGTAGCCCTGGTGGAGGGTGATGCCGAGGCGCTCGAGCTGCGTGCTCATGGGCGGGTAGACGGCCTCGTCCGAGCCCGTCACCCGGAAGCCCGCCTCGCGCGCGAGCAGCGCCACGCCGCCCATGAACGTGCCGCAGATCCCCAGTATGTGGATGTGCTCCATACAGCTCCCGCCGGCGCTTCCCCGCGGCGCCGGTCGGGGGATCATAGCACGGCCCCCGCGGCGCCGGCCGTGGCGTTGCGCTCGTGCCGCGGCTGGGCTCCGGTGAACCCGGTCCGCGGATCCTGCGCCCGGAGCGGTTGCGGGCGGTCGCCGCGATCATCGGTCTGCTCGGGGGCGTCGTCGCGACACCGGCCCGCGCCCGGCGCCTGGAGGTTGTTCCCTCGGCAATCATCCTGCATGACCGCGAGCGTCTCGACGACGGCCACGTCCTCGACCGCGAGGACGGCGTGCTGCCGGGCCTGGCCCTGCGTGCAGGAATCACCCCCGGCCGCTGGCGACCGGGCGCGAGCGGTGCGATCCACCGCGGAACCGTGGCCTGCGAAGGGCAGCCGCACTGTCGTCGCCGGGCTTCGCTTCCGCATGGCCGTGGTGTTCGACCGGCCATGAACGCGACCGCACCGGCCCCCCGTGTCGTCCCCCGCCGGACGGGCGCAGATCGGTGCCCGATGCACGCCTGCACGAAAGCCTGCAGGACTCCGTTCCGGCCCGGCTGAAACGTCCGCACACCCGCTGGCGAGCGGACCCGCGCCGGATCCGCACCCCCGCGCGGCCGGGCCCTGTCACGGGGTGGTCATTTGAAAGTCTCGCGCCGTTGGGCTACATATATACGCACTGCTACGTAATACGGAGCCCGCGACGCCCCGGCAGGGGTCGCTCGCATGCACCGGGCTTCGCCGCTTCCATTGCACCCTTGATCGCGTGCAATTCGGCCTGTAACTGACGCGCCTGCGGCGTACGCCCGCGTGTGGCCATAGAGCCACGTCATCGGCACGGTGCCGTGTACAACAAACCGGGCCCGTCATTGTTTGATTTTCCGGTCACGCGTCCGTACCGGCCCGGAATCAGGAAGGAGCGTACAACCATGGGAGAGCCCAAAGAGCAGGTATTCGGCGAGAATCCCCTGAAGGTCCGCGAGACGGATCACTACCAGCTGGAATACGTCGACAGCTTCGCCGAGAAGTGGGATCAGCTGATCGACTGGGAAGGCCGCGCGGCCGGCGAGGGGCATTTCTTCATCGATCTGCTGCGCCAGCACGGCGCCCACTCGGTCCTCGACGTCGCCACGGGCACCGGCTTCCACTCCGTGCAGCTGGCACGTGCCGGCTTCGAGGTCACCAGCGTCGACGGCAGCCCGGAGATGCTGGCCAAGGCGTTCCAGAACGCCCGCGATCACGCCCTGATCCTGCGCACGATCCACGCCGACTGGCGCTGGCTGAACCAGGATGTCCATGGCAAGTACGACGCCGTGATCTGCCTGGGGAACTCGTTCACGCACCTGTTCTCGGAACGCGACCGGCGCCGCTGCCTGGCCGAGTTCTACGCCGCGCTCAAGCACGACGGGATCCTGATTCTCGACCAGCGCAACTACGAGGCGCTGCTCAACGAGGAGAAGACCGAACCGTCGCATACCTACTACTACTGCGGCGAGAACGTCTCCGCCAAGCCCGAGTACGTCGACGCCAGCCTGGCGCGCTTTTGTTACGAGTTCCCCGACGGGCAGGTGTTCCACCTGAACATGTTCCCGCTGCGCCGGGCCTACGTTCAGAACCTGATGAAGGAGGTCGGCTTCCAGCGGGTCAAGACCTACGGGGACTTCAAGGAGACCTACCGCGAGGAGGAGCCCGACTTCTTCATCCACGTCGCGGACAAGGAGTACCAGAAGGGGGACGAGGAATGAACGCGCAGTACGACGAGGCAACCCGGACCGCGCAGGATTACTACAACAGCGACGACGCGGACAACTTCTACTCGATGATCTGGGGCGGCGAGGACATCCACGTCGGCCTCTACGACGACGGCACGCCCATCGCCGAGGCCAGCCGCCGGACGGTGCAGCGGATGGCGGAGACCCTGGGCAACCTCGACGCCGACAAGCGCGTGCTGGACATCGGCGGAGGCTATGCCGGCGCCGCCCGCCACCTCGCGCGCGCCTACGGCTGCCGGGTGGTGAGCCTGAACCTGAGCGAGCGCGAGAACGAACGCGCCCGGCGGATGAATGGCGAGCAGGGTCTCGACCGCCTGATCGAGGTGACCGACGGCAGCTTCGAGGACATCCCCTACCCGGACGAGTCCTTCGACGTGGCCTGGTCCGAGGACGCCATGCTGCACAGCGGCGACCGGCGCCGCGTGTGGCAGGAAGTGCACCGGGTGCTCAAGCCCGGCGGTGATTTCATCTTCACCGATCCGATGCAGGTGGAAGGCGTGCCGAAGGAAGTCCTGCAGCCGATCCTGGACCGCATTCATCTGGACAGCCTCGGCTCGTACGCGTTCTACCGGCGCACCGCGGCCGAGCTCGGCTTCGAGGAGATCCGCACGATCGACTACTCGGAGCAGCTGCCGAGGCACTACGGTCGCGTCCGCGAGGAGCTGCTGGCCCGGGCCGACGAGGTCGCCGGCAGGATCTCGCAGGATTACGTCGACCACATGCTCAAGGGACTGGGCCACTGGGTCGACGGCGGCAATGCCGGCCACCTGAACTGGGGCATCATGCATTTCCGCAAGGCCTGATCCCGGGCCGGGTCCCGCCGCCCGTGGGCGGGACCCGGCCTTGCACGATCGTTCCGATACCGCCACATTGGGCAGCGGTTCGCCCCGCCCGCGGGGCGCCGGAGACCGGATTGCACCGATATCGAATGCCCGATGGACGACGCCGAATACATTGACCGACCCGAGGCCCTCGCGACGTTCTGCCAGGCGATCGCCGGCAGTCCGTGGATCGCGCTCGACACCGAGTTCATGCGCGAGCGCACCTATCGCGCGCGGCTGTGCCTGATCCAGGTGGCCGACCCCGAGCACATCGCCTGCATCGACCCGATCGCGCTGCCGGACCTGGATCCCCTGCTCGAGATCCTCTACGACCCCGGGACCACCAAGGTCCTGCACGCGGCCCAGCAGGACCTGGAGGTCTTCTACGACCTGCGCGGACAGGTGCCGGCGCCCGTGTTCGACACCCAGGTCGCGGCCGCCCTCGTGGGCCAGGGCAGCCAGACTGGCTACGCCCGCCTGGCGCGCTCGCTGCTCGGAGTGCAGCTGGACAAGTCGCGCACCCGCTCCGACTGGAGCCGCCGCCCGCTGGAGGCCGAGGATCTTGCATACGCCGCGGACGACGTGCGCTACCTCCGCGAGATCTACACGCGGCTGCGCGAGGAGCTCGAGCGGCGCGGCCGCCTGTCGTGGCTGGAGGAGGACTTCCGCGCGCTGGCGGATCCGGCGCGCTACGCGAAGCCGCCCGAAGACGCCTGGCGCCGGGTCAAGGGGGGCAGCCGCCTGCGGGCCCGGTCGTTTGCCGCACTGCAGCGGCTGGCCGCGTGGCGGGAGACGCAGGCGCGTGAGCGCGATCTGCCGCGCCAGTGGGTCCTGAAGGATTCGCTGCTGCTCGACGTGGTCCAGCGCCTGCCGTCGTCGCTGCAGGCGCTGGAACGCGTACGCGGCATGCCCGCCGGCGTGGTGCGGCGCCACGGCGAGGCGCTGCTTGCAATCACGGAGCAGGCGCGCGCAGAGCCCGATCCCGGTCCGCCGCCGGCGCGCCCGGACCAGCGTCTCGACGAAGAGCAGCAGCCTCTGGTGGATCTGCTGATGTCGCTGGTTCGGGTGCGGGGCGGGCAGCAGGACATCAGTCCGGCGACGCTGGCCTCCCGGCGCGAGATCGAGATGCTGCTGCTCGGCGAGCGGAACCTGGACGTGCTGAGCGGCTGGCGTCGCCACGCCGTGGGCGAGGATCTGCTGGCGGCCCTGGACGGGCGGCTACACTTCGTGGTCCGCGACGGGCGGCTGGACATCGTGCCGGCGACGGACTGACGTTCAGCCCGCCAGGACGGCCTCCAGACGGCCGAAGATCTCGTCGATCTCCCCCTCGCCGCTGATCCTGGCGAGCTTTCCCTGATCCTCGTAATACCGCCCCAGGGGCTGCGTCTGCTCCTCGTAGACCTTGAGGCGCTTGGAGATGGTGTCCTCGTTGTCGTCGTCGCGATGCAGCAGCTCGCCGCCGCAGCGGTCGCAGATGCCCTCCTGCTTGGGCGGCGAGGTGTAGACGTTGTACATCTGCCCACACTCGCGGCAGGTGCGCCGGCCCGTCAGACGCTGCATCAGGATGTCGAAGTCCACGTCCAGCAGCAGCGCCGTGTCGATCGGCTGGCCGAGGTCATCGAGCATGCGGTCCAGCGCCCGCGCCTGGGCGAGGTTGCGGGGGAAGCCGTCCATGATGAAGCCGTTCGCGGCATCCGGCTCACGAACCCGGTCACGGATGATGCCCAGCACGATCTCGTCGGAAACCAGCTCACCGGCATCCATCGCGGCCTTGGCCCTGCGCCCGAGGTTCGTCCCCGCGGCCACGGCCGCCCGCAGCAGGTCGCCGGTGGAGACCTGCGGGATGGCGTGCTTGTCGGCCAGCAGCTTGGCCTGCGTTCCCTTACCGGAGCCCGGGGCCCCCAACAGCACGATTCTCATAGCTGCCCATCCATCCTCGGTCCTGTGATCGCGGCCTGCGACGGCCCCTCGCCGCACGCCTGGCGGGATTGCCGCGCGCCCGGGCGCGCCCGGCTCTCGAAAGATCGGCTACCCTACCGTCCGTGCTCGCGGCAAGTCAATCCGGCCGCTTGCCGGGCGGACGGTGGCAGAACCGGCCTCGGAAGCTATAATGGCGGGCCCACATCCGAGGGCAAAGGAGCAAGCGATGAGCCTGGACAGGATTTCCGCGGGCGACGACGCCCCCGGGGCGTTCAACGTCGTCATCGAAATCCCGATGCGTGGCGAGCCGGTGAAGTACGAGGTCGACAAGGACAGCGGCATGCTGATGGTCGACCGCATCATGAGCACGGCCATGCATTACCCCGCGAACTACGGCTACGTGCCCGCCACCCTCGCCGAGGACGGCGATCCCGTCGACGCCCTGGTGCTCACCCCGGTCCCGCTGCTGGCCGGCTCGGTGATCGAGTGCCGGGCCGTGGGCATGCTCGTGATGAGCGACGAGAAGGGCGAGGACCAGAAGATCCTGGCGGTGCCGGTGGACAAGGTCTCCTGCGACTATTACGTCGACGTCCGGGGGCCGGACGACCTGCCGAAGGCCCTGCTCGACCAGATCTCCCATTTCTTCGAGCACTACAAGGATCTCGAGAAGGGCAAGTGGGTCAAGGTCGAGGATTGGAAGGGCGCCGACGCGGCCCGCGAGGAGATCAGCGCCAGCGTCGCGCGCTACCGGGGCTGACGCCCGCCGGCCGGGTCTCTATTGCAGCCGGGGTACGGCCGGGCGGTTGACCGCGTAGAGCGGATGCGGCTCCTCGATGTAGTTGCCCTGGGCAAAGTCCACGCCCATGCGACGCACCGCGTGGAACAGCTGCTCGGTCTCGACGAATTCGGCGATGGTGCGCATGTTGACCACCCGGCCCAGGTCGCTGATCGCTTCCACCACCGCCCGGTCCAGGCGCCCGGTGAACATCGCGCGCACGAACTGGCCGTCGATCTTGAGGAAATCCATCGGCAGGTTCTTGAGGTAGGCGAAAGAGCTCAGGCCACTGCCGAAATCGTCCAGCGCGAAACGGCAGCCGAGCCCTCGCAGGACCGATATGAACCGCCGGGCCATTGCCAGGTTGCTGATCACGGCCGTTTCGGTCAGCTCGAAGCAAAGCCGCTCGGGGCGGATCGCATAGTCGCTGATCAAGCCGGTAACGTGCTGCAGGAACCCCTCATCGCAGAGGGACTGTCCCGACAGGTTGACGGAATAGACCGCGGGCGTGGCCGCCGCGGCGGCCTCGCGCCGCATGCAGCGCGCCACCTCGCGCACCACCCAGCGATCGATGGCGGGCATCAGGCGATAGCGCTCGGCCGCCGCCAGGAATTCGCTCGGCAGCACCACGTCCCCGTCCTCGGCGATCATCCGCAGCAGCACCTCCTGGGTGGGTGCCGGGATCGACGACGCCGAGCCCAGCGGCGCGATGCGCTGAACGTACAGCGTGAACCGTTCCTCCTCGATGGCCCGCTGGATCCGCTGCATCCACCGCATCTCCCCCTGCTGCGCCAGCAGCGCCGCGTCGTTGGGCCGGTGGAAGTGGATCCGATTGCGGCCCTGCTCCTTGGCCAGGTAACAGGCGGAATCGGCCAGGCTCAGGACTTCCGTGTGATCGGGACTGGTCTCCGAGATCAGCACGACGCCGATGCTGCAGCCGACGTCGAACACCATCCCCTCCCACATGAAGCGGAATTCCCGGATCTTCACGCGCAGCTTCTCGGCCAGCCGGCGGGCCGCCACCAGGTCGCAGTCGCGGAACAGCAGCCCGAACTCGTCCCCTCCCAGCCGCGCCAGGGTATCCCCCTCGCGCACGCCGCGCCGCACGGTCTCGCTGAGCTCGCGCAGCAGCGCGTCGCCGGCCACATGGCCACAGGTGTCGTTGACCACCTTGAACTGGTCGAGATCCACGTAGCACAGGGCGTGACGACTCCCGTCCCGCCGCGCGGCGTCCACCAGCTGCTCGAGCCGGGTCTCGAACTCGCGCCGGTTGACCAGCCCGGTCAAGGCATCGTGACTCGCCTGGTAGGCCATGTTGCGCGCCAGCCCGCGCAGCGCGGTGACGTCATGCAGCGCCAGCACGACGCCGACGATCTCCCGGCGGTGGTCGCGCACCGGCGACGCGGTGACCTCGATGGAATGCTCGGCTTCCCCGCCTCGCGGCACCAGCACCGCCTGTCCGGCCAGCGCCAGGCGGCAGCCCCGCTGCAGGCACTCCTGGGCGGGGTTCTCCAGCACCTGCCGGGTGCTCTCGTCGATCAGGGTCAACACGTCGGTCAGATAGCGCCCGCAGGCTTCCGGCGCCGGCCAGCCGGTCAGCTCCTCGGCCACCGCGTTGAGGAACTCGATGCGCCCGTCGAGCCCCGTCGAGATCACCCCGTCGCCGATCGACTCCAGGGTTACCTGGGCGCGCTCCTTCTCCTGCTGCAGGTGCGCCTCGATCATCTTGTGCTCGGTGATGTCGAAGCAGGCGTTGAGGATGGTCGGCTCGCCCCGGTAGGTGATCAGCGCCGCGGAAACATCCAGCCAGCGCACGCGTCCCGCGCGGGTGACCAGCTGCACCTCGTGACGCCAGTCCTCCCGCATCTCCCCGCGCAGGCGCGCTTCCAGGCGCCGGTGCTCCTCCGCGCGCTGTTCGGGCGGGACCAGGTCCGTCACCGGACGCCCGACCAGCTCCTGCTCGGCGTAACCCGTGATGGCGCAGGCCGCGGGGTTGCAGTACAGGATGCGGTTGCGATGCAGGATGATGGCGCCGTCGATGGATTCCGCCAGCGTCCGGAAGTGCTCCTCGCTCTCGCGCAGGGCCTCCTCGGTACCGCGCAGGTGCGCGAGAGCGCTGTTGATGCTCCCGGCGAGACTGCCGAGCTCGTCGTCCGCGCCGGCGGTGTCGGTGACCGTCATGGCGCCGCCCTGCCCCACGTGCCGGAGCTGGCGGCCGAGGTTCGCCAGGCGGGCCAGCACCAGGCGGTTGAACAGCAGCAGGGCCGTGACGAAGAAGGCGAACGCCATCAGCGCGCCCAGCAGCTGCATCTCGTGCAGCCCCGCCGCGCCCGCCGCAAGCGCCCCCGCGGGAACCACCGCACGCAGCAGCAGGCCCTTCCCGCCGGGGATATCGTCCAGCGACGCGTACCAGGTCGAGCCCGGTGCGGCCGGATCACGCCAGACCCCCGTTCGGGAGCCGGCCCGGCCGCGCCGGGCGACGATCTGCAGCCGCGCGCCGGGCCCGGGGGCCAGGGCGGCGAGACGGGCGGAGCTCAACGACCTCACCAGCACCAGCATGCCGTCACCGGTCCGCCGCACGGCGACCAGCCGCGCCGTGCCGTGGAGGAACAGCATCCCGGACCGTCCGGCGCCGGCGGCCTGCGGCTGAAGCGCCGGATGTGCCCGGACCCAGCCGGTCACTTCGGCCGGCGTCAGCGCATCATGGGCGAAGCCCGATGCCGCTGCCAGGCGATGAGCCGGGCTCAGCGCCAGCGCGGCATCCACCCGCATCCGGCGCAGCTCCGACGGCGAGGGCACCGCGTAACGGAGCCCCCCGGCTTCGCGGAACGACGCGGCCAGCGCGGCATCCAGCCGCCCCAGGTCGGCCAGGGAACGATGCAGGGCGGCCACGGACCGGTGTACGCGGGCACCGGCGGCGCGCGCGTCCATGCGGGCGAACCGCCGCAACACCACGAAGTGCACGATCAGGGTCTGGGCCCCGATGGCGAGCAAGAACAACGCACCCAGCACCAGGAAGACCTTGAGACGGAGCCCGCCCCGGGATCTTTTCATGACCATACCTTCCGGAAGATTGGTATCCCCTCGAGTCGCCCGCAATCCCGCGAGCGGATCGTCCTCAGGCCCGGCTGTCCTCTCCTGCCGGAGGAACCACGTCGGCCGCCGTGTTCGAGCGGACCCAGCGTGATCCGCCGTCCGGCAGGATTTCCTTCTTCCAGAACGGGGCCTCGTGCTTGAGCTGTTCCAGGATCTCGCGGCAGGCGGCAAAGGCTTCGCCGCGATGTCCCGAGCGGGTGGCCACCAGCACGATGGTCTCACCCGGCCGGATCTCGCCGACCCGGTGGATCACCAGCGCCTGCCGTACCCCCCGGCGACGACACGACTCCCGCACGATGCGCTGCAGCTGACGCTCGGTCATGCCCGGGTAATGCTCCAGGTACATCCCGGAGACCGGGCTGCCGTCGTTGAAATCCCGCATCGTGCCGACGAACACGGCGGTTGCCCCCGCGGAGGCCGCATCTTCCACGGAAGGCGGCGCGAGCGCGGCCATGCTGGCCCAGGGGTCGAACGGAGCGTCGACCACGCGGACATCGAGCGCCGGCGCGCCCATCAGCGCTCCCCCCCGGTCACCGGCGGAAAGAACGCCACCTCGTCGCCCTCCCCGACGGGATCGTCGAGATCGGCGTAATCCAGGTTGATCGAGGCCAGCAGACGTGATGGCGGCTCACGGCCATCGGTGGCCAGGTCCCATATTGTCCGGACGGTCGCCCCTCCGTCCGCCTCCACCTCGCGGCCGGCGGCGCCGACGGTTTCCCGCAGGGAAGCGAAGAATCGGACCCTTACCCGCATTGGTGTTACCCTTTTCGCGATGCCTGCACCGGGACGGTCGGTGCCTGCCGGCCGAACCGGCGCACGGTTACTATTCTGGAATGGGCGCCGCCAGGGCGCAACAGATCCCCCGAACTCCGGAGCCTGCGAGCATGAGCGATTTCTCCCACTTCGACGAGCGGGGCGAGGCCCGCATGGTGGATGTAGGAGACAAGGAGGTCACCGCCAGGCGCGCCGTCGCCGGCGGTGCCATCCACATGCAGGCTGCGACGCTGGAGGCGATCCGCGCCGGCACGCACAGCAAGGGGGACGTGCTGGCGGTGGCGCGACTGGCGGGGATCATGGCCGCCAAGCGCACGGCGGACCTGATCCCCCTGTGCCACGCGCTGCCGCTGACCGCCGTCGAGGTCGCTTTCGAGACCCGGGATGATCCGCCCGCCGTGGTCTGCACCGCCCGCGTCGAGACCCGCAACCGCACCGGCGTGGAGATGGAAGCGCTCACCGCGGTGAGCGTCGCGCTGCTCACGGTCTACGATATGTGCAAGGGCGTCGACCGCGGCATGCAGATGGACGGCATTGCGCTGCAGGAAAAGAGCGGCGGTCGCTCCGGGCATTTCACGAGGCGCTGACCCCCTCCCGGGAGCGTGCGGCATCGCGATCCGCCGACACCGGCTGTATCCGGAGCCGCCCGGGCGGTGCGTACAGCGGCAAGCCCGGACGGAAGGCGCGCCACGACAATGACGAGTCCGGGGGAGACCATGGACACACCCTGCATCCTGATCACCGGCGCCGGTTCCGGCATCGGGCGCGCCACGGCCCGGCTGTTCGCCGGTCACGACTGGACGGTCGGCGCGTTCGACGTGGACGACGATGCCCTGGCGGGCCTGGCCGGGGAAGAACGGATCGTCACCCGCCACATGGACGTCACCGATCCGCAATCCGTCGAGGAAGGATTTGCCGACTTCGGCGAACGAACCGGCCAGCGGCTGGATCTGCTGTTCAACTGCGCCGGCATCCTGGAGATCGGCCCGTTCGAATCCGTGTCGCTGGAGCGGCACGCCCGCCTCATCGACGTCAACTTCAAGGGCCTGATGCACTGCACGCGGGTGGCCTTCCCGTTCCTGCAGCGCACCCGCGGCGCGCAGGTGATCAACATGTCCTCGGCCTCCGCCGGCTACGGCACCCCGGACCTGGCGACCTACTCGGCCACCAAGTTCGCGGTCCGGGGCCTGACCGAGGCGCTCAACATCGAGTGGGCCCGCCACGGCATCCGCGTCTGCGACATCATGCCCCCGTACGTGGACACGCCCATGGTGCGCAACGCGCGCCACACCGCGAGCCTGGACCGCATGGGCGTCAACCTGGCGCCGGAAACCGTGGCCGCGGCGGTGTGGTCCGCGGTCGGCAGCGACCGCGTGCACCACCTCGTGGGACGACAGTACCGCCTGATGTCGGCCCTGCTGCGCCTGTTCCCCGCCTCCCTGAACCGCCGCCTGGTGCGCTCGATGACCGGATACTGAGCGCCCCCGGTTGCCGGATCGACGGTGCGCCGGTAGATTCCGGGAGACGTTCGATACAACAACGCAACCACCGGAACCATTCCATGGCTGACGACAAACGTCCGGACACGCCATCCGGCACGCCGCCGGGCGAGATCGGGGGGCCGTATTCACGCTACGTGCTGGGCGTGCTGGTGCTGGTGTACGTGCTCAACTTCCTGGACCGGCAGATCCTGTCCATCCTGAATGACGACATCAAGGCGGCGCTGCACCTGACCGACGCCCAGATGGGCTTTCTCTACGGTACCGCGTTCGCGGTCTTCTACGCCCTGTTCGGCCTGCCCCTCGGCCGGCTGGCCGACGTCTGGGACCGGCGCAGGCTGATCTCGGCCGGCCTCGCCGTCTGGAGCGCGATGACCTCGCTGTCGGGGCTGGCCCGCGGCTACACCCAGCTCGCCGTCACCCGGATCGGGGTCGGCGTCGGGGAGTCGAGCGCCACGCCGGCCGCGTTTTCCCTGCTCTCCGACTACTTCCCGAGGCACCAGCGGGCGACCGTGCTGGCAGTCTATTCCAGCGGCATCTACATCGGTGCCGGGCTGGGGCTCGGTATCGGCGGCACGATCGTGCAGGCATGGAATCACGCCTTCGCGGGCGCTGCGCCGCCCCTGGGGCTCGCGGGATGGCAGGTCGCGTTCCTGGCCGTGGGACTGCCCGGGCTGCTGGTCTCGATCTGGGTCGCCTCGCTGCGCGAGCCGGTCCGGGGGCAGGCCGACGGAATCTACACCGCCCCCGAGCCCCACCCCTTCCGCATCTTCTTCCGCGAACTGCGGGCCGTGCTTCCGCCGCTGACGCTCCTGCACCTGGCGCTGGAGCGGGCGGGCTGGCGCGGCATCCTCTGGAACCTGGGAGCCGCCGCCGCCCTGGGCCTCGCGGCCTGGGGGCTCGTGTCGCTGCTCGGCTCTCCGCTGCAGTGGTACGCGCTGGCCATCGGCATCTACGGCAGCGTGTCCTGGGGGCAGGCCCTGCGGATGCGGGACCGGCCGTCGTACCACCTGATCTTCCGCGGTCCCACGGTCCGCTACACGGCGATCGCCTTCGGCCTGCTGGCGTTCACGGGCTACGGGTTCGGCTACTGGTCGACGCCGTTCTTCATGCGCTTTCACGGCCTGAGCCCCGGCCAGGCCGGCCTGATCCTGGGGGGCATGGCGGCCGCCGGCGGATTCATCGGCGTCAACCTGGGCGGGATCCTGGCGGACCGCTGGCGCCGGCGGAGCGTCTACGGGCGGCTGTGGGTCGCGCTGCTCACGGCGGCGCTGCCGGTGCCCCTGGCCATCTGGATGCTGACCACGGACAGCACCACCGTCGCGCTGGCGCTGACGTTCCCGCTGCTGATCCTTACCTCGATGTGGATCGGACCCGGCGCATCGACGGTGCAGGACCTGGTGCTGCCGCGGATGCGCGGGACCGCGTCGGCGGCCTATATCCTGGTGCTGACCTTCATCGGCCTGGCGCTGGGCCCCTACACCATCGGCTACCTGAGCGTGGCCACGGGGAGCCTGCGCACGGCTCTCTACCTCGGGCTGGTGGCGAACGGCCTGTCGTTCCTGTTCACCGCGCTGGCGATGCGGCACCTGCACCGCGACGAGCAGAGCGTTCTGCAGCGCGCGCGACAGGCCGGCGAGCCGCACGACGACGCGTGAGCCCGGCGGTGACGGCGCGCCTGCCCCTGTGGGCCGAGCCCCGCGAGCTGTGCCTGCTGCGTCTTTCGGCGATCGGCGACGTGACGCACGTGCTGCCGATCGTGCACACGCTGCGCCGTGGCTGGCCGGGTACGCGCCTGACCTGGATCGTGGGAGCCACGGAGGCGAAGCTGGTCGGGGACCTGCCGGGGGTGGAGTTCATCGTGTTCCGGAAGTCCGGCGGCCTCGCCGCATGGCGCAGCCTGCACCGGCGCCTCGCCGGCCGTCGCTTCGACCTCCTGCTGCAGATGCAGGTGGCGATGCGCGCCAACCTGGTCAGCACCGCGGTGCGTGCCGGCATCCGGCTCGGCTACGACCGCGGCCGCGCGCGCGACCTGCACGGCCTGTTCATCAACAGCCGCATCCCGGACCGGCCCGGCCAGCACGTGGTCGACTGTTTCTTCAGCTTCCTCGAGACCGCGGGACTGCGCGACCGGATCGAGGACTGGTCGCTGCCGATCCCCGGCGAGGCGAGGGAATTCGCCCGCGAGCAGCTCCCCGGGGACCGGCCCGCGCTGCTGATCAGCCCCTGCGCGAGCCATCCGCAGCGCAACTGGCGCGCCGAACATTACGCGGCGGTGGCCGATCACGCCGCCCGCGAACACGGCTTCCGGGTGGTGCTGGTCGGCGGCCCCAGCCGCCTGGAGCGCGCGACCGGCGACGCGATCACGGCGCACATGCAGACGCCGCCGCCGGTCGACCTGATCGGGCGCGACACCCTCAAGCGCCTGCTGGCCCTGCTGGAGCGCGCCGACGCTCTGCTCAGCCCGGACTCCGGCCCGGCCCACATGGCCACCTGCGTGGACACGCCGGTGCTGGGTCTGTACGCCGCCAGCAACGTCCAGCGCAGCGGTCCCTACCGCAGCCGTCGCTGGTGCGTCGACCGCTACGACGAGGCGGCACGGCGCTTCCTCGGACGCCCCGCCGCCGAGCTGCGGTGGGGAACCAAGATCGAGCGCCCGGGCGTGATGGACCTGATCACTCCGGAAGCGGTCATCGAGCGGCTCGATGCGCTGGTTCGCGAGCGGCCGCCGGGCGGCGGCGGTCAGTCGTCCCGGTAGCGCGTGTACGACTTCTCCTCCACCAGCTCCGATCCGACGCGCAGGTTCAACTCCCGCTTGAGCCCGGCTCTCCGGTCGTTGCGCAGGTAGACGGACCGGGCGAGCTCGATGAACTCGTCGTCGAAGACGCCCTCGGATTCCTTCGCCCGGATGCGGTCCTCGATGTCCCAGAGCTGCTCGTTGACCTCCCTGAGCGCCGTCCACAGATCCGAGATGTCCGGCCCGCCCCCGGCGGCCCCGCGCCAGGTCTCCTCCAGCAGCGAGAGCTCGCGGCGGATGTTGGCCAGCTTGGCCGGATCGGCGATGCGCTCCGACTTGATCTCCAGGATGGTGATCTTGTCGATCAGCTCGCCCGCCGACACGGGCACGGTGATCAGAGACATGTCGATCGGCACTCCCCCCGTCGGAACGCGTTCCCCCGCAGGCCCGGGCGGTGCATCATAGCGCGGCGGCGGCGAGCACCGCGAACGCCAGCAGGGCCATGCTGCCGTGCAGGATCACGAACACGGCGGGATGCGGATCGCGCCGCGCGCGCAGCAACAGCAGCACCAGCCCGCCGAGCAGCGCCAGGCCGAACAGCAGCACGGCCATGTTCAACGGCTTGCTCGGGGGACCTTCCAGGACCCTCCCGAGCAGGATTCCCGCCGCGCACGAAGCGAGCATTCCGTGGCCCAACCCCGCCCAGGGCGAGACGCCGCGCGAACGCAGCACCCGAAACGCCATCCCGAGCCCGGCCAGGATCGCCAGGGCGAACAGCAGCATCGAAAGATCAACCATGGCTCACCCCTTGCAGCCTCACGCCAGCAGCACCGCGACGATGCCGGTGATGAACACGCCGTCGAAGGTCCCCGCGCCGCCGATCGAGGCGAACGGCGTGCCCAGCCGCCGGATGTCGCGCATGTGCAGCAGGTCGGCACCGATGAGCACGCCCAGGGTACCGCAGATGTAGGCCAGCGGCGCGCTGTCGCCGGGGCTCAGCACGATCGCCGTGAGCGCCGCCGTGATCGGCGCCAGAAGGATCGGCATGCCGATGCCCAGGCGCGGGATCGGGCGGCTCGCCGCGTAGCACACCGCCGCGACGATCGCGATTGCCAGCACCACCTGCAACGGCGGCAGCGGATGCCACGCCAGGAGGTAGATGCTGAAGGCGACCGGGATCAGGCCTCCGCCCACGTTCAGCGTCACCAGCGTCCGCCCCGGCTGGCTGGCCATCAGGCGGTGGAGCGGTGACCAGCCGCGCAGGTCCCAGCGCGCGTCCGCCGGCGGCGCCGATGCCATCGTGAACAGCGGCACGTTGATGCCGCTGCCGATCAGGGACAGCAACAGCAGCAGCATCGCCGACCCCATCGACAGCCCCAGCTTGTCGAACGCGATGCTCAGCAGCCCGACCTGGATGAAGGCGAACAGCAGCGCGAACAGGAAGACGGCGACCAGAATGCGCAGACCAAACACGGCAGATGCATCCTCTCGAGCGGCCGGCGGGACCGCGGCTCGCGGTCACTCTATCCGATCGCGGCCCGCGCTCCCAGTTCCCTCCGGCGGCACGTCTTGACCACGGTGTAGTCGTTTGACTACATTCATTCGATCATGCCGGTTCATCGGCCAGGATCCCGGGAGAGGCATGCGAGCCATGCCCGGCAAACCCCGACCGCCGCGCGGCCGTGAGGCCGTGCGCGAGGCGCTGATCGCGGCCGCGACCGAGCTGTTCGCCCGGCACGGGCCGGCGGCGGTCCCGGTACGGCGGATCGCCGCCCGCGCCGGCGTCAATCACGGACTGGTGCATCGCCACTTCGGCTCCAAGCGGGGGCTTCTGCGCGCCGTGCTCGATCGGCTGGTGCAGGACCTGGCGCGCCAGAGCGGAGCAAGCGGCGGGCGCGCGCTGGCGTCGGCCCGGCTGTTCCGCGCCACCCGCGAGCAGCAGTCGTACTGGCGCATCCTGGCGCACTCCCTGCTCGAAGGAGAGGATCCGCGCCGGATCCAGGGCGGATTCCCGGTCGTGGCGCAGATGCTCGCGGAGGCCCGGCAGGCGGCGGCCGAAGGCCGCCTCGCCACGGGTCTCGATCCCGCCGCGGTCGTCGCCGCGAACGTGGCGCTGGCGCTCGGCTGGCTGCAGTTCGAGCCGTTCCTGCTGGCCGCCTCGGAGCTCGACCGGCGACCTCCCGGGGAGGTCCGCCGGGCCCGCGACGCGGTGCTCGCTCATTTCAGCCGCTGCATGCTCGGCCCACCCGGGGTCGTTGAGCCTCGTCCCGACCCGTAGCGGACCGACGTCCAACCGGAGGAGAAGACGTGACCCGACCCGATCCCGCGCCCGCCGAAGCGTGGCCGCGCCCGGCGTACGCCTGGTACGTCGTCGGCGTGATGCTGCTGGCCTACGTCCTGTCGTTCGTCGACCGCACCATCCTCAGCCTGCTGGTCATCCCGATCGAGCACGACCTGCACATCGGCGATACGGCCATGAGCCTGCTGCAGGGATTCTCGTTCGCGATCCTGTACGCGATCATGGGCCTGCCCATCGCGCGCCTGATCGACGCCCACACGCGCCGCGGGATCATCGGTGCCGGCATCTTCCTGTGGAGCCTGATGACGGCTTCCTGCGGCCTGGCAAACCGGTTCTGGCACCTGTTCCTGTCCCGCGTCGGGGTCGGCATCGGCGAAGCCACCCTGCTGCCGGGCGCCTCGTCGCTGCTGGCGGACTACTTCCCGCCCCAGAAGCTCGGCCGCGCCATGGGCGTTTTCGCCACCGGCATCTTCGTGGGCACCGGCCTGTCCCTGATCATCGGCGGCAGCCTGATCAAGGCGCTCCACGGCGTACGCCTGCACCTGGCGGTACTGGGCAGCGTGCATTCCTGGCAGATCGTGTTCTTCGCCGTGGGGGTGCCGGGCATCCTGGTGGCGCTGCTGATGCTGACCGTGCGCGAGCCCGCGCGGCGGGGCACGCTGCGCACCCGGCTCCAGGACGGCGTGCGCGTGACGAGCCACCCTTCGGTGCGGGAGGTGGTGCGGTACATGCGCGACAACCGGCGAACCATGACCTGCCACCACCTCGGCTTCTCGCTGCTGGCACTGGTCGGATACGGCAGCGGGGCCTGGATACCGACGTTCTTCATCCGCACCTATGGCTGGACCGCGAGCCAGGCCGGCATCCGCTTCGGCCTGCTGGCTTTCGTGTTCGGGCCGCTCGGCACCGTGCTGGGAGGGTGGCTCGCCGATCGCTATGCGCGCCGCGGGCGGCAGGACGGCAAGATGCGGGTGGGGATGATCGCGGCGCTGGGGGGCATCGTCCCGGTGTGCATATTCCCCATGGCCGGCTCGGCAGGCTGGGCGCTGGGCCTGATCAGCCCGTTCTTCCTGTTCGTGAGCTTCGTCTGGGGCATCGCCCCGGCCGCCCTGCAGGAGCTGCTGCCGAACCAGATGCGGGGGCAGGTCACGGCGTTCTACACTGGTGTATTGAACCTGATCGGCCTCGGCATGGGTCCAACCAGCGTGGCGCTGATCACGGACTACGCATTCCACAACCCGCAGGATCTGCGCTACTCGATGGCGATCGTCGGTGTCGTGGGACTGGCGCTGGCGGCACTCGTGTTCCGTGCGGGCTTCGGGCCCTATCGACGCAGCCTGGACTACCTGCATGCCTGGGAAAGGGAAGGCGCCCATGACTGACAGCTCGCTCCGGCACCATGCCGCTGCCTGAAGCGCTCGGCCTGTTCGCCCTGATCGGTTCCGTCGCCGGGCTGCTGGCGGGACTGTTCGGTATCGGCGGGGGACTGGTGGTCGTACCGGTGCTGGCCTTCACCTTTCGCCGGCAGGGCGTCGACGAAAGCATCCTGATGCACCTGGCGCTCGGCACGTCCATGGCCAGCATCGTGGTCACCGCGGCCGCGTCGGCGCGTGCCCACCACCATCACAGCGGGATCCTGTGGAATCGGGTGCTGCAGCTCGCGCCGGCCATCGTGATCGGCGCCGTGCTCGGTGCCGCGATCGCGAACTACCTGCCGGGGCCGACCCTGGAGCGTTTCGTGGGCGTGTTCGAGCTCATGGTCGCGGCACAGATGTGGCTCGGCTCCGGCCGGCATCCCTCCTCGCGGCGGCCCCTGCCGCGTCTTCCCTTCATGCTCGGCGCGGGCGCCGGTATCGGCACGGTGGCCTCCCTCGCCGGGATCGGCGGCGGAGCCCTGACGGTGCCGTTCCTGACCTGGTACGACGTGCCCATGAAGCGTGCCGCCGGCATCGCGGCCGCGTGCGCCCTGCCCACGGCGCTGGCCGGCAGCATCAGCTACCTGGTGAACGGCTGGGGACGCGCGGCGCTGCCGGTGCACGCCGCCGGCTTCGTCTACTGGCCCGCGGTCGTCGGCATCGGCTGCACCACGGTCTTCGTCGCGCCGCTCGGCGCGCGCCTGGCGCAGCGCCTGCCGGAGAAAGTGATGAAGCGGCTGTTCGCGGTGCTGCTGCTGGCAATGGGCGTTCACCTGCTGCTGTAGTCCTGCGGACCGGGCGCATCCCGGGAAGCAGCGGGCGCTGCCGGGCCGCGTCGATCGCGCGCCACGCGCGGTCGCGGAAACGGCCGCGTTGACATGGCAGTACCTTCCGGAAGATTGGTATGCGATTCACCTGGCGCGCGGTATAGTGAAGCGGTGAGGTGGCGAAAATGGGGGGACAGACTCGCCACTGATGCGGTCCGGGTGGCAACAAGAATGAACCAGCAGTCGGCGCCTGCCGCGGCGCAGCCCCAATCCATCGAAGACCAGCAGCGACTCCGCCTGCGGCGCTTCGCGATGGCGGTGGGATCGGTTCTGTTCACTATTTCCCTGGCGGCGATCGAGGCGGCGACGGGCCTGCTGTCACCCTCGCATCTGCTGGTCGCGCTGCTCGCCTTTGTCGGGATCGAGCTGGTCTTCCTGGCAGCGTTCCTGACCGGCCTGAACCTCAAGGCGCGCGACCCCAGCCTGACCTTCGCCCAGATCTTCTGGGCCATGGTGCCGACCCTGTACGTCATGTACTACGCGGGGCCCGGACGGGCGCCCTTCGTCATGCTGGCCTCGGTGGCGTTTCTCTACGGGATATTCCGCCTTGACCGTCGCCAGTTCGCCTGGCTGATGGTCTCGTACCTGCTGGGCTACGGCCTGGTGATAGTCCTCGCCGCGCGCTACGACCCGCGCCTGCTGAACCTGCGCATCGATCTGATCCAGCTGGTAACGGAAGGTGCCGTGCTGGTCCAGATCAGCCTGATCGGGGGCTACATGTCCGGCCTGCGCAAGCGGCTTCGCCTGCGCAACAACGAGCTGCAGGGAGCGCTCGCGACCATCCGCGAGATGGCCACGCACGATGAGCTTACCGGGGTCAGCAACCGGCGCGACCTGATGGAGACCCTGGAACGCGAGACCAGCCGCGCCACCCGCCACGAGACCCCGCTGTCACTGGTGATGCTGGACCTGGATCACTTCAAGGTGATCAACGACAGCCATGGCCACAACACCGGCGACGAGGTGCTGCGCCAGGTCGCGAGCACCCTCGACGCCGGGCGCCGCAACGTGGACTATTTCGGTCGTTACGGGGGCGAGGAATTCCTGCTGGTGCTGCCCGACACCACACCTCGGGAGGCCGCCGTCATGGTCGAGCGGCTGCGCCGGGAGGTGGCCGGGCTGCGCATCGACGCGGCCCCGAAACACCGCATCACTCTTTCCGCCGGCATCAGCCAGTACCTGCCCGGCGAGGCCCCCCAGGCCGCGATCGGCCGGGCCGACGAAGCGCTCTACCAGGCCAAGGCGGCCGGGCGGAACCGCTACGCCACCGCGACCACGCCGGATGGCGGAGTTCGCGGCGCGGGTACCGCCGAAGGTGATCCGTCTCCCGTCAATCGCTGACGCCCCCCTGTCGCAAGCACGATCCGGGCCCGGCGCCGGGGCCTCGGCGAAGCCGCCTGTCAAGGCGCCGGCGGCAATCAGCGGCCGCGGTCACCGGCGGTGCCTCCGGTAAAGGCCCACCAGCTTCGCCCGGGCGATCACGTGACCGCGCATGGCTTGCAGCAGCTGCTTCCGGGTGGGGTGGCCGAGGTCTCCCAGGGCGGTGTCGAGCGCGAACAGCTCGAAGATGTAGTGGTGGGTGCCGATCGGGGGACAGGGACCTCCATAGCCCGGGCGATTCCAGCTGTTGAGACCCTCCCGCATGGCCGCCGGGAGCTTGCCGCCACTGTCGCCCCCGGGCAGACCGTCGCTGCCGGGCGGAATGTCATAGGCCACCCAGTGAATCCAGGTGGTCTTCGGGTTCTTCGGATCAGGCGCGTCCGGATCCTTGACGATCAGCGCCAGGCTGCGTGCCGCCGCCGGCACTCCGGACCATCGCAGCGGGATCGAAACCCCCGGTCCGTCGCAGGTATAGCGCACCGGGATATGCTGGCCGTCGCCGAATGCCGGTGACGTGAGGCGCAGCCCGTGGCCGCTCGGGGCCGCCTGCCCGGCCGCTGCTGCCGGCCCGACGAGCAACGCCAGTGCGCAGCCCGCCACCGCCAGGGTCGGTGCCCGGCGCCGCCGGGATGTTCCGTGTCGGTGACCAGGCATGGCTTCACCTCGCTCGTGCACCGTCGATCACCCGCCGCACCCGGTCGCTCACCCGGTCGACGTCGATGTCCCCTTCCGTGTCCACGCGAATGGTAGTCGACGTCTCGCTGTCCGCCAGCGGCCGCCAGCCGGCGAGCTGCCGTTCCAGTACCGCAATGTCCGCCTCGGAGGGATCCGCTCCCTGGCGGGCGCGCCGACGCACCCGTTCGCGCAGCGCGGCGGGGCGGGCACGACACTCCAGTGCCAGGAACGGGACATCCAGCTCGTCCGCCAGCGTACGCATCGCGGCACGCTGCGAACGCTCCAGGAATGCGGCGTCGACCAGCGCGATCATCCCGGCGCCTGCGACGACGCCGGCGATCTCCCGCAGCCGCGCGTAGGTGCGGCGCCCGGCCTCGGGCGTATAGATCCCCGTTGCGACACCGGACCCGCTGCGGGCCCCGGGAGGCAGGCCGTACAGCCGCTTGCGCTCGACGTCCGAGCGGACGCGCACGGCGGGCAGCCGCATCGCGAGCATGCCGGCGAGATGCGACTTGCCCGACCCGGAAAGACCGGTGGTGATCAGGATCGCCCCGCGGCCCTCCGCGCAAAGGCGTCCGGCCAGCGCCAGGTGCGCGCGCAGGTCCTGCCGGGCGGCCTCCGACCCCGCGTCGTCGGTGGCGCCCTGGCTGAGGCGGATCGCCGCCACCTTGACGCGCACCATGGCGCGGTAGACGGCATAGAACCGCAACAGCGGGAGTCCCTCGTAATCCCCCCCGGCAGCCAGATACGAATTGAGGAACCGGGACGCCAGGTCGTCACGGCCGCGCGCGCGCAGGTCCATCCACAGGAACGCGACCTCGCTGATCACGTCGATCCAGCGCAGGGACTCGCTGAACTCGATACAGTCGAAGGGCAGGATCCGCCCGTCGACGCGGGCCAGGTTGCCGAGGTGCAGATCGCCGTGGCACTCGCGTATGAAGCCCTCCCGCCTGCGCGCGGCCAGTCGAGGCCGAACGGCCTCGTAACGGCTCGCGGTCCACTCCTCCACCTGCCGGAGGAGCCCCGCCTCGCGCTCCCCGGCCACCGAGGCGTCGACGGCCTCGAAGTTGTCCCGCATGGTGGCGTACACCGCCCCGGGCTCTCCCCGGGCCGAATCCGGGGCGGCCGGCGGGAGCGAGTCGTGGAATGCCGACAGCACGGCGGCGATCTCGTCCATGTCGGAGGCACTGAGCCGGCCCTCCTCCAGCTCTCGATCCAGCCGGGCATCTTCCGGGAACTGCCGCATCCTGACCGCATGCTCGAATCCCTCCTCCCCCGGCTCGCCCACCCGGGGCCGGGCGGGACTGCCGCAAAGCGGGACGACGTCCAGGTAGATCGACGCCGCGAGCCGGCGATTCAGGCGCAGCTCGTCCTCGCAGGCGCGCCGCCGCCGCGCCGGCGTGCTGAAGTCGACGAAGCCCAGATCGACGGGCTTCTTGACCTTGTAGGCGTATTCGCCGGTAAGCACCACCCACGAGATGTGGGTCTCGATCACGTGGATCCGGTCGACCGGATGCGGATAGGCCGCCGGGCGAAGCAGCCCGTCGATCGGCTGTGGATACGCATGCTCGGCCACAGGCTCTCTCCGGTGCACAACGGGGACGGCGGCCGGCGGCCGCCTCCGGCGCCAGTCTACGGCGACCGGCCGGTGCCGACGCAATGACCTGTGTCAGTCCGCCCCGGAAAGGCGGCGTGGGCGCGACGGAACGACGTGACCGGCACGGGCCCCGGCCCGGCCGTCACCACGCGACGGCGGTGACGGCCGCCCGCTCCGGTCAGGCGGTGGCCTGCTGCTCCACCGGCCGGGCGTCCCCCAGCGCGGCATAGGCCATCACCGGGATGATCAGGGCTGCCAGGAGCCCGGCGTAGATGCCCTTCACGAAGACGAACCGCCAGTAGCCGAGCGCGTGCAGGCCCGCCGCCTGGAAGATCCCGAACAGGGGCAGCCCGAGTACGATCGTGCAGACGATCCCGAGCACCACGCCGCGGAAGAACGACGACCGCGGCAGCAGCCGGTAGATGCGGTGGGTGCTGCGATCCCAGTGGAATGCCGCCAGCTTGCCCGAGCGGACCTGGCGGCGGACCAGCGGCGTCACGATCACGCAGGCGATCAGCGGCAGCAGGAAGAACGTGCCGATGATGTCACCGAGGATGTTCTGGCTGCCCCCGGTCAGCGGCACCTCGGCCATCGCGCGGAAGAAATACCAGGCGATCACGGCGTTGATCAGGAAATTGATCACGAAGCCGACGATGCTCTGATCGACGACGAGGAAGCGGCGCAGTGCTCCGGACATGTTGATCTCCTCCTGCCCTATCGTTTTCCGTCGTGCCGGGTGCCGCCGGCACCCGCGTGACCCTCTCCGCACCATAGCCCGGGCGGGCCCGCGGGACAATAGCCGAACGAACGCTCGCTCGTGCTCGCGACGAGGCGGGCGGAATCCGTCCTCGCCCTTGTACCTGATCCAGATCAAGGCTCGCGGAGCCGCGCCGCTTATGCTTGTGTCATCCGCCGGGTGTTGCGCCCCGGCAGGCATGAATAATCGAGGAGAGGTCATTGGCTGACGAGACTCCCGTGAGCGCGATCCCCCGGAACATCCCGGAGCCGGACGGCCAGGCGACCGGAAATCCCGACCGCCGGCTGTTGCAGTCGTTGGTGGTGCTGGGCCTGAGTCACCGGACCGCCGACGTCGCCGTGCGTGGCCGGGTCGCCATCGCGCCGGAGGACCGCGGTGCCGCGCGCGGCCATCTGCTGGACCTGCCGGGCGTGGGCGAATGCATGCTGCTCAGCACCTGCAACCGGACCGAGGTTTACGCCGTCGTTGCCGATCCCGGCAGCGATACCCTGCTCGACGGCCTCGCGGACTGGTGCGGGGTGTCCCCGAACGCCCTCCGTCCCTACCTGTATCGCCATCGGGGCGCGGACTGCGTCAAGCACCTGTTCCGGGTGGCCTCGGGGCTGGACTCGGCCGTGCTCGGGGAGGCCCAGATCCTGGGACAGATCAAGCGTGCATTCGCGGAAGCACGGGCCGCGGGCCACGCGGGCGCGATGCTTTCGCGCCTGAACGACCACGCGCGCGGCATCGCCAAGCAGGTCCGCACCCGTACCGGGATCGGGCGCTGCCCGGTGTCTCTCGCGGGCACCGCCACCGCGCAGATCCGGGCGACCGTGGGCGCGCCCTCCGAGGCGACCGCGCTGGTCATCGGCGCCGGAGAAAACGCGGAGCTGGTCGTCCGGCATCTCGTATCCCGCCGGATCGGACACCTGATCATCGCCAACCGCGGCCTCGAGCGCGCCCGCCGGCTCGCCGCGCGGTTCGCGGCGGAGGCGACCGGTCTCGACGGTCTCGCGGACGATGCCCTGACGCACGCCGACGTGGTCGTCAGCACGACGGGGGCGCCGGATGCCATCGTCTCCGCCGACATGGTTCGCGAGGCACAGGGGCGCCGCCACGGCAGGCCCCAGCTGTTGCTGGACCTGGCGGTCCCCGCCGACATCGACCCGGCAGCGGCCGGCATCCCCGGCGTCACGCTGCTTTCCGCCGACGATCTCGGCCGCCTGGCCCGGGCCAACATGCATCAGCGGGAGACCGCGGCGCGCCGCGCCGAATCCATCATCGAGGCCGGCGTCAACGCCTATGCGACGTGGCTGCGGGACCGCTCGGTGGTTCCCGCCATCCGGGCGCTGCGGGACGATGCCGAGCGCCATCGCCAGGCGGCCCTGCGCCGCGCGCGCCGGCATCTCGCCGCCGGCATGCCGGTCGACGAAGTCCTCGAATACCTCTCGCAGAACCTGGCCAGCCGCATGCTGCATGCCCCCATGAAGAGCCTGCACCGGTCCGCGGAACGCAACGAACAGCAGGCCGCCATCGCCGCGGCCCGGGATTTGTTCGGGCTCGAACAGGATTCCCGCGGCTCCGTTTAGGCAGCTTCACCCGACCAGGAACCCGACCCCCACCAGCACCGGCGTCGCCAGCGTGATCAGCACGTTGAGTCGCAGCAGCGGTGTCAGCGCCTCGATCTCGTCGGCATGCCGGTAAACGCCCACCGACACGGGCACGGCCGGGATGAGGGTGATGAGCCCCAGCAGGGCCGGCGGCGGGAACTGGCCGACCAGCACCGCGGCCACGATCGTCGCGTAGGTGGCGGCCAGCATCGCGCCGTACACCAGGCCGCTCCGCCGTCGGCCCAGCACGATCGGCAGATGCCTTCGCCCGACCCGGCGGTCCGCCTCCACGTCCGGGAACTGGTTCAGCAACAGCAGGTTGCTGACCAGGAAGAACGGCAGCAACGATGCCGCCGCGGTGGTGCCCGAGTAGTGCCCGGTCAGCGCCAGCGCGGTCCCCGTCACCATCAGCAGGCCGAAGCCCAGGCCCGGGGCGACCAGGCAGGCCAGCGGCGCACGCACGATGTGGGTGGAATAGGTCGCGACCACCAGCACGCCGAGCGCCCCGAGGGGGACCAGCGCGAGCCCCAGCTGCAACGTGAAGTAGAGCCCGATGCCCATGGTCCCGACCAGCGCGATGACGCCGGCCGCCAGGGTGTGGCCCGCCAGCCGCGGGTTCCCCGGCAGGGTGCCGCTGCCACCGCTGAACGGCGTGCGTCGCGTGATGCTGTCGAGGCCGCTGCGGAAGTCCTCGTACTCGTTGAGCATGTTGACGCTGATATGCGCGAGCAGCGCGCCCGCCAGGATCAACGCGAGGGCCAGGGCGGTGCCCGCCCCCGGATCCGCGTAACGGGCCGCCGCCGCGCCCAGGAATACGCAGACCGGCGTAAGCAGCAGGAAGTTGGGGCGCGCCGTCGCGCTCAACTCGAGCACGGCGCCCCGGTGAAGCTTTCCGGGGGATCCCCCCTCCATCGTTTCTCCTCGTGTCCCTGCGGAATCCGGATCAGCCGCCGTGCGGCGCACGCGCCGGCGTTCGCCGGCGCAACACGGCCAGGCCCCACAGCAGCAGCATGCCGAAGGTGGCCACCGCGCCGAGAATCGCGGGCGCCGGCACCCCCGCGCCCGAACCGCCGGCATGGATGATGGCCGGCGCCAGCAGCGTCCACCACTCCCAGGCGGCGACGCCCAGCGCCAGCATTGCCGAAGCCGCGGTAATTCGGGTATTCAGACGCAGGGTCCGGTTCCGGTCGCGGAGCGCCCACTCGTACGCCCGGAGCATCAGCAAGCCCTCGACCGTGTCCATCAGGGTCATGCCAGCGGCGAACAGGCCCGGCAATGCGAGCACTTCCCACAGCGGCAGGCTCGTGGCCTGCACCGCCCCCACGGAGATCACCAGCAGGGCGATCTCGCTGGCGGTGTCGAAACCCAGCCCGAACAGCATTCCGACCGCGTAGATCTGCCACCGCCGCCAGCTCGGCTGCCATTTCAGGCGCATGCGACCCGGCAGGCGTCCGCCACCGGGAGCCCCGCCGCGACGCAGCAGCACGAGGCTGCTCACGCCCATCAGGGTCAGCAGCCCGGCCGACAGCGTGGCGCCCAGCGGAGCGCCCCAGTGCACCAGCGAGGGCAGTGAGCCGCGGAAGTGGCTGGCCGCGCCGGCGACCAGCAGCGTAACCACGATGACCACCGTCGAGTGCCCCAGAGAGAAGAGCGGGCCGGTCCAGACGGCGCTGCGACCCTGCTGCCGCAGCTGGCGCGTGGCATTGTCGATGGCCGCGATATGATCCACGTCGAAGGCGTGGCGCACGCCCAGGAGCCAGGCGGTCAGGGCGAACCCGAGGAACACGCCGTCCAGGCGCCACAGCGTGACGCCGGCAACCAGCGCGGCCAGGTTCAGCGCCGCTGCCAGCACCAGCGGCAGTGCGCCTCGCTCGCCCTTCCCGGAAAACGACTCCGCGGTGACCGCCATCGCTTCAGACCACCTTCACCTTGACCAGCTCCTGTCCCTCCGGGTCGGTGACGTGCACCGCGCAGGCGATGCAGGGGTCGAAGCTGTGGATCGTGCGCAGGATCTCCAGGGGCTGTTTCGGGTCGTAGAGATCCTGCCCCTTGAGGGAGGCCTCGTAGGGCCCTTCCTTGCCCTCGGCGTCGCGCGGCCCGCCGTTCCAGGTGCTCGGCACGACGGCCTGGTAGTTGGCAATCTTCCCGTTCTCGATCACCAGCCAGTGGGCCAGGCAGCCCCTGGGTGCCTCGGTGTAGCCCACGCCGCGCGCGCGGTGCGGCCAGGTGGCCGGATCCCACAGGTCGGGATTGAAGGTGCGCACGTCGCCGGCCTTGATGTTGGCCATCAGGTTGTCGTACCAGGTGGACATGCTGTCGGCGATGATCTTGCTCTCGAGCGTGCGGGCGGCCGTCCTGCCGAGCGTCGAGAACATGGCCTCCAGCGGAACGTCGAGCTGTTTCAGTGCCATCCCGGCCAGCTCGCGTGTCTGCTTGTGCCCCGTGGCGTACAGCATCAGGACCCGCGAGAGCGGTCCGACCTCCATGGGATGGCCCCGCCAGCGCGGGGATTTCAGCCAGGAGTAGCTCGCCTGCGTATCCAGGTGCTCGTACGGCGGCCTGGGTCCCGTGTAGTCCAGACGGGTCTGTCCCTCGTAGGGATGCAGGCCGGTATTCTTGCCCACGGTGTAGTCGTACCAGGAATGGGCCACGAACTCCCGGACCTGGCCGTCCGCCTCCAGGTCGACCTCCTCGATCTTGCTCAGGTCACGATTCAGGATCGCGCCTCGCGGGATCAGCAGGTTCGACAGGTCCTCGGTGCCCTTCTCCGGAAAGTCTCCGTAGGTCAGGAAGTTGCCCACACCCTCACCGTGTCCGGGCTTGAGCCAGTCCTTGTAGAACGAGGCGATGGCCAGCGTGTCGGGCAGGTAGACCTGGTCCACGAACTGCTGCATCTTCCGGATGATCGAGGCGACCTTCTGCAGGCCCTCGGTGTTGACCGCGGTCGCGCCGGTGCCGGGTCCGGAGTGCACGCTGATCGCCGCCGGCGTGCCGCCGACCAGGAAGTTCGGGTGCGGGTTCTTGCCCCCGAAGATCGTGTGCAGCTTGGCCACCTCGCGCTGCCACTCGAGAGCATCCAGGTAGTGCGCCACCCCCATCAGGTTCGCTTCCGGCGGCAGCTTGTAGGCCGGATGCCCCCAGTAGCCGTTGGCGAAGATGCCCAGCTGTCCCGACTCGACCAGCCCCTTGACCTTCGCCTGAACGTCGGCGAAGTAGCCGGGCGACGAACGGGAATAGCTCGACAGCGACTGCGCCAGCTCGGAGGTCTTCTTCGGGTCGGCCTTCAGCGCCGAGACCACATCCACCCAGTCCAGCGCGTGCAGGTGATAGAAGTGCATCACGTGGTCGTGCACGAACTGCGCGCCGATCATGAGATTGCGAATGAGCTGGGCGTTGGGCGGAATGGGATAATTCAGCGCGGCCTCCACCGCCCGGATCGAGGCGATCCCGTGCACCAGGGTGCACACGCCGCAGATCCGCTGCGCGAAGGCCCAGGCATCCCGTGGATCCCGGCCCTGCAGAATGATCTCGATCCCGCGCACCATGGTGCCCGAGCTCGAGGCCTGGTGGATCACACCGTCCTGCATTTCGGCCTCGATGCGAAGATGGCCCTCGATGCGGGTGATGGGATCGACGACGACGGTTTGCGTGCTCATGCGCTCGCCTCCCCGGTCTTCTCAAGATGCTGCGCCACCAGCTCGAGCAGGCTGTGCGGCGACTTGTCCCAGTTGAAGTGTGCGCGGGCATCGTCGAACGTGTAGCGGCATCCCGCACAGGTGGTCACGAGCTGATCCGCCCCGGTATCGTCGATCTCGCGCAGTTTCGCCTCCATCGCGCGGTAACGAAGCTTGTTGGCGCTCTCCAGGAACACCACGCCGCCCCCTCCGCCGCAGCAGAAGGTGAATCCGCGATTGTCCTCCAGCTCGCGCAGCTCGACGCCCATGGCATCGAGCAGCTCCCGCGGCGCGTTCATGACGCCGCCCTTGCGCCCGATCTCGCAGGGATCGTGGAACGTCACGCTCGCCTCGCCGTCCCTGCGCAGGTGCAGGCGGCCCGCCCGCAGTTGCTCGGCGAGGTATTCGCTGACGTCCACTGCCCGGAACGGCAGCGCCTTGCCGAGCAGCTCAGCCCCCTTCCAGCGCAACGCGCCGTAGCCGTGCCCGCATTCCGGGACGATCACGGTGCCCGCGCCGCAGGCGGCGGCTTCATCGACCAGGCGATTCACGACGTCCCGCTCCCACTTGCGGCTGCCCGCCAGGTACGGGTAGTTCTCCGCCAGCAGAGCGGCGCTGCGGAAAGTCCAGGACACGCCGAGCGACTCCATGACCTTCACCAGGGCCACGACCAGGGCGGGATAGTTCTCGATGTCGATCCCGGAGACGCACAGCATGACGTCGGCCCGGTCGCGGTCCATCGGGATCTCGACGCCGTGCTTTTCGCCGATCGCACGGAGCTGATCCGCCCATGAGTTCTCGGTCGGGTACGGCGAGCCGGTCTGCTGCTGGCTCTTCGCCCGCTCATACAGCTCGGCGGGGGCCAGCCCGGCTTCGAACATGCCTTCGCGCGCCTCCTCGATCAGGCTCGCGACGTCGATGCCCATCGGGCACATCAGGCTGCAGCGACCGCACAGGTTGCAGCTGTCGTAGACCAGGTGCTGCCACTCCTCCAGCTCGCCGGCCGTCACCTTGTGCTTGAGCCCGAACCAGCGGAAGAACGGCGCGAACGGCCCGGACTCGCGCTTGTAGGCCTGCTTGAACGGCTCGGCCTTCCAGACCGGCGTATAGCGCGGGTCCTCGGTGGCGATGTAGAAGTGACAGGCGTCGGCGCACATGCCGCAATGGATGCAGGACTCCAGGCGCAGGGCGGCGAGGGCGCCGAATCCCCGGCTGAAGCTGCGCATGGCGTCCCGGACGCTGTCCGGACCGGCGTGCGGCCCCGGCGCCGGCCCCCGCGCGGCGGTGATGTCTGTCGTGCTCATGAAGCACCTCCCTTGCGGGCCAGCGTATAGCCGTTGATCACCCGCGACGGGAATATGTAGAAGGCGTGCATCAGCTTGCCGAACGGGAACCAGATCAGCAGCGCGTCGACGCTGAGGATGTGCCAGGCGAGCAGCTGGTGGTAGGGACCGCCCAGGTGCGCCGTCGCCATCAGCCCCGTGACCACGGTCGCGGTCACGAGCAGCCAGCTGAAGTAGTCATCGAAATTCGACAGCATCCGCAGCACGGGCTTGGACACCCGTCGCACCAGCACGGCGAGCAGCAGCGCCAGGGTCAGCACCGCGATGATGTTGATCAGGCTGCTGGGAAGCGCCGGCCAGCCGACCCCGATGATGCCCTTGAAGAAGACGATGTGCGGCGCGAACAGCAGGATCACAATGAACAGACCAAGGTGGTAGCCGTAGCCCAGCGCCTCACCGTAGCCGGTCCGGCGTATGAAGACCTTGTGCGGCCAGGACCGGGTGCCCGCAACCAGGGCCCCCTCGATCAGGGCGCGGAGCCGTCCGTGCCGGGCGGGAGAACGACTGCGGCGGTGGCGCAGCAGGAAGACCGCCAGCAGCCGCCACAGCACCCCGAAGCAGAACACCGCGATGGCGATCTGGAGCATCGGCCCTCGCGCGAAACTCAGCAGTGGATCCATGATTCAGTCCTCCTCTCCCCCCGAGTCCTGTTCCGAATGCCTGCGCCTTCCCCGGGCCCAGGCGGCGGCACCGGCGCCGACCAGCGCACCCACGCCGGCGGCCGGCCCCGCGATGGCGGCGACCTCCTTCGGCCGCATCTCGCCGGCACGCCCCCACTTCCCGGTGGCCAGCGGCGAGTAGAAGCTGCCGCCATCCCAGAAACCGGGTTCGGAGCACCCCAGGCAGGGATGCCCGGACTCGATCGGGAAGCTGGTGCCGTCATTCCACTTGAGGGTGGCACAGGCGTTGTAGGTGACCGGGCCCTTGCAGCCCAGCTCCCACAGGCACCAGCCGTTGCGCGCCCCCTCGTCGTCGAAGGTCTTGGCGAACTGGCCCTTGTCGTAGAACGGACGCCGGTAACAGCGGTCGTGGATGCTGTTGCCGTAGAACACCAGCGGCCGGCCGTGACCGTCCAGGTCCGGCAGCTTGCCCTGCGTGTAGTAGTGGACCAGGGTCCCGGTGATCACCGCCGGGATCGGGGGACAGCCCGAGACATTCACCACTGGCTTGTCCGTGACCAGCCGCGAGACCGGCACCGCGCCGGTGGGGTTGGGGTCCGCGAGCGGCAGTCCGCCGAACGCGGCACACGTGCCGACGCTGACCACGGCGGCGGCCCCCTTGGCGGCTTCCCGCAGGATCTGCTCGGCGCTGCGCCCCGCCGCGGTGTGATAGACGCCGCCGTTCCCCATGGGAACCGCGCCGTCCACGATCAGCAGGTACCTGCCCCGGTTCTTCCGCATCGCCTCGTCCTTGGCTTTTTCCGCGGCCTCGCCCGCGGCTGCCATCAGCGTGTCGTCGTAGTCCAGGGAAATGACGTTGAAGATCAGGGTCTCCAGCGTGGGCGAGAACGATCGGGTGAGCGACTCGAGGCAGCCGGTGCATTCCTGGAACGACAGGTAGATGACCGACGGACGCCTCATCGATGCCAGCTGCTTGGCCATCGCCCGGCCCATGAGCGGTGGCATCGCCAGCATGGAAGCGGTGGCGGCGCAGAACTTGAGAAAGCTTCGTCGGCTGATGCCCTGCGCTGCGAGCACCTCGCCGACGGTCTGGGTTTCATCCGGCTCAGCCATTTGCCTGTCCTCCTCGCTCTTCCCGTCCCGCGGCGTCTTGCGCGAGGCGCCGGCGCAGCCCGTCGATACCCCGGCGGATGTCGGCCGGATCGGTAATCAGGATCGCGGGAACCGTGGTGATCTCGATGAACGACGCGATGATCTCGTCATCGGGGTCCCGGTGCTCCACCCACCAGACTCCGTGCACGGCGGTCTCGCGCACGCGGGACCGCCCTCCGCCATCGAACACGGCATCCACCTCGCCCTGGCCCAGCGCGGCGGCCAGCGCGTCCAGCTCACCCGGCGCCATGGGCAGGCTGCGAAGATCGATCGCGGCCTCTTCGCCGGTCCGGAGCAGCCGCTCCAGCATGGCGAGGACCTCGTGCAGGATCGCGACCGCCCCGCCTCCGAGGCCGCCCGGGGGCCCTCCGCCCTCCACCCGTACGCCGATATCGGACAGCTTCATCGCGACCACTCCCCGAGCAGCCCGAGCACCGCCTCGCGGGCGCGCGCAACGCCGGCCTGCACGGCCGGCCCGGGGCGCTCGCCCCAATCCACGCGTTGCGGCTGGATGGCGACGAACGCGCGTCGCCGCGGCACACCGCCCCCCAGCCGGGCCATGTCCATCAGCTCGGCCAGGCTGACCTCGTGCACGCTCACGCCGCCCGGCCGGGCAACGAAGCGATCCATTACGGTGCCCTGCATGACGCGCACCGTGCCGGGCGGCGCATCCAGCCTGGCGGCGTCGATCACGATCCAGGCGGCGGCGTCTTCCAGCAGTGGCAGGAGGGTGAAGCTGAGGGTGCCGCCGTCGACGAGGTCGGCGTCGGCGGGAACGCGGGGATCGCGGGAGAGGGATTCCAGCACGTGCAGCCCTGCACCGTCGTCGCCGAGCAGCAGGTTGCCGATGCCGAGCACCAGCGTACGGCCCTGCTGCGCCGGCATGGGTCTGTCGGCTGCACCGTCGTCGGCGGAGGGAACTTGCGTCCGCAACGCGCCGTGAGTCATGGCGTTCTCCCTGGTCGGCGAGTCGTTCCACGCCGCGCCCGACCGTCCGTTCACGGGAATCCCTCTCCCGCATCGCCGGGCCGGGTGCCCTCCGGCCCGCATGCTCAGTTAAGCAGGGTGCTCCGGGGATCCGCTTGACCCAGGTCAACCCCGGAACGGGTCCAGTGCCGCTAGAGTGGACGCATGCCGAGGAGGAGCCGGGAATGCACGAAATGGCCATCTGCCAGGCGCTTATCGACCAGCTCGAGACCCTGGCCGCGGACCGCGGCGCGACGCGCGTGACAGGCGTGCTGCTGCGGATCGGGCCGCTCTCCGGGGTCGAGCCGGCGCTGCTGGACAGGGCCTTCGGTCTGGCCCGCGCCGGAACCGTCGCCGAGCAGGCGAGCCTGCGCATCGAACGGCTGCCGGTGCGCGTGAGCTGCCGCCACTGTGGCCGCAGCTCCGAGGCGGCGCCCAACCGGCTCCTGTGCGGCCACTGCGGCGACTACCGCACGCGCCTGGTCAGCGGCGACGAGCTGCAGCTGGCCCGCGCCGAGCTCGAGATTCCCGATGCGGTGGAAGCCGCCGGATAAGGAGATTTCCCATGTGTGACACCTGTGGCTGCAACATCACGCCGGGCAACGAGGTGCTGGCGCACCGGCACCACGAAGGTCACGACCACACCGCGGTCGAAGTGCTGTCCAGCCTGCTCGACGCCAACGACCACCAGGCGGTGCACAACCGCGCGCACTTCCGGTCACACGGCGTGCTGGCGGTGAACCTGATGTCTTCCCCCGGGGCCGGCAAGACCGCGCTGCTGGAAGCGACCATCGACGCCCTGGGGCGCGAGTTCCGCATCGGCGTCATCGAGGGCGACCTGGAGACCGAGAACGACGCCGCCCGCATCCGCGCGCGCGGCGTGCCCGCGGTGCAGATCAGCACCGGCACGGCCTGTCATCTCGACGCCCACATGGTCCACGAGGCCGTGCACGCGCTCGATCTCGATGCCCTCGACATCGTTTTCATCGAGAACGTCGGCAATCTCGTCTGTCCGGCCAGCTTCGACCTGGGACAGCACCGCAACGTCACCCTGCTGTCCGTGACCGAAGGCGCCGACAAGCCCGCCAAGTATCCCGTGATGTTCCGCGCCTCGGACCTGGTCCTGCTGACCAAGTGCGACCTGCTGGAGCTGCTCGACGATTTCGATCCCGCTGCGGCGCTGGCAGCGCTGCGCGCCCTGGCAAGCGAGGCCCCGCTGCTGCACACCGCCGCCCGCCGTGCCCCGGCGCTGGCCGGCTGGCTGGACTGGCTGCGCACGGTGGCCGCCGGGCTGCGCGCGGACACGCCGGCGCCGCAACCGGCCGTGGCGGAGTAGGAGACGGCCATGTGCCTCGCGGTTCCGGTCAGGGTGGTCGAGCTGCTGGACGACGAGCAGGCACTGATCGACGTGGGCGGCGTGCGCAACCGCGTATCGCTCGCGCTGGTGGACGACGTCGCGGTGGGGGACTACGTCATCGTGCACACCGGCTTCGCCATCGCCCGGCTGGACGTGGAGGAGGCCGAGCGCACGCTGGCGCTGTTCGACGAGATCGCGCGGACGCTGGGGGAGGCGCCGGATGCGCTACATCCGGGAATTCCGGGACGGTAGGGCCGCCGCCGCGCTGGCACGCGCCATCGCGGAGGAGGTGCGATCCGACCGCGATTACTACCTGATGGAGTTCTGCGGCGGGCACACTCACGCCATCTTCCGCTACGGCGTGCAGGACCTGTTGCCGGACAACGTGCATCTGGTGCACGGACCCGGCTGTCCGGTGTGCGTGCTGCCGGTGCCGCGCCTGGACATGGCGATCCGCCTGGCACGGCGGCCGGGCGTGATCCTGGCCAGCTACGGCGACATGCTGCGCGTGCCGGGTTCGCGCAAGCAGAGCCTGCTGCGCGCCCGCGCCGAGGGATGCGAGGTCGCGATGCTCTACTCGGCCACCGAGGCGCTCGAGATCGCCCGCCGCAACCCGGACCGCGAGGTGGTGTTCTTCGCCATCGGCTTCGAGACCACCACGCCCGCCACCGCCGTCGCGATCCGCCAGGCGCAGCAGGAAAGGCTGGCCAACTTCAGCGTGCTGTGCAACCACGTGCTCACGCCGTCGGCGATCCAGAGCATCCTGGACTCGCCGGAGGTGCGCAGCCTGGGAAGCGTCCGCGTGGACGGCTTCATCGGCCCTTCCCACGTCAGCACCATCATCGGCAGCCGGCCTTACGAGTTCTTCGCGGAGGAGTACCAGAAGCCGGTGGTGATCTCGGGCTTCGAGCCGCTGGACGTGCTCGCCTCGATCCGGATGCTGGTCCGCCAGCTCAACGAGCGCCGCGCCGAGGTCGAGAACGAGTTCACCCGCGGCGTCAGCCGCGAGGGCAACCGTCGCGCCCGCAGCCTGGTGGCCGAGCTGTTCGAGCTGCGGCCCGAATTCGAGTGGCGCGGCCTGGGCCGCGTGCCCTACAGCGGGCTGCGCATCAAGCGCGCGTACCGCGACTTCGACGCCGAACATCGCTTCGACATCACCGAGGAGCCGGCGCCGGAGAACAAGGCCTGCCAGTGCCCGGCCATCATCCGCGGCGTCAAGAAGCCCACCGACTGCCCGATCTTCGGCACGGTGTGCACGCCGCGCAACCCGATCGGCGCCTGCATGGTGTCGTCCGAGGGCGCCTGCGCCGCGTACTACAAGTACCGCTACCGGCGCCCGGCCGAGTCCGCCTGAGACGCCATGCGCATCCTGCTCCTGACACACGGCTTCAACAGCCTCAGCCAGCGCCTGCACGTCGAGCTGCGCGAGCGCGGCCACCAGGTCTCGGTGGAGCTCGACATCAACGACGCGGTCACCCGCGAGGCGATCGACTTGTTCCGCCCGGACCTGGTCGTGGCGCCGTTCCTCAAGCGCTCCATCCCGGAATCGGTCTGGCGGCGCCACGTCTGTCTGATCGTGCACCCGGGGATTCCCGGGGACCGGGGGCCCTCGGCCCTGGACTGGGCGATCCTGGAGGACCGGCCGCGCTGGGGCGTGACCGTGCTGCAGGCCGAGGCCGGGATGGACGCCGGGCCGGTCCGGGCCTGGCGGGAGTTTCCGATGCGCGCGGCCCGCAAGAGCAGCCTGTACCGCTTCGAGGTGACCGAGGCCGCCACCGGGGCCGTGCTGGAAGCGATCGAGCGCTTCCGGGCGGGCACTGCGCCCGCCTATCCCGACGCCCTGGCCGGCATCACCCCGGGACGCTGGCATGACCCGATGCGCCAGGCCGACCGGTGCATCGACTGGGACCGCGACGATACCGCCACGGTCACCCGGAAGATCAACGCCGGTGACGGCGCTCCCGGGGTGTGCGACGAGATCCTGGACCTGTCCTGCCGACTCTTCGACGCGCGGGAGGCTCCCGGGATGCGCGGGCGGCCGGGCGAAATCATCGGCCGCGCGCACGGCGCGGTCTGCCGAGCCACCCGTGACGGCGCGTTGTGGATCGGCCACCTGCGCGCCGGCCACGCCGCGGCCCCGGACTTCAAGCTGCCCGCGGCGCGGGTTCTCGGCCTGCGCCTGCGCGGCGTCCCCGTGACCGGCGGCGAGGCCGGGGCGGCCGTGGACCCGATCCGCTACGAGGAGCACGGCCCGGTCGGCGTGTTGTACTTCGACTTCTACAACGGCGCCATGGGCACCGCGCACTGCCGGCGCCTGCTCGCCGCGTGGCGCGCCGCCTGCCGGCGTCCGACCCGGGTCATCGTGCTGGCCGGCGGCACCGACTTCTGGTCCAACGGGCTGCACCTGAACCTGATCGAGGCGGCGGACAGCCCGGCCGACGAATCGTGGCGCAACATCAACGCCATGGATGACCTGGCCGAGGCCGTGATCACCACACGCAGCCATCTGACCGTCTCCGCCGTCGGCGGCAATGCCGGGGCCGGCGGCGCGTTCCTGGCGCTGGCCGCCGATCACGTGGCGCTGCGACACGGAGTCGTCCTGAACCCGCACTATCGCAACATGGGCAACCTGTACGGGTCGGAGTACTGGACCTATGTCCTGCCCCGCCGGGTAGGCGAGGCCGCGGTGAAGACCATCGTGCGCGGCCGGCTCCCGATCGGCGCCCGGCAGGCGCTGCAGCTGGGCCTCGCGGACGTCTGCGGCCCGGCGAACCCCGCCCGGTTCCGGGCCGAAGTGCTCGATCAGGCACTGTCTCTGGCCGGCGCCGACGGCTACGCCGCCCGCCTGGAAGACAAGAGCCGCCGCCTCGGCCGCGACACCGCGGAGCGGCCGCTGCAGGCCTGGCGCGACGAGGAGCTCGCGCAGATGCGCCTGAACTTCTACGGCTTCGATCCCAGCTACCACGTCGCGCGCCACCGTTTCGTGCACCAGGCGCCCCGCGCCTGGACGCCCCGGCACCTCGCACTGCACCGGCGCCTCGACTGGACCGTGCCAGATGAGCCTGAAGCCGGTGTGGCCTCCGGCGGCTGAGCCCGTGGCAGACGCGGAGGCGCGCACGGCGCTGCGCCTGACCCTGACCGGGCGGGTCCAGGGCGTCGGATTCCGTCCCTTCGTCTACCGCCAGGCCCGCGCCCGTGACCTGGCCGGCTGGGTGTGCAACCGGGGCGGCACCGTGCTGGTGCACGCCGAGGGGCCGCGGGAAGCGCTCGAGTCCTTCGTCGCGGCCCTGGTCGCGGAGGCGCCGCCCCTGGCACGGCCGATCGCGGGCCGACCGCAGCCAGCCACGCCGCAGGGCCTGGAGGAATTCCGGGTGCTCGCCAGCGAGGCGGCCGGCGCGGCCACCATTCACCTGCCGCCGGACCAGTTCGCCTGCGACGAGTGCCTGGCCGAGCTGAACGATCCGGGCGGCCGCCGCTACCGCTATCCGTTCATCAACTGCACCCAGTGCGGCCCGCGCTACACCATCATCCGCGGCATGCCCTACGACCGGCCGCGCACCAGCATGGCGGCGTTCCCGCTCTGCCCCGACTGCCGCGCGGAGTACGAGAATCCCCTGGACCGCCGGTTCCATGCCGAGCCGCTGGCCTGCCCCGAATGCGGGCCCCGCCTTCGCTGGCGCGCCGGCGACGTGCACCGGGAAGGCAACGAGCCCTCCCTGGCGGTTTGCCTTGACGCGCTCCGGCGGGGCCGGGTCGTGGCGGTGCGCGGCATCGGGGGCTATCAGCTCGTCTGCGACGCCGCCGACGAGTCCGCGGTGCGGCGTCTGCGCCGGCGCAAGCATCGGCCCCACAAGCCGTTCGCGGTCATGGTGCCCATGACCGGACCGGACGGCCTGGACACGGCGCGCCGCCTCGCGCAGCTGGACGCACTGCAGGCCGGCCTGCTGCGCGATCCGATGCGGCCGATCGTGCTCGCGCCGCGCCGGGAAGGCGCGCCGCTGGCGCCGTCGATCGCTCCGTCCGTCGCGGACGTCGGCCTGATGCTGCCCTACAGTCCGCTGCACCAGCTGCTGCTGGACGGCTTCGGCGCCGCCCTGGTGATGACCTCCGGCAACCTCAGCGGCGAGCCGGTGCTGACCGACCCCGAACAGGCGGAAACCCGCCTGGCCTCCGTGGCCGACGCCTTCCTGCACCACGACCGCCCGATCGTGCGGCCGGCCGACGACCCGGTCTACGTCCGCAACGACGGGCGCATGCGCCCGCTGCGCCTGGGCCGGGGCAACGCCCCGATCGAGCTCGAGCTCCCGCGCGCGGCGGATCGTCCGCTGCTCGCCTACGGTGCCTACCTGAAGAACACCATCGCCCTGGCCTGGGACCGCCGGGTCGTGGTTTCCCCCCATCTGGGCGACCTCGGCACGCCCCGCGCGCGGGAGCTGCTCGCGCGCGTGGCGCAGGACCTGCAGGCGCTCTACGGGGTGCCTGCCCGGCAACTCGCCTGCGACGCCCACCCCGGGTTCCCGACGCACCGGCAGGCGCGCGAGGCCGGCCTGCCCGTGCACGTCGTGTTTCACCATCATGCCCACGCCTCGGCGCTCGCCGGCGAGCTCGGCCTGCCCGGACCGATGCTGGTGTTCGCCTGGGACGGCGTCGGCTACGGTGAGGACGGCACCCTGTGGGGCGGCGAGGCGCTGGTGGGCGAGCCCGGTCGCTGGCGCCGCGCCGGCAGCCTGCGGCCCTTCCGCCTCCCCGGCGGCGACCGGGTCGTGACCGAGCCCTGGCGCACCGCCGCCGCGCTCGCCTGGGAAACCGGCCGCGACTGGCAGCCGCCGGAGCACGCGGCGCCCGGAATGCTGTTCGACGCCTGGCGGCGGGGCCTGAACAGTCCCCTGACCAGCGCCGCCGGGCGCCTGTTCGATGGCGCCGCGGCCCTCGCCGGCGTTACGCTCGAGGCGAGCTTCGAGGGCCAGGGCCCGATGGCGCTGGAGGCGATCGCGGTCGACGCGCCGGCGCTGCCGTTGCCGCTGGCGCGGGATGGCGGGGACATCTGGCGGATCGACTGGGGGCCGCTGGTGGCGCTCATGTACGACGAAAGCCTCTCGCGGGCGGCGCGGGCCGGGAGTTTCCACGCCTCGCTCGCCGTGGCCCTGGCGGAACAGGCGGCGCGGATCGTGGGTGAGCACGGCCTGCACCGCGTCGGCCTGACCGGTGGTGTGTTCCAGAATCGCCGGCTGACGGCCCTGGCGCGGCATGCGCTCGAGGCGCGTGGCTTCGAGGTCCTGCTCCCGGCGGCGCTGCCGGTCAACGACGCCGGCATCAGCTACGGCCAGGTCATCGAGGCGCTCGCCCGGCAACCGGACTGAAGAGGTAGACCGCCTTGGCAGCAAAGGACTCACGCATCGCCCTCGCCCACGGCAACGGCGGACGCTTCATGCGCGAGCTGATCCGGGACCTGTTCGCCGCGCGGCTGGCCAACCCGGCCCTCGACGTCGATCTGGACGCCGTTGCGGTCCCGCTCGATGCCACCGAGATCATGCTCACCACCGACGGCTTCACGGTGCAGCCGCTGGAGTTTCCCGGCGGCAACATCGGCTCGCTGGCGATCCACGGCACCGTCAATGACCTCGCCGTCGCCGGCGCCCTCCCGCGCTACCTCACGCTGAACGCCATCATCGAGGAAGGGACCGAAATGGCGCTGCTGGAGCGCGTGGTCGACGCCATGGCCGCGGCGGCCGCCGAATGCGGGGTCGCCGTCGTGGCCGGCGATACCAAGGTGGTCGGCCGCGGCGAGTGCGGCGGCGTCTACCTGGCCACGACCGGGATCGGACTGCGCCTGGACGGTCCCCGCCTGGGTCCCCGCCGGATCCGGCCCGGCGACCGCGTGCTGGTCAGCGGCCCGGTGGGCGATCACGGCGCCGCCGTTCTGCTCGCGCGCGAACAGTTCGGCATGCACGGCGAGCTGCGCTCCGACGCCGCCAGCGTGCTGCCGGCGGCGCAGGCGCTGCTGCGCTGCCCGGGCCTGCGCTTCATGCGCGATCCCACGCGCGGTGGACTCGCCACCGTGGCCAACGAAATCACCCGCATGACCGGCCTGGGCCTGCGCCTGGACGAGGCGGCAATCCCGGTCAGCGACCCGGTCGCGGGCGTATGCGAACTGCTCGGCTACGACCCGCTCTACCTCGCCTGCGAGGGCCGCATCGTGGCGATCGTGGCCGCGGACGAGGCCGGACGCGCGCGCGACCTGCTGGAGGGCTCCGGCGCGGCCCCGGCACCGACCATCATCGGCACGGTCGGGAACGCCCCGCCCGGCGTGGTCCTCCAGACCACCCTCGGCGGCGAGCGCATGCTGGACGAGCTGGAGGACGATCCGCTGCCGAGGATCTGTTGATACGAGGAAAAGTTGTTACGTTTTAAGTGGTTAAGTGGCGGCCGGACCGGGGCCTGCGCCCCGGTCCGGCCGCCTGGAGCGACGCTCGGGTGACCATCTCGCACACCGGTTCGAAAGCAGTATTCCGGGCGGGATGCCAGCCCGTGCGAATGTCCCTCGCCTCCCCGGCCTTTCCCCTTAACAACTTAAAACTTAACAACTTAACAACTTAACAACTATCTGACAGGCGGCCTCGCGGTCTCCTGCCGCATGGCGATCGGGCAGGTGGCCTCCGGCAGCACCTCGTCGCGGATGTGGGCGCGCATCTGGTCGCGGAAGTTGTTCACGGTGGTGAAGAACCGCCGCATCATCACCAGCCAGAGGTACATGCCGCGATCGGTCAGGGCGTAGCCCCCGGGTGTCCTGCGGACCGCGCCCAGCAGCTCCAGCGCCGCCAGCTCCTTCCACAATGCCCGGAAGTAGCCGGGGCCGAAGCGCCGGAGAGCCTTCTCCCGGTCCAGGTGCAGGCCGAACAGCTGCATCAGCAGGTCGTAGCGCAGCTGCCACTGGCGGCTGTAGCCGCGCCGGCGCGTGATCGCGACGCCGCGCTGCGCGACCAGCCGGTCATAGCGGTTGATGGAAAACGAGGTCGAGTACAACGCACCCTGAAGGTAGCTGAACGCACCGCTGCCCACTCCCACGTACTCGTCGGTCTCGATGATGTACTCGTCGATCATCCGGTTGCCGCGCGAGAAGGTCCACGCGGTCGAGGGCGGATGGGTCCGGCCGAGCCGCTGCCGGATCAGCGTATACAGCGCCTCCTCGTCGCGGTAGTCCACCAGGCCCATGGTCTTCGCCATGCGTTTCCGGGCGGAATCGGCGGTCATGAGCGGATAGTAGGAAACCTGGTCGAGGTTCACTTCCTGCAGGATCTGCAGATCGCGCTCGAGCGAACCGCGGGACTGGTTCGGCAGGTTGAAGATCATGTCCGCGTTCAGGGTGTCGAACATGCCGCGGGCGTCGCCGAGCCGCCTCGCGGTAAGGTCCCCGCCGCCGTAGGGACCGTACCGTCCCATCGCCTGCAGCAGGTCGTCGTCGAAGCTCTGCACGCCCACCGAGAGGCGGTTCACGCCGGCTTCCAGCAGCGTGTCGAGCACCGGCTGCGTCAGATGGTTGGGGTTGGTCTCCACCGAGATCTTCCGCACCGGCCAGCACTCGCGGATCAGGGCCAGCGTTCGCGCCAGCTCCTCCGGCCATATCGTGGGGGTGCCCCCACCGACGTAGACCTCTCCGAATACGTAGCCCCGTCCGCGATAATCGCGGACCTCGTCCCTCAGGGCGGAAAAATACCGCTCCGCCTTCCCCCTCTGGAACTGGACCCGGTGAAACGAGCAATAGGTGCACAGGCTCTCGCAGAAGGGGACGTGGACGTAGAGAAGATACTTCCGGCCGGCGGTGGGCGCCGGAACGGACGGCATCTCCCCGCCGTCGTCCGGAAAGCTCAGGACGTGCTCCATTACCCGGCCGATGGCCGGTTCCAGCCGGCTACCCATTCCGCTCACTCCCCGGACTGCCGCGCACGGGCGCCCGGCCAGCCAGACTCTCCTGCAGTCTAGCGAGGCCGGCGACGGGTGCGCGTGACCTGAATCAAGCGGAAGCAGGCTGCGGCAGCGCGCTACCGCCCCGGGAAGAGCCCGGAATTGTCGACGTATATCCGGTCGTCCCGGATCGCGTTCCGCCCCTCGACGGCCGGCTCATTTCCGAACCGGAAGCGGGCTCCGGGCGCGAGGTACCCGGCAAACCCGCCGGGGTCAGCACGATCGATGCAGGCGAACAGTTCGTCCAGCCAGCGGTCACCGAGGCTCCGGGACGCGGCCGTGGGCCGTCGCGTTGCTGCCGCGGCCCGCTCGCCTCCCTTCACGCCCCGCCCGCGACGGTAATGATCACGGAAACGATCAGGGCGAGGCCGACCAGCACCACGATCGCGCCGAAAGTCGTCCATGCCCATACGGCGAGGCGCGACGGGGGCCCGACCAGCACGCCCTGGAGCTTGTCCTCCCGCACCAGTCGCTCGTATTGCTGCGGACGCTCCTCGCGGAAGCGCTCGAGCGGCAGTCGCCCGGTGAAGATGGTGATGTCCATCGGGAAGTTCTCCGGGCGCAGGTGGTTGTGGAAGTAGTGGAAGATGAAGATGAAGCCGACCGCCAGCAGCGCTTCCTCGCCGTGCACCACCGCGGCGACGTTCAGGATCTGCCCCGGCAGCACGCGCGCGGCCAGCGCCGGAATCGCCAGCATCAGCCCGGAGGCTCCGATCATCGCAACCCCCCAGAAGACCGCCCAGTAGTCGAACTTCTCCCAGTAGGTCCAGCGGTCCAGGCGCGGCCTCGGGCCCAGATAGAGGAACCAGCGGACGTTCTGGTACAGGTCCACGAGGTCCTTGCCCCGGGGCACCATGGAGTTCGCGCCCCAGAACAGCCCGAAGTCCCGGGTGCGAACGAAGCGCCACGCGACCACGACCAGGTGCAGGAAGAAGTAGCCGAACGTGATCCCGGCGCACACCAGGTGGATGTCCCGCATCTGCGGCTCGCCGCCGAGCAGCTGCGACAGGAAGTGCGCCCAGGGGGCGGAGGCATACTTGAGCGGCAGGCCGGTCATCGCCAGCAGGATGAAGCTGACGATCACGGTTACGTGCATCCAGCGCTGGAGGGTGCTGAAGCGCTGTACGTAGGCGTTGCCCTCCGCCTGCACCCGCGGGAGCTCCCCGCGCAGCCGCGCGACGAAGCCCCGCTGCAGCCACAGCACGGTGTGCAGGCCGAAGAATCCGAACACGAAGATCAGCAGCGCAACCATGACGATGTGGCTGTAGAACACCACCGCCGAATGCGCCGGATTCCCGGGCTGGGGATGGGGGTCGAAGCGCGTGAAGTTGGCGTTGATGTTCTTGTGACACTGCCCGCAGGTCGCCACCAGGTTGCCGGGCGCGACGCTCGAGTGCGGGTCGCTGGCCGGCAGGGGCCGGTGCGGGTCGTGGCAGTCGGAGCAGCGCGGTGCCTTCGCCATGCCCAGGGCCGCGGCCTGGCCGTGGAAGCGGTCCATGTAGCCCTTGTAGTGTTCCTTGTGGCAGGCCGCGCAGCGCTGGGGAATGGAGTTGCGGAAGGCGGCGCTGTCCACCTTCTGCACGTCGTGGGCGCCGTGGCAGTCCGTGCAGTCCGGCGTCCGCTTCCCGGCCGCCTTGCCGGAGGCATGCTCGCCCATGCGCAGCTGGTGCAGCACGCGCCGATGGCAGCCGCCGCAATCCACCGGCTCCAGGCGCCTGGCGTGCGGGATGGCGTTGATGTCGGAATGGCAGTCGGTGCAGTTCAGCTTCGCATGCACCGAGTGCGCCAGGACCCCGGGATCGACCGTGGGCACACGCCGGGGCGCGTGGCAGCTCTCGCAGGCCTGCTTGGTCAGCGGGTGCCCGGCCGGCAGGGCGGAGGCGCCGGCCGGCGTTGCCGCCGTCGCCGCCGCGGCGCTCGCGATGCCCGGCACGCACAGCAGCGGGACGACCGCCAGGAGCAGCAGGCCAAACACCCGGCCGCTTCTTCGTGGCCCCCGCCTCCCGCCTGGCTTGTTCACGCTGGCTCTCCCTGCCCGGCGCCCCTGGCGCCGTTCAGAAGTGATACTTCGCCGTCACGGCCGCCACCCAGACGCTGTAGCGGGGGCTGCCCTGGCCGAGGCTCAGCAGGGTGGGCACCGTGTCCACGCCCACGCCGTCCAGGGCCCAGTAGCGGCTGTGGAAGCGCTCGTATTCGAGCGCCAGCCCCACGCGCCAGTCCTTGGTCGCGCGGAAGTCGCTGTCGGCTCGCAGCGTCAGGCGGTGCGTGTAGAGGTCCGGGAAGCCCGTCGAGGGGGCGCCTGTAATGACGCTGGTGGTGCCGCTGGAGCCGGCGTAGGTCACTCCCGCCCCCACGTGACCGTCACGGGGCAGACCCGACATGCGCATGTGCACGCCGACGGTGTTGAAGGTGTCGTCGGTCTTGCCGGTCCAGTCCGGGGTGGAGAAGTACTGGCTGTTGCGCTGCTTCGTCCAGTAGCCCTCGCGGGTGAAGTAGCCGCTCACCTGCAGGTTCTTCGACGGCGTGACCCCGACGTCGACGGTATAGGTGTACCAGTTCTGCTGGTAGCGCCCGATGCTCACGTCGTAGCTGTCTCGCGTGAGCTCCCCCGAGACGTCGATGCTGAGGATGGTCAGCGGCGTGAGCGTGACCCCCGCGTGGGCGCGGTTGCGGGTCCGGTCGGCCACGTCGTACCAGGTGAGCAGCGGATTCTCGGGCACACCGGTGACCGCCTGTGCCGCCTGACCCGAGCCCTGGCGCCGGGCGTGCTCGACCCTGAGGGTCAGCTCGACGTTCTCCATCACGGACCCGCGCAGTTGCGCCCACTCGCTCAGGTCCCCTGTATCCGGCCGGAACGCGCCGTAGTAGAGCAGATAGCGGGTGTAGTCCACGCCGCCGGAGAGGTACTTGCCGGAGAGCGTCGTATAGTCCGCCTCCACCCCGGTCTTGTAGCGCGTGTAGCTGAGCGGCTGGTTCACCACCGTGGCGCCGGTCACGGTGTCCGCGATGACCTGCTGGAAGGCGTCCTGCGGCGTGCGGTTGTCGCGCCGGTTGAGGCGGTAGTGAATCGTCACCCGCAGGCGATCGACCGGCGGCCGCACGATCATGCGGGCATTGGCGACCAGGCTGTTGACGCGCGCATCGGCGGAGCTTCGCGGCAGGGACACGGTACTCAGCGCCGGGTTGATGCTGGCGGCCAGGAAGCTGGCATTCTGGCTCATGCGGCCGGCCGAGACGTTGCCGGTGAAATACGCGCGCGAGCCGACGTCGCCGCCCCCGGACAGCGTGAGCTGGTTGAACTGGTTGTCGGGCGGCAGGGACATCTGGCCCTGGCCGTTGTTGCCGAGCAGCGGCGTGTACGGGTTGTCCCAGGCAAAGCGGCGGTTGTTGTCGGTGAAGAACGAGCCGCGGTAGGCCAGCCCGAGCTGCCAGGCATCCAGATCGTAGTGGATGCCCGCGTCCACCGTGTTGGTGTCGTAGTCGACCGGCTGCGGCAGCAGCATGGCGTCGGTCAGGAAGGTCGCTCCGGTCGCCTGCGTGCCGTCCTTGTGCTCGTGCTGGAAGTTGACGCTGTAGCTGAGATTGGACGTCTGATCGAAGTCCACGCCGGCGTCGATGCGGCGCCGCCGGGTGCCGAGATCGATCCGCTGCAGCGCTCCCGGCAGGGAGCTCATCGCCGCGGTGCTTCCCTGGTGGTCCCAGCCCGCTGGCAGGGTCAGGTTGCTGCCGCCGACGCCGCGAAACGGCGTGTAGGCGTCATTCGTGGCGTGGTGCACGATGCCGTCGTAGCCCAGGTGCACCTGGTATTTGCCCTGCCTGCCGCCGCTGACCTCCAGCGAGCGGGTATCAAGACCCGGGTTGCGCAGGTCGAGGTCCCAGCGGTTGGCGTTGCTCCCGTACCAGGTCAGGTGACCCCCGGCGTCGAGGTAGAGGCCGTCCTGGTTGAGGTCGCTGTACTCGCCGAACTTGGCCGAGCTTTGCGAGACGTAG
>DASQZJ010000003.1:0-69865 GCA_035638775.1 Gammaproteobacteria bacterium
CGAGGCGATCCCGCCCTGTCCGATGATGGGGATGGCATGGGCGCGCGCCACCTGGAACACCTGGCTGACCTTGAGCAGGGCGATCGGCTTGATGGCGGGGCCGGACAGGCCGCCCTGCACGTTGCCGAGCACCGGGCGCCGGGTGGCGGGGTCCACCGCCATGCCCTGCACGGTATTGATTACCGAAAAGGCGTCGGTGCCGGCCTCGACGCAGCGGCGCGCATTTTCCTGGATGTCCGTCTGGTTGGGCGAGAGCTTGGTCACCAGCGGCTTGCTGGTGGCGCGGCGGCAGGCCGCCACCACGCGCGCCGACATGCCCGGATCGTTGCCGAAGGCCACCCCGCCCTCCCGGACGTTGGGGCAGGAGATGTTGATCTCGATGGCGTCGATCGGGGAGTCGTCGAAGATCCGCGTGACCGCCTCGTACTCCTCCACGGTGGAGCCGGAGACGTTGGCGATGAAACGGGTCTCGGTGAAATCCAGCGTCGGCAGGATCTCGCGTACCACGTGACGGGCCCCCGGGTTCTGCAGCCCGATGGCGTTGAGCATGCCGGCGGGCGTCTCCCACAGCCGGTGCGGAGGGTTGCCCGGGCGCGGCTCGAGGGTGGTGCCCTTGAGGCAGACGGCGCCGACGTCGCGGTTGGAAAAGCCCTCCACCCGCGTATACTCTTCGCCGAAGCCGACGCAGCCCGACAGCAGCACCAGCGGACTGTCGAAGCGCAGGCCGCAGAAGTCCAGCGCCAGCGGGTTGTGCTCGCTCTCAGCCATGGCGGCCCGCGCGGCCCGTCCTCCGATTCGCGTTGTGCCGTACCGACCCGGTCCCTGTATGCTGCACGTGGTCCTGTTCCAGCCGGAGATCCCGCCCAACACCGGCAACATCATCCGGCTGTGCGCCAACGCCGGCTGCCGGCTGCACCTGATCCACCCGCTGGGCTTCGGGCTCGGCGACGCGCGCCTGCGCCGCGCCGGCCTGGACTACCACGAGCGGATGAGCCTGACCGAGCACGACAGTCTCGCCGCGTTCCGGGCGGCAACGGCCCGTGCGCGGCTGTTCGCCTTCTCCACGCGCGGCAGCCGATTCTACCACGAGGTCCGCTGGCGGGACGGCGACGCGCTGCTGTTCGGCCCCGAGACGCGGGGGCTGCCGGACGAGGTGCTGGAGAGCATCGTCCCGGAGCGGCGGCTGCGCATCCCGATGCGGCCGGGCAACCGCAGCATCAACCTGTCCAACAGCGTGGCGGTCGCGGTATACGAGGCCTGGCGTCAGAACGGTTTCAGCAACGGGCCGCACTGACGCGGTCGCCGCCTCCGGGGGATCGCCGAAAAACATCCGTGGCCTTTTTCAGCGTCACCCTACAGCTCCTGCTTGGGCTCGCCGGTGGTCAGCGACTCGACCGCGTCGCGGGGTGCCATGCCCTCGTACAGCACGCGATACACGTGTTCGGTGATGGGCATGTCGACGCCCAGGCGCCGCGCCTTCTCCCACACCGCACGCGCGGCGTGCACCCCTTCCACCAGACCGATCTCCGCCCGCGCCTCGCTCGGCAGGCGGCCGGCGGCCAGCGCCAGACCCATGCGCCGGTTGCGCGACTGGTCGTCCGTGCAGGTCAGCACCAGGTCCCCGAGTCCCGCGAGCCCCATCAGGGTCTTCGGATCCCCCCCCAGCGCGATGCCCAGCCGCGTCATCTCGGCCAGCCCGCGGGTGATCAGGGCGGCACGGGCGTTGGCGCCGAAGCGCAGCCCGTCCGAGGCCCCGGCCGCGATGGCCATGACATTCTTGACCGCGCCGCCGATCTCGACCCCCGGCATGTCCTCGGATGTGTAGGCGCGGAAGCGGCCGTCGTAAAGCCGCCGGGCCAGATCGAAGGCGAACTCCTGGTCGACCGATGCGACCGTGATGCCGGCCGGCAGGCCGCGGGCGACCTCGGCGGCGAAGGTGGGCCCGGACAGCACGGCGACCGGGATCGCGCTGCCCAGCACCTCGCCGGCGACCTCGTGCGCCAGCAGCCCGGAAGCCAGCTCGAGCCCCTTGGTCGCCCAGGCTACGCGCGCGCCCGGGGACAGCCCTTCGCACACCCGGGCCAGGGTCTCGCGGAAAGCGTCGCTGGGGACCGCCACCAGCAGGTCGCGGCAGTCCCGGAGCACGCGGTCGAGATCGTGCTCGGGCGCCAGTCCGTCCGGAAAGGAGCAGCCCGGAAGGTAACGGGCGTTCTCCCGCGCGGCCGCCATGTGCTCGATCTGCCGCGGGTCGCGTCCCCACAGCAGCACCGGGCTGCCGCAGCGGGCCAGCTGGATCGCCAGGGCGGTGCCCCAGGCCCCCGCCCCGATCACGCCGATGCGCCGCGCGCGGCTGTTCATGGGCCGGTGCAGCTCAGTGCCGCGTGCCGCCGTCGCCCTGTTCCGTCTGCTGCCGCTCGAGGTGATCGGCATACAGGGCGTCGAAGTTCACCGGCGCCAGCAGCAGCTGCGGGAAGCCCCCCTTGGCGACCAGGTCGGCAACGGCCTCGCGTGCGAACGGGAACAGGGCTGCCGGGCAGTACGCGCCCAGGGCGTGTCCGCGCTCGTTGTCGTCGAGCCCCTCGATGGTGAAGACGCCGGCCTGCTGGACCTCGGCCAGGAACGCGGTCTCGTCCTCCTGGCGGGCGGTTACCGTCACCTGCAGCACCACTTGGTAGTTGGTCTCGTCGAGGCCCTCGACCTGGGTGCTGAGATCGACGTCCACCCGCGGATTCCACTCGCGCGTGAACACCTGGGGCGCCGACGGGGACTCGAACGAAGCGTCCTTGAGGTAGATCTTCTGCATCACCAGCTGGTGCTGGTCTTCCGCCTCTTCGCCGCCCGTCGCCGGCTGCTGTGCGTCGTCCGTCATGGTCTCTCCCGGTCAGTTGTGCCCGTCGGCGGCGCGCGCCCGTGGCACATCGGCGAGCAGGGGATCCAGCTCGCCGGCACGCTCGAGCGCCTGCAGTTCGTCGAAGCCGCCCACATGGCGCTCACCGATGAATATCTGGGGCACCGTGTGGCGGCCGCTGACCCGCTGCATCTCCTGGCGCCCCCCGGCCTGCTTGTCCACGCGGATCTCCTCGTAATCCACGCCCTTGGTCTCGAGCAGCCGCCGCGCCATCATGCAGAAGGGACAGGCTCCGGTGCTGTACATCACGATCTTCATCTGCGACTCCGCTGCCTGCAGCTTACCAACCCGGTCGGAGGCAACGCCTCGCCTCAGCGCTCCTGCCGGTCTGTCACTTGCCTTCCAGCGGCATGCCGGCGCTTTTCCAGGCCTGGATGCCGCCCTTGAGGATGTAGACCCGGCCATGGCCGGCGCGGGCCAGGCGCGCCGCGGCCCGCTGCGCGTTGGCGCCGGTGTTGCAGTAGGCGATGATGGGGCGGTCGCCCTCGCTGCTGAGCCGGCCCGCCTCCTCGTCCAGCTTCTCCTGCGGCATGTTGCGGGCATTGATGATGTGCGATTTCTTGTATTCCGCGGCCTGGCGGACATCCAGCATCAACGCGTCCTCGCGGTTGATCAGGCGAATCGCCTCCTGCGGCTCGATCCGCTTCTGGCCGCCCAGCAGGCGCCACAGCTCGCTTGCGCCGAGCGCGACCAGCAGCACCACGAACACCGCCACCAGCTCCCAGTGACGGGCAATGAAATCCGAAACTCGTGCCGGGTCCAAGACAGTACCTCGATAAGGGGCGCGGGACGGAAAGCCCCGGCGTGCATCTGAGCGCGACAGTATACTAAGCGTAGCGAAGCCGAAGCCACCGGCGGCGGCCCGGCCTCCCCGTTGCGGCGGACGGCCGGCGATGCTGAAATGCCCGGTGTCCCGCGCGGCCGCGCGGGCTTCCGCCATCGATCAGGCCCGGCATGTCCCACACGAGCAGACGGTCCCGACACCGATACCGCGCCCTGCCGGCCGCGCTGCTGGCGGCGGCTCTGCTGGCGGCCCCGGCGCTCGCGGCGGGCGGTACCCACGCCCGGCTGGAGCAGCACCGCAAGCAGTTGCAGGAGCTGCGCCAGCGCATCGAGGGCGTGAAGAAGCACCTCGGCGCGGATCGCAGCCGGCGCGGCAAGCTCTCGCGCGAGTTGGAAAAGCTGGAGAAGTCGATCGGCCAGGCGAGCAAGCGCCTGCATCACCTCGATCACCGGATCCACGCGCAGAGCGCACGCCTTTCGGCGCTGCAGGCGAAGGAGCGAAAGCGCGAGGCGGACCTGCGGTCCGATCGGGCGGCGCTCGCGCGCCAGATCCGCGCCGCCTACATGGCCGGGCGCGAGCCGCGCCTGAAGATGCTGCTCAACCAGGAGAATCCCGCCGCGCTCGGGCGCATGATGGTCTACTACGACTACTTCAACGCCGAGCGCACCCGACGGATCCATGCCCTGACACGCAAGCTCGCGGCGCTGCACCAGCTGCAGCAGCAGGTTGCGCATCAGAAGGCGCACCTGGCGAGCCTGCGCCGCCGGCAGAAGCAGTCGCTCGCCGGGCTGGAGCACACCCGGCATCAGCGGAAGGCGTTGCTGGGGCGCATCAGCCGGCGGATTCACACGCGGCACCAGAAGCTTGCGCACATGCAGGCCGACGAGCAGCACCTGCAGTCGCTGATCCGGCAGCTGCAGGACGCCCTGGCGAACGTGCCCGAGCATCTCGGCGGCCACGTCGCCTTCCGCAAGCTGCGGGGCAAGCTGCGCTGGCCGGTCCGGGGCAGGATCGTGGAGCACTACGGTGCGCCCCGCCGCTACGGCCAGCTGCGCTGGAACGGCGTGCTCATCCGGGCACCCCGCGGCACCCCGGTCAAGGCGATCTCGCGGGCCCGGGTCGCTTTCGCCGACTGGCTGCCCCACTACGGCCTGACCATCATCCTCGAGCACGGCAACGGTTACCTCAGCCTTTACGGTCATAATCAGGCGCTATATAAAGAAGCGGGAGACCAGGTAAAGGCCGGTGAGACCATCGCCACCGTCGGCGATACGGGCGGGGAAAGCCGCCCGGCGCTCTACTTCGAGATCCGCAAGGGAAAGAAGCCCCTCGATCCCCAGAAATGGTGCAGGGTGAAAACCGCCTCGAAGTGACTCCGGCCAGGCCGGTAAAGCAAAGCCAGCACAGCGCATCGCGATTGCGAGAGCAGCCGCCGGACCGGCGGGCGGGCACGATTTCCCGACATGCTGCGCATCCCGCGAGACGCCCCCACATGCCCGTGCGTGCCCGATATGGTATGGTCTGCGGGCTTTCGCCGCGGGGCCGGCAGTCGTGATCACCAGGAGCCAGCTAGATGTTTCGCAGAACCCGTAGCAGCCTGATTCTGGCGCTGGGCATTTGTATCGGCGTGGGACTGAGCGTCGCCCTTACCGTCTTCGCCGACAAGCCGGCGCAGAATCCTGCCGACACCGCGGTCCCGCTGAACGAGCTGCAGACGTTCACCGAGATCCTGCAGCGCGTGAAGTCCGACTACGTCGACAAGGTCAGCGACAAGGAGCTGATCGACAACGGCATTCGCGGCATGATCGATGGCCTCGACCCGCACTCCGACTACCTGGACAAGTCCCAGTTCAAGGAGATGCAGATCGAGACCAGCGGCAAGTTCGGCGGTCTGGGCATCGAGGTCCAGATGGAGAACGGCTTCATCAAGGTCGTCTCGCCGATCGACGACACCCCGGCAGCCAAGGCCGGGCTCAAGCCGGGCGACCTGATCGTCCGCATCGGTGACAAGCCGGTCAAGGGCATGGACCTCAACCAGGCGGTGAAGCTGATGCGCGGCAAGCCCGGCACGAAGGTGACCCTCACCGTCGTGCGGGAAGGGCACAAGGGCGGCCCGTTCAAGGTGACCATCAAGCGCGCGGTGATCCACGTCGCCAGCGTCAAGAGCCACATGCTGGAGCCGGGCTACGGCTACATCCGTATCACCCAGTTCCGCCAGGAGGAGCCCGAGAACCTGCGCGACGCGATCCGGAAGCTGGAGAAGAAATCCAAGAACAAGCTCAAGGGCATCGTGCTGGATCTGCGCAACAACCCCGGCGGCCTGCTCACGGCAGCCGTGGACACATCGGACATGTTCCTGAACAAGGGCATGATCGTGTATACCAAGGGTCGCACCCAGGACTCCGACCAGCAGTTCAAGGCCAAGCCCGGCGACATGCTCCACGGCGCACCCATCGTGGTGCTGGTCAACGGCGGCACCGCCTCGGCGGCGGAAATCGTCTCCGGAGCCCTGCAGGACAATGACCGTGCGATCGTGGTGGGCACCGACACCTTCGGCAAGGGTTCCGTGCAGACCATCATCCCGCTCAGGGACGGAGCCGCCCTGAAGTTGACCACGGCGCGCTACTACACGCCCAACGGTCACTCGATCCAGGCCGAGGGCATCACCCCCAATATCGTCGTCCGGCCGATGAAGGTCACGGCCGAGAAGGAGGCGCCCACGCTGCACGAGAAGGACCTCGAGGGCGCGCTGAAGAATCGCCAGGCACCCGAGAGCTCGGCCGAGGAGGAAGCGCAGAAGAAGGTCCAGAAGGAAGAGATGCACCTGGCCGAATCCGACTCCCAGCTCTACGAGGCGCTCAACGTGCTCAAGGGCATGTCCTACCGATCCGGAGGCAAGTAACGCCCGGCATGCGGTGCCTGCCGGGGGGCAAGGGCACGGCGTGCGGCCTGTTGCTGGCCGGCGCCGCGCTCGCCCTTCAGGCGGCGCCGGCTGCGGCCCGCAATCCGCCGTCGGTCGTACGGGGGCGCGTCAGCATCATCATCGACGACCTGGGGCAGGACCTGGGCCCGGGCGAGCAGGCGGTCAGCCTGCCCGGGCCGGTCGCCTGCGCCTTCCTGCCCGACCTGCCGCACACCCGTCAGCTCGCCGACCGGGCCTGGCGCAACGGCAAGGAGGTCATGCTCCACCTGCCGCTGGAAGCGATCCGGGACCTGCCGCTCGGCCCCGGCGGCATCACCCTGGACATGGGGCCGGTGCAGTTCCGGCACACGGTGCGCCGTGACCTGGGTGCCGTCCCCCACGTGGAGGGCGTGAACAATCACGAGGGCAGCCTCATGACCCGCAACCCGGGGGACATGGCGTGGCTGATGCAGGTGCTGCGCAGGCACGGGCACCTGTTCTTCGTCGACAGCCGCACCACGCCGAAGTCGGTGGCCGCAATGGTCGCCGGCGAGTGGGACATCCCGCACACGTCGCGCAACGTGTTCCTCGACGATGTGCGCACGCGCAAGGCGATCGCCGCGCAATTCCGGCGCCTGATCACGCTGGCCCGGCGCGACGGAGTGGCGGTGGCGATCGCACACCCCTATCCTCAGACTCTGAAGTTTCTGCGCTGGGCCCTGCCGGCGCTCGCGCGGCAGCACATCCGCCTGATCCCGGTACGCCGGGCGATCCGCATCCAGCAGGAACGCAGGACATGGCAGGCTTCCTCGTCCCCCGCCCCGCCCGGCGGCACCGCCCCGTGAGCGAGCCGTCCGGCCCGTCCCGCCGACCCGCGCCGGCAGGGCGGCCATGGGCCTGATCGAGGTGGTCGCCGACTACGGCCACCTGGACACGCTCGCGGGCATCGCCGAGCAGCACAAGGTGATCGACTACTGGATCGGCGGCGGCGAGCCGGACCGGCGCGTCAGCCTGCGCCTGCTGGTCGACGACGGCCAGCAGCAGACGGTGCTGGACGCTCTGCAGACCGCGCTGAGCGGCGAGGAGAACTTCCGCATCGTGCTCCTGCCGGTGGAAGCGGTGCTGCCCCAGCGCGAGCAGGAGGAAAGCGAAGGGGAAGCCGGGCGCCTGGCCGCGACCCGGGAAGCGCTGTACCAGGACGTGGTGCAGGGCACGCGGCTCAACGGCAGCTATCTGCTCCTGGTCCTGCTGTCCACGGTGGTCGTGACCATCGGACTGATCACCGGCAACGTCGCGGTGGTGATCGGCTCCATGGTAATCGCGCCGCTGCTGGGGCCACATATCGCGCTGGCCTTCGCGGCGGTGCTGGGCGACCGTCACTTGGGCGCCGTCGCCCTGCGGGCGAGCGCGGCCGGCCTGGCACTGGCCCTGCTCCTGTCGGCGGCCGTGGGGCTGCTGATGCCGCTGGCGCACCTCGACCACGGGATCCTGACCCGGACCCATGTGGGCCTCGACAGCGTCGCGCTGGCGCTGGCCTCCGGTGCTGCGGCCGCGCTCTCCATGACCACCGGCCTCCCGGCGGTACTGGTGGGCGTGATGGTCGCGGTGGCGCTGCTGCCGCCGACCGCGGTCACGGGGCTGATGCTGGGCTCTGGACGCTGGCACCTCGCCCTGGGCGGGGGACTGCTGCTGGCCGTGAACGTGGTCTGCGTGAACCTGGCGGCCCAGGTGGTGCTGCTGGTCCAGGGGCTGCGGCCGCGCACCTGGCTGGAGCGCAAGAAGGCCCAGCAGTCCGTGCGCATCTCGCTGATCTTCTGGGTGCTGGCGCTGGTGGTCCTGCTCACGGTGATCGTGGTGCTGCGCTACGTGATGCACGCGGAGTTCTGAAATGGCCCGGAGCGGTTCACACCTTCCGGCGAGGTGGAAAGATCTTGGGCGACGGAGCTGGGCGTGGGGGGCGGTTTTCGGTTTTAGGTTTTAGGTTTTAGGAAAGAGGGACCCGGTGGCGTTTTACTGCTTCGGGAGCATCCGGGGTTTCGACGAGGCCAGTCAAGCCTGACGGGCGCGAAAACCGGGCAACAAGGCTTATTGCTTCTCACCTAAAACCTAAAACCTAAAACCCAAAACCCCCGCTCAATCCCGCCAGCCGCCGATCAGGACGGCGATCCCCGCCAGGCCGAGGATCCAGGTGCCCAGCGGCGCTCCGCCCCAGGACATCGGCAGGTAGGAAGTCAGCCCCATCAGCACGATGGCGCCCACCAGCAGTGCCGCGCCGACGGCTCCCAGAAAGTGCCGCCGGCCGTTCCGGCGCAGCTCCCCGCGCAGGGCCGCCAGCTGCCGGTCGAGTTCTTTCTGGCGCTGCTCGGTGGCCTCGATCTGCTGCAGTGCGCGGTACAGGTGCAGCGGCATGTCCGGCAGCGCCTCGACCACTGCGGGCAGGTTCTCCCGCAGCCGGTTGACCACCGAGCGCACCCCGAGCTGCTCGCGCATCCAGCGCTCCATGAAGGGCTTGGCGGTTTGCCACAGATCGAGGTCGGGGTAGAGGTCGCGGCCCAGGCCCTCGACGTTGAGCAGGGTCTTTTGCAGCAGTACCAGCTGGGGCTGCACCTGCATGTCGAACTGGCGCGCGGTCTGGAACAGGCGAACCAGCAGCTGGCCGAAGGAGATGTCCTTCAACGGGCGGTTGAAGATCGGCTCGCAGACGGTGCGCACGGCCGCCTCGAACTGGTCGACCCGGGTGTCCGCCGGCACCCAGCCGGACTCCACGTGCAGCTCTGCCACGCGCCGGAAATCCCGGTTGAAAAAGGCCAGCAGGTTCTGCGCGAGATACTTCTGGTCGCGCGGGTTGAGGGTGCCGACGATGCCGAAGTCGACGGCGATGTACGTGGGATCGCCGGGATTGGCATCGGAGACGAAGATGTTGCCCGGGTGCATGTCGGCATGGAAGAAGTTGTGCCGGAACACCTGGGTGAAAAAGATCTCCACGCCCCGCTCCGACAGGCGCCGGAGGTTGATCCCGCGCCGCCGCAGCGCTTCCACGTCGCTCACCGGGATGCCGGCGATACGTTCCATCACCATCACGTTGCGGGTGGTCAGCTCCCACACCACGTAAGGGACGTAGAGGATCGGGTTGTTCTCGAAGTTGCGCCGGGTCTGGGTGGCGTTGGCCGCCTCCCGCATCAGGTCCAGCTCGTTCATGATGGTCTGCTCGTACTCGGCGACCACCTCGCGCGGACGCAGGCGCGGGCCGTCGGGCAGATACCGCTCGGCCGCCCCGGCGAGCAGGTACATCAGGCTGAGGTCGCGCCGGATGACCCGGTGCACGCCCGGCCGCAGCACCTTGACCACCACCTCGCGCCCGTCCCTCAGTCGCGCCCCGTGCACCTGCGCGATGGACGCCGAGGCGAGCGGCTCGTCCAGGAACTCGGCGAACGTGTCGTGGAAGGCGCCGCCGTAGGCATGCTCGACGATGGCCCGCGCCTCGGCGCCCGGGAACGGCGGCACCTTGTCCTGCAGTCGGGCCAGCTCCCTCGCGATGTCGGGCGGAAACAGGTCGCGGCGGGTGGACAGCATCTGCCCGAACTTGACGAAGATCGGCCCGAGATCCTCCAGTGCACGCCGGATCCGCTCGCCGCGTGGCGCGCGGTTGCGCCGGAACCAGTTCCAGGGGAACAGGTGGCGCACGAAGCGGACCGACCGCAGCACCGGGGCGTCGAGCAGCACCTCGTCCAGCCCGTGGCGCAGGAACACCCGCTGGATGGTCAGCAGCCGCATGGACTGGGAGAACGTGATCATCGAGCGTCGTCGTCTTCCGGGCCCGCCGGGGAAATCGCGTCGAGTCGGGCTTCCAGGCGCGCCAGGTCGTCCCGCAGCCGGTCCACGTCGGACAGGAAGCGCTCCATCTCGTCGCGCGCCAGGAGATCCGCGCTCTCGTAACGCAGGTAGTCGGCGAGATCGCCCGTGAGGGTATCCGCGCTCCGGCGGACCCAGTCGCGCGCCCGGCGCAGGCCGTACCCCACCGCGTGCGCCACCACGTCGCCGGTGGCACGCGCCAGTACCTCCTCGAGGTCGGGCCGCGCCCGGGCCAGGATGCGGTGGAAGCGCTCGGCCAGGTCGGTGTCGCCCTCCACCTCCACCCCGTAGCGGCTCATCCCGGCGACGCCGCCATCATCCGACGCCAGCCGCAGCATGCCGGTCACACCGCCGCGGATCACGGCGTCCGCGGCCGGGTCGGGTCCCGGCGAGAGCTGCATCCCCTCGCGGCTGAAGCGCACCGTGACCTCGCGCCGCAGGTCGCGCAGCGCGACCGTGAGCAGCTTGCCTTCGAGGCTCGCACACTCGTCCAGGGTTTCCGGCTCGGCACGCAGGGCGCGGTTGAGGGTGATTTCAAGCCACCCGGCCCAGGTGGCGTTGGCGCCGGTCTCGCTCATGGGTTCTCTCCGTCACGGGGGCCGGCTGCGGGCGGTGTCGCGGCTCGGTCCGGCACCGGCCCGTGTCTCAGAGCTTGAAGCCGCGATGGACGGCGACGATGCCGCCGGCAAGATTGTAGTACTGGCAGCGCCCGAAGCCGGCCGTCTCCATCATCTCGCGCAGGGTCTCCTGGTCGGGATGACGCCGGATGCTTTCCGCGAGGTAGCGGTAGCTGTCGGGGTCCCGGGCCACCGCGCGGCCCATCAGGGGCAGGATGCGGAACGAATACCAGTCGTACAGGGGACGCAGGCCCGGCACCACCGGGCGGGAAAACTCCAGCACCAGGCAACGGCCGCCCGGGCGGAGCACCCGGTGCATCTCGGCCAGGGCCGCGTCCTTGTCGGTCACGTTGCGCAGGCCGAAGCCGATGCTGATGCAGTCGAACCGGTCGGACGCCAGCGGCAGACGCTCGGCGTCCGCCAGCAGGTATTCCACGTTGCCCACCACCCCGCGGTCGACCAGGCGCTCCCGGCCGCGCCGGAGCATGGCCTCGTTGATGTCGCTCAGCAGCACCAGGCCGTCGCGGCCGACCCGCCGCGAGAACAGCGCCGCCAGGTCCCCCGTGCCACCGGCCAGGTCCAGGACCCGCTGCCCGCGGCGCACGCCGGAAAGCTCCAGGGTATAGCGCTTCCAGAGACGATGGAGACCGCCGGACATCAGGTCGTTCATCAGGTCGTAGCGCCCGGCCACGGAGTCGAATACCCCGCGCACCAGGCGCGCCTTCTCGGAGCGCGACACCTCCCGGTAGCCGAAGTCCGTGGTCTCGGTGTCCCTGTCGTGATCCATTGTCATTCCCCGTCTGCGCCGGTCAGTCCTCGCGCCGGTAGCCCGCTTTCTCCAGGCGCTCCAGGTAGCGCGCCCAGTTGGTTTCCGCGTTCACGCCCAGATCGTAGAGGACGCTCCACGAATACAGGCCCGTATCGTGACCGTCGTCGAAGTGCAGCCGCACCGCGTAATTGCCCACCGGCTCGATCCGCGTGATGTTGACGTTCTCCTTGCCTGTCTGAAGCACCTGCTGGCCGGGGCCGTGTCCCTGCACCTCGGCGGAAGGCGAGAAGACGCGCAGGTACTCGCAGCTGAGCCGGACGTCGCGGCCATCCTCGAAGCTCACCTCCAGCACGCGCGACTTGCGATGCAGCCGGATGCGCGTGGGTCGCGGTGTGCGTTCGCTCATCGATACCTCCGCTGTCCGGAGCCGGACGATGTCACAGGATGTAGCGGCTCAGGTCCTCGTCCCGCACGAGGTCGCCGAGGTGGGCATCGACGTAGTCGCCGTCGACGGTCACGGACTTCTCGACCAGGTCCGAGGCCTCGTAGGAAACGGTCTCCAGCAGGCGTTCCATGACCGTGTGCAGCCGCCGCGCCCCGATGTTCTCGGTGCGGTCGTTGACCTGGTAGGCGGCTTCCGCGATGCGCCGTACACCGTCCTCCGTGAACGCCAGCTGCACGCCCTCGGCCTCGATCAGGGCCCGGTACTGGCGCGTCAGCGAGGCATCCGGCTCGGTCAGGATGCGCACGAACTCGTCGATTCCGAGCGAGTCCAGCTCCACCCGGATCGGGAGACGGCCCTGGAGCTCCGGGATCAGGTCCGATGGCTTGGCCATGTGGAACGCGCCCGAGGCGATGAACAGGATGTGGTCCGTGCGCACCATCCCGTGCTTGGTGTTGATGGTGCAGCCCTCCACCAGGGGCAGCAGGTCGCGCTGCACGCCCTCGCGCGAAACGTCGGCGCCGCCGGCACCGCCCTCGGAACGCTTGGTCACCTTGTCGATCTCGTCCAGGAACACGATGCCGTTGTTCTCGACGTTGTGCACCGCGTTGATCTTGATGTCGTCCTCGTTGACCAGCCGCATCGCCTCCTCGTCGGTGAGGATCTTGAAGGCGTCCTTCACCCGCAGCCGGCGGCGCCGGGTGCGCCCTCCGGAAAGGTTCTGCATCATGCTCTGCAGCTGGCTGGTCATCTCCTCCATGCCGGGCGGGGCCATGATCTCCACGCCCATCGGCGAGACATCCACCTCGACGTCGATCTCCCGTTCGTCCAGCTCTCCCTCGCGCAGCTTCTTGCGCATCTTCTGGCGGGTCGCGGAATCGTCCTCCTGGGCGCCCCCGGTGGGCCAGTCCGACCCGCCGCCCCGGGCGCGCGGCAGCAGTGCATCCAGGATGCGTTCCTCGGCCGCCTCCTCGGCGCGGTGGCGGACCTTGGTCATCTCCTCCTCGCGGGTCATCTTCACCGCCGCGTCGACCAGCTCGCGGACGATGGAGTCCACCTCGCGCCCGACGTAGCCGACCTCGGTGAACTTGGTCGCCTCGACCTTGACGAACGGCGCGTGCGCCAGGCGCGCCAGGCGCCGCGCGATCTCGGTCTTGCCCACACCGGTGGGGCCGATCATCAGGATGTTCTTGGGCGTGACCTCGCTGCGCAGCGGCTCCTCGACCTGCTGGCGGCGCCACCGGTTGCGCAGCGCGATGGCCACCGCGCGCTTGGCACTGGCCTGGCCGATGATGTGCTTGTCCAGCTCCTGGACGATTTCGCGGGGAGTCATGTTGGACATGGTTGCAGCCCGTTGCTGGTTGCGGCCGCCGGACCCGGAAACACGCTCAGCGCGCCTCCGATTCCAGCTCCTCCACCACCAGGTTGTGGTTGGTGTACACGCAGATGTCGGCGGCGATCCGGAGCGATTGTTCCGCGATCTCCCTCGCCCCGAGGTCGGTATTGCCCAGCAGCGCCCAGGCGGCGGCCTGGGCGTAGGGGCCGCCGGATCCGATCGCCATGACTTCGTTCTCCGGCTCGATGACGTCACCGTTGCCGGAAATGATCAGTGAAACCTCCTTGTCGGCGACGCACAGCAGCGCTTCCAGCCGCCGCAGCATGCGATCGGTGCGCCAGTCCTTGGCCAGCTCCACAGCGGCCCGCGTGAGGTTCCCGCCGTGCTGCTCCAGCTTGCCCTCGAAGCGCTCGAACAGCGTGAAGGCGTCGGCGGTGCCGCCGGCGAACCCGGCGATGACCTGGTGATGGAACAGGCGGCGCACCTTGCGGGCGTTGCCCTTCATGATGGTGTTGCCCATCGATACCTGGCCGTCGCCGGCCATGGCGACGCTGCCGCCGCGGCGTACCGACAGGATGGTCGTACCCGAAAATTGCTCCAAAGCGTGCTGGCCTCTGCTCGCGCCGTCCGCCGGCGGCGGACGGAAGTGAACCCGGGGAGCGCCGCGTGGAGACCCGTCGTGCCGCGCGACCGCGGGTGCGGACCGGCGCGAATGGTCGGGCGCTCTCCCAGATTGTACACGCGCCGCACGGCAGCGGGGGACCCGGCGCCGGTCACGCCGGCGACGTCGCATGCGCGGAAATACCGGAGACCGCCGCCCTGCCGCTGCCCCTAACGCTTGCGGCGACGGGCGCGGGGATGAGCCCGGTCGTACACCTCCGCCAGGTGCTGGAAGTCCAGGTGAGTGTAGATCTGGGTGGTGCTGATGTCGGCATGCCCGAGCAGGTCCTGCACCGCGCGCAGGTCACCGCTCGATTCCAGCAGATGGCTGGCGAACGAGTGGCGCAGCATGTGCGGGTGCACCGGCCGGTCCAGCCCCTGGCGCAGGGCACGATCCCGCAGCCGCAGCTGCACGCTGCGGTGGGCCAGGCGCCGTCCGCGGCGGCTGACGAACACTGCGGTCTCGCCGGGAGCCGCGAGCTCCGGGCGCCGGTCCAGCCATTCCCGCAGCGCGCGCACCGCATAGCGGCCGATCGGCACCTTCCGGTCCTTTGCGCCTTTGCCCTCTCTCACCTCGACAACGGCGTCCGCAAGGTCGAGCTCCGTCAGGTCGAGCCCGACCACCTCCGCCAGGCGCAGCCCCGAGGAATAGATCAGCTCGAGCAGCGCGCGATCACGGATCGAAAGCGGATCCTCCCCGCCGAACTCGAGCAGGCGCGCGGTCTCGTCCGGATCGAGCACCTCCGGCAGGTTGCGCGCGTGCTTCGGTGCGCGCACGCCGGCCGCCGGGTCGTAGCCGGCGAGCCCCTCCCGCATCAGATAGGCGAACAGCGTGCGCAACGCGGACAGCAGGCGCTGCAGACTGCGGCCCGAAAGGCCGCGGCGGTGGTGGTGCGCGACCACGCCGCGCACGTCGTGCACGGTCATCGCCGCCCAGTCGTTCGGGCCGCGCTCCCGGATGTACCGGAGCACCCCGGAAAGGTCACGGCGGTAGGCGTCGATGGTGCGCTGCGACAGCCGCCGCACCCCGTGGAGATAGGCCAGGAACGCCTCGAGCTGCTCGCCGGCCGCGTCGGTCATCAATCCAGCGGCGCCAGGGCCGCTCCGACGAGCTCGCCGATCCGGGCGAGGAACATGGTGCCCATGCCGGGATGGAAGCGGTCGCGGCGATGGCTGCCGGCACCGAGCAGGCCGTCGTAGCCGCCCTCACCCAGCGGAATGAGCGCCAGCGAAGCGACCTTCCGCGCACGCGGTCCGAACAGCATCTCGGCCTGGCCCGTCCCCGGCTCGCCACAGCGCGGCCGGCCATTCTCCCGCACCCGGGCGAACACGCGCAGGCGCTCGTCGTCCGCGCGCAGGAGCTGCGCGGGGCCCCGCTGCTCCCCGTCCGCGTCGTCGCGGTACAGCAGCAGCGCGACCTCGTCCACGTCGAACTCGCTGCGCAGCGTGTCCTGGACGGCGTTCAACGCCTCGTCCAGGCCCCTCGCCTCCAGCAGCGCCAGGGTCAGCTTGTGCATGCGCTCGAGCAGCTGCTCGTTGGCGCGCGCCACGTCCAGCAGCTCGTTGAGCCGCTGCTCGAGCTTGCGGTTGCGCTCGCGCAGGAGCGATACCTGCCGCTCGATCAGGGAGGCGGCGCCGCTCACCTGGTGCGGCACCCGGAGCTCCTCGAGCAGCTCGGGACGGCGCTCGAGGAAATCACGGTGGCGCCGGAGGTAATCCTCCACCTGCTCCGCGGTGGGCTCGGCCGTGCTCGGCTTCTGCTCCTGCTGCGTGGTCATGTTCGTGATCGCTCGCCTGGTCGCGCCCGTTACAGCTCGATGGTTCCCGTAAATACTACCTCGCCGGGGCCGGTCATCGATACGGGCTTTCCCTCGCCCTCCCATTCTACCGTGAGCTCGCCGCCGCGCAGCTCCACCGTGACCCGGTCGTCCAGCAGCCCCTGCAGCCGGCCCGCGACCACCGCCGCACAGGCACCGGTGCCGCAAGCCAGCGTCTCGCCGACGCCGCGCTCGTACACCCGCAGCCGGATCCGGTCGCGGCCCTGCACCTGCATGAACCCGATATTCACGCGCCGGGGAAAGCGTGGGTGGCGCTCGATGCGCGGTCCCAACTCCCCGACGGGTGCGCGGTCGACGTCCGGGACCTGCAGCACCGCGTGCGGATTGCCCATGGACAGGGCGGAGATGCTCCAGCGCCCGCCGTCGACCTCCAGCACGTACAGGGCCTCGCGCCGGGGCGCCTCGAACGGGATCTCGCGCGGCTCCAGGCGCGGCACGCCCATGTCCACGCGCACGCGGCCATCCGCTTCCAGCGCCACCCGGATCGGCCCGCCGGCGGTGTCGAACAGCGCCCGGGCGTCCCGGAGGTAGCCGCGCTCGTGCGCGAAGCGCGCCATGCAGCGCGCGCCGTTGCCACACTGCTCCACCTCGCCGCCGTCCGCGTTGAAGATGCGATAGCGGAAATCGGCCCCGCCGCCGGCCGGCGCACGCTCCAGCACCAGCACCTGGTCGCAGCCCACCCCGAAGCGGCGGTCCGCAAGGCGGCGCAGCTGCCCCGGCGAGAGGCTGACCGGGGCGGCCACCGCGTCGATGACGACGAAGTCGTTGCCCAGGCCCTGCATCTTGGTGAATTCCAGCTGCATGCGGCGCAATCCCGTATTCAGGCCACCAGGGCCGTGTAATCCCGGTACACGCAGCGGTCCATCACCACCATGATGCCGGCCCGCCGCGCCCGCAGTGCCGCGGCCTCGTCGATCACCCCGTCCTGCAGCCAGAGGGCGGGCACAGCCAGCTCGATGCACTCGTCCACCAGCGCGGGAACGTGCTCCGGCGCGCGGAACACGTCGACCAGGTCGACCCCCTCCGGACGGTCGGCATGCAGATCCCGCAGGCTGGCGTATGCGCGCTCGCCCAGCACCGCGTCGACCGCCGGGCGCACGGGGATGATGCGGTAGCCGAACCCCTGCAGGGAACGCGCCACGGCGTGGCTGGGGCGCCGGGGGTTGGGCGAGAGTCCCACCACGGCGATGGTGCGCACGCGTGCGAGCAGGGCACGGATCCCGTCGACCGACGGATTGCGGAATCGTTCCATGCTGCCTCCCGGGACGGCCCCGTCGTTCATGCCGGCAGCCGCCCCCAGACGACCAGGTGCCGGTCACTGATCAGCTCGACCGACAGCGGCAGCCCCGCGCGGTCGAGCTGCACCGCCACCTCCTCCGGCCGATAGGCGGCGCGCAGGGAGTTGCCGAAGTCCTCGCGGAGCACCGCCGGTGCATCGGCGGCGTAGCGCTCCACCAGTTCCTCCCACGCGCGCTCGTCGGCCGGCCGCGCCAGGTCCATCACCAGCACCCGTGCCCCCGGGGCCCCGAAGCGGCCCACCGCCTCCCACAACGCGCCGGGCCCGGCCAGGTGATGCAGCAGGCTGTTGCTGATGATCGTGTCGTAGGCCGGCCGCGGGGGCTCCGCGCCGGGAAGGTAGCCCGAGTACAGCCGCACCCGGCCCGACAGGCCCGCCGCCGCCACCGCGCGCCGGCCGAGGCCGAGCATGTTGGGTCCGGCGTCGATTCCATCCACCCGTGCCGCGGGCCACGCTCGCGCGAAGCGCATGGTGACATCCGCCGGGCCGCAGCCCAGGTCCAGCACGTGGCGCGGATCGGCGTCCGGGAAATGCCGGGTGAATGCGCTCATCAGCTGGTCGTGCGCCTCCGCGAAATCCGCCTCCGCATAGGCTCTCGCCTGCTCGGGGGCATCCATCAGCTCCGGCTCGGGCACCCTCTGCATCGCGTCGCTCGTGCGGGATGAAGTGGAAGGGATGGTCCATTATAGTGATCCGCGCCCGGCCACGCACTGCGGGGCCGCCATGCCGACCGGAACATGCCGATGAAGTACAGGGACCTCAGGGACTTTGTCCTGCGCCTGGAGCAGCAGGGCGAGCTGCTGCGCGTCCGCGCGGAAATCGACCCGCACCTGGAGATGACCGAGATCTGCGACCGTACCCTGCGCGCGGGGGGACCGGCGCTGTTGTTCGAGAACCCCCGGGGCCACGATATCCCGGTGCTGGGCAACCTGTTCGGCACCGCCCGCCGGGTGGCCCTGGGAATGGGCGCGGACGAGGTTTCCGCCCTGCGCGAGATCGGCGAGCTGCTCGCGTTCCTCAGGGAGCCGGAACCGCCCCGGGGCCTGCGCGAAGCCTGGCAATCGCTGCCGATGGTCAAGAAAGCCATCGACATGGCGCCGCGGACGGTGTCCCGGGCGCCCTGCCAGCAGAACGTGCTGGAGGGAGACGCGGTCGACCTGGAGCGCCTGCCGCTGCAGACCTGCTGGCCCGGGGATGCCGGGCCGCTGATCACCTGGGGGCTGGTGGTCACCCGGGGCCCGCGCAGGCAGCGCCAGAACCTCGGCATCTACCGGCAGCAGCGCCTCGGGCGCAACCGCCTGATCATGCGCTGGCTGTCCCACCGCGGCGGCGCGCTGGATTTCCGCGACTGGCAGCAGGAGCGTCCGGACGAGCCGTTCCCGGTGGCGGTCGCACTGGGAGCCGATCCGGCGACCATGCTGGGCGCCGTGACGCCGGTACCGGACACCCTGTCGGAGTATGCCTTCGCCGGCCTGCTCCGCGGCAGCCGCAGCGAGCTGGTGGCGTGCCGGGGTTCGGACCTGCAGGTGCCGGCCAGCGCCGAGATCGTGCTCGAGGGCCACATCGCGCCGGACGACACCGCCCCCGAGGGCCCGTTCGGTGACCACACGGGTTATTACAACGAGGTCGAGACCTTCCCGGTGTTCACCGTGGACCGCATCACCCACCGTAACGACCCGATCTACCACAGCACCTACACCGGCCGCCCGCCGGACGAGCCGGCCATCCTCGGGGTCGCGCTCAACGAGGTGTTCATCCCGATCCTGCAGAAGCAGTTCCCGGAGATCACCGACTTCTACCTGCCGCCCGAGGGCTGCTCCTACCGTCTGGCGGTGGTGAGCATCCGCAAGCAGTTTCCGGGCCACGCCAAGCGCGTGATCATGGGCGTCTGGTCGTTCCTCAAGCAGTTCATGTACACCAAGTTCGTGATCGTGGTGGACGAGGACATCGATATCCGCGACTGGAAGGACGTGATCTGGGCCATGACCACGCGCATGGATCCGGCCCGGGATACCGTGCTGGTGGAGAACACGCCGATCGACTACCTGGACTTCGCCTCGCCGGTCACCGGGCTCGGCGGCAAGATGGGCCTGGACGCCACCAACAAGTGGCCGGGCGAGACGCAGCGACGGTGGGGCCGCCCGATCGCGATGGACGAGGCGGTCCGGCGCCGGGTCGACGAGATCTGGGACCGCCTGGGGATCGACGCCGGGCCGGACGCCTGAACCGCTCTACGGCCGCTCGGGCACGCTCGCCGGCAGGCCCTTGGCCAGGCTGGGATATTTCAGCTTCACCTTCAGGTTCTTCAGCAGCAGGCTGTTGTCCAGGCGCTTGGACTCGTTCAGGAACGACAGCATGGCAGGGCTGAGCAGCTCGCGGGCCTCGTCCAGGCTGATCACCGGCGGCGGCTCCAGCCCCAGGAAGTCGGCGATTTCCATGAAGTACTCGGTCATCGTCGTGGGATCGCCGTCGCTGACGTTGTACACGGTGTTGCGGGGCCCTCTCTCCCCGGCGGCGATGCAGATGGAGACCAGGTCGTCGACCTGGATGCGGTTGCTCCAGGAGCATTCCCGCTCGTCCACCACCGGCGAGCCGCTCCGGAGGCGCTTGATCGGAAGCCGGCCGGGCCCATAGATGCCCGGCACCCGCAGGATGACGTACTCCATTCCGCGTGACTCGCACCACCGGCGCAGGCTCTCCTCTGCCGCCAGGCGGCGGCGTCCCCGGTCGCTGTCCGGGGCCGGCGCGCGCTGCTCGGTCACCCACTCGCCGTTGCAGTCGCCGTACACGCCGCTGGTACTGATATACACGATGCGACCGGGCAGCTCTTCCCTGCCGATGGAGGCGAGGAAATGCTCGATGCGCGGATCCCCCTTGCCCTCGCGCGGCGGCGGCACGTAGTAGTGGACGACCGCACCGCCGGTCGGGAGCGTTCCCGGCGAGACGGTGTGGTCGAGGTCGACCTGCAGCGCGTCTATGCGCTCCTCGGCGAGCCGCCGCATCGACGCATCGCCGCGCACCACCCCGGTGACGGCGGCGCCGCGCTTGCGATAGCGCCGCGCCACGCGCAAGCCGACATCACCACACCCCACGATCAGGACCGATTGCATGCAAGCCTCCATGAGGGTCGGCGCGCGAGCCGACCCGGCCGCCGGGACGCACCCGGAAAAATGAATACGCGTCTTGCCCCTGCCCGGAAGTGCGGCGCGCCCGACTGTGTACCTGCCGGCGCACCGGACGTAAGCTATGCAGTCCGCAGCGCGGCTCGCACCTGGTTGCTCGAGCCCGCCGGACGCGCTCCCGGCGCACGCCCGGGTGATCGCCATAGCGCCTATATAAATTCTGTATCGGCTCCAGGCAACCCCCGCCACCAGACGGGCGACGCACAGGCCATGACACATACCGTCACACTGATCAGTCGCGAAAGCGGCGAGGAACATCACATCGAGGTCGCCGGAGGAGAAACCGTGCTCGAAGCGGCGCTCCGGCACGGCCTGCACATCCCCTACGGCTGCCGCAACGGCAGCTGCGGCAGCTGCCGCGCGCACATCCTGTCCGGGCGGGTCGCCTATCCGCGCGAATGGCCGCCGGCCCTGACCCGCGAGCAGGCCGAGCAGGGAGACGTCATGCTCTGCCGCGCGCTGCCCGAGCGGGACCTGGTGGTCGAGCCCAGGCGCATCATGACCACCGCCGAGGGGTTCCGCCCCCGACGGCGACCGGCCCGGGTGGCGCGGCTCGAACGCCTGTGCCACGACGTGATGGGCCTCTACCTCAAGCTGCCCCCGTCGGACCGGCTGCAGTTCCGCGCCGGGCAGTATCTCGACATCCTCCTGCGGGACGGCCGGCGGCGGAGCTTCTCGATGGCCAATGCGCCGCACGAGGACGCGCTGGTCGAGCTGCACGTGCGGCGCGTGGAGGACGGGCGTTACACCAACGAGATCTTCACCCGCATGAAGCCCAAGGCGATGCTGCGCATCGAGGCGCCGCTCGGGGATTTCTTCCTGCGCGAGGACAGCGACCGGCCGATCATCATGATGGGCGGCGGCACCGGCTTCGCGCCGCTGAAGTCGATGCTCACGGACATGCTGCACCGGGAGGTCGAGCGCCCGGTGCACCTCTACTGGGGCGTGCGCGCCCTGCGCGACCTGTACATGGCCGACTGGATCGAGACCCAGCTGGGACGGCAGCAGAGCCTGCGCTTCACCCCGGTGCTGTCCGAGCCGGACCCCGGAGACGCCTGGGCCGGCCGCACCGGGCTGGTCCACCGCGCCGTGCTGGACGACTACGACGACCTGTCGGGACACGAGGTCTACATGAGCGGGCCGCCCCCGATGATCGACGCGGCCCGCCCCGCCTTCGCCGCCCGGGGGCTGCCGGAGGAGCACCTGTTCTACGACAGCTTCGAGTGGGCGAGGGACTAGGCCCCGGGCGGGCCTGCGGTCCGCCCGGGGCCAGTTTTAAGTTGTTAAGTTGTTAAGTTATTAAGTTATTAAGTATCGACCGGCCGGGGCGTGGTGAGTCGAACGCACCGAGGCCACGCCCACTTAACAACTTAATAACTTAACAACTTAATAACTTAACAACTTAATAACTTCCCTACCCCGAGAAGTTGATCTTTGCTTCCAGGTTCGGGCGCGAGTCGGCGTGGGAGAGGGCCTCGTCGAGGGTGATGCGCTCTTCCAGGTAGAGCTGGTAGAGGACCGTATCCATGTCCTGCATGCCGCGGGTCTTGCTGTCCTCCATCGCGGCCTTGAGCTTGTCGAAGTGACCCTTGCTGATCAGGTCGGCGATGTACGGCGTGTTGAGCATGACTTCCACCGCCGCCACGCGGGATTCGTCGTCGCGACTGACCACCAGCCGCTGGGAGATGATGGCGTTGAGGTACAGCGACAGGTCCATGAACAGCTGTTTGTGGGCCTCGTTGGGGAACAGGTTGGCGATGCGGTCCAGCGCCTGCGGCGCGTTGTTGGCGTGGATGGTCGCCAGCGTCAGGTGACCCGTCCCGGCCAGCTCGACCGCCGCTTCCATGGTCTCGCGGTCGCGGACCTCGCCGATCATCACCACGTCGGGCGATTCGCGCAGGGCGCTGCGCAGGGCATTGCGGTAGGAGCGCGTGTCCACGCCGAGCTCGCGCTGGTTCACGATCGAGCGCTGGTTGTGGTGGAAGAACTCGATCGGGTCCTCGATGGTGAGAATGTGCCCGGTCAGGTGCTGGTTGCGGTGGTTGACCATGGCGGCGAGGGTGGTGGACTTGCCGCAGCCGGTCGGACCCGCCATCAGGACCAGGCCCTGTCCCGCCAGGGCCAGGTCCTGCAGGATCAGCGGCAGGCCGAGCTTGCGGATCTCGGGCGCCTGCGGATGGACGAAGCGCAGCGCCAGGGCCACCTCGCCCCGCTGGCGGAAGACGTTGACCCGGAACCGCCCGAGGCCCTCGATGCGGCAGGCGAAGTCCACCTCCCAGTCCTGCTCGAAGCGCCTGCGTTCGGCCGGGCCCATCAGCTCGTGCGCGACGCGCTCCACCTCCTCGGGCGTGAGCTGACGTTTGCCCACCGGCCGGGTGCGGCCTTCCAGGCGGATCTGCGGCACGGCACCGCCGCTGACGAACAGGTCGGAGGCCTTGCGCTCGACGATCAGCTGGAGAAACGGGGTCAGCAGCATCTCGATCCCTCCGCGGGGAGGCGTCAGCGGTCCTCGTCGGAGTCGGGAACGATGCGCATGCTGTCGTCGAAGGAGGTCGCATCGCCGGACTTGCGGCTCTCGAGCTTGATGCGCAGGCGCAGCTCGTTCTTGGAGTCCGCGTTGCGCAGGGCTTCCTCGTAGGTGATGCGATCGTCCTCGTAGAGCTGGAACAGGGCCTGATCGAAGGTCACCATGCCCTGCTCGGTACCCTTGGCCATGATTTCCTTGATGTCGCTGACGGCGCCCTTGAAGATCAGGTCGGAGATCAGCGGCGTCCCCAGCATCACCTCGAAGGCCGCGATCCGCCCGCCCTCGCGGCGGGGGATCAGGCGCTGCGACAGCACCGCCTGGATGTTGAGCGACAGGTCCATCAGCACCTGTTCGCGGCGCTCTTCCGGGAACATGTTGATGATGCGCTCCAGCGCCTGGTTGGCGTTGTTGGCGTGCAGGGTGCACAGGCACAGGTGCCCGGTCTCGGAGAACTGGATCGCGTACTCCATGGTATCCGTATCGCGCACCTCGCCGATGAGGATCACGTCCGGGGCCTGGCGCAGGGTATTCTTCAGCGCGATATGCCAGTTCTCGGTGTCCACTCCCACCTCGCGCTGGGTCACCACGCAGCTCCTGTGGGGGTGTACGTACTCGACCGGGTCCTCGATGGTGATGATGTGTCCGCGCGTGTTCTCGTTGCGGTAGCCCAGCATCGCGGCCAAGCTGGTGGACTTGCCGGACCCCGTCGCGCCCGCCAGGATCACCAGGCCGCGCTTGGTCATCACCACCTCCTTGAGGATCTCGGGCAGCAGCAGCTCCTCGAAAGTGGGGATGGAGGTGTTGATGGTGCGCAGCACCAGTCCCACGCGACCCATCTGCACGAACGCGTTCACGCGGAAGCGGCCGATGCCGCGGGGAGCGATGGCGAAGTTGCACTCCTTGGTCTGCTCGAACTCGCGCGTCTGGCGATCGTTCATGATCGCCCGGGCCATGATCGCCGTCTGGTCCGGCGTGAACGGCTTCTCGGCCACCGGATTGAGGCTGCCGTCGATCTTGATCGCCGGCGGGAAGCCGGCGGTGATGAACAGGTCCGACCCGGCGCGCTTGACCATCATGCGCAGCAGGTTCTGCAGAATGCGTGCGGCCTCGTCGCGCTCCATCAGAAGGTTTCCTTGTTCACGGCCTTGGTGCGGGCGACCTCCCGGCTGACCGCGTTGCGCCGCACCAGCTCCTGGAGATTCTGGTCCAGGGTCTGCATCCCGGCGCCCTGGCCGGTCTGGATCGCCGAGTACATCTGCGCGATCTTGCCCTCCCGGATCAGGTTGCGGATGGCCGGGGTGCCGATCATGATCTCGTGCGCCGCGATGCGTCCGCCGCCGGTCTTCTTCAGGAGGGTCTGGGAAATCACCGCCTGCAGCGACTCCGACAGCATGGCGCGGACCATGTCCTTCTCGGCCGCCGGGAACACGTCCACAATGCGGTCGATGGTCTTGGCCGCCGAGGTCGTGTGCAGGGTCCCGAACACCAGGTGCCCGGTCTCCGCCGCGGTCAGCGCCAGGCGGATGGTCTCGAGGTCACGCATCTCGCCCACCAGGATCACGTCCGGGTCCTCGCGGAGCGCGCTGCGCAGGGCCTCGCTGAAGCCCAGCGTGTCGCGGTGCACCTCGCGCTGGTTGATCAGGCACTTCTTGCTGTCGTGCACGAACTCGATGGGATCCTCGATCGTCAGGATGTGCCCGGCCTGGTTCTCGTTGATGTAGTTGATGATCGCCGCCAGGGTGGTGGACTTGCCCGAGCCGGTCGGGCCGGTCACCAGGCACACGCCCCGGGGCTTCTCGGCGATGTCCCGGAAGATCGCGGGAGCGCCGAGATCCTCCAGCGACAGGATCTTCGAGGGGATCGTCCGGAACACCGCCCCCGAGCCCCGGTTGTGGTTGAAGGCGTTGACGCGGAAGCGCGCGAGATTGGGGATCTCGAACGAGAAGTCCGTCTCCATGAACTCCTCGAAGTCCTTGCGCTGCTTGTCGTTCATGATGTCGTAGACCAGATCGTGCGTGTCCTTCTGGTCCAGGGGCGGCAGGTTGATGCGGCGGATGTCGCCGTCGACCCGGATCATGGGCGGCAGGCCGGCCGACAGGTGCAGGTCCGATGCACCGTTCTTGACCGAAAACGCGAGCAGCTGAGCAATATCCATCGGAGTACCTTACAATTCGTTATTCTGGCGGGCCGGGAACGGTCGGGACGCGCCCGGGATCGTCGGGCCCGCGAAGCTCTCTGGCAAACATATCGGTAACGCCCGGGCCACGCAATATGACAGATGTCGCAGCACGGCTCGCCGCGACGAACGCGCGCATCAGGACGCTGGCCGGTCGCTGGGGGCGTGATCCGGCGGAGATCACGCTGCTGGCGGTGAGCAAGACCCACCCGGCCGCCGCGGTCCGCGAAGCGGCGACCGCGGGCCAGCGCCGCTTCGGCGAGAGCTATCTCCAGGAGGCCGTCCGCAAGATCGACACCCTGGCGGAGATGGAGCTGGAGTGGCACTTCATCGGCCCGCTGCAGTCGAACAAGACCCGCGACGTCGCGGCCCGTTTCGCCTGGGTGCACAGCGTGGACCGGCTCAAGATCGCCCGCCGCCTGAGTGAGCAACGGCCGGCGGCGCTGCCGCCACTGGATGTCTGCCTGCAGGTCAACATCAGTGGCGAGCCCAGCAAGTCCGGAACCACCCCCGGGGCACTGCCGGACCTGGCGCAGGCCGTCGCGGACCTGCCCCGCCTGCGGCTGCGGGGCCTGATGGCGATCCCGGCACCGGCCCGGGACCTCGAGCGGCAGCGCGAGCCCTATCGCCGGCTGCGCGAGGCCCGCGACGCCCTCGTCGCGCGGGGACTGGCGCTGGACACCCTGTCCATGGGCATGTCGGATGATCTCGAGGCGGCCATCGCCGAGGGCAGCACGCTGGTCCGCGTCGGTACGGCGATATTCGGCCCGCGCGAACCGGCGGCCGATCCGGACTGAGTCGCCCGCGGGCCGCGATCCGCTGCACTGCGTCCCGGCGGCGCGCCGCATCTCCGCCGCCGTGGCGTTTGCTCTCGCCGCGTTAGTACAATGAGCGCCATTTTACGCCGCGAGCAGACCCGGGGAGGGACCGGAATCCATGACCGAGGCCAACCGCATCGCCTTCATCGGCGGGGGCAACATGGCGACCAGCCTGGTCGGAGGCCTGGTCGCGGGGGGACATCCGCCGACCGCCATCGTCGTGGCCGAGCCCCGCGAGGGAGCCCGCAAGGCGCTGCAGCAGCGCTTCCGGGTCGGGACCACGGCAGACAACGCCGAAGCCGTGCAGGGCGCGGACGCCGTGGTGCTGGCGGTCAAACCGCAGGTCCTCGAGGAAGTCGCCACGGCGCTCGCCGGGGCGCTGGGAGAACGGCCCGGGCCGGTGGTGATCTCGATCGCCGCCGGTTTGCGCAGCGACGACATCGAGCGCTGGCTGGGCGGCGAACGCCCGGTGGTGCGCGCCATGCCCAACACCCCGGCACTGCTCGGCGCCGGTGCCTCCGCGCTGTACGCCAATGCCCGGGTCGACCGGCGGCAACAGGGCATCGCGGCCGGCATCCTGGAAAGCGCCGGCATCGTGGTCTGGCTGGACGACGAGGCGCGGATGAACGTGGTCACGGCGCTGTCGGGCAGCGGCCCCGCCTATTTCTTCCTGGTCATGGAGGCGATGCAGAACGCCGCCACCGAGTGCGGCCTCGCGCCCGACACCGCCCGCCGGTTGTGCCAGCAGACCGCGCTCGGGGCGGCCCGCATGGCAATCGAAAGCGGCGAGGACGTGTCGACGCTGCGCGAGCGCGTCACCTCGCCCGGGGGGACGACGGAGCGCGGCATCGAGGCGCTGGAGAGCGCCGGCCTGCGCGACGCCTTCCGCGAGGCCATCGCCGCGGCGGCCGCGCGCGCCGGCGAGCTGGCCGAGACGCTCGGGGGCGGTGGGCCGCAGACTTAGCACGACGATACATCGCCGCGAGGGGCCGTTTACCCGCCGTGGCGATCCGGGGAAGGAGTCCGAATGGGCAGCAGCTACTGGCAGAATCCGATCGTATTCCTGGTGCAGATCGCCTTCATGCTCTACATCCTGGCGGTGATGCTGCGGTTTCTGCTGCAGCTGGTGCGCGCCGACGCCTTCAATCCGCTGGCGCAGTTCCTGCTGCGCGTCACCGAGCCCGTGCTTCGCCCGCTGCGCCGCCTGATACCGGGCACGCGGCGTTTCGACACGGCCTCGGTCGTGTTCATGTACGTCCTGGAATTCGCGAGCCTGGAGGCCGTGCTTGCGATTCGCGGGATGACCGGGATGGCGCCGACTCCGTACCTGCTGCTGGCGGCGCTGGTCAATGTGGTGGTGCTGCTGCTCAATCTCTACCTGTTCACCATCCTCATCCAGGTCATTCTCAGCTGGGTCAGCCCGGGGGCCTACAACCCGGCGCTGTCGGTGCTCTACAGCATCAACGAGCCCCTGCTCGAACAGGCCCGGCGCCTGATCCCGCCGCTGGGAGGCATCGACTTCTCCCCCCTGCTGGTGCTGGTCGCCATCGAGGTGATCAAGATGCTGATCGCGCCGTTCGGAACCTGAGATGCCCGGCCGGCGGGCGGGCACGGATCCTCCCTGGTGCCGGCGTGACGGCGGGACGCTGTTGCTCGAGCTGTACGTGCAGCCGGGCGCCAGGGCCACCGGCCCGGCCGGCATGCACGGCGGCCGGCTGAAGTTGCGCATCGCGGCGCCGGCGCGCGACGGGCGCGCCAACGACGCCCTGATCCGGCTGATCTCGGACCGCCTCGGGGTCCCGGCCGGCCGGGTACGGCTGGTGCGCGGGCACCGCGGCCGGAACAAGACGGTCGCCGTCGCCGGCGCCACCGGGCCGCCGGAGGCGCTGGCGGAAGGCTGAGCCGCCGCGTGGCGCGGGGCCGGCGCGGACTTGCGGGGACCCCGGGCTCCCATTAGGCTGCATCTCTCGCGCCGCGGTCGCGGGGGAGGCACGCACGGTCCGGGTGCCGGGGCCCGGAGCACCAGCAGGGAGCGGCAAGCGCAACCGCACACCATGGCCAAGACGTTACCCAGTGATTCGGCGGGGCTGGTCGCCCCCAGGAAGCTTCATTTCGACGAGCCGCTCCGGCTGGACTGCGGCGAGGTGCTGCCGTCCTACGACCTGGTGTACGAGAGCTACGGCGAGCTGAACGCCGAGCACAGCAACGCCATCCTGGTGTGCCACGCCCTCTCCGGGGACCATCACGCCGCCGGCTACCACAGCCTCGAGGACCGCAAGCCGGGCTGGTGGGAGAACTGCATCGGCCCGGGCAAGCCCATCGACACCCGGCGCTTCTTCGTGGTCTGCCCCAACAACCTCGGCAGCTGTCGTGGCTCGACCGGCCCCAATACCATCAACCCGGAGACCGGCCGCTACTACGGGCCCGACTTCCCCGTCGTCACTTGCGCCGACTGGGTGCGGAGCCAGGCCCGGCTGGGCGAACGGCTGGGCATCCACAAGTGGGCGGCCGTGGTCGGCGGCAGCCTCGGCGGCATGCAGGTGATGCAGTGGGCGATCGACTACGGCGACCGCCTTCGGCACGCGATCGTGATCGCGGCGGCGCCGAAGCTCTCGGCCCAGAACATCGCCTTCAACGAGGTCGCCCGGCAGGCGATCCTTTCGGACCCGGATTTCCACGCGGGGCGCTACTACGACCACGGCGTGGTTCCGCGCCGCGGCCTGATGCTGGCCCGCATGCTGGGCCACATCACCTACCTCTCGGAAAACTCGATGCGCGACCGGTTCGGACGCGAGCTTCGCGAGGGCAAGCTGTCCTTCGGCTTCGACGTCGAGTTCCAGGTCGAGAGCTATCTGCGCTACCAGGGACGCTCCTTCGTCGACCGCTTCGACGCCAACACCTATCTGCTGATGACCAAGGCGCTGGACTACTTCGACCCCGCCCACGCCTACGACGACGACCTGGCGCGCGCCTTCGCGCGCACCGCGGCCGAGTTCCTGGTGGTCTCCTTCAGCAGCGACTGGCGCTTTTCGGCGGCCCGCTCGCGGGAGATCGTCAAGGCCCTGCTCGACGCGGACAAGAACGTCTCCTACGCGGAAATCCAGTCGCACCTGGGGCACGACGACTTCCTGATGCCCATCCCCCAGTACATCGAGGTGCTCGGGGGCTACCTGGACCGGATCGCGACGGAGGTCGGCTGACATGGCGCTGCGTCCGGACCTCGAGATCATCGGCCGCTGGATCCGTCCGGGCTCGCGGGTACTGGACCTCGGCTGCGGGGACGGCACCCTGCTGCGCCATCTGCACGACGCCGCCGGCGTCACCGGCTACGGCCTGGAGATCGACCCCGACAACGTCAGCCGGGCCGTCCGCACGGGAATCAACGTGATCCAGATGGACCTCGACCTGGGCCTCGGCGACTTCGAGACCGACTCCTTCGACTACGTGGTGATGACGCACGCGATCCAGGTGGTGCACCACCCGGAGCGGCTGCTGGAGGAGATGCTCCGGGTGGGCAGCGAGGGCATCGTCACGTTCCCCAACTTCGGGCACTGGAAGAGCCGCCTGCAGCTCGGGCTCGCCGGCCGCATGCCGGTATCCCGGGCCCTGCCGTCGCAGTGGTACGACACGCCCAATATCCACCTGTGCACGGTCCGGGACTTCGAGACCCTGTGCCGGGAAAAGAACATCCAGATCCTCAACCGCACCATGGTGGATCACCGGCACCATACCGGGCGCTGGATGCAGACGGTGCCCAACCTGATGGGCGAGATCGCGCTCTACAGCCTGCGCCAGCGCGAGCCGCTGCCGGCGGACTGACCGGTCGGGGCGGCGATCCGTCAGGAAGTCTCGCTCTGTACCTTCAGCTTGATCGCGATGAAGTCCTGGTGGGGCATATACAGCAGCTCCGCGACCTTGCGCACGAGCGCCTCCTCGTACTTGTTCAGGCGCCCGTCCGCGTAGGCGGTGCGCCACAGCATCGCCAGCAGCTCCCGCTTCTCGTCCATGCTGAAGTTCGCGTGGATCAGGGACGTGAACTCGTACAGGGAGGTGGCGTCGTCGGCGCGCTCGTCGGCCAGCTCGAGCAGCCGGGCCGTCTGCTCCCGGGTGAGCGAGAAGTGCTCCGCCAGCAGGCGCGCAACCGTGTGCTGCTCGTCCGCGTCCGTGCGCGCATCGGCGCGTTCCATTTCCACCATCAGCGCCGCGCAGGCCACGCGCAGGCGCTCGTCGAGGTCGGCCTCGCTGTCGCGGCCGGCATGTTCGGTGAAGAATTCCTTGAGGTGCTGCAGCATACGATCCGGTTGCTTGCGGGGAAGGGCGGACCCGCCGGGCGGCGGAGACGGCCGCCACCCGGGGATCATACCACGCCGTCCCCTCGGTGAGGCGACGCACGCGGGCGCGCAGGGTTCAACCTTCCCCTGCCGCTCAGAAACCGAAGCCCAGCTTCGCGCTGTAGGTGTTCACACTGCCCGTGCGGTCGATCTCGAGGGTCAGGCTCGCGGGTATCAGGCTCAGCCGTACGCCGCCGAACACGTGGGACTGGTTGAGCGTCTCCTCGTGCAGGCCCGCCTGGGCCGCGCTGCCTTCCGGGGTGCTGTGCACCCAGACGCGGCCGACCCCGGCATACGGCGTCAGGAAAGCGAAGCCCTTGGACACGGAAAGGTCCAGCGCCCGGGTGTTGAAATGCAGCTGGCTCACCCCGTCCAGGCGCGTATAGGAGCCGCGGATCCCGACCGCGGGGGTGAGCGGCCCGCCCTGCACCAGGGCGTAGCGGAGCTCGGCACCGAATGCATTGATATTGCTGCCCGGGACGGTGCTGTAGAAAGCGCCCACGTCGAACCCGAACGGCAGGCCCTTGCTGGCACGGATGCGGGCCGTCGGGACGCCGCTGACACTGCTGCCGGTGGCCTGCTTCCAGGCCGCGTCGCTCCGGATCCGGGTGTAGCTGGCGTCGACGCCGAGGCTGAACCCCAGGGTGCCCTCGGGCGCCGACGGCTGCAGCTGCTTGTAGCTGAGCACGCCGCCGAGGTCCTCCGACAGGCCCCGGAACTGGCTCTGGCTCAGCTGGTCGACGTGATCGACGCTGCTCGCGTGCGCCATGGGAACGGCCAGCGTCATGGCGGCCAGCAGCGCGAGTGCGTAGCGCATGGTTCTCTCCTCCCTTCTTGTTGCCGCCCGGCGGGCGATGCTCCGCGGCTGCTCCGCCGCCATTCCCCGACAGACACGCCCGCGCGTACCGGCGCGTTCCGGGTCCCGCGCCCGGCGATCCTCAGCTTTCGCGCAGGCGCGGCATCAGCTCGGCCAGGTTGCAGGGCCGGTTGCCGATGTCGAGCTGCTCCCGTATCAGGCGATCCCAGCCGGTGCGGCACGCACCGGTCGAGCCCGGCAGGCAGAACACCACGGTGCCGTTCGCGACGCCGGCGATCGCGCGCGACTGCAATGCGGAGGTGCCGATCTCGTCGAACGAGATCGCACGGAATACCTCGCCGAAGCCATCGATCATCTTGTCCAGCAGCGGAGTGACGGCTTCCGGGGTGCCGTCCCGTCCCGTCAGGCCAGTGCCGCCCGTGCTGAGTACGACCTCGACGCGCTCGTCCGTGATCCAGCGCGACACCTCGGCACGGATGCGGTAGATGTCGTCCGGCACGATGCAGCGCTCGATCACCCGGTGGCCGGCCTGCTCCGCGCGCTCCGCCAGGGTGTCCCCGGAGGTGTCGTTCTCGGCGCTGCGGGTGTCCGAAACGGTCATGATCACGACGCCCAGGGAGGCGCCGACCTGTTGCTCAGCCATGCTCATCCTTCTCCATGATTTCCGTCACCGCTGCCACGACCCGCTCGCGCAGCTGCGGCAGGTGCCCGTGGAAGAAGTGCCCGACACCGGCAAAGGTCTCGACGCGCGGCGGCGCCGCGAGACGCCCCGCCCACTCGAGCACCGCCGGTGCCTCCACCACGTCGTCCGCCTCACCCTGCACCAGCACCCAGGGACAGCCGGGCCCGGCATACTCCGCCGGCAGATCGCGCACCGGCGGCGCCACCGTCACCAGGCATGCGGGCCTGCGCTCCTCGGCCACCCGCAGTGCCACCATGGCGCCGAATGAGAAACCCGCCAGGCAGAGCTCGCGGGGACCCCACTCGGCATCGATCCAGTCCCAGGCGGCAAGCGCGTCAGCCGCTTCTCCGTCACCGCCGGCGAAGGCCCCGTCACTCTCTCCCACGCCGCGGAAGTTGAAGCGCAGCGCGGGCATCCCGAGATCGTTGAACGCTCGTGCGAGGGTATAAACCACCTTGTTGTCCATGGTCCCGCCGTACAGCGGGTGCGGATGGCAGACCAGTGCCGCGCGGCCGGCGCCGGCGCCTCCAGCGGGCAGGTCGATGCGCGCCTCCAGCTCACCCGCCGGTCCCCGGAGCTTCTTCCTGTCGCCGCTCGGCTGCGCCATGCGCTTCCTCCATCGTCCCGGGCGCCGGTTCCTCCCGGGGCGGGCCGTAGTGAACCACCGTGTCACCCTCGCCGGGCTCGCCGGCGTTGTGTGCCGGGTGGATGGCCACCTCCCCGTCCTCCCTGACGACCAGGATCTGGAACGCTTCAGGGTGACACCGTTCGAGGTGGTCCCGGTAGGTGAATGCGCCGGTCAAGCGCGTGTGCCGGAACTGCCAGCCAGCATAATGACGCTTGAGCAGCTCGTCGATCACGGCACGCTCGTCGAACGCGATGCGCCCTCGCAGGGTCCGGGCCATGCCGCGCGACTCGGTGTCCTCCCCGGTATCGTACAGGGGCAGCTGGTACACGTGCTCACTCCCGAGCTCCGGCGCGAGACTGTTGCACACCAGGGCATTGTAGGCATCGTTGCTGGTCGCGGCGAGCAGCGAGGCGATCTCGTTGAGCGCCAGCGACTCCTGCGCCCGTTCCGAGAGCACCTCGCCGAACCAGATCGGCACCCCCGCCAGACGGGCGCCCCGCAGGCGGTGCCACGAGCCGTCGGCAAGGACCACCTTGACGTCCAGCTCCCCCAGCGCCCGGCACAGGTCGATGGTCCACGGCGACGCCCCCACGACCAGCAGGCCGTCGCGTCGCGCGGCCGCCAGGCCGAGCAGTCGCGCCAGGCGCTCCAGCGAGAGACCGTGCACCAGCACCGTAAGGAACACCAGGGCGAAAATCACCGGCACCAGCAGGCGCGCGTCGGGATACCCGGCAGCCACCATGTCCGGCGCGAACACCCCGGCGACCGCCGCCGCCACGATACCCCGCGGGCCCGTCCAGGCGACCAGCAGGCGATCACGCCAGCCCATGTCGGAGCGTACCGTCGCCAGCAGGATGGCCACCGGGCGCACCGCCAGCGGCATCGCCACCAGCAGCGCCAGCGCCCGCCAGTGCAGCATCCCCAGGATGGAAGGCTGCAGCTCCGCCGTCAGCAGGATGAACACCGCCGAGACCAGCAGGATGGTGATGTATTCCTTGAAACGCCGCAGCTCGTCGATGCTGGGCAGGCCCAGGTTGCCCACCACGACGCCCAGAACCGTCACCGTCAACAGGCCCGCGTCGGCCTGGACCTCGTTGGAGAGACTGAAGGCCACCAGCACCACGCCCAGCAGCACCGGCGCCTTGAGGTACTCGGGCACGTAGCCGCGCTGGAAGGAACGCACCAGCAGGTAACCGGGGCCGAATCCCAGCAGACCGGCCATCAGCAGCGCCCGGCCCAGGGCCAGCACGACCTGGTGGTAGCCGGGATCGACGCCGGTGAATACGAAGTACTGGAACACCAGCACCGCGATCAGCGCTCCCAGGGGATCGTTCAGGATCGCCTCCCAGCGCAGGTAGGAAGCGGTGCGCCGGTTGAGGGCGGACTGGCGAAGCAGGGGGATGATCACCGTCGGCCCGGTGACGACCAGGATCGCGCCGAACACCAGCGATACCGGCCAGGAGAGCCCGCCCACGTAGCGCGCCGCGGCGGTGCCCAGCAGCCAGCTGAGCGGAACCCCGATGAACACCAGCCGGCGCACGCCGGCCGCGGCATGGCGCAGATCGCGGGTGCGCAGGTTGAGGCCGCCCTCGAACAGGATCACCGCCACGCACAGCCCGATCACGGGACGCAGCAGCGGACCGAAGGCTTCCTCCGGTCGCAGCACGCCGGTCACCGGGCCGACCAGCACCCCCGCCAGCGACAGCAAAATGATGGCGGGAATCCGGCTGCGCCATGCCAGCCACTGGGCGGCAACGCCCAGCGCCAGGATCAGCACCAGGTCGAGTGTGAGCGTGGCATGCATGCGGGCGGGGACCGTCAGACCGGCATTGGCTGCCCGTCGAGCAGCGTCAGCAACCCCTTGAGCTGGCGGTACAGCCACCAGATCCAGACGGCAACGCCGAGCGCCATGCCGACGTAAATCGCCACCGTGGCGAGCGCGATCAACGACCACAGCAGGGACCACCAGAAGGTCCGGATCATCCAGCGGTGGTGGCTGGCCGCCGGCTCGCCGGCAAGGCCGCGGCGAAGATAGTTCAGGACCAGCGCGGCCAGGGCCAGGACCGGGACGAATGCCGAGGCGAGATACAACCCGTACGCGGTGAGCGCGACGTTGCGCTCGCGGCGCATCCGCGATGCCTGGTCTTCAGCGAATCCGGTGGCGGGTTCCATCGGCACGCCTCCGTGCGCGCTAGACGATGAATGATACCGTGCCGAACGCCTTCAGGCGTCCGCTGCGGGCTCCCGTTATGGCACAGCTGTTGTGCACCAGGTCGCCCCGCCGGCAGGTGCTGTCACCGAGCACCCTGGCGTCCTCGCCCGACACCGGCTCGCACAGGGTCAGCGCCAGCTCCACCGTGGATGCCCGCCGGGGGCTCACGACCAGTTCGAAACAGGAAAACACGGCGGAATTGTCGGCGGCCAGCAGCAGGATGCCGGGGGCGAGTTGGCCGGCCGCGTCGCGCAGGTGGGGCATGTCGGGGACCACCATGGTGGAGCGACCGGGCGACAACGCTTCCAGGCGCAGGCCCGGTACTCGGTCGTCCATGTTGCGGTTGAAACCGTCCCCCAGGCGCCCGAGGCCCGCCCCGCCGGGAGCCCCGCGCGCAAGGGCGTCCGGATCGGCCAGCGCCTCCACCGGCGCATCGGCCCCGTGGCTGGTCAACACCCAGCGCGCCGCGGCGATGGTCCGTCCGGCATCGTCGACCACGGTGGAATCGACGAAACTGAATTCCCGGCCGAGGCGCAGCATGCTGGCGCCCGCGTACAGGTCGGTCTCGCGGGCGGCGCGCAGGAAGCTGATCTGGCAGTCGGTGGCGCGCAGCGCGTCGGACGGCACGCCGGCCCGGGAACAGGCCAGGTCCAGGGCGCTGTCGTGCAGCAGCGTGGCGATGATCCCGCCATGGATCACGGCCCCGGGTGCGTTCAGGTGGCGCTCGCGCCAGGGCAGCAGCAGCTCACCCGGCGCGCTCCCGCCAGGGCGCGTCACGCCCAGGAAGTCGTCCCAGCTGCGCGCGGCGTCCTCGCCGCGCCCGCCAGACATGCGAATGCCCTGCTCGCTCATGCGCCCCGAAACCCCTTTCCCCCCGGATTGGCGAAAGCCCCGGGGTCCCGGGGCTTCCGGCGCGTTGCCCGGCCCTCGCCGGCCGCCCCATTCTACGGGATTTCGGCGGCGGTTTCGCGGCAGGACTCCAGCCAGCACGCCAGTTTTTCCCATTCCCTCTGATCGCGCGGCGTGTACAGCCGCCCCATCTCGCACAGCCCGAGGCCGGACTCGCACGCGCGCAGGTAGCCGCGGGAGTCGTGCAGCGTGGCGACGAACGGGATGTCCAGGGTATCCAGGAAGCTTTGCAGCGAACGGTAGGTGATGGTGTGCTCGCGGACGCGGTTGGCGACCACCCCGATGCGGCAGCCGTGGCGCCGCGTCTGGCCCCGCAGGAGAAGATCCCCGATGAAGCGCGACGCCGCATGGATGTCCATGGGCGAAGGCAGGATGGGGAGCAGCAGGACGTCGCTGGTGGCCACCAGGTCCTGCAACTGCAGCAGGTCCATCGCGGCCGGGGTGTCGATTACCACGCGCTCCACGTCCGGCGGCAGTCGCATGCGCCAGCTGCGGGTTACGCCGGCCGCCCCCGGGCGCGTAGCGGGGATGCCGTAGATCGGCGGCGCCCCGTCGGGCCGGCGCGACAGCCAGCCGAGGCTGGATGACTGGCTGTCGTAATCCATCAGGGCGGTGACGTGGCCCAGGGTGCGCAGGTACGCCGCCAGCCCGGTGGCGAGCGTCGTCTTGCCGCACCCCCCCTTCGCGTTGAGCACCGTGACACGCTGCATGCTCGTCCTGCCCTTCCCAGCCGCGCCCGGGTACGGGCCCACCTGCATGGTGTTTCGTGAATAGGCTAGTAGCTTATAGTCAATAATACTGCCGCAGTGACGGATCTTTTCACAGCAGCCGCCCGGAGCCGAGACCCTGATACCCATGAATGCACCGATCAAGACCCTGCTCGAGTACGGACTGTTCCTGGCCGAGGTCGTGACCATCCTGGTCGCGCTCCTGGTGGTGATCAACGCCGTGGCGGCCGCCATCCGGCGCGGCCGCGGCGGCGACGAGCGCTCCCGGATCCAGGTCACCAGCGTCAACGAGCGCCTGCGCGGGATGCGCCGGAAGATGGAGCGCGCGCTGCTGCCACGCGGGGCGTTCCGGAAGTTCGCGCGCCAGGAGAAGCGCCGCCGCAAGCGGGAACGCCGGGGCCGGCAGCCCGGGACGGCGGGACGGCGCCGGGTGTTCGTGCTGGACTTCCACGGGGACATGCGGGCCTCGGCGGTGGAGGCCCTGCGGGAGGAGATCACGGCGGTACTCACGGTCGCGGGCGAGCACGACGAGGTCCTGGTCCGTCTGGAGAGCCCCGGCGGCGTGGTGCACGGCTACGGGCTGGCGGCCTCGCAGCTCGGGCGCGTGCGCGAGAGAGGCATCGCCCTGACGGTCGCGGTGGACAAGGTCGCGGCCAGCGGCGGCTACCTCATGGCCTGCGTCGCGGACCGCGTGCTCGCCGCCCCGTTCGCGATCCTCGGCTCGATCGGCGTGATCGGACAGCTGCCCAACTTCAATCGCCTTCTCAAGCGCCACGACATCGACTTCGAGCAGCACACCGCCGGCCAGTTCAAGCGCACGCTCACCGTGTTCGGCGAAAACACCGAGCAGGGACGGGCGAAGTTCCGCGAGGAGCTGGAGCAGACGCACCGCCTGTTCAAGGACTTCGTCCGCGACAACCGGCCGGCGCTGGACGTGGAGTCGGTCGCCACGGGCGAGTTCTGGTACGGCACGCGGGCGCGCGAGCTGGGGCTGGCCGACGAGCTGAGCACCAGCGACGACTACCTGCTCCGGGCGAGCCGGGACGCGGACGTCTACGAGGTCCGCTACGTCCGGCACAAGCACCTCGGAGAGCGGCTCAGCGAGAACGCTTCGGCGACGGCCTCCCGGCTGCTCGACCGCATCCCGGGCGGAGGCGGCTGAGGCCTTCGCGACCGCGCTTCAGGCGCGCGCGAACTCCTGTTCCTGCAGCTGCCGCCACTGCACCTTCCCGGTGGCGGTCTTCGGCAGCTCGTCGACGAACGCCACCACGCGGGGATACTTGTACGCCGACATGCGCTGCTTCGCCCAGTCGATGATGTCCCGCTCGGTGACCTTGCCGCGCGCGTCCGCGCGCAGCACCACCACGGCCTTGACCGTCTCGCCGCGGCGCGCGTCCGGTGCGCCGATGACGCAGGCCTCCTGGATCGCGGGGTGCTCGTACATCATCGCTTCGACTTCCGCCGGCCAGACATTGAACCCCGCGGCGTTGATCATGCGCTTGAGCCGGTCGACGATGAAGAAATAGCCCTCCTCGTCGTAGCGCCCGAGGTCCCCGGTCCGGAAGAACCGCTTGCCGTCGAGCTCGACGAACGCCTCGGCCGTCGCTTCCGGCCGATTCCAGTAGCCCTGGAACAGCTGCGGTCCGTGGATCACGATCTCGCCGACCTCGCCAGGACCCCGCTCGCGTCCGCTCTCCGGGTCCCGGATGCGGGCGTCGACGTCGAAGGCGGGAATCCCCAGGCACTGCTTCCTGGGCCGGTCGGGCGGGTTCATGTGCGTGGCCGCCATGGTCTCCGTCAGGCCGTAACCCTCCATGTATTCCAGCCCGGTCAGCGCATGCAGCTTTTCCGCCACCGCCTCGGGCATGGCTGCGCCCCCGCCGCCGATGACCATCAGGCTGGACAGGTCGTAGCGATCGACATCCGGGTTGGACAGGAAATCGATCGCCATCGTGGCGATGTTGATCCAGCCCGTCACCCGATGGCGCTCGATCAGCCGGCCCGCGACGTCGCGATCCCAGCGCGTCATCAGGACCATGGTTGCACCCAGGTACAGGGGCCCGTTCATGCAACCCTGCATGCCGGTCACGTGGAACAGCGGCAGGGTGGAGAGCACCACCGAGTCCGGCGAATTGGGCCGCCACAGGACCTGGGAGACCAGCGTGGCCATCACGCTCCGGTGGGTGTGCACGCAGCCCTTCGGCATGCCCGTGGTGCCGGAAGTGTACGGCAGCACCGCGTAATCGTCGGGGCCGACTTCCAGCGGGCGGGGCGCCAGGCTCGACGCCAACGCATCGTGCCAGGACACGACGCCGCGGGCCGCCACCTCGCGGCGTGGCTCACGCACCACTTCGGGCAGCGGCAGGTCGGTCTGCGGATCCGCGTAGTCCGAGTAGGCAGCGACGATCACGTGATCGAGGCCGCGCCCGATCAGCGGCTGCACCTGCGGCAGCACCTCCTGCGCGCACAACGCCACCCGGGCGCCGCTGTCCTCGAGATAGTGCTGCAGCTCCGCGGTCAGGTTCATCGGATTGATGGGCACGACCATGGCGCCGGCCCGCAGGGCCGCGTAGAACGCGAGCATGAACTGCGGACTGTTCTGCATGTCCAGCAGAACCCGGTCGCCCTTGCCGACGCCGCAGCGCTGCTGCAGAAACCCGGCCAGCCTTTCCACCTCGTCGCGGAACCGCCCGTAGCTGAGCTCGTGCCCGTAGTAGATGACCGCCGGCTTCCCCGGGTAGCGGGTCGCGGAAACCTCGAGGTTGTAGCATACGCTCGTGTCGGGCAGCGTCAGGTGGTGGGGCAGGCCCTTGGGCCAGAACCGGAAATGTCTGTCCAGCATTCCTGTCTCCTGTGACCATCGCGGACCCCGCGTTCGCGCAGGATCTCCCGGTGCGTGGAATCTGCGCGCCGGCACGCGCGGGACCTGTCCGTCCCACCGTCGGGCGGGGGAACAATATTAACGTATCCTGTTAACAATTCTGCAATCATTGCTGCGCCCGCCGATGCGGGCAGACCGTGCCGGCAACCGCAGGGGAATGGCAACAGCATGTTTTCGATGCTGTTTTCTCCCACGCTCCGGACCGCAGAACGGTGGAGGGCGGCTCGCCCCGCCCCGGGGAGGCAGCGTGCCTCCGTACCTTAGTATAGTTTCTACCTATGCACTAAAATATAGGGATTGACAGGATTGGGATACCCGTTTAGTCTTGCACGCGTTCCGCGACGAAGCGTCCGGGACGGTGCGGCTGCAGCCGCCACGGATATGGCCCCCGACCGTGACCGGCCGGGGGCGCCGGGTCTCCTCCAGAAAGGACTGTCGTCCTTTCACGCACTTTGCCCCCTGTCCCCCAGGGGGTTTTTTTTGCCTGTCCGGGGCCGACCGGGCGCCGTGCCTCGGGAGACACGAACCGGTAACGGCAGATTCAGCCGACGTTAAGCTTTCCCGGTGTAGGCTGACCAGCATCATCTGGAACGGGCCCGGTGACGAGGACCGGGAGCGGAGACCGGTGGCACGGATGGAGCGGCGCGAAGCAGTATTGCCCGGTCCAATGGACTCACCGGGGACCATTGAAAATTTCGGGATCTGCCTTATACTGCTGGACAGATTCCGAGGCGCTACAGAAAAAAGGCTTGAGCCCGCAGGACCCAAGCCTTTTCAGCTCTCCTCCAGAAAGGACTCCCCTCGTCCTTTCACGCACTTTGCCCCCTGCCCCCCAGGGGGTTTCTTTTTGTTTGTTGTTATTGTTCGACCGTCCGCCGGGCCGGCCATCAAGGGCCTCCGGCGCGAACTTGCGGGTAAACTTATACCACTCGACCGGGCGTGTAAACCTTTCATTAACGCCTTCGGGGGTAAGTATTAACATTTCTAAATGTAACTTCGAAGGCCTTTGACCTGCCCAATTCCGACCCCTCCGGATCGCCTCGTACGGACGACCCTCCACTGGCCGGCGCATCCCTGCGCCTCCCCGCATCCGGGCCCGGTCAGACTTTCATTCCCGGCAGATTCAGGGACGCCGTGTTGCCCCCGTCGACGGGCAGCGCCTGGCCGGTGATGTAACTCGCCTCATCGCTGGCCAGGAACAGGATCGCGCGGGCGATCTCCTCGGGACGCCCGTAGCGGCGCAGCTCGCAGCGCGAGCCCAGCTTGTCCTCCTTGCCGCGGCTGCGGGCATAGTCGAACACGGGCCGGGTCATGCCGGTTTCCGTGAGGCCCGGGCAGACGGCATTGACCCGGATGCCGAGCCCGCCCAGGTCACAGGCGGAAGTCTGCGTGAAGTTGATCAGCGCGGCCTTGGACGCGCTGTACGAGTTGGGACCCGCCCCGGAACGGATGCCGGCGACGGACGCCGTGTTGACGATGGCTCCGGCACCGCGCTCGCGCAGGTGCGGAACCGCATGCTTGGTCGCATACATGGGCCCCAGCAGGTTGACCTGCAGCACGCGCAGCCACTCCTCGCCGTCCTGCTCCTCCGGTCCGCACAGCGTTCCGGTGATGCCGGCGTTGTTGCAGACGGCGTCCAGTCCCCCGAAATGTCGCGCCGCGTCATCGATCAGCGCCTTGACCTGCTGCTCCTGCGACACGTCCACGACCCGGTGGATACAGCGCGCCTGGTCCAGCGCCAGCAGGGACACCGTCTCCTCCAGGCCCTCGCAGGCGACGTCCGCCAGTGCGAGCCGCGCTCCCTGCTCCGCGAAAAGGCGCGCGGCGGCCCGCCCGATGCCGCTTCCCGCGCCCGTGATCACCGCGACCTTGTCCTGCACTCTTCCGTTGCCGCTCATCGTGGTTCCCCCGGATTCAATGAAATATCGCCCGTCGCATCAGGCGTTGGCACTGGGACGCGCGGAGACGGTCTCGTGCCAGCGGCGGAGGTACTTCTGGGCCTCGCCGGGACGCACGTCCGCGACCTTGCCGAAATCGATCCCCATCAGCGCGGTGGCATCGGCGATGGTGTAGTGCTCCCCGGCCACGTATTCGCGGTCGGAAAGGACCTCGTCGAGCCATTCCAGCCGCCGCAGGGCGTGCGCACGACATGTCTCGCCGTATTCCCGGTTCTGGGGCAGGCGTCCGGCGAAGAACTCGCTGGTGTTCCGGAAGCACTGCATGACGGGCAGGGCGATCTCCAGCTCCATGCGGCGACGCCACATCTCCACCCGCGCCTTGTCCTCGGGGTCCCGTCCCATCAGGGGCGGCTCCGGGTGACGTTCCTCGAAGTAGCGGCAGATCGCGACCGTCTCGGCGATATGCGTGCCGTCATCCAGCTCCAGCACGGGCAGCCCGCCCATCGGGTTCTTCTCCAGAAACTGCGGACGACGATTCTCGCCCGCTGCGATGTCCACCGCTTCGAGCGGCACGTCGATCCCCTTCTCCGCCAGGAACATGCGCACCAGGCGCGGGTTGGGGGCATGGGTGTAGTCGTAGAGCCTCATGGCAGCGCGTCTCCCCTGGATTGATGATCGGAATCCGCCGACCCGCGCGTGGTCCGCAGGCGGCCGTATGCTGCGCCGCCCGGCCGCAGGCCGGCACGGCAACTTCGCGTTGGTGAGCGGCGGCCGCGGTCACGCTGCCGGCACCGGTGAACGCGGGCGGGCGGCCCGCTCTCCGCCGTGTGCCGGCGCTAGCCTGCCGCCAGGCGCTCGAGCGTCGCCTCGTGTACCTCGAGATCCATCCCGCTGTAGAGGACAAAGCGGATCCGCCTGACGTGCTGCAGCTTGTCCGCCTCTTCCAGGACCGTCCGGATGGCGATTCCGGCCGCGTCCTCGAGCGGGTAGCCGAAGGCGCCGGTCGACACGGCGGGAAACGCGACCGACTCGAGCCGGTTTTCCTCGGCCACGCGCAGCGCGTTGCGATAGCAGTCCGCCAGCAGCCGGTCCCCGGGGTGGTCGCGCCCGTACACCGGGCCAAGGCAGTGGATCACGTGCGGATTCGGCAGGCCGAAACCCGCCGTGATCACGGCCTGTCCGGGCTCGATCGGGGCCAGCGGGCGGCATGCCCTGGCAAGCTCGGGTCCCGCTGCAGCGTGGATCACGCCCGCCACGCCGCCACCGCTTTGCAGCTGGGCGTTGGCCGCGTTGACCACCGCATCGAAGCCGGGCTGGTGCGCGATGTTGCCCTGCACGCATTCGATGGTGACCCCGCCGAAGCGCTTCTCCATGGCAAGCCTCCATGTCCGCGTGGATCAGGAACCGCGCCCCTGCCGGCCGCACCGGGGCGCACCCGCGTCCGGCTCAGTCCCCGGGGCGCCGGAGCACCAGGCAGGCGTTGGTCCCGCCGAAGCCGAAGCTGTTCGAAAGCACGCAGTCGACCGCCGCGTCGCGACGCTCCCGCAGGATCGGATAGTCCCGCGCCGCCTCGTCCAGCTCGTCGATGTGGGCGGAGCCCGCAAGAAACCCGTGCTGCATCATCAGCAGCGAGAAGATCGCCTCGTTCACCCCCGCCGCGCCGAGAGCGTGCCCGGTCAGGGACTTGGTCGACGAGAGCGGGGGCACGGCGTCGCCGAACACCTCCCGGATCGCGCGCAGCTCGGTGACGTCCCCCGCCGGCGTGCTCGTACCGTGGGTGTTGATGTAGCCGATGGGCGCATCCACGCCATCCAGGGCCAGGCGCATGCAGCGCACGGCCCCCTCCCCCGACGGCGCCACCATGTCCTGGCCGTCGGAGGTCGCGCCGTAGCCGACCACCTCCGCGTAGATGCGCGCCCCGCGGGCACGCGCGTGCTCCAGCTCCTCCAGCACCACGATCCCGCCGCCGGCGGAGATCACGAAGCCGTCGCGACCGGCATCGTAGGGCCGGGACGCCTCGGCGGCGCGCTCGTTGTATTTCGACGACAGGGCACCCATGCCGTCGAACATCACGGTCAGCGACCAGTGCAGCTCCTCGCCACCGCCGGCGAAGACCATGTCCTGCTTGCCGAGCTGGATCTGCTCCATGCCCGCGCCGATGCAGTGCGCGCTGGTCGCGCAGGCCGAGCTGATGCTGTAGTTGACGCCGCGGATCCCGAATGCCGTCGCGAGGTTGGCGGAAACGGTGCTGCCCATGGTGCGGGGCACCATGTAGGGTCCCACCCGCCGGGCACCACGGTTGCGCACCGTGTCGGCGGTCAGCAGGATGTTGGCGTTGGACGCGCCGCCGGAGCCGACGATCAGGCCCACCCTCGGATCCGACAGGGCCCCGGCCTCGAGCCCGGCATCGCCCACCGCCTGGTGCATGGCGATGTAGGCGTAGGCCGCGGCATCGCCCATGAAACGCAGCAGCTTGCGGTCGATCCGCTCGGACGGATCGAGCCGCACCGGCGCATGCACCTGCGAGCGGAAGCCGAGCTCGGCGTATTCATCCGAGCGCTCGATGCCGGAGCGGCCGGCGCGCAGCGATTCCGTAACCTCCGCCGCGTCGTTGCCGATGCTGGATACGATGCCGAGACCGGTGACCACCACTCTGCGCACGGCTACCCCCTTCAGAATCCTTCGGTCGACGTGAACAGACCCACCCGCAGGTCGCGCGCGAGATAGATCTCACGGCCGTCCACGTCCATGGTGGCGTCCGCAATGCCCATGAAGAGCCGACGGCGGATCACGCGCTTCATGTGCACATGGTAGGTCACCAGACGGCTCCGGGGCATCACCTGCCCGGAAAACTTCACTTCGCCGGCACCCAGGGCGCGCCCGTGCCCGGGACCGCCCAGCCAGCCGAGATAGAACCCTACCAGCTGCCACATGGCGTCCAGCCCGAGGCATCCGGGCATCACCGGGTCCCCCTGGAAATGGCACTCGAAGAACCACTGGTCCGGACGGATATCGAGCTCCGCGATCAGGTCCCCCTTGCCGTACTGACCGCCTTCCTCGCTGATGTGCGTGATCCGGTCGAACATCAGCATGGGCGGCAGGGGGAGCTGCGGATTGCCGTCGCCGAACAGCTCGCCCCGGGCGCAGCGGAGCAGATCCTCGTAATCGTAGTTGTGCTTTGGTTCCATATCCGGCCCGTCGTGGCTGCTGACGCGAGAAGGTCGCGGCGCACTGCGAAGACGTCGCCGCGCGACCCCCTGGCACGCTCGCGACCCTGGTGGCACCCGGGCGCGCCCGCCGGCTACGCCGGGGCGTATTATGCGGGGTTCCGCGGGGGATCGCATCTCCCGGCGCCGGTCGGACCGTGACACAGGCCCGCGGCCGGGCACAAGGGCGCCCGCCTTGCTCCACGAACGGCCATCCGCCAAACTTGACCCGTCCAACGAAACCGAGCCACCGCATCCCCGCGATGATAGCGACATGAGCCCGTCCACCCGGGTGTCCCGCAGCACGCACGCAGACAACCGCGGGCGGCAGATTCTCGCCGCGGCGGCGTCCCTGTTCGCCCGCTTCGGGTACGACGGCACCTCCGTGCGGGATATCGCCGCACGCGCCCGGATCCGGCCGGCCTCGGTCTACTATCACTTCCCGTCGAAGGCGGACCTGCTGGTCGCGGTACTTGAGGAAGGCGTCGATGTGCTCAACCGGCGCGTGCGGGACGCGCTGGCCCCGGAACACGAGCCCTGGCGACGCCTGGAAGCCGCCTGCGTCGCGCACATGGAGACCCTGCTCGAGGGCAACGATTACGTCCGGGTGCTTTCGGCGGAGATCCCCGCCCGGAGGGCGGAGACGCTCCGCGGCCAGCTCGTGGTGCACCGCGACCGCTACGAAGACGTGTTCCGCAACCTGGTCAACGACCTGCCGGTGGCTCCGCACGTCGACCGCAAGGTCCTCCGGCTGACGCTGCTCGGCGCCATCGCCTGGTCGATGTTCTGGTACCAGCCCGACGGGGACAGCCCGACGGAGATCGCGCGCCAGATGGTGCGCCTGATCCGCGAGCCGGTAGAGGCAGGCAGGCCGTGACCGTCGCGCCCGCGATCGAGGCACGCGGGTTCGACACGCCGGCGGGGCACGTCGCCTGGCTGGAGGCGGGCAGCGGCCGGCCGCTGGTCTGCCTGCACGGCTTTCCCGACACGCCGGAGACTTTCGACGACCTGATGCGCGACCTGGCAGCGGACGGATTTCGCTGCCTGGCCCCGTGGCTGCCGGGCTACGGAGACACCGCGGTCCCCCGATCGGGTGGCCTGTCGCTGCTGGCGGTGGCCGAGATGCTGGACGCATGGCTGGCGGTGGTCGTCGACGAGCCGGCCCTGGCCGTACTCGGCCACGACTGGGGCTCGGTGATCGCACAACTGCTGGCCGGGATCCACCAGGAAGGCCGCACGCGGTACGAGCTCGAGGGGGTGATCCTGGCGGCCGTGCCGCCGACCCGGCGGTTCATGGCCAACATGAGCCCGGCGCAGATCGCGCGTTCCCGTTACATGGGCCGCTTCCAGCTGCCCGGCGCGGCGCGGCGGATACGACGCGGCGGCCTCGGCTACATCCGCGAGCTGTGGCGGCGCTGGTCGCCGGAGCTGGCCCCGGATCACCCCCAGCTTCGCCGCACCCTGGAAGCGCTGGCGCCCCCCGGGGCCCTGGAGCGGGCCATCACTTACTACCGCTACGCGCTCAACCCGATGTACCTGCCGCTGTCCCGGACGCCCCTCCGCCAGGGCCGCCTGCTGCGCATGCGCAAGCCGGTGCCGGCGCTGGTCGTGGCCGGCGCCCGCGACGGCTGCATCGGGGACGAGGTGTTCCGGGGCAGCGAGAGGGAATATCCGCATCCGTGCACCCGCCTGGCAATCCTGGAGCAGGCCGGCCACTTCATGCACCTGGACGCCCCGGAGCCGTTCCGCGACCTGGTGCTGGACTTTCTCCGGCAAATCGGCGACCACCGCGATGGCCGCGCAACAGACGCCCCCGCCTGAAGCCGGCGGCGATTCTCCGCGCCGGATCATCCACATCGACATGGACGCGTTCTACGCCGCCATCGAGCAGCGGGATCACCCCGGACTGCGCGGTCGTCCGGTGGTGGTGGGGGGTGACCCCGGCGGGCGCGGCGTGGTGGCGACCTGCAGCTACGAGGCCCGCGAATACGGGATTCATTCGGCCATGCCGGCGGCCCGGGCCCGCCGGCTCTGTCCGAAGGCGGTGTTCCTGCGCCCGCGCTTCGACGCCTACCGCCGCGAGTCGGCCCGCATCTTCGCACTGCTGCGCGAATACACGTCGCTGGTCGAGCCGCTGGCGCTGGACGAGGCCTACCTGGATGTCAGCGGGCCGTGCCGGGAGGGTGCGACCGCCACCGGTCTCGCCCGCGAGATCCGGGCGCGGGTGCGCGAGCTCACCGGGCTGGTGGCCTCGGCCGGGGTCTCCTACAACAAGTTCCTGGCCAAGCTCGCCTCCGACATGGACAAGCCCGACGGGCTCTGCGTGATCACGCCCGAGCGGGGCCCGGGGATCGCCGCCAGCCTGCCCGTCGGGCGCTTCCACGGCATCGGGCGGGCGACAGAGGCGAAGCTCCGCCGGCTCGGCATCCGCACCGGCGCCGACCTGGGCAGCTGGACGGTCGAACGCCTGCGCCCCCACCTGGGCGTCCGCGCGGACTACTTCCATCAGCTGGCCCGGGGCATCGACACCCGGCCGGTGAGGAGCCACCGGCTGCGCAAGTCGCTGGGCACCGAAACCACCTTTGCCCGGGACCTGCACGACCGGGAAGAGATGCTGCGGGCGCTGGAGGAGCTCGCCGGCCGTGCTGGCGCGTCGCTGCGCAGGCGTGGCCTCGAGGCGCGCACGCTGACCGTCAAGGTCCGCTTCGACGATTTCCGCCTGGTGACCCGGAGCCGTCGCGGCGAACCGCCCTACACCGGCGAAGAGCCGATGCGCGCGGCGCTGGATGAGCTGCTCGACCGTGCCTTGCGCCCGCCCCGCCCGGTCCGTTTGCTGGGCGTGACCTTTTCCCTGCTGCAACCCGCCGATTCCGGCGACGCGAATCAGCTCGACCTGCTCTAGGAGGCGCCGGTCAATTCGGCCCGGACCAGGCCGCGGAACGCTCCCGTTGCGCGAAGCCGGCAAGCGGATGCGGCGGGACCCGGCTCCCGGGAGGCGCTCGCGCCTCGTCGGCTAGTTCTTCCCGTCAAGCTTCCGGTCCAGCTTGTCCACGCCCTGGCGGGCGCTGTCGAGTGCCTTCTGCCCGGCATCGTGGGCCCGCTGGTCCAGCGTTCGCGGCTGAAACGGGTTGCTGAGCCAGGCCGCTCCACGGCCGTGATTGTATCCCAGGACGAAACCGATGGCCGCGCCCAGGATCAGCCCCACGAACCAGCCCCGGAGTATCTTTCGCATGACGGCTCTCCGCTTCGTGGCCCCCGTCCGGGCAGCGTACCGGAGCAAGTCTTCCCGGGCCACTGTGGTACCGTTGCGCATCAACCCGCAACCAGGACCATCGGTAGGAGAGCTCCGTATGACCGACGTGGATCTTGCCAGCGAGCTGCGCCTCCCCTGCGGGGCCACGCTGCCCAACCGCATCGCGAAGTCCGCCATGACAGAGGGCCTGGCGGACGAATACAACCGTGCCACCGACCGCCACGTGCGCCTCTACCAGCGCTGGTCGGAAGGCGGCGCCGGGCTGCTGATCACGGGCAACGTCATGATCGACCGGCATATCCTGGAGCGGCCCGGCAACGTCGCCATCGACGGCAACGGCGGGCTGGAGGCGCTGCGCCGCTGGGTACGCGCCGGCACGGCCGGCGGCAACCACCTGTGGATGCAGATCAGCCACGCGGGACGCCAGTCCCCCAAGTACGTCACGCGCGAGCCGGTGGCGCCGTCCGAGGTCCAGCTCAAGCTCGGCGGCAGCTACGCGCGGCCGCGCGCCCTCACCGACGACGAGATCACGGACCTCGTCCGCCGCTACGGCGAGGCCGCACGGGTGGCGCGCGAGACCGGCTTCACCGGCGTGCAGGTCCACGGTGCGCACGGCTACCTGATCAGCTCCTTCCTGTCCCCGGTGGTCAACCGGCGCGCGGACCGCTGGGGCGGCTCCCTCCAGAACCGCGCGCGTTTCCTGATCGAGGTGCTGCACAGCGTCCGGCGTGCCGTCGGCGACGACTTCCCGGTGGGCCTGAAGCTGAACTCCGCCGACTTCCAGAAGGGCGGCTTCACCCATGAGGAATGCCTCCAGGTGGTCCGCTGGCTCAACGATACCGGGCTGGACCTGCTGGAGATCTCCGGCGGCACCTACGAGCAGCCGCGGCTGCTCGGCTACGAGGGCCAGGCCGCGACCGCGGACCTGCCGCCGCGCGAGAGCACGCGCCGGCGCGAAGCCTATTTCCTGGAGTACGCCGCGGACATCCGCCGCATCGCCGCCATGCCGCTGATGGTCACCGGCGGCTTCCGCTCCCGTGCCGCAATGGACCAGGCACTCGCCGGCGACGAGCTCGACGTCGTCGGCCTCGCCCGGCCCATGTGCGTACGCACCGACGTGCCGGCGCGCCTGCTGGACGGCAGCATGCAGCGGGCACCGGCCTGGGAGAACGAGGTCCGGCTGGGCCGTGGCTGGCTCGGGCCCAACAGCCCGGTGTTCCCCCTGAAGATCGTCAACATCATGGGTCAGCAGGGCTGGTACTACCTGCAGTTGCTGCGCCTCGGGGACGGTCGCGAGCCGGATACCGGGATGGGCGTGCTGCGGGGCCTGCTGGGCAACCTCCGCAACGAGCTGCGGACCGCTCGTGCGCTGCGCCATGCGGCGCCCGGCGAGACCCTGGAGAGTCAGGGGACGTAAGGCACGCCGCGGCCGGTCAGCCGCGCCCGGGAACCACGGTAAAGCCCTCGAAGGCCAGCTCGGCCCGCAGCGTCTCCCGGCGATCGCCTTCCAGCTCGATGATGCCGTCGTGCACGGCCCCGGACAGCCCGCAGCGGTTGCGGATGCGGCTGGCCAGGCGCTGCAGGCCATGGGAGTCGAGCGGCAGTCCGAACAGGCGGGTGACGGTGCGCCCCCGGCCGTCGTCGGTCTTGACCAGCCGCACCAGCCCGGCTCCCGGCATGCGCCAGTCCGGCGTGCGGCAGGCGCAGTGATCGCCGGGCAGCCCGCAGGCGGGGCAGGTGCGCCCCAGTTCAGCGCCACCGACGAAATCGGGCTCGGCTTGCCACATGGGTCCTCCCGCGTGTGCACTCGTGTCGACGGCTCCACCGTAGGATCGGCGGCGACCCGTTACAAGACACGCGGCAGGAACGGTCCGGGTTTCCCGACCGGCGGCGGTCGTATCCGGCACCACCTCCCGGCGGGAGCCGCTCAGTCCTCGCCGGTCGAGCCCGGATCGGCCTCGCCGCGAATGACCTGCTCGCGGTTGGCCACCAGCGCGGCCAGGGACTTGTCCACGATCTCCAGGCCCTCGCGCAGCACGTCCTCCTCGATCACCAGCGGCGGCAGGAACTTGACCACCTCGTCGTCGGCGCCGGCGGTCTCGATCACGAGACCGTTTTCGAAAGCGGCCTTGGAAACGGAGGAAGCCCAGCCGGGGCCGGGGATGTCGAGCCCGTAGACCATGCCCAGGCCCCGCACCTCGGCGCCCAGATCCGGATACTTCGCCGCGATCCGGCGCAGCTCCTCGTCGAGGATCGCCCCCTTGTAGCGCACCGCCTCGGCGAGGGCGTCGTTCTCCCAGTAGGAGAGCGCCTCGCAGGCCGCGACGAAGGCGAGATTGTTGCCGCGGAAAGTGCCCGTCACCTCCCCCGGCAGCCACTGGTCCAGCTCCGGACGCATCAGCAGGAGCGCCAGCGGCAGCCCTCCACCGACCGACTTGGAGATCGCGACGATATCCGGCGTGATGCCGGCACGCTCGAAGCTGAAGAACGTACCGGTGCGTCCGTTGCCCACCTGGATGTCGTCCACGATCAGGAGGATGTCGAATTCCCGGCACAGCCGCTCGAGTCGTTGCAGCCACTCCACGCTGGCGACGTGGATCCCCCCTTCGCCCTGGACGGTCTCCAGGATGACCGCGGCCGGCAGGTCCACGCCGCTGCTGTTGTCCTCCAGGTAGCGACGCAGGTAGTCGATGGTATCCACGTCCGGCCCGAAATAGCCGTCGTAGGGCATGTGATCCACGTTGGCGCGGGCGCCGAAAGACTCGTCCCGGTAGAAGGCGTTGCCGGTGACCGCGAGCGATCCCATGGTCAGCCCGTGGAAGCCGTCGGTGAAGGCGATGACGTTGGAGCGCCGCTTGACCATGCGGGCGAGCTTGAGCGCGGTCTCGACGGCGTTGGTTCCGGTCGGCCCGGTGAACTGGAACTTGTATTCCAGGTTGCGGGGGGCAAGGATGGTGTCGACGAACTTCAGCAGGAAGTTCTTCTTCGCCACGGTCGCCTTGTCCAGGCCGTGGACGATCCCCTTGCGCTGCAGGTGCTCGATCATCGCCTGGGTGATGCGCGGGTTGTTGTGCCCGTAGTTGAGTGTCCCGGCGCCGGCGAAGAAATCAATGTAGCGCCTGCCCTGGTCGTCGTACAGGAACGAACCCTCCGCGGTATCGAAGATCGCGGGAAAGGACCGGATATAGCTCCGGACCTCCGATTCGTATCTCTCGAACGTGCGCATGGTGGCGATCTCCCTGGTCACGAGCCGGGCGTCATCCCCGGCGTCGGGCAAACCGTCCCGGCGCGGCGATGTCCGCCACCCGGTCATCCGAATTGTAGGCGCCGCGCGGAGCCCGGCCCTGACCCGGGTCAGGTCGAGCGCTGCTCGCGGTCCCTGGCATTGTGCGACTTGATCGACTCGCGGATCCGGTTCCAGTCGTCGTCGGAGAGGTCCATCAGGCGCGCGAACCCGCCGCCGTTGGCGAGATACCCGGCACCGTCGAGGGCGATGGTCTGGCCGGTGAGCCAGTCGCAGCCGTCCGCCATCAGGAACGTCGCCAGGTTCTGCAGCTCGGGCATGCGCCCCACGCGGCGCATCGGGTTGGCGCTCGCGGCATCGTCCCAGTCGCCGCCGGGGTGCAGTCTCGCGCTCATGCCCTCGGTGGGGAACGTACCCGGCGCGATGGCGTTGAGGCGGATGCCGTAGGGTCCCCACTCGACCGCCAGGGACTTGGTCATCACGTCGATGCCCGCCTTGGACATGGCCGACGGCACCACGAACGGCGAGCCGGTCCAGACCCAGGTGGTCAGGATCGAGATCACGCTTCCGCCGCTGCCGCTCTCGATCCATCGACGTCCCACCGCGTGCGTCACGTAGAAGGTGCCATGAAAGACGATGTTGGCGATGGCGTCGAAGCCGCGGTGCGAGAGATCCTTGGTGGGGCTGATGAAGTTGCCCGCCGCGTTGTTGACCAGGCCGGTCAGCGGGCCTTCCTGCCAGAAGCCCCCGACCATCTCGTCCACCGCCTCGGGGTCGCGGATGTCCACCGCCCGCACGCTGCAGCTCCGCCGGTAGTGCTCGCTCAGCTCACCGGCGGTGTCCTCGAGCACCTGTTGCCGGCGACCGCAGATGCAGACATCCGCACCGAGCTCCATGTAGCGGGCCGCCATCTCGCGCCCGAGTCCGGTGCCTCCGCCGGTGACCAGGATGCGTTTTCCGTTCAGAAGGTCCTGCTGGAACATGGGGGTTCTCCACGGTTCTGGGACAGCGGGGTCGTCACGCACCACCGCGGGACGAACGTGGGGCATGTTGCCGAACGGACACGTCGGCTGCAAAAAGGCCCCCGGCCATCCGGCCGGGGGCCCGCAGGATCGAACCAAGCCGGCCGACCGCCGGCGGGGCATGTCTCAGCGCTTGCCGTGGGCGGCGCCACCGTGCCCCTGGGTGAGGATCGCGATCATCTGCTTGCGCTCCTTGCGATACTGCGCGATCAGCTGGTCCGTCTTCGGATTCTGCTTCTTCATCGCCGCCAGCATGTCATGACGGAACTGCTTCTGCGCCTTCTGCACGCCCTTGTCCTGCAGGGCCTTGCGGTAGCCGGAGCGCAGCGCGTGCTCCTCCTGCTGGGCCTGCTGCACGATCTTCTGCCGCTGACCCTTCTTCAGGTTCTTCTTCTGGAACTGGGCGCGCAGCTGCTTCAGCTTCTTCTGGTGCGGCGCGGGGTCGTCCCCGTGCTTCTTCATGGTGCTGCGCACCAGCTGGCTCAGATGCTTCTGCTCCTTCTTGAGCTTGGGATTGTGCTTGAACGCCGCCTGCCGGATCTGGCCGAGCTGTTGACGCAGCGACTGCATGCGCTTCTGCACGTGCTGCAGCTCCTGCTTGCGCGCCGATCCGGACTTGCTCTCGTGCTTGAGCTGGGGCGCGCCCTTCGACATGGACGGCTGCTGGGCCACAGCGGGAACCGCTGCCACCGACAGGGCTGCCGATGCGGCAGCGATGATCAGGCCACGCACCATGCGTTGCGACATGTTCTCGTCTCCGTCGATCGGACGGCGGCTGGACGCCGTCGTGTAACCAATGACCGGGGTGCCTCCCGTGCGACAGGCGCCCGCGGCGCGGCATTTCCGCCCCGAGCCGGCCGGGCCTGACCCCTTGACCGGCGGGCCGAAAGAGGACAGTCGGGCCCTCTTGCAGCAATACCGGAACGTAACACCGTAACAGGCCGCCCGCGAGCGCGGCAAACCGGGGACTTGGCTCAGGCAGCGCCCGGGCCCCAGAGCAGCTCGTCCAGGCTCGGCTCCCAGCGGCACTCGTCCAGCACCACGCGCCCGTCCGGCGCGATCTTCACGCCTTCCGCGCGGAGCCGTTCCAGCTGCATCCGGCGGGCGTCGCTGCCGTCCGGCAGCGAGCTGTAGCCGGCGGCGTTGATCACGCGGTGCCAGGGGAGCTCGGCACCGGCCCGGGCGCCCCGCAGCGCGCGCCCGACCATGCGCGCGCGCCGGGGCAGGCCCGCCAGCCGCGCCACCTGTCCGTAGGTGACCACCCGGCCGCGCGGGACGCGCGCCACCACGTCCCGGATGCGCTCCTCCGGAGAACGCACCCGGTCCGGGCCCGGGCGTCCCGTTGCACTCATCCGCCCGCCCTCCGCTGCTCCCGCAGTGCCAGGCGCGAGTGCACCGCGATCGCTCCGAGCACCAGGGCGCCTCCGACGAAGGTCAGCGGCGGCGGGCGCTCGCCCACCGCCAGCCAGATCCAGACCGGCGCCAGCACGGTTTCCAGGAGCAGGAACAGGCTCAGCTCGGGGGCGGGCAGATAGCGGGTGCACACCGCGATCAGGACCATCGCCAGGGGCATCTGCAGCAGTCCCATGGCGCCGAGCGCGGCGTAGCTGCGGCCGGCCAGGCCCAGTGGATGGGCAAACGGCAGTGCGATCGCCAGGGTCACGAGGCCACTGGCGGCCACCAGCGGGATGCGATCGAACTCGGCGTTGCGTCGCAGCAGGTTCAGGTTGGCGCCGGCGAGCACCGCCGCCCCCAGGGCATAGCCGTTCCCGGAGAGCTGTCCGCGGCCGGTCGAGCCCGCGAACACGATCACCACGCCGGCGATCGCCGCGGCGATCGCGGCCCAGGTGCGCGGCCGAACCCGTTCACGCAGGATCAGCCAGGAGAAGACCGCCGCGAACAACGGCGAGGCGCTCAGGATAACCACCGTGTTCGCAACCTTGGTGTGCATCACGGACAGCACGAACAGCACGCTGTCGACGCCGAACAGGACCGCGCACAGGGCCGCGCCGCCCCCCCACAGACGCAGACCGCCGCGTCCGCCGCGCAGCAGCGCCACGGCTCCCATGGATGCGGCGATCAGTGCGCCGCGCCAGAACACCACGTTCCACGCCCCGGTATCGGCCAGCCGCACCAGCAGGGAGTCGAAGCTGAGAACCAGCACCCCGGTCGCCGCCAGCAGCATGCCGTGCGTGTGCACGCCCGACGCCGGACCGGGCGTGCGCATGGCGGACCGCGACTGCCCTCGCCGCACGGGCTCAGGGAAGGAATTCGTCCAGGGCCCCGGCGACCGCCTCCGGCTGCTCCTCCTGGAGAAAATGTCCCGCCTCGAGTCGAACCACGCGCACGTCGTCGAAGCACTCCTCATGGTGGTTCAGATACTCGGGCAGCACCACCGGGTCGCGCATGCCCCAGAGCAGCAGGCTGGGCATGGGATAGCGGTGATCCCCCAGCGTTGCCCAGCGCTTCGCATCCTCGGCGAAGGTCCGGTAGTAGTTGGCGCCCGTGCCCGGCGTCCCGGGAATGCGGTAGCAGCGCACGTACTCGTCGATACCATCCTGCGGCAGCGGCCGACCGTCGGCGTCGCGCAGGAAGTACCCCAGCCACGCGGCCTCGTTGCCCGGGATCAGCTCCTCGGGCAGGCCGGTCTGCTGGAAGTGCTGGTACCAGTAGGCGAAGCCGCTGCCCTGGCGCACGTGCTCGATGGTCTCCATGTTGCCCCGCAGATTGTTGATCAGCACGATGTTCATGATCACCAGGCGGCGCACGCGCTCGGGGATCGCCAGCGCGACCTCCTGGGCCACCACCCCGCCCCAGTCGTGACCGGCGAGATGGAATTCCCGGATGCCCATCTCGTCCAGCTGGGCGACGACGTCGCGGGCAAGCTCCTGCTTGAGGTAGTGCTCGCGGCCGGGCGTGCGCTCGCTGTCGCCGAGCCCGCGCAGATCCGGCGCGATCACCCGCAGGCGTCCGGGCAGCCGGCGCGCCACGGGAACCCAGCAGTAGGAGCTTTCCGGCCAGCCGTGGATCATCACCAGCGGCGTGCCGTCGCTGTTGCCGCTGTCGCGCACGCCGAACCGGCCGCGCGGCGTGGCGATCATCGAGTGTGTGAGCTCCGGCATGTGGGATTCTCCCGGCGGTGTGAGAAGTGGCCTGTCATCTTCCCGGAAACGCCGGGTCCGTTCAACGTCCCGGGTGCCCGGGCCAGGGCCGGTTGCGCGGCGCCAGCTCGGCCGCGATCCGCTGGTACAGTCGCTGCTCCAGCTTGCCGGTCGACACGCAGTTCAGGGACTTCCCGTCCGGACCCTTGCCGTCGATCACCGCCTGGATCGTGATCACGTGGCTGTCCGCCCACACGTTGTAGGCCAGGCGGGTGCGGGTGCCCTGAAGCGACACCGCCGGCTTTCCGTCGATCGTCCCGCAGTCGGCCTGTTCCCCGCTCAGCTGCACGGGCTTGAGGCGGGTCGCCAGGACGCCCGCCTGGTCGTTGCTCCGGGCGAGCGCGAACCCCCGGCCCAGGAGCACCGAGCGGGCGGCGGCGACAAGCGCCGCGCGGCTGCCCGCCAGCGGCTTGCGGTAGGCGTCGTGGGTCGGCTGCTGCGGACCGGGCGCGGCCGCGCAGCCCCCCGCCACGAGCACCAGTGCGGCCAGCACGGCCGCGGCCGGGAGCCCCGCGGTCCGGCGCTGCCGGCATCGGATTCCGTTCATGTTCATGCTCGGCAACCTCCCTAACCTCCCCTGTCTCGATTTCGTAGCCCGGGGCCGCACCCGGGGCGCGCGGTCCGCCGGCACAGTATGAATGCACGGAGGGGGACCGCGGAGGGTCGGAAGGCGATCCATTGACAGGCATCAAGGTCCGGACACCGCCGTCCGGCTAGCGTGTCCCCGTCGACCGGGGCCACTCACGGATCACGCCCGTGTCCGCTTCCGGGTTCCATGCCCGGTCGCCGCGGCCGGGTCACCGGCGCTCCATCGCCAACGCGGCCGGCCCCGCTGATGGAGCCGGGGGAGAGAACCACCATGTACAGTTTCACGATCCATGTGCCGGGCCCCTTCCCGGCGGCCGTCGAGCGCGTCGTCGCGGCGCTGAAAGACGAGGGTTTCGGGGTGCTGGCGGACATCGACGTGCAGGCGACGCTGAAGGCCAAGCTCGGCCTCGAGCGGAGCGCGTACCGGATCCTGGGCGCGTGCAATCCGGAGCTCGCCAGCCAGGCGCTGGATGCGGACCCGGACATCGGGGCGCTGCTGCCGTGCAACGTCGTGGTCCGGGATGACGGCGGCGCCGGGATCGGCGTGTGCTTCATGGATCCCGGCGCGGTGCTGGAGCTGGCGGGAAAGCCCGGCATCGATGCGCTCGGCCGGGAGGTCCGGACCCGTCTCCAGCGCGTCGCCCGCGCGCTGGAGCACCCGCCCGCCTGAGCGTCCGTCACGCGGCAGCGGTTCCCCGCCGGACGCCCGGGCTGCGCATCCATCGTACCGGCCCCGGCATCGCCCTCGCGTGCTGGACATGCCCACGGGTTTGGTCCAGCATACGAAGTCCATGAAACATGGATAAATGTCGACGACCCCGGTCGATGCACGTCACATGAATAATAACGGGGATGCGAGGTTACAATGGACTGCCGCTTTCCGCTGCCACGGCAACGGGTGTAGCGCGCCTGCAGGAGAACCGGGATCGTGGGGCACCTGCAGGGCTACACCTTCAATGCGTTTGCCGTTCCCGAGCTGGCCGCCGCCGGCCTGGTCTTCTCGCTGGGGCTGCTGGTGCTCTTTCGCGAGCGGGGCTCGCGCGTGGGGCTGGCGATGGCAGTGGCCGCCTCCGGCATCAGCCTCTGGTTCCTGGGCCTGGGCGGCGCCTACCTGAGCGACAACGCCGCGCTCGCCCAACGCTGGATCCTGCTGAGCCAGGCCGCGGTCATTCCGGTGCCCCCGGCGATCTACCAGTTCACCGTGCTCATGGTCGGCCGCTACCGGAGCCACCGCCCGGTGATCTGGACCGGCTGGATCATCGCCGCGTTGCTGGAGATCCTGCTGCTGCTGCCCGGCGGGATGTACCTCGGCGATCCGTATCACTACTGGTGGGGCTTCTATCCGCACTACCACCTCGGCGGATACGCCTACACCGCCTATGCCACCGCCTGCGTGATGGCGCTGGTGTATCACTTCGGCCGGGCGTGGCGCGGGGAGCCGCCCGGCAGCCTCATGCGCCGACGCGCGCAGCTGCTGCTGGTCGCCTTCCTGCTCGCGGTACCCGGGACCGTGGTCCTGTGTCTGCCGGCCCTGGGCGTGGCGGTGTATCCGCCGGGCCCGGTGGTCATGACCCTGGTCGCGTTCGTGATCACGTACATCACCCTGCGCTACCGCCTGGTGGACATCACGCCGGAGTTCGCGGCACCGAAGATCCTGCAGACCATGAGCGACGCCGTGGTGGTGCTGGACGCGGACGGGGTCATCCGGGTCGCCAACCGCGCGGCCGGGCGGCTCCTGCTGCCGTCGTCGGGCACCCTGGCGGGTACGCGCCTTGCCACCTACCTGGGGGAGGCGGAGGTGGACGCCACGCGCCGCGCTCTGGAGGAGCGCGACGCGGTGCGCAGCCGCGAGGTCCGGTACGGCCCGCTCGGGCGCGGCCCGCGCACCCTGACGGTCTCCGCGTCGGTGATGCGGGCACGGACCGGCGAGGCCCTGGCCAGCGTGTACGTCCTGCATGACGTCACCGCGCGCAAGCGCGCCGAGGAGCGCATCCACTTCCTCGCGTACTACGACAGCCTCACCGACCTGCCCAATCGCTACCTGATGCACGAGGAGATCAGCGCCGCGCTGCTGCGGGCGGAGCAGCAGAACGCGATGCTGGCGCTGATGTTCCTGGACCTGGACAGCTTCAAGCGCATCAACGACACCCTCGGGCACAGCGTCGGCGACGAGCTGCTGCGCGAGGTCGCCCGGCGCATACGCCGGTGCCTGAAGTCGGACACCCTGCCGCCGGGCCGGAACGGCCCGGGCACCGAGGATGTCGGAATCGGTCGCCTCGGCGGCGACGAGTTCATCATCACCCTCGGGCGACTTTCCCGGACCTCCCAGGCCGCACGGGCAGCGGAGCAGCTCCTGGACACCCTGGCGCGCCCCTTTCTGATCGGGGAGCAGGAGCTGTTCATTACCGGCAGCCTGGGCATCAGCGTCTACCCCCACGACGGCCGCAACGCCGAGGCACTGCTCAAGAACGCGGATGCGGCGATGTACTTCGCCAAGGACCGGGGGCGCAACCGCTACCAGTTCTACGACCACTCCATGAACGAGACGGTGCGCCGCCGGCTCGACCTGGAGAACGGGCTGCGCCGCGCGGTGGAGCGCCAGGAGCTGCGCCTCGTCTATCAGCCCATCGTCGATGCGCGCACGGGCCGCGTCGTCGGTGCGGAGGCCCTGAGCCGCTGGCTCGACCCGGACGGCAACGAGGTGCTGCCCAAGGAGTTCATCCCGCTGGCCGAAGAGACAGGCCTGATCCTGCCCATCGGCGAACAGGCCCTGCGTGGCGCCTGCCGTGCCGCCGCCCAATGGGGCAACGGGCCCGGCGCGCCCTATGTCTCCGTCAACCTGTCGGGCTCGCAGTTCCTGATGCGCCAGCAGCTCCCGGAGCTGGTGGGCGAGGTTCTCGACGAGACCGGGCTGGATCCGTCACGTCTGCAGCTCGAGATCACGGAAAGCGTGATCATGCAGAACACGGAAGCGGTGAACGCCATGCTGCACGCGCTCAAGGACATGGGAGTACGCATCGCCGTGGACGATTTCGGCACCGGCTATTCCTCGCTCGCCTATCTGAAGCGCTTTGCCCTGGACACGCTCAAGATCGACCAGTCCTTCGTCAGCGGCCTGGGCCGGGACGCGGAAGACACGGCGATCATCCGCGCGATCATCGCGATGGGCCGCTCGCTGGACCTGCAGGTGCTGCCCGAGGGCGTGGAAACCGCGTCCCAGCGGGATTACCTGCTGCGCTACCGCTGCCCCATGATGCAGGGCAACCTGTTCGGCGCGCCGCTGGAAGACCGCGATTTCCTGGCCATGCTGCACGGCACCGGCCCCAGCGCCGCGGTGCGGGAATAGCCGGCAACGGCGGACTCCGGCCGAGCGGCGAAAGGGCGGGACCCCGTTCGCACCGAAATCAAGCAGCCCTAGAATCGCCGGCGCGGTGGCCGCCGGTAATCCGGGTCGAAATCGTCGCTGTGCGCCAGCGCCAGCACCGCCTGCCCGAGCCTCGCGGGCGGCACCGTGAGCCGTCGGCGCGACAGGTCCAGCCAGCCGCCGTCCAGCTCGATCGCCGCGGCGCGCCTGCCGTCCGTCCGCAGGATGTCGTGGCGCATGCGAAAGCGGGCGCCGTCGGGGCTCGCCCCCGCCAGCACGAAGGTCACCGTGAACGAGTCGTCGCGGCCCACTTCCTTGAAGAACCAGGTCTCCTCGCGAAAGATCACCGGGCCGATGCCGTGCTCGGCGAACTGCTCCGCGCCGAAGCCGCATTCGAACAGATATCGGACCCGCACGTGCGAGGCGTAGTCGTTGTAGGCGGTGTGGCGGAGATGGCCGTTGGGGTCGAGGTCCGCCCACCGCACGTCGAATTGCTTGCTGTAAGGTCTGTCCATGCCGGTACCGCGTTGTTGCCGGCCTCGCCGAGGCGTTGTCGGGTTTCGGCGGCTGCGCGTGCCGCCTAGTGCGTCATCCAGATCAGCAGCAGCACGAACAGCACGACGAACACGATCGGGAACAGGAACCCCCGCCAGTCGCGCTCGCGGGCCTGCCGGCTGCGTTCCAGCGTGGCGCGGATGCCGGGCCCCATCCAGAAGATCACCACCAGCACCAGCGCGCCCAGCAGCAGCAGTTGCCAGGTCCCCATGTGCATCGTCAGGCGCCCCGGCGCTCGCGCGGCAGCCGCACCCGGGCGAGCTGACGCGCGAGGGCCACCACGTCTCCCGCACTGTCGCGCAGCTCGCCGTCCTCGGTCAGCTGGCCCGCGTGCATCTGGTCGGCGCGGAAACGGCCCGCCAGGAACCCCGGCGAGGGCCGCGCGTACACGTGCACGGTGAGCTCCAGCGTGGGAACCCAGCCGACGGGACCGAAGCGGCGGAAGACCGCCGGCGGGAACGCGTCCGCGAACAGCAGCAGGGACAGGGCGTCTGGCGGCCGGCCATCGGCGAAGCGGGCGTACCCCGAAATCTCCGCCCGCGCCTCTTCCTCGCCGCGCATCCAGCCGGTCTGCTCCGGCGGCAGGCGCAGCTCCACGCGCTCCCCGAAGCGATTCGGATTGGGGCTGGGAGCGCAGCTCTCCACCGGCGGCACCGGCGTCCACTCCGGGGCCGGCAGAGAGGGGCCGTCCAGGCGGTCGAGGTCACCGAAGCTGCCGCTGAAACGGGCCCGTTCGACTCCCTCCTGCAGCAGGCGCACCGTACCCGTGGATACCGAGCGTCCCTCCCGCGCACGATCGAACCGCATCTCCACGGGCCCCTCCTGCGTCGGTGCGACGTAGTGCCCGGTCAGCGTAAGCGGGTCGGCATGCGCCAGCTCGCCGGCGAGGACCCGTGCAGCCAGTGCCATCACGTAACCGCCGTTGGGCACGCCGGCGATATCCCAGCCGGGGGCCAGGGTTGCGCCCCAGCGGCCGGGAGCGAGTCGCTCGACGCGCGTGTCCCGGTCGAACTCGTAGCTCGTGTGCGTCATGATGCTCCCTTGTGCTGACCCGGCCGGGTCAGTAACCCGAGTCGGCGGCCGCGAAGTGGCGTATGGTACGCCGGGCCAGGCGTTATACTACAGGCCGGGCCGCGTACCGCGCCGCCGCGGCCGCTCCCCAAGGAGGCATCCATGCGCATACTGCGTACCCCCGACGCACGCTTCGAAGACCTGCCCGGCTTTCCCTTCGCGCCACACTACCTCGAGGTCCCCGCGGGGGAGGGCGACCAGCGGCTGCGCCTTCATTACCTCGACGAGGGACCCGCGGATGCGGACCCGGTGCTGCTGATGCACGGTGAGCCCACCTGGAGCTACCTCTACCGCAAGATGATCCCGATCCTGGCCGGCGCCGGACATCGCTGCGTGGCGCCGGACCTGGCGGGTTTCGGGCGCTCCGACAAGCCGGCCGACCGTGCCGATTATACCTACCAGCGGCATGTCGACTGGATGCTCGCCTTCCTGCGCGCGCTCGACCTGCGCCGGGTGACGCTGGTCTGCCAGGACTGGGGCGGGCTGATCGGGCTGCGCCTGGTGGCGGCCGAGCCGGAACGGTTCGCCCGGGTGGTGGCGGCCAACACCATGCTGCCCACGGGGGACCACGATCCCGGCGATGCCTTCCGCCAGTGGCGCAAGCTCTCGCAGGAAGTGCCCGACTTCCCGGTGGGCACGATGGTCCGGGGCGGCTGCCTCACCGACGTGCCGGACGCGGTGCGCGACGCCTACGACGCGCCCTTCCCGGACGAGAGCTACAAGGAAGGCGCGCGCATCTTTCCGGTGCTGGTCCCGATCACGCCCGACGATCCGGCCGCCGCGCCCAACCGCAAGGCATGGGAGGTGCTCTCCCGGTTCGACCGGCCTTTCCTCACCGCGTTCAGCGACGGCGACCCGATTACCCGCGGCGGCGACGCCGTGCTGCAGAAATTGATCCCGGGCGCCAAGGGCCAGCCGCACACCACCATCGAGGGCGGCGGCCACTTCCTGCAGGAAGACCGCGGCGAGGCGCTGGCGAAGGTGATAAACGATTTCATCGCGCGTACCGGCTGACGGTACGGGCACCACGATACGGAGGAGACGACATGTCCTACGAGGAAATCATCTATACGGTCGAGGACCGCGTCGCGACCATCACCCTGAACCGGCCGGACAAGCTGAACGCCTGGACCGGCACCATGGAGCGCGAGGTGCGCGAAGCCATGGAGACTGCCGCCGAGGACGAGGCGGTGCGGGCGATCGTGCTGACCGGCGCCGGGCGCGGCTTCTGCGCCGGGGCGGACATGCAGCTGCTGCAGTCGGTCCAGTCCGGGTCGGGCGAGCCGCGGACGCGCCAGCCGGTCACGCGGCCCTACGACGTCTCCAGGCGTGCCGACTTCCAGGCCCAGTACACCTATTTTCCGGCCATCCCCAAGCCCGTCATCGCGGCCCTGAACGGGCCGGTCGCGGGGCTGGGCCTGGTGCTGTCGCTGTACTGCGATGTGCGCTTCGCCGCCGACGACGCCGTGTTCACCACGGCCTTCTCCCGCCGCGGCCTGATCGCGGAGCACGGCGTGAGCTGGATGCTGCCGCGCCTGGTGGGCCATTCCGTCGCCCTGGATCTGCTGCTGTCGGCGCGCAAGGTCGGCGCGGAGGAGGCGCTGCGCATGGGCCTGGTGAACCAGGTGGTCCCGGCGGACAGCCTGCTCGCGAGGGCACGCGAATACGCCGCGGATCTCGCCAACAACGTCTCGCCGCGCTCCATGCGCGTGATGAAGCGGCAGATCTACGATGCGCTGTTCCAGACCCTGGACGAGGCGGTGGCCGTGGGCAACGAAGAGATGCTGCGCAGCTTCTCGAGCGAGGACTTCAAGGAAGGCGTCGCCCACTTCGTGGAGAAGCGCCAGGCCAACTTCACCGGCCGTTGAGCATGTCCGCGACATGTCGGGCCAGGGCCGGCGCCGCGGTCAGCCCCGGCGACTCGATGCCGTACAGGTTGACCAGGCCCGGCACGCCGTGATCGGCGGGCCCCTGCGGCAGGAAGTCCGCGGGGCCCTCGCCGGGACCGGTGAGCTTGGGGCGTATCCCGGCGTAGTCCGGGTGCAGGGCGCCGTCGGGCAGTCCCGGCCAGTAGCGCCGGACCGCGGCGTAGAATGCCCCGGCCCGGTCCGGGTCGATATCGTAGTCGATGGCTTCCACCCACTCGACGTCCGGCCCGAAGCGGGCCCGTCCACCCAGGTCCAGCGTAAGGTGCACGCCCAGGCCACCGGGCTCCGGTACCGGGTAGATCAGGCGCGAGAAGGGGCTGCGGCCGGACAAGGTGAAGTAGCTGCCCTTGGCGTAGCGCACCCGCGGGATCGCGCCGGCCGGCATCTCCCGGAAGCTGGCCGCCACGCGGTGGGCGGACAGGCCGGCGGCGTTGACCACCGCCCGGCAGTCCAGCTCCATCGTGTCCCCGCCGGCCTCCACCTGGAGGCGGATGCCGCGCCCGCCCGCCGTCGCCGCCGTGACGCGGCTGCCCAGCGCCAGCGCGCCGCCGGCGCCTTCCAGGTCACCCAGCAGCGCCAGCATCAGGGCGTGCCCGTCCACGATGCCGGTCACCGGCGAGTGCAACGCGGCCCGGGCCCGCAGCGCCGGCTCGAGCCGCCCCACCGCTTCGCGATGGAGGCGCTCGATCCCCTCGACGCCGTTGCGTCGCGCGCGGTCGTGCAACTCGTCGAGCGTCGCCAGCTGATCGCGTTCCGTGGCAACGATCAGCTTGCCGCAACGGCGATACGGCACCCCGTGCCCGTCGCAGTAGCGGTAGAGTGCACGCCGGCCCTCGACGCACAGCCTCGCCTTGAGGCTGCCGGGCGGATAGTAGATGCCCGCGTGGATGACCTCGCTGTTGCGGGAGCTGATCCCCGTGCCGATCGCCGTGGCCCGTTCGAGCACGATCACCTCCCGCCCGCGCCGGGCGAGCTCGCGGGCGACGGCCAGGCCGACCACGCCCGCGCCGATGACGGCGCATTCGGTCCGCCCGTGAGCGCTCATCACTCGGCCTGCCGGCACCGTTCGTCGCGCCGCGCACGCCACCCGGCTGGCCGTGACCGAGTCATCGGCGCAGAATCGGGTCTAAACGATTGCGGGGACCGGGCCATCCCGCCCGCCGGCGCCCCGCCAGCGGAGTACCGGAGACGCCGGCGCCGCGCCCGGACGCGGCAGCTGTCGAACCATCCACAACAGACCACAGGGGGCACAACATTCATGTCCGTTCCTTACAGGGCTCTCGAATTTTCCGATCTCGAGCCGGGCACCACCTGCTACCGCTCGCCGCAACCCCGCCGCCGCATCGGGATGGATGACCCCGCGGCCGCCGTGATGACCGATTTCCGCGACGTCCAGCCCTGGACGGTGCGCCCGGAGGCGACCATCGACGAAGCGCTCAAGGTGATGAAGACGGTACACGTGCGCATGCTGCTCGTGGAAGCGCCCGACGGCGCGCTGGAAGGCCTGATCACCGCGCGGGACATCAACGGCGAGAAGCCCATCTCGCTGATCCGCGCCCGCGGCGAGCCCCGCAGCCGCATCCTCGTGCGCGACATCATGGTGCCGGCACGCAGGGTGCATGCCCTCGCGATGCGCGAGATACAGCGGGCGCGCGTGGGTGACATCGTGGCCACGCTCAAGCGGCTGGGAGAACAGCATATCATCGTCACCGAGCGGCTCGAGGGCGGCCCCTCGGTCTGCGGCGTATTCTCGGCCACCGAGATCGCGCGACGGCTGCGTGTCCAGTTCGACATCATGTCGGGGGCCCGCAGCTTCGCCGAGCTGGAGCAGGCGTTGGTGCGCTGATCCTGCGCCGTGCCGCCAGAGAGTTCGGTGGAGGCCCCCGGCGGTGCCCCGGAGGTGAGATTGGGGTTGGCGGTTTTGGGTTTTAGGAAAGAACGCGGCCGAATCCGGCACCAGGGTTTTCCGCCAAGGCGCTTTCCAGCGGAACTGCAGCCACCGGCGCTTGCCCCCCGCAACGCGGTAACAAGGGGCACAGAGCCCTCTTACCTAAAACCTAAAACCTAAAACCTAAAACCTAAAACCTAAAACCCCTTCCACCTACCTCTCCTGCATCTCCTTCCGCAGCATATGCTTCTGGATCTTCCCGGTGCCCGTGCGCGGGAACTCCTCCATGAAGTACACCCTCTTGGGCACCTTGAAGCCCGCGAGGTGCTCCTTGCAGTAGGCGATCAGGCCGGTCTCGTCGGGCTGGCGGCCTTCGGCGGGGATCACCAGCGCCGTGACCGCTTCCCCCCAGCGCTCGTCCGGGAAGCCGATGACGCTGACGTCCGCGACGTCCGGATGGCCCAGCAGCAGGCGCTCCACCTCGATCGATGCGACGTTCTCCCCGCCGGTCTTGATCATGTCCTTCTTGCGGTCGGTGAACCACACCACGCCCTCGTCGTCCAGGTAGCCGACGTCGCCGCTGTGGAACCAGCCGTGCTCCATCGCCGCCCCGGTCGCATCGGGGAGGTTGAGGTAGCCGTTCATCACCTGGGGACCGCGGTAGACGATCTCGCCGATCTCGCCGCGCGGCAGCAGCCGGCCCTCGGGGTCCATGATCTCCACCTGTACCATGGGCGTGGACGGTCCCCAGGAGGCGGCCTTGCTGGCCTGGTGCTCGGGCCGCTGGTGGGTGGTCGGCGGGGTGAACTCGGTCTGCCCGGAGCCGAGCACCACCGCGGCGCCCGGCATCGCGGCGGCGATGCGCGCGAGCAGGGCGTCGTCCAGTGGCGTCATGGCGTAGACCGCCAGGCGCACGCTGCCCAGGTCCCGCCCGGCCGCCTCGGGGTCGGCCAGCAGCCCGCGGTACATCATCGGCAGCAGGAAGATGGACGTGATGCGGTAGCGCTCGATCAGGCCGGCGACCTGCCGGGCATCGAACTCGCGCAGCAGCACCACCGTCGAGCCGGCGAGCAGCGCCGGGATGGTGCGCGAGTTGAGCGCCGCACAGTGGAACAGCGGCAGCACCTCCAGCGCGGTATCGTGCAGGTCGTACTTGTTGTGCATGCCCACGCTGAGCGCGGTGATGGTGACGGCCAGGTGGCTGGTGAGGACCCCCTTGGGCATCGATGTCGTGCCGCTGGTATAGAGCAGCTGCACGGGGTCCCGGTCGTGGACCACGACCTGCGGCTCCGCCGCGTCACCCGCCTCCAGCAGATCCTGCATCCGGCCGGCCGTCCGGGGTGCCGCGGGCACCGCGTCCGCGGTGGTCCAGAACACCGATTCCAGTTTCGGCAGCGAGCCCGCCATCTCCCCCACGGCGTCGGCGAACTCCGGCTCCGCCAGCAGCAGGCGGACGCCGGCATCGTTGAGGCAGTAGGCCATCTCGCGGGGCCCCAGGCCAAGATTCACCGGCGCCGCCACCAGGTCCGCCTTGGCGCACGCGAAGTAGCAGACCAGGAACTCCCAGCCGTTGCGCAACATCAGGCCGACCGGCTCGCCGCCTTCGAGCCCGCGGTCGAGCAGCGCGTTGGCCAGGCGGCACGCACGCTCGTTCAGCTCGCGGTAGCGCAGCTCGACGTCGCCGTCGATCACCGCCGGCTTGTCGGGGAATCGCGCGGCGGTCCGCGTCAGGATGTCGCCCACGCTCACGCGCTCGATCAGGTTTCTCTGCAGCTCGGTAACGCTCATCGTCTCCTCCGCCGGATCCCGGTGCCGCGGGCCATCCCCGCGCACCGGCGTATTCGTGACCCGCTCGCGCGGCCCGGTCAGACCACCCCGCGCTCGCGCAGTGCCGCGATCGCGTCGGCGTCGTAACCGAGCGCGCCCAGCAGCTCGTCGGTATGCTCTCCCAGGGTGGGCGCGCGACGGCGCACGCCCGCCTCCAGGCCCGAGAAGCGCACCGGCGTATCGGGAACCGGCGCGGGCCCCGGCAGGCCGGGGTAGTCGAGCTCGCGGAAGAAGTGCATCGCGCGGATATGCGGGTTGTCCAGCGCCTGCTGCGGAGTGAACACCTGCCCGGCCGGCACGCCGGCCTGCTCCAGCTCCCGGAGGGCCTGCGCCGTGGTGCGCTCCGCGCACCAGCTGCGCATGCGCTCGCTCAGGATCCCGCCGTTGTCGCCGCGCGCCTGGTCGCTGGCGAAGCGCGGATCGTCGATCCAGTGCTCCTCCCCCATCAGGCGGCACCAGCGCCGGAACAGCGGGTCTCCCACGCACTGCACCAGGACCCAGCCATCCCGCGTGGGGAAGCAGTCGGACGGGCCGGCGGTCTGGCCGCGGTTGCCGGTCGGCTCCCGGTTGACCCCGGTCACGCCCTGTTCCACCAGGTAGGGGCCCGCGAAGCTGAGGCCGGTCGCCAGCAGCGAAGCCTCCACGTGCTGACCTTCGCCGGTTTGCTGTCGCGCCATCAGCGCCGAGAGGGTCGCGAAGGCGGCGAGCGAGGCGGTCCCGAAATCCATGTAGCTCACCGTGGCCTTCATCGGGTCGCCCGGGTGGCCGGAGAGATACATCCCGCCGCAGTTGGCCTGGGCGACGCCGTCGAAGCCGAGCTTGTCGCTGTCGGGGCCGCCGGTGCCCAGCGCCGTGATCGTGGTCAGGATGATGTCGGGCCGCACCTCGCGCAGGCTGTCGTAGTCCAGCCCCATGGCCTCGAGGCCCTTCGGCGGGAGATTGGCGACCACCACGTCGGCGGTCGCCACGAGCCGGCGCACGATCTCACGGCCCTCCGGCTTCCTCGGGTCCAGCGTCATGCCGAGCTTGTTGCGGCCGATCTGCAGGTACAGCGCGCCGTCACCACCCCCGGTGACCGGGATCAGGTAGCGGTCCTCGCTGCCGCGCGTGCGTTCGACCCGGATGACCTCCGCGCCCATGTCGCCCAGCAGCGTCGCGCAGTACGGGCCCGCGATGTAGCGGCCGAAGTCGAGGACCCGTATCCCCTCCAGTACCTTGTGCATGCATGCTCCTCCAGGACCGATTTGCCAATCTTCTCGAAGAGATTGTCAGGTTCCCTGAGCCGCCGTAGACGGTGTCGCTCGTCGGTCGTGCGGCGCCACGACACTCCCTCCTCGCGCCTTGCCACGACGGCTCGGGCAGCCGCCGGGGGCTGGCGAACCCTTCGACAAGACTGGCATCGCGTGGCCGGCATCGACAGGCACCACGGGACCGTCGATAATGAATCCGCGCGGGCACCCGCCGGGCCGGCGGTATTCGTCGCGCAACGCATCCAAAATACAGCGCCCGGATCCCACTCGAAAGCACAGGTGTGCACATGCCCAGCGGCCGGCGGTACAGTCCGACGCAGTTCTCGATGCTGCCCACCGTTATCTTCGTGCTGTTGCTGCTCAACGTGAGCCTGTTCCTCGCGGAGCAGTATTACGGCAACTTCCTGATCACGCACCTCGCGCTGTGGCCCCTGGGCACGTCCGGCTATGCGTCTTCGCCGGCGGGGCCGGTGCTGCTCCCCGGCTTCCAGGTCTGGCAGCTGGTCACCTATGCGTTCCTGCACGGCGGCATTGCGCACATCTTTTTCAACATGTTCGCGCTGTGGATGTTCGGCGTGCAGGTGGAGAATACCTGGGGCTCGCAGCGCTTCGCCGTGTACTACCTGGTGTGCGTGATCGGGGCGGGCCTGGTGCAGCTCCTGGTGGCCTCCCTGAGCCACGGCATCTACCCGACCATCGGCGCCTCCGGGGGCGTGTTCGGCATCCTGCTGGCGTTCGGCATGATGTTCCCGAACCAGCGCATTCTGCTGCTGATTCCGCCGATCCCGATCAAGGCCAAGTACTTCGTGATCGGCTACGGCCTGATCGAGCTGATCACCGGCGTCACCGGCACCGAGGCGGGGGTCGCCCATTTCGCCCACCTCGGCGGCATGGCATTCGGCTTCGTGCTCATCCAGTACTGGCGGGGCAAGCTCCCGTTCCGGCCGCGCCGCCGCATGCACTGGTAGGCTGGCCGCTCCGCGCCATTCCACCCTCCGACGAGAGAGCATTCGTGTCCACCGGCAATCAACCCTGCGATTTCGTTGACTGGGAGAGCTCCCGCGGCGACCCCTTCGAGGAACACAACGGTCCCCTGTACCGGCTGGGCAAGGGCGACGCCTCCCGCTGCGCTTTCCGCGCCGAGCGCAAACACTGCAACGGCCTGGGCATCGTCCATGGCGGGATGCTGATGAGCTTCGCCGACTTTGCCCTGTTCGTCATCGCCCGGCCGGAGCTGGACGGCGGCCACGGCGTCACGCTGTCGATGACCTGCGACTTCACCGCCCCGGCCGGCCAGGGTGAGCTGATCGAGGCATCCGGTGAAGTGGTGCAATCCACCCCCGGCATGGTATTCGTGCGCGGGACGGTCTACACCGGAGACCGGACCCTGCTGGCCTTCAGCGGGGTCGTGCGCAAGCAGCGCCGACGACGCTGAGGCGCCCGGGCGGTCCGCCCGGATCAGCTCCCGCCGGAACCGCTGTCGGACTGCCCGCTGCTCACGCCGACCCGGATCTGACGCCGCACGGTGCGGCCGGCCGCGCCCGTCACGCGGAGCACCAGCGTCAGCGGGTGCTCCGCCTGGAGCAGCTTGGCGCCGCGCAGGTCCGCCGCGAAGCCCCCGGCCGTCTTTTGGAACAGCTGCCTTTCGCCGCCGCCGCTCCCGGCCCCGCCGGACAGCAGCCGCACCTGCTTGCCGCGTGCCCGCCAGTTCACCGTGAACAGGCTCCCCTTCGGCACCCGGGCCGGCGCCGAGAGGCGCTCTATGGCGGGTGGGCGGCGCACGAACGTCACCGGGACCGGGGTGCGCGTCACGGGCCGGGGCGGCTGGCCCTCCAGCAGCACCAGCGCGTATTGCATCGTCTGGCCATCGGCCGTGTCGGGGGAGCTGGCCGGATGCACGCGGAACGTCAGGCTGCCGCCGGAGCGCTGCGCCGCCCGCTGCCGCTGGAGCACCTCGCCGTTGGCGGCCAGCACCAGCTCGCCCCGCGCCGGCGCCCGCGCGACGATCGAGAAGGCGCTGCCGTCGCTGTAGTAGGACGCCTCGCCGGGCCACTGCACCAGGCCCCGGATGTTGCGGATGGTGATGGTCGGCGGCGACCCGGCATTCTGCCGGGGAGGTCCCGACGGCGTGGCGCAACCCGCCAGCAGCAGCGTGGCGAGGACCAGGCCGGCGCGCGCGAGCTTCGGGCGAGATGGCATCGGCTCGAGTCCCGGTTCGGATTTGTGTCGGCGGCGAGGATCATTGCAGATCCGCCCCGCAATACTTGCAGAAGCGCGCGTCCGTGTCATGCCCGTCGCGCCCGCAGGCGGGGCA
>DASQZJ010000004.1:0-45308 GCA_035638775.1 Gammaproteobacteria bacterium
CCCTTCCTTGGCCTCGATCGCCTGGTGCAGGCCGTCCGACCACCGCCGCCCGGGCATGATGCGCCCGGTGAACTCGTCGACGATCACCACCTCGCCGTCGCGCACGATGTAGTCCACGTCCTTCTGGTACAGGTGGTGGGCGCGCAGCGCCGCGTTCAGGTGGTGCACCAGGTTCAGGTTGGCCGCGTCGTACAGGCTCTCGCCCTCCGACAGCAGCCCGTGCTTCACGAAAAGCTCCTCGACGTGCTGGTGCCCCTCCTCGGTGAGAAACACCTGCTTGATCTTCTCGTCCAGCGAGAAGTCGCCGGGGCCCTCTTCTTCCTGCTGCCGCTCGAGCGCGGGCACCAGCTTGTTGACCTTGACGTACAGCTCCGTGTCGTCGGCGGTGGCGCCCGAGATGATCAGCGGGGTGCGGGCCTCGTCGATGAGGATCGAGTCCACCTCGTCGATGATGGCGTAATGCAGCTGCCGCTGGACCTTCTCATCCAGCGAGAAGGCCATGTTGTCGCGCAGGTAATCGAACCCGAACTCGTTGTTGGTGCCGTAGGTGATGTCGGCACCATAGGCGGCGCGCTTCTCTTCCGGATCCTGGCCGCTCAGGATGAAGCCCACCGACAGCCCGAGGAAGTTGTACACCGGCCCCATCCACTCGGCGTCGCGGCGGGCCAGGTACTCGTTGACGGTGACGATGTGCACGCCCTTTCCGGCGAGCGCGTTGAGGTAGGCCGCCAGCACCGCGACCAGCGTCTTGCCCTCCCCGGTACGCATCTCGGAGATCTTGCCCTGGTGCAGCACAAGCGCACCCATCAGCTGCACGTCGAAGTGGCGCATTCCGAGCACCCGCCGGCTCGCCTCCCGGGCTGCGGCGAACGCCTCCGGCAGCAGGGAATCCAGTGTTTCCCCGTCGGCGTGGCGCTGCCGGAATTCCTCCGTCTTTCCCTTGAGCGCCTCGTCCGTGAGCTCGCGGTATTCCGGTTCCAGGGCGTTGATCCGGCGCACCGCGCCGGACATGCGCCGCAACACGCGCTGGTTGCGGCTGCCCATGACCTTCTTGACGATCGAACCAATCATAGCGCTACATGCAGCCTGTCAGGGGTTGCGGGAAGCCGATCCGTACCGGAAGCTCCGTCCGGCCCGCGACCGTGCCGGGCGCGGGCCCTCGCCCGCTGGAACACCACAGCCCGCGCGCGGCGGGCTGTCAGGGACAATGGAAAACTATAACGGAGAACCGTCCGCGTGACCATGGAGGCGGGGGAACACGGACGATTCCCTGCAGGCGGCGGATTCCCGCCGGCCCGGGGTCGTTCAGTGCCCGGACCCGGCCCGGACGAAGCGGGCGGGATTGATCGCCCTGCCGTCGTAACGGACCTCGAAATGCACGTGCGGGCCCGTCGAGCGGCCCGTCGAACCCATCAGCGAGATCACCTGTCCGCGTTTGACGGTCTCGCCGACGTGCACCAGGATCTTCTCGTTGTGACCGTAGCGGGTCTTGTAGCCGCCACCGTGGTTGATCTCCACCAGGTTGCCGTAGCCGCCGTCCCGGCCCGCGTAGTCCACCACGCCGGCGGCCACCGCGTGCACCTTGGTGCCGCGCTTGCCGGCGAAGTCGAAGCCCGGGTGGAAACCCTCCTTGCCGGTGAACGGGTCGATCCGGGGCCCGTACCCGGACGACAGCCACCCGTGGCGTACCGGCCGCCCCTTCGGCATCACCTCGGCGTGCAGGTGGCGCCGCAGCAGCATCTGCTCGAGGATGCCGAGCTGGCGGCTGCGGTTCGACACCGTCGCCTGCAGCTGATCGAGGTTGTGCAGAAAATCCGACGTGGAAAGAGGCTTCTCGGTACCGGGCGCCGGGTCCGGGCCGCCCTCGCCGGGCGGCCGGTCGAAGTCGAACTCGCCGTTCTTGAGACCGGCCATTTGCGTGAGCCGGCTGCCGAGCGCATCAAGGCGCGTCACCCGCGCCTGAAGCTCTCCGACCCGCTGCGACAGGGCCTGCAGGTTGTCCCTGGCTTCCCGACGGGCCCGGGCGATCTCTTTCTGCTGCCGCGCCAGGCGTGCCTGCCAGGCCTTCGCGGCCGCCGCGGGATGGCTGTCCTGCCAGGCGGCCGCGGTGTAATACCCGCCCGCGAACAGCCCCGCCATGAGGATCACCCCGGCCGTGGCCAGCGGCATCCAGACCCGCCGTCCGGCGAGATCGATCTGCCGGATGCTGCCGTGTCGCCTGGTGAAGAGGATAATATTCATCTATCTTGTTTTCCGGCCTCGACGCCCGCCCACACGTAATCAGGATGAAAGCACGCGACGCCGCAAGCCTGCCAACGCTGCTCGGACGAGACGGCCGTCTGGCCCGACTAACGGAGCGTGTGGCGGCGCTGCGCGCCCTGGAGCCTGCCGTCTCCGCCGTTCTCCCGGCAGCGCTGCATCCCCACTGCCGCCTCGCCAACGTGCGCGGGGGCGTGGTCGTCCTGAGCGTCGACGGACCGGTCTGGGCCGCCCGCGCGAAGTACCTCGGTCCCGCCCTGCTGGAACGGCTCCGGAGCGACCACGGGCTGCATGCCAGGGAGTTGCGGGTGCGGATCGACCCTCCGGCGGCACCGGCGCCGACGCCCCTGCGCAAACCCGAGATGCCACCGGAGGCAGGCCAAGCCCTGCGCAGTCTCGCCGAGCACGAACCCGACCCGGACCTGGCTGCCGCCCTGCGTCGCCTGGGGTCGCGGGGACGGCGCTAGGCGGCGGGCGACCGTGCCGGCCCGTTCAGGCCGGCACCTGCGTCATGAAGGAGATCGGCGCCTCCTCCATGTCGTCGAACGTCACCTGCTCCCACGCCGCCTCGTCCGCCAGCAGCGTGCGCAGGAGCTTGTTGTTCAGATCGTGCCCGGACTTGTAGCCGGCGAAGGCACCGATCAGGCTGTGCCCCAGCAGGTAGAGATCGCCGATCGCATCGAGGATCTTGTGCTTTACGAATTCGTCCTCGTAGCGCAGACCGTCCTCGTTCAGCACGCGGTAGTCGTCCACCACCACGGCGTTGTCCATGCTGCCGCCGAGGGCGAGATTGCTGGAGCGCAGCATCTCGATGTCACGCATGAAGCCGAAGGTGCGGGCGCGGCTGACCTCCTTGACGAAGGAGGTGGTGGAAAAATCCACCTCGGCGTTGCTGGTATGGGACTTGAACACGGGGTGATCGAACTCGATCGTGAATCCGACCTTGAACCCCTCGAACGGCTCGAACCGGGCCCACTTGCCCTCCTCACCCTCGATCACGACCGGGCGCTTGATCCGGATGAAGCGCTTGGGCGCCTCCTGCTCCTGGATGCCGGCCGACTGGATGAGGAACACGAACGGTCCCGCGCTGCCGTCCATGATCGGCACCTCGGGCGCACTCAGCTCGACGTACGCATTGTCGATGCCGAGCCCCGCCATGGCCGACAGCAGGTGCTCGACGGTAGCCACCCTCACTCGATCCTGGACCAGCGTGGTGGAAAGCCGGGTGTCGCCCACGTTTTCCGGCCGGGCCTTGATTTCCACCGGACTCTCCAGGTCCACACGGCGGAAGACGATGCCGGTGTCGACCGGGGCCGGGAGCAGGGTCATGTAGACTTTCTCACCGGAATGCAATCCGACGCCGGTCGCGCGGATCACATTCTTCAAAGTGCGCTGTTTCAACATTCAGTCATATACCTTGTTATGCGCTTCCCTGGTCCGGCAGGTCGGCAGAGCCCCGTCGACGGGGCCCGTAGATCGCGCTCCGGGCAGGCAGCCCCTGTCGGCGTCCGCACAGGCTTTGACCGCTGTACGGACGCTGCCCGGTCATGCAAAACACTGGCGATCTTCGGTGCCGCGCGTATCATAGCGGATTTTCATTACGAGCAAAACCTTACGCACGCCGGCAAGGTCCGGGCCGACGAATGGCCGGAATTCGCCGAATTCCGGTATCAATCCGCCTGACGGCGCAGAAACGCGGGAACGTCCAGATAGTCGGGGTCGGAATCCGCGCCGGTGGTGTCCTCGCCCGCGGCACGCTTGCGCATCACCGTCGGCCGATCCAGCTCCGCGTAATCGACCTCGCCGCCACTGTTGCGCTCGACCACGCGCATGCCGGCACGCTTCTCCGGCCGCGCCTGGGCCACCACGCCGCCGATGCCTGTCGCCACCACCGTGACCCGGAGCTCCTCGCTCATGTCGGGATCGATGACCGTGCCCACGACCACCGTCGCGTCCTCGGACGCCACCTCCTTGACCGTGTTGCCGACTTCCTCGAACTCGCCGATGGACAGGTCCATGCCCGCGGTGACGTTGACCAGGATGCCCCGCGCGCCGGAGATGTTGATTTCCTCCAGCAGCGGGCTGGAAAGCGCCGCCTCGGCAGCCTCGCGCGCCCGCATCTCGCCGCTGGACCGGCCCGCGCCCATCATCGCCATGCCCATCTCGGACATCACGGTGCGCACGTCGGCGAAGTCGACGTTGATCAGGCCCGGACGCGTGATCAGCTCGGCGATGCCCGCCACCGCGTTGAACAGCACCTTGTCCGCCGACTTGAAGGCGTCGAGCAGACTGGCCTGCTTTCCCATCACGGTCAAGAGCTTCTCGTTGGGGATCGTGATCAGCGAATCCACGTACTTGCCCAGGGATTCGATGCCCTCGTGCGCCACCGACAGGCGCTTCTTGCCCTCGAAGGGGAAGGGCTTGGTCACCACGGCCACCGTCAGGATCCCGAGCTCGCGTGCGATCTGTGCCACGATCGGCGCCGCCCCGGTGCCGGTGCCGCCACCCATGCCGGCGGTGATGAACAGCATGTCGGTGCCCTCGATCACCTCCTGGATGCGTTCCCGGTCCTCCATCGCGGCCTGGCGGCCGACCTCGGGGTTGGCACCCGCACCCAGCCCCTTGGTGATGTTGCAGCCCAGCTGCAGCACCGTCCGGGCCGGGTTGTCCTTCAGCGCCTGGGCATCGGTGTTGGCGCAGATGAACTCCACGCCCTCGATCCCCTCCTCGCACATGTTGCGCACGGCGTTGCCACCGCCGCCGCCGACGCCGATCACCTTGATGACCGCGTTCTGGCTGTAGGCATCCATCAGCTCAAACATCGCTCGTCCTCCCGGTCACACGACCTTGCTCCGCGATTCGTTCCCCAGGGCGGGATCAGAAGTTGCCCTGGAACCAGCTCTTCATCCGCTCCCAGACGCCGGCCAGTCCGCCCGTCAACGGCGGGCGGCGGCGCTGCTGCATGCCGCTCTCCATGCCGTAGAGCAGCAGCCCGACACCGGTGGCGTAGATGGGATTCCGCACCACGTCCGACAGCCCGGTCACGTACTGGGGGGTCCCCAGGCGTACCGGTGCGTGAAACACTTCCTCGGCGAGCTCGACCGCGCCCTCCATCTTGGCGCTGCCGCCGGTGAGCACCACGCCCGCCGCAATCAGATCCTCGAAGCCGCTGCGCCGCAGCTCCGCCTGCACCAGGCCGAACAGCTCCTCGTAGCGGGGCTCGATCACCTCCGCCAGGGTCTGCCGCGCCAGCCGCCGGGGCGGACGCTCGCCGACGCTCGGCACGTCGATGGTTTCGTCGCTGCTCGCCAGCTGCGGCAGCGCGCAGGCGTACTTGAGCTTGATCGCCTCGGCGTGATGCGTGGGCGTGCGCAGGGCGACGGCGATATCGTTGGTGACCTGGTCGCCGGCGATCGGGATCACCGCCGTATGACGGATCGCGCCCTCTGTGAACACCGCGATATCGGTGGTGCCGCCGCCGATGTCGACCAGGCAGGCCCCCAGCTCCTTCTCGTCCTGCGTCAGCACCGACTGGCTGGAGGCCAGCTGCTCCAGCACGATGTCCTCGACGTCCAGTCCGCAGCGGCGCACGCACTTGATGATGTTCTGCGCCGCGCTGAACGCGCCGGTGACCATGTGCACCTTGGCCTCGAGCCGCACGCCGGACATGCCGATCGGCTCGCGCACCCCGTCCTGCTCGTCGATGATGAATTCCTGCGGCAGGATGTGGAGGATCTTCTGATCGGCCGGGATCGCCACCGCCCGGGCCGCGTCGATCACTCGGTCGACGTCTTCCGGCGTCACCTCCTTGTCGCGGATGGCCACGATCCCGTGCGAGTTCAGGCTGCGCACGTGACTGCCGGCAATGCCCGCGTAGACGGAGTGGATCTGGCAGCCGGCCATCAGCTCCGCCTCTTCCACGGCGCGCTGGATCGACTGCACGGTCGACTCGATGTTGACCACCACGCCCTTCTTGAGCCCGCGCGAAGGGTTGGAGCCGATGCCGATGATCTCGATGCTGCCCTCGTCGGTAACCTCGCCCACGATCGCCACGACCTTCGAGGTCCCGATGTCCAGGCCTACGATGAGCTTCTGTTCGGTCTTTCTCGCCATCTGCCTCAGCCTTTCCCCGCTCGCTGGCCGTCACCCTTGCCGGTGCGGTCGGCCACGGCGAAGCCGTTGGGATAACGCAAGTCGATGTATGCAATCCGGGGCAGCTGCGACCGTACGGCTGCCAGCCCGGTGTCGATGAAGTGCCCCAGCACCGCCGCCGGGTGGCCGCGCCCGATGCGGATCCCGACGCCCTGCGCCAGCCGGGCCCGCCAGCTGCCGCGACGGCTCCGCCGCAGCGCGGCGAGGTGCAGCCCGGCCGCGGCCGCGACCTTGCTGGCACGCCGGTATGCCGCCAGTACCTCCGCCTCGCTTCCGGCGGGACCGTGCAGCTCGGGCAGCCCGCCTTCGCCGGACGCGTCCGTCGTGAACAGCCTGCCGTCGGCGTTGAGCAACCCCTCGCTGCCCCAGCGGGCCACCGGCTTCTGCTCCCGGATCCGCACCTCGAGCGCGTCGGGCCAGGATCGGCTCACCGCGGCCCGGGCAACCCATGGCAGACTCTCCACCGCCTGAGCCACGCGCGCGACGTTGACGCTGAAGAACCCCTTCCCCGAGAACGGCGCCACCCGGCCGCGGATCTGCGCCACGCTGACATGGCGGAACGATCCTTCGACCCGCACCTGGCGGATCGGCAGCAGGTCCGCCGGCAGCAGTCCCGGGAGCTGCCAGGCGAGCAGCACCAGCGCGAGCAGCGCCAGCACCGCCGGCCGCACCCGCCGCACCAGGCGCGGGCGCATCCAGGCCGGCGCGCGCGGCGCGCGCGGACGCTGACGCGGCACCCGCCGGTTGGTGCGCTTGCGCCTCAGCAGGCCCATCAGGACAGGCTCCTTTGGACCAGGCTGGTCTCGAGGATCCGCCAGACCAGCTCGTCTATCTCGATGCCGATCGCCCGTGCCGCCATCGGCACCAGGCTGTGGTCGGTCATGCCCGGGACCGCGTTCATCTCCAGCAGCCACGGGCGCCCGCCCGCATCGACCATCAGGTCGATCCGGCCCCATCCGGCGCCGTCCAGGCCCCGGAACGCTTCCAGGCAAAGTGCCGACAGGCGCCTCTCGGCCGCCGCATCCAGGCCGCAGGGGCAGTGATAGCGGGTGGTCCCGGCGCGGTACTTGGCCTCGTAGTCGTAGAAAACGTTGGGCGTCTCCAGGCGGATCAGCGGCAGCACCTCGCCGTCGAGGATCGAGGCGGTGTACTCCGCACCGTCGATCCAGCTCTCGACGATCACGCGGGGATCCAGGCGCGCCGCTTCCCGGTAGGCACGCGCCAGGTCCCCCGCCCGGTCCACCCGGCTCATGCCCAGGCTGGAGCCCTCGCGCGCCGGCTTGACGATCAGGGGCAACCCGAGGTCCTCGACGATGCGCTCGCCGTCGTCGGGCCCGTGCATCACCTCGTAGCGCGGCGTGGGCAGTCCCTGGGCGGACCACAGTTGCTTGCTGCGCAGCTTGTCCATGCTCAGCGCGCAGGCGAGCACCCCGCTTCCGGTGTAGGGGATCCCGGCGGTCTCCAGCGCGCCCTGGATCACGCCGTCCTCCCCGCCACGGCCGTGCAGGGCGATGAAGGCCCGGTCGACTCGCTCTTCCCGCAGGCGCCGGACGACGTCGGCGTCGACGTCCATCTCCTGCGCGTCGATGCCCGAGCGGCGCAGCGCGTCCACCACCATCCGGCCGCTGCGGAGGGAGATTTCGCGTTCCGCGGACTGCCCCCCCATGAGCACCGCCACCCGGCCAAAGCCCTCCGGGCGCGTCACGGACGATTTGTGCAGGCCTACGGCGCTCATTCCGCCTCCCCAACGATCCGGACTTCGGGCTCGAGGCGGACGCCGAAGCGACGCGCAACCTCGGCCTGGACCTCCAGGATCAGTGCCTCGATCTCGGCGGCGCGGGCCTTGCCGAGATTGACGATGAAGTTGGCATGCTTTTCGGACACGCCGGCGTTGCCGATCCGCCGCCCCTTGAGGCCGCAGGCCTCGATCAGGCGCGCGGCATGATCGCCCGGCGGGTTGCGGAACACGGAGCCGCAGCTGGCCACGCCGGTCGGCTGGGATGCGCTGCGCCGGGCAAGCAGATCGCGGATGCGGGCCCCGGCATCGCCGTCGGCCCCCGGGCCGAAGCGCAGCTCCGCGGCCACGAACCATTCCCGCTCCAGCGAGTCGGGTTCCGGCCCCTGCACCTGGCGGTAGCCCGTCCGGTACGCTCCCGCCGGGCGCCGGTGCAGTGCGCCGCGGCGGTCGATCACCTCGACCGCTGCCACGCAGTCCCAGGTCTCGCCGCCGAAGGCGCCGGCGTTCATCGCCAGGGCCCCGCCCACCGTGCCGGGGATCCCGGCGAAGAAATCCGCCCCGCCGAGGCCCCAGCGCCCACAGCGCCGGGCCAGCTTGGCGCAGGCGACGCCGGCGCCGGCGTACACCCTTCCGCCGCCGCGGTGCTCGAGCCGGCCGAGCGTCCCGTGGGTGGCGATCACGGTCCCGCGCCAGCCGCCGTCGCGCACCAGCAGGTTGCTGCCCAGGCCGGTCCAGTACACCGGCTCCGCCTCGTCCAGCAGCGACAGGAACAGGGCCAGGTCGTCGAGATCCGCGGGCCGGTAGTAGCGCCGCGCGGGACCGCCCGCCCGCCACGAGGTGTGGCGGGACATCGGCTCGTTCTCCCGCAGCTCGCCGCGCAGCCTGTCGAGCTCGAGGATCATTCCCGTCCCTCCCCCGCCAGGGCCTGCGGCAGCGCCGCCGAGGCGGCGCCGATGTCGCCCGCACCCATGGTCAGGACCACGTCGCCGCCGCGCAGCACCGCGCGCAGCGCCCCGGGGAGCTCGGAGAGATCCGCGACGAATACCGGATCCACCTGGCCGCGGGAGCGGATCGCGCGCGCCAGCGACCGGCCGTCGGCGTTCGCCACGGCGGGTTCGCCGGCGGCGTAGACCTCGCAAAGGAGCAGGTGGTCCACTCCCGAGAGCACCCGCACGAAGTCCTCGAACAGGTCGCGGGTGCGGCTGTAGCGATGCGGCTGGAACACCAGCACGAGGCGCCGTGCGGGCCAGGCCTCGCGGGCCGCCTGCAGGGTCGCGGTGATCTCCCGCGGATGGTGGCCATAGTCATCCACCAGGAGGGCGGTGCCGCCGGCAACCGGGATCTCGCCGGCGACCTGAAAACGCCGATCGATGCCCTCGAACCGTTCCAGCGCGCCCCGGATGTCGGCGGCCGCGATCCCCACCTCGTGGCCGACCGCGATCGCCGCCAGGGCGTTCTGCACGTTGTGCCGGCCGGGCAGGTTCAGGGTCACCCCGATCGACTCGCCGCCCGGCAGGCTGGCACGGAAACGGGTGCGCCGCCCGTCGCTGCTCACGTCGATCGCGCGCACGGCCGCATCCTCGCTGAAGCCGTACGTGAGCACCGGCCGGCTCACCTGGGCCAGCATCCCGCGCACCACCGGATCGTCCAGGCACAACACCGCCACGCCGTAGAACGGCAGGTGATGCAGGAATGCGACGAAGGTCTGCTGCAGTCGGCCGAAGTCGCCCTCGTAGGTACCGAGGTGGTCGGCGTCGATGTTGGTCACCACCGCCAGGATCGGCTGCAGGTAGAGGAACGACGCGTCGCTCTCGTCGGCCTCCGCCACCAGGTACTGGCCGGTGCCCAGGCGCGCATTGGTGTTGGCGCTCTTGAGCCGGCCGCCGATGACGAACGTCGGATCCAGGCCGCCCTCCGCCAGGACACTGGCGATCAGGCTGGTGGTCGTGGTCTTGCCGTGGGTGCCGGCCACCGCGATGCCTTCCTGGAAGCGCATCAGCTCAGCCAGCATCTCGGCCCGGGGAACCACCGGGATGCGCTGGGCCAGCGCGGCCTGCACTTCCGGGTTGTCCCGCGAGACCGCGCTGGAGATCACCACCACGTCGGCGCCGTCGACATTCGCCGGATCGTGCCCCAGGTCGATGCGCGCGCCCAGCTCGCGCAGACGCGTGGTCACCGCGCTCTCCCTGAGGTCGGAGCCGGTGATCGAAAACCCGATGTTCAGCAGCACCTCGGCGATCCCGCCCATCCCGGAGCCGCCGATGCCGACCAGGTGGATGCGCCGGATCCGCCGCATCCAGTGGCGCGCCGCGGGCCGGGTGACCTGCATCCCGCTCATGCCGCCACCCCCGCTGCCAGGCAGATGTCCGCCACTTCCCGCGCCGCCTGCGGCCGGGCCAGCCGCCGCGCGGCGACGGCCATCTCCCGCAGCCGTTCCCGGGCGCCGCCCAGCTCGGCCAGGGTGCCCGCCAGCCGCGGCGCGTCCAGCTCGGCCTGGGGGATCAGCACCGCCGCCCCGGCGTCGGCCAGGAACTGCCCGTTGACACGCTGATGATCGTCCACCGCGTACGGGTACGGCACCAGCACCGATCCCACCCCCGCGGCGGCCAGCTCGGCCACCGTCAGGGCGCCGGCGCGGCACACCACCAGGTCCGCCCAGGCGTAGGCCTCGGCCATGTCCTCGATGAAGGCCTCCACCTCGCCTTCCACCCCGGCACTGCGGTAGGCCTCGCGCGCGGTCTCCAGCGTGCGCGGCCCCGCCTGGTGGCGCACCTCGAACGGCAGGTGGTCCGCGATCCGTCCCAGCGCCTCCGGCACGACCCGGTTGAGGGCCAGCGCCCCCTGGCTGCCCCCCACGACCAGCAGATGAACGGGCCCGTCGCGCCCGTTCATGCGCTCCCCGGGCTCCGCCAGCCGTGCGATTTCCGGTCGCACCGGATTGCCGACGAACAGCGCGCCGGGCAGGCAGGAGGGGAAGCCGCACAGCGCCCGGTCGGCCAGCCGCGCCAGCACCCGGTTGGTCAGGCCGGCGACGGCGTTCTGCTCGTGCACCACCAGCGGCATCCGCAGCAGCCAGGCGCCGAGCCCCCCCGGCCCGGCAGCGAACCCGCCCATGCCGAGCACCACCCGCGGACGCAGCCGCAGCAGGATCGCCAGCGCCTGGCCCAGCGCGACCGAGAGGCGGGCGGGGGCCAGCACCAGCGACAGCGTGCCCTTGCCCCGCAGCCCGCTCACGCGCAGCCAGCGCACGGGGAGGCCGGCAGCCGGAACGACGCGCGCCTCGAGCCCGGCACGGGTGCCAATCCAGACGACCGGGATCCCGCGTGCCGTCAGCTCCCGCGCCACCGCCAGCGCCGGGTACACGTGCCCGCCGGTGCCGCCCGCCATGATGACCACGGGGCGGGCGCTCATACCTGGCCCTCCACGCTCGCCCGGTTCTCCACCTCGATCCGCAGCAGCAGTCCCGTCAGCACGCAGGTGGTCAGCAGGCTGCTGCCGCCGTAGCTCATCAGGGGAAGGGTCAGGCCCTTGGTCGGAAGCAGCCCCATGTTGACCCCGATGTTGATGAAGGCCTGCAGCCCGATCCACGCCGACAGGCCCTGGGCCAGGTAGGCGGCGAACCAGCGCTGGAGCCGTGCGGCTCGCGCCGCGATCGCCATCCCGCGCCAGACCACCACGCCGTAGAGCGCGATCACCGCAAGGGTTCCCAGCAGGCCCAGCTCCTCGGCCAGCACCGCGAACAGGAAGTCGGTGTAGGCCTCCGGCAGGTAGAACATCTTCTGGACGCTGCTCCCCAGACCGACGCCGAACCAGTGCCCCGAGCCGATGGCGATCAGCGACTGCGTGAGCTGGAAGCCGGTGCTGAAGGGGTCCTGCCAGGGGTTCAGGAAGCCGGTGAGCCGCTGCATGCGGTACGGCGAGGACCACACCAGCAGCATCATCGCCGCCAGCGAGAGCGAGAACAGGGCGATGAACTGCCACATCCGCACGCCGGCCACGTAAAGCATCACCAGCGCGGTCGCCAGCAGCACGCTGGCGGCGCCGAAATCCGGCTCCATCAGCATCAGCAGGCAGGCGAGACTCAGCACCAGCATGGGCTTGACGAAGCCCTGCACGCTCTCGCGCACCTCCTGGTGGCGCCGCACCAGGTAACCCGCCAGGTACAGCAGCAGCATCAGCCGGGCCGGCTCCGAAACCTGCACCCGGATCAGCCCCAGATCCAGCCAGCGGGTGCTGCCGTTGGTCGTGCGTCCAACCCCCGGCAGCAGCACGATCAGCAGCGAGAACAGCGCCAGCGCCATCAGCGTGAAGCCCAGCCGCTCCCAGGTGGCAAGCGGGATCTGCAGCACGATGCCGGCCCCGGTGACGCCGGCCAGCGCGTAGCCCAGCTGGCGCAGGAAGTAGTGGAACGGATCGCCGGTGGCGCGTGCCGCCAGCGGCATCGAGGCGGAGGCCACCATCACCAGGCCCAGCAGCAGCAGCGCCGCGGTCGCCGCCACCAGCGGCCGGTCCAGGCGATCCAGCACTTCCCGGGGCGTGACCCAGGCGCGCCCGATCCGCAGCGTCTGTGCCACCGCCGCCTTCATCCCGTCAGCTCCCGGACCGCCCGTGCGAAGCGTTCGCCGCGGTCCTGGTAGTCCCGGAACATGTCGAAGCTGGCGCAGGCCGGGGACAGCAGCACGCTGTCGCCCGGGCGCGCCGCCCCGGCCGCCAGCCGCACCGCCTCCTCCATGCTCGGCGCCCGCAGCGTATGCGCCACGCCCGCGAGCGCCGCCTCGATCAGGGGCGCATCACGGCCGATCAGCACGGCCGTGTGCACGCGGTCGCGTGCCGCCTCCCGCAGGGGGGAAAAGTCGCCGTCCTTGGCTTCACCCCCAGCAATCAACACCACCGGCCCCGGCATTCCCCGGATGGCCGCCACGCTGGCACCCACGTTGGTGCCCTTGGAATCGTCGAAGAAGCGCACGCCGCCGCTCGCCCCGACCAGCTGCGTGCGATGCGCCAGCCCGGCGAAAGCGCCCAGCGCCCGCAGCATCGCGTCGCGCGCGAGGCCCAGCGCCTCACCCATCGCCAGCGCCGCCAGGGCGTTGGCCACGTTGTGCAGACCGGACACCGCCAGCTCGGACTGGCGCAGCAGCGGCTCGTCCCCGCGTGCCAGCCAGGGCTCGCCGCGGCGCTCGAGGCGCCCGTATTCGCCGGGCCCCGGACGCCCCAGCCGGAACCGGAGCACCGCGCGGTCCTCCGGGACCATCGCGGCGACCAGCGGGTCGTCCGCGTTGATCACGGCGGTCCCGCTGCCGGCGTAGATGCGTTGCTTCGCCGCCGCGTAGGCCTGCAGCGAGCCGTGGCGGTCCAGGTGATCCGGTGACACGTTGAGCACCACGGCCGCCGCGGCGTCCAGCGAGACGGTGGTCTCGAGCTGGAAGCTCGACAGCTCCAGCACGTACAGATCCGGCTCCCGCCGGCGCAGCAGCTCCAGCGCGGGCGTGCCGATGTTGCCGCCGACCCGGGCGTCGTACCCGGCCGCGGCCGCCATGCTGCCGAGCATGCTGGTCACGGTGCTCTTGCCGTTGGAGCCGGTAATCGCCGCCACCGCCGCCCTCGCCGCGCGGGCGAACAGCTCGATGTCGCCCAGGACCGGGACCTCCGGATGCAGCAGCGGCGCCAGTGCCGGATCCGTTCGCGCCACGCCCGGCGACAGCACCACCCGCTCGGCCACGGCGATCATGGCGGCGTCGAACCCGCCCACCCCGACCGGCACGTCGGGAAGCTCGCGCCGGAGTTCGGCCAGCCCGGGCGGCGACAGCCGGCTGTCGGTCACGGCCACCGGCACGCCGCGGGCGTGCAGATAGCGCACCACCGACAGTCCGGTCCGTCCCAGCCCGACCACCACGGTCCGGGGCGCCCCGTCGCCTGCTGTTCCGAGTCGTGCCGTGTCGGCCATCACCCGCCCCATGTCAGCGGAATTTCAGGGTCGCCAGCGCGACCAGCACCAGGATCACCGTGATGATCCAGAAACGGACGCTGACCCGCGGCTCGGGCCAGCCCTTGAGCTCGAAGTGGTGGTGCAGGGGCGCCATGCGGAACACCCGGCGACCGGTGAGCTTGTAGGAGATCACCTGCACCATCACCGAGACGGTCTCCATGACGAACACGCCGCCCATGATCAGCAGCACCAGCTCCTCCCGCACGATCACGGCGACGCAGCCCAGCGCCGCTCCCAGCGCGAGCGCACCCACGTCGCCCATGAACACCTGCGCGGGATAGGCGTTGAACCAGAGGAATCCCAGCCCGGCGCCGACGATGGCGCCGCAGAAGATCACCGCCTCGCCCGCCCCGGCGATGTACGGAATTGCCAGGTAGTTGGCGAACTCGTAGTGGCCGGTGACGTAAGCGAACACCGCCAGCGCTCCGGCGACCAGCACGGTCGGCACGATGGCCAGGCCGTCGAGGCCGTCGGTGAGATTGACCGCGTTGCTCGCCCCCACCACCACGAAGTAGCTGAACAGGATGTAGAGCAGGCCGAGCTGGATCGAGATGTGCTTGAAGAACGGCACGATCAGTGCCGTATCGGCCGGCTGGGTCGCGGTGAAGTAGAGCGCCGAGGCAGCCGCCACCCCGACCAGCGACTCGAGCAGATACTTGACTTTCGCGCTCAGCCCGCGGGAGTTCCCGTACAGCTGCTTGCGATAGTCGTCCAGCATGCCGATGGCGCCGAACGCCAGGGTCGTCATCAGCAGCACCCAGACGTAGCGGTTGCGCAGATCCGCCCACAGCAGGGTGCTGAGCGCGATCGCGACCACGATCAGCGCGCCGCCCATGGTCGGCGTGCCCGCCTTGGAGTAATGCGTCTGCGGCCCGTCCTCGCGCACCCGCTGGCCGATCTGGTGCACGGTCAGGCGGCGGATCATCCAGGGCCCGAGGATCAGACTCAGCAGCAGCGCCGTCAGCACGCCCATGATCGCGCGCGTGCTGATATAGGTGAACGCGTTGAAGCCGCTGTAGAAGTGCATCAGGTATTCGCTCAGGAACAGCAGCATCAGTCGCTCCCCCCGGGCGGCTCCGCGCGCAGCGCCTGCACCACGCGTTCCATGTGCATCGCGCGCGAGCCCTTGACCAGCACCGATACGTCCGGCGCCAGGTCACCCGCCACGGCCGCGATCAGGGACTCCGGCGTGTCGAAGTGATGCGCGCCCTCGCCGAAGCCCGCGCAGGTCTCGCGCGCCAGCTCGCCCAGGGCGTAGAGCCGCTCGACCCCGGCACCGCGGGCCTGCTCGCCGGCCTCGCGATGCAGCCCGCCGGAACCGTCGCCCAGCTCGCCCATGTCGCCCAGGACCAGCCATGTCCGGCCGCCGAGGCCGGCGAGGACTTCCAGTCCGGCCCGCAGCGAGTTGGGGTTGGCGTTGTAGCTGTCGTCGAGCAGCCGCGCGCCGTGACGCCCGGCGACCACCTGCAGGCGACCCGTGACCGGCCGCATCGCTTCCAGTCCGCGGCGGATCCCGGCGGCGTCCACGCCGACGGCCAGCGCGGCGGCCGCGGCCGCGAGGGCGTTCATCACGTTGTGCCTGCCCGGCAGGGGCAGACTCACCGTGATGCTGTCGGCGGGCAGCCGCAGTTCGAAGCGCGTGCCGGGTGTACCGTCGGCGACCGGGGCCGTCCCGATCGAGCCCGACCGCACGTCGGCGCCCGGGTCCAGGCCGAAGGTCAGGCTGCGACAGCCCGACGCCAGCTCCCGCCAGAGGCCGGCGTAGCGGTCGTCGGCGTTGATCACGGCGCAGCCCTCCGGCGGCAGCGCCTGAAACAGCTCGCCCTTGGCCCGCGCCACGCCCTCCCGGGAACCGAAGCCCTCGAGGTGCGCGGCGCCGGCGTTGGTCACCACGCCCACCACGGGTTGCGCCACCCCCGCCAGGTAGGCGATCTCGCCGGCGTGGTTGGCCCCCATCTCCAGCACCGCCGCGGTGTGTGTCCCGTCCAGCCCGCACAGCGTCAGCGGCAACCCGATGTCGTTGTTCCGGTTGCCCTCGGTGGCCAGCACCGGGCCGCGCTGGCGCAAAATCGACGCGAGCATCTCCTTGACCGTGGTCTTGCCGTTGCTGCCGGTCACCCCGACCACCGGGATATCGAAGCGCCCGCGCCACAGCCGCGCCAGATCGCCCAGCCCGCGCCGGCTGTCGGCGACCACCAGCTGGCCCGGCCCCGGTTCGACGTACCGCTCGACCAGGGCCGCGCTGGCCCCGGCACGGGCGGCGCCGCGCACGTACTCGTGGCCGTCGAAGCGGGCGCCGCGCAACGCCACGAACAGCTGGCCGGCGCTGACCCGGCGGCTGTCGGTGGTCAGCCCCGTGAAATCCGCGTCGGGCCCCAGGTGCCGGGCGTGCAGCCGCGCCGCGATGCCGGACAAGCGTCCACGGATCATCGCCGGTACCTCCCGAGTGCCCGATCGACGGCATCGCCGTCCCGGAACGGGACGCGCCGGTCGCCGATCACCTGGCAGCTCTCCACGCCCTTGCCCGCCACCAGCACGAGGTCCTCCGGGCGCGCCCCGCCGATCGCCTGCGCGATCGCCCGCCGGCGATCGTGCTGCACGGTGACCCGCTCCGGGTCGGGCACGCCCTCGAGGATGCCGGCCACGATGACGTCGGGATCCTCGCCCCTGGGGTTGTCGTCGGTGAGCACCATCCAGTCGGCCAGGCCGCCCGCGATGCGGCCCATCTCGGCGCGCTTGCCGCGGTCGCGGTCGCCACCGCAGCCGAATACGCAGATGAGGCGCCCCCGGGTGTGCTCGCGGCAGGCCGTGAGCGCCTTCTCCAGCGCGTCGGGACTGTGCGCGTAGTCGATCACCACCAGCGGGCGGCCGTCCCCGCCGTGCACCTGCATGCGCCCCGGCACGGGCCGCACCGCGGCGAGTCGCCGTGCGGCCTCTTCCAGCGGGACATCGAGCCCCAGCAGCACCGCCAGGCAGCCCAGCAGATTCAGCCCGTTGAACCGCCCCAGCAGCGGCGCCTCCAGCCGTGCGCGGCCCCACGAGCCGTCGACGTGCAGCACCAGGCCGGTGTCGCCGGTCTCGATCCGGCCTTCCAGGCGCGCCACCCCCGGCGGCGCGTCGATCCGGCTTTCCGTCCCGTACAGCACCGCGGTGCAACCGGCCGGCAGGGCCTCCAGCAGTCGCCGCCCGGCGGGGTCATCGGCGTTGATCGCCGCGACCTTCAGATGCGGGTGCTCGAACAGGCGCCGCTTGGCGCGGAAGTAGCACTCGGCGCTGCGATGATAGTCGAGATGATCCCGCGTGAGATTGGTGAACAGTGCCGCGTCGAAGTGAACGCCGGCCTCGCGCCGCTGGGCCAGCGAGTGCGAGGAGACCTCCATCGCCACGCGCGTGATGCCGTTGTCCCGGAACCCGGCCAGGATCTTCTGCAGGCGGACCGGGTCGGGCGTGGTCATGCCGCTGTCCGTCAGGTCGCCGGGACGACCGTAGCCGAGCGTCCCGATCAGGCCGCAGCCGGTGCCGGTACCAGCCAGAACCTGGGCCAGCAGGCTGGTGCAGGAAGTCTTGCCGTTGGTGCCCGTGACGCCGATCACCTGCATCCCGCGGCTCGGGTAGGCATGAAACCGCGCCGCGATGTTGCCCGCCTGGCGCCCCAGAGCCGGCACCGGGATCAGCGGGATATCCGCCTCCGGCAGCGGCAGCTCGGTCGGAACCTCGTAGGCGATCGCGGCGACGCCCCGCCGGACGGCCTCGTACGCGTAGGCGAGGCCATGCTCGCGCGACCCGATCGTGGCCAGGAACAGGTCCCCGGGAGCCGCCGCACGGCTGTCCATGGACACGCCGCCGACCGTCCGGTCGAGCCCGGCGTCGACCCGCGCGAGCCCGCGCAGGAGTCCGGACAGCGTTTGCTTCGTGTCACGCGCCACGGCGACCACCATCATCAGCCCACCCCCTGCGTGCGGGGCGGTTGGCCGGGACCGGCTGCCTGCCGGCTCCGGTCGGGAAGATCATCGGGGGCGATATCCAGCAGTCGCACCGCGCCGGCCATTACCTGCCGGAACACCGGCGCCGCCACCAGACCGCCGAAATACTGCTTGCCCTTCGGGTCGTTGATCACGACCACGGCCACCAGCCGCGGATGCTTCGCCGGCACCATGCCGGCGAACACGGCCGTGTATTTCTTCTTGGAGTATCCGGAGCCGGTGAACTTGTGCGCGGTGCCGGTCTTGCCCGCGACCGTGTAACCCGGGATCGCGGCGCGCGTGCCGGTACCGTCTTTGACCACCGCCGTGAGCATCTTGCGCACCTCGCGCGCCGTCTTGGCGGCGATCACGCGGTGGCCGGGCGGCGGCTGGTCCACCTTGAGAAACGTGACCGGGCGGCGTACGCCGTTGTCGGCAAGCACGGCATAGGCGTGCGCGAGCTGCAGCGCGGTCACCGACACCCCGTAGCCGAAAGCGATGGTCGCCTGGCGGATGGGCTGCCAGCGTGCATAGTACTCCAGATGGCCGGTGCGCTCACCCGGAAATCCGCTCGCCGTGACCCGGCCGAAGCCGAAGTCCTCCAGTGCGTTCCACATGTACTTGGGCTTGAGCTTGAGCGCGATCTTGCTTGCGCCCACGTTGCTCGAGTGGGCCAGGATCCCGGTCAGGTCGAGCGTCCCGTAATCCGCGTCGTCCTTGATGGTGTGCCCCTGGAGCATGTACCAGCCGGGCGAGGTGTGGAATTCCTCGCCGCGGTGCACGGTGCCGTTCTGCAGCGCAGCGGCGATGATGAACGGCTTGAAGGTCGATCCCGGCTCGAACACGTCGGTAACCGCGCGGTTGCGATACAGCGAGGGCTTGAGGTCCGCCCGGTTGTTGGGGTTGAAACCGGGCTGATCCGCCATCGCCAGGATCTCGCCGGTATCCGGGTTGAGCACCACGACCGAGCCCGAGCTGGCGCGGTGCTTGACCACCGCCTCCTTCAGCGCCCGGTACGCCAGGTACTGGATCCGCCGGTCGAGGCTCAGCACCAGCTCCTTGCCCGGCCGCGGCTCCCGCAGCTGCCCGAGGTCGTCGATGGTCTGCCCCAGGCGGTCCTTGATCACGCGCTTGCGCCCCGGATGCCCGGTGAGCCACTGGTTGAAGGCGAGCTCGAGTCCGTCCTGGCCCGCGTCGTCGATATTGGTGAAGCCGATCACGTGCGCGCCCACCTCTCCGGTGGGGTAGTAGCGCCGGTACTCTCGCTGCAGATACACCCCCGGCAGGCCCTTGTCCGCGATGTGGTGGGCCTTGTAAGGCGGCAGCTGACGCCGCACGTACATGAATTCGCGGCCGCTTTTGGCCTGCACCCGCTTGCGCAGTCCGGCGGCGCCCTCGTCGACCAGTGAGGCCAGCCGACGGATCGCGGCCGGATGGCCGCCGATCTGCTGCGGATTCACCCACACCGAGTCCACCGGTGTGCTGATCGCCAGCGGGTCGCCGTTGCGGTCCACGATCATGCCCCGGTGTGCGGGGATCGAGACCACGTGCACATGCCGGGCGCGCCCCTGGCCCTTCAGAAAGCCGTTGTCCAGCACCTGCAGGTACACGGCGCGTCCGACCAGGACGCAGCCGGCGGCGATGAAACCCGCCGCGAGCAGCAGGCTGCGCAGGCGGAAAGCCGGATTGTGGATCCGATGGCTCATCAGCGCACGATCACCACGTTCTTCGGTCGCGGCATGTGCATGCCCAGCTTGTCGTGTGCCAGCTGCTGGATGCGCCCGCGCGTCACCAGGGTGCCCCGCTCCAGCTCGAGTCGCCCCCACTGGACGTCGAGCCGGTCACGCTGTTTCTCCAGTCGCTGGCTGCGGCTGAACAGCATCCGGTTGTCGTACTTGACCCACACCAGGCCGAGGCTGGAGCCGATCACGGCCAGCAGCAGGGCCGCCAGCAGCAGGTTCTGCATGCGCCCGCTCATGCCAGCTTCTCCGCCACCCGCAGCACGGCGCTGCGCGCCCGGGGGTTCTCGCGTACCTCGTCCTCGCTGGCGCGGGCTGCCTTCCCCAGCACGCGCAACCGGGGGCGTGCCTCCGGCGGTACCGACGGCAGCCGGGCCAGGGCCGGATCGACGCGAGCGCGGTTGCGCATGAAACGCTTGACGATGCGGTCCTCCAGAGAGTGGAAGCTGACAACGACCAGGCGTCCGCCGGCACGGAGCACGTCCAGGCACTGCGGCAGGACCGCCTCCAGCTCCTCCAGCTCGCCATTGATGAAAATGCGCAGCGCCTGGAAGGTGCGCGTCGCCGGATGCTTGTGACGCTCGCGCGAGGGCGCCACGCGCTCGATCAGCGCGGCCAGGTCCCCGGTGCGGAGCAGCGGCCGCCCGGCCCGGGTGGACACGATCGCACGGGCGATCCGCCGCGCGTGGCGCTCCTCCCCGTACTCGCGCAGCACGCGCGCGATCTCGCTCTCGCCGGCGCGGGCGAGCCAGTCCGCGGCGCTCTCGCCGCGTTCCGGATCCATGCGCATGTCGAGGGGCCCGTCGCGCAGGAAGCTGAAACCCCGCGCACTCTCGTCCAGCTGCGGGGAGGACACGCCCAGGTCCAGCAGGATGCCGTCGACGACGCCGCCGAGCCCGCAGCCGTCCGCGAGTCGGGCCAGCTCACTGAAGGGTGCACGGACCAGCCGGAAGCGGGGATCCTGCCCGTGACGGCGACGCGCCGCGGCCGCGGCCTGCGGGTCCCGGTCGATGGCGTAGAGGCGTCCGCCAGGGCCGAGAGAGGCAAGAATGGCGTCGGCGTGTCCGCCCCGGCCATACGTTCCGTCTACATAGAGACCGTCCGCTTTGATCGCCATGGCCTCCACCACCCTCGCCAGCAGAACCGGCTGATGTTCCTGCCGGGGCATTGCCGCCCCCTTAGAGGGACAGAGACTCGAGCTCCGCGGACAGGTCCGCGTCCCCGGCCTCGTAAGCTGCCAGCCAGTCCTGGCTGCAGCGGTTCCAGCGCTCTTCGTCCCAGAGTTCGAACTTGTTGCCCTGGCCGATGAGAACGGCGCGCCGATCCAGCTCCGCGAACTGCCGCAGCGGCTGCGACAGCAGGATGCGCCCGTGCCCGTCGAGCTCCAGTTCGGTGGCGTAGCCCAGCAGCAGACGCTGGAGGCCGCGAGCTTTCGGCTTCAGGCTCGGCAGCCGCACCAGCTTGCGCTCGATTTCTTCCCAGTCGGGAAAGGGATACAGAAGCAGGCAGTGGTCCGGATCCACAGTCACCACGAGTTGACCGTCGCAATACCGCTGCAGCGGGTCACGATGACGGGACGGGATCGCCATCCGGCCCTTGGTATCGATTGTTATGTTGGTCAGGCCTCTGAACACCCTCGTGCCCCATGTTTCCCCGTTATCCCATTTTTAACCACTCCGTCCCACTTCGCGACACTATAGGTAGCAGTTTCCACCACTGTCAAGGCGAATCCGCCCCCGTGGCGGTGCGAGGTTTTTCCCTGCGCTCAGGAACTTATCTGGAAGCGGGATTCCCCGGAGGAAGGACGGCGCGGGGAGACGGAAGACTACGCATGCAAATCAGGATGTTGGAGGACAAGCCTCACATGCCGCATACAGCCCCGGGCCCCGCGGGCAGGCTGTGCCGGTCCTGCGGCGGAGCCTGGGCGGCGGCCGCAGGAGGCTGGCGGCGGGGAAGGGACGGGAGCCGGCCGGTAAGCCGGGTTCTGTCTTGGACGGCCATTCATCTGGGACGCGCGTCACCGCGCGCCTCGAGCGACCTACCCGGGAGCCGCGTGCGGGCCGCACGCAGGGCCGCCGGGCGGCCCATGCTCCCCTATTCGGTCTTGCTCCGGGTGGGGTTTACCCTGCCGTCGCTGTTACCAGCGACGCGGTGCGCTCTTACCGCACCTTTTCACCCTTGCCGGCGCTGCAACCGCAGCGCTTGGGCGGTATGTTTTCTGTGGCACTTTCCGTGGGCTCGCGCCCCCCAGGCGTTACCTGGCACCCTGCCCTGTGGAGCCCGGACTTTCCTCCGCGGCGCAGGCGCCGCAGCGGCCGTCCGGCCAACTCCCGAAGCACAAGCATAGGGCCGGCACAGCGGTCGCGCAAGGTGGGACGGAGTGGGATCGCCAGCCTTCAGCGCTCCGCGTGCAGGCGCAGCGCCAGGCTGTACAGCTCGTTTCGCCCGCCCCCCAGGATACGCGTCGCCGCGGCAACCGCCCGCTTGAGCGGCAGCTCGTCCAGCAGCACCGTGAGCAGCTGCTCGGGATCCACCGTCGGGGGTGCTCCGCCCTCCTGCGCGTCGTCGCGGCCGGCGACGCAGATCACCAGCTCCCCGCGAACGCTGTCCGCCTCCCGCGCGAAGCGCTCCGCGAGCTCGCCCAGCGGGCCATGGTAGTGCTGCTCGAAGGCCTTGGTCAGCTCGCGGCCAACGAACGCGCTGCGCCCCGCGCCGAAGGCGCGCGCCATGTCCTCGAGGGTGACCGCCAGGCGATGGGGCGACTCGTAGAACACCATGCTGCGCGATTCGCCCGCCAGCCGCGCCAGCCGTGTCCGCCGGGCCCCGCCGCGCGCGGGCAGGAAACCCTCGAACGTGAAACGGTCGGTCGCCAGGCCGGACACGCTCAACCCGGCGATGACCGCGCTCGGCCCGGGAACCGGCAGGACCCGGAAGCCCGCGGCGATCACGGCGCGCACCACGCGGTAGCCCGGGTCGCTGATCAGCGGCGTCCCGGCGTCGCTGACCAGGGCCACGCTCTCGCCCTGTTCCAGGCGGGCGACCAGCAGGCGCGCCCGCTCGGTCTCGTTGTGCTCGTGCACCGAGATCAGGGCCGTGCTCAGGCCGCAGTGCTGCAGCAGCGTGCGCGTGCGGCGCGTGTCCTCGGCGGCCACCAGCGCCACCCCGGCCAGCGTGCGCCGCGCACGTTCCGACAGGTCGGCCAGGTTGCCGATCGGCGTGGCCACCACGTACAGCACGCCATGCTCGGGGAGCTTGATTGACACCTTCGGCCTCGCAACAGATACTTCGTCCGCCGGGCGGGCTCAGGCAACCCGCCCGGTCCATCGTGCCGCCGGGAACGCCTGCCTGCCGGACGATCCCGCTCTCCCGCCGGCAACCAAGCCGCTTTACGGGCCCGACCCTATGCCAGTTTACCGTGCCAGTCCGTACCACGCTCGCCGCATGCAGATCCCGCGCGGGCTGGCCGTGGTGCTGCTGGCGCTGGCCCTGGCCGCGTGCGCCCCGCCGCCGCAGGTGCACGAACCCTCGCCCCTGGCACGCCAGGAGCAGCAGGCGAAAAGCCTGGCGAGCCAGGGCGATCACGCCGGCGCCGCCGAGCGTTACAACGTCCTGGCCCAGAAGACGTCCGGGCCGCGCCAGGTCGACATGCGCCTCGAGGCCGCCGAACAATGGCTCGCTGCCGGCCGGCCCCGCGACGCGGCGGACACCCTGGACCGGCTGAAAGGTTCCAGTCTGCAACCGGCGCAGCAGACGCGGCTTGACCTGACCCGGGCGCGCATCCTGATCCTGCAGGGTCAGGGCCAGCAGGCCCTGCAGCACCTGACGATGTCTCCCGCGGGCCTGCCGCAGGCGCAGGCGGCCCGGCTGCTCAAGCTGCGCGGCCAGGCGCTGGCACTGACGGGCAACCTGGTCGGCGCGGTGCAGGCCTATACGCAGCGCAGCAACTACCTGGCCGCCGGACAGCCGCGCGCACGGAACAGCAGGCAGATCTGGTCGCTGTTGCAGCAGAACGCGCAGGCGGTGAGCCAGGCGACCATCCCGCCGGGGGCTTCCGGCACCGTCCAGGGCTGGCTGGAGCTGGCACAGATCGCCCAGTCCGCCTGGGTGCAGCCGCAGCAGTTCCGCCAGGCTCTCGCCGACTGGCAGCAGCGCTACCCGAACCACCCGGCCAACCGGCAGATCGTGCCGCGCATCCGCAAGACCTTCGCGCAGCGCTTCACCTGGCCGACCCCGATCGGTCTGCTGCTGCCGCTCAGCGGACGCTACGCCCGCGCCGCACAGGCCATCGAGGACGGCTTCATGGCCGCCTACTACGATGCGCGCCAGGGGAAGGGACCGCGCCCCGAGCTGCATGTCTACGACATCGGCGATTACGCCGACGACGTCGTGCACGCCTACCGGCAGGCGAAGCAGGACGGCATGAAGTTCATCGTCGGCCCGCTGTCCAAGAGCGCCGTCGACGACCTGCTGCAGAATGCGCAGATCTCGATGCCCGTGCTGGCGCTCAACCAGGCCGACAAGCCCGGACTGTCCAACCCGGAGGTGTTCCAGTTCGGGCTCTCGCCCGAGGACGAGGCGCGCCAGGTGGCGGAGCGCGCCGTGCTCGACGGCCGTTACCAGGCCGTGTCGCTGGTACCGCAGGGGAACTGGGGACAGCGCGTGGCGCAGGCCTTCGCCAGCCGCTTCACCCAGCTGGGCGGCACGGTGCTCACGACCCAGACCTACGACCCTTCCCGGCACGACTACTCGCGCGCGATCCGGCACATGCTGCACCTCGACCAGAGCCGGCAACGCAAGGACGCGCTCGAGCGGGTCATCGGACGGCGGGTCAAGTTCGAGCCGCGGCGGCGCCAGGACGTGGACATGGTGTTCCTGGCGGCGTTCCCGCAGCAGGCCCGGCTCATCCGTCCGCAGCTGCGCTTCTTCCATGCCTCCCGCCTGCCGGTCTACGCCACCTCCCACGTGTTCTCCGGCGCGGTCGATCCGTCGGCGGACCACGACATGGACGGGATCGTCTTCCCCGGCATGCCGTGGACGCTCAAGCCCGGCTCCTACCCGGTGGAGCAGACCCTGGGCAAGCACTGGGGCGCCCTGTTCCGCCACAACAAGCGCCTGTTCGCGCTCGGGTACGATGCCTACCGCATGATTCCCCTGCTGCGCGGCAACCCGCCCGGCTTCACCGGTTACTTTCCGGGCGCGACCGGCAAGCTGTACGTGGGCACGGACGAGCACATCTACCGCAAGCTGCTGTGGGCGAGGTTCCGGGATGGCAAACCCGTTCTCCTGGACAAGGGCAACGACGCGCAGCCGTCGCCCTGAGCGCGCCGGCCGGGGGCACGCCGCAGAGGATGCTGCGCTGGCCTACCTGCACCGCCGGGGGCTGGTCCTGATCGAGCGGAACTACCGCTGCCCGGGCGGGGAGCTGGACCTGGTAATGCGCGAGCGGGAAACCCTGGTATTCGTCGAGGTGCGCCACCGCCGTCATGCGGGCCATGGCAGCGCTGCCGAGAGCATCGACGCGCGCAAGCGGGAACGCCTGGTGCGGGCGGCGACGCACTATCTTCAGCGGACCCGGCAGACGGAACGCAGGCCCGCCCGATTCGACGTCGTGGCCCTGTCGGGCCCGCTGGGGCGATGTCGCATCGACTGGATCCGGAACGCCTTCGACGCCTGAATGCGCCGCGGGCTGTCATGCCCCGGCCCGGGCGCGCATGATCCCCGTTCAGGGAAGCCCCGGATCGATCGGGCCGTACCGGGAAGCACGACCCGCCCACAACCCGCGGAGGTCGAGCGCACCATGGCATCCGAAGAACGCGCGCTGCGCACCCTGATGGAAAGCCGCCACACGCTGGACCTGGCGCTGGAGGTGATGGCCCCGCCCCTGGCCCGGGGCGCGCGCCTGCTCACGGACACCCTGCTGGCCGATGGCCGCGTCCTGTGCTGCGGAAATGGCGGCTCCGGTGCGCTCGCCCAGCACTTTGCCGCGGCAATGCTCAACCGCTTCCACCACGAGCGCCCGGGGCTGTCCGCGATCTCTCTCGGGGCCGATGCCGTGACGCTCACCTCGATCGCCGGCGACCACGGTTGCGAACAGGTGTTCGCCCGACAGGTCCGCGCGCTGGGGCGTCCCGGAGACGCCCTGATGCTGCTGGACGCCGGCGACGGGGCGGCGAATCTCGTGGCGGCGATCGAGGCCGCGCGGGACCGGGGGCTGGCCATCGTCGCCCTGACCGGGCGCGGCGGCGGCGTGCTGCCGGCGCTCCTGGATGCCTCCGACGTGGAGCTGGCGGCCCCGGGGGACAGCGAGGCGCGGGTGCGGGAGATCCATCTGGTCGCCCTGCACTGCCTGTGCGACCTGATCGACGCCCGCCTGCTGGGGCTGGAGGAGAGGGACCGCTGACGCTTCCCCGCGGTCCCGGCACCGGAACCCACCGCGCCGCCCGCATTCGAAGCGGCCCGCCGGAGCGGAATCCGGGCTCCCGCACCGCGTCGCGAAGGCCCTGAACGGACCCGGGGCACTCCGGAAACTCCGTGCGCCCGGCCAGTCCGGAGCCGGCGGCAGGTCCTCCGGGGATCATCCCGGGGCGCGGTCTCCGAGGCCCTTCCGGGGCCTACTTCACCACCCGCAGCGAAGGCCGCTTGCGCGCTCCCTCGCCGCCGTCGTCACCGCCCGACTGCGGCGGCGGGTCACCGTCGTCCTCCGGCGGGAACATCATCCCCTCGCCGTTCTCGTGCGCGTAGATCGCCAGCACCGCCTGCGGGGGGATCTCCACCTGGAACGCCACCCCGCCGAAGCGGGCGCTGAACCCGATCAGACCGTTGCCGAGGTCCAGTCCGGCCACGGCCGTGGGGCCCACGTTGAGCACGATCTTGCCGTCCTGGATATTCTGCTCCGGCACCACCACGCCTTCGCGACCGCAGTCGACCAGCAGGAACGGCGTGCAGCTGTTGTCCAGAATCCAGTCGTAGAACGCGCGGATCAGATACGGCTTGCGTGAGGTCATTGCGGTCCCTTCTCCGGGTGGCGGAAGGCGCCCTCGCCGGGGTCGAGGATCAGGCCCGCATCTCCAGCTCGGCGTCGGTCAGGCTGGCACGGAAAGAATCGCGCTCGAACATGCGACGGGCGTAATCCTCGATCGCCCGCGCCTGGCCCGGCAGCTCGATGCCCCAGTGCGGGAGGCGCCACAGGACCGGCGCAATGCTGGCGTCGACCAGCGAGAAATCGTCACTCATGAAGTAGGGCCGGGCGGCGAATACCTCGGCCCCCGACAGGATGCGTTCCCGAAGCAGTTTGCGTGCCTTCGACGCCTGCCGGTCCGACCGCCGCGCGAGATCCCCGACGAGGCTGTACCAGTCGCGCTCGAGGCGGTACAGGATCAGCCGGAAACGCGCGCGGGAGACCGGATCGACCGGCATCAGCGGCGGGTGGGGGAAGCGCTCGTCCAGGTACTCCATGATCACCCGCCCGTCGTACAGCACCAGCTCCCGGTCCACCAGCGTGGGCACGCTGCTGTAGGGATTGAGATCCAGCAGGTCCTCCGGGGGATTGTCCGGGTCCGCCTCGACGGTTTCGTAGGTGATGCCCTTTTCCGCCAGGACCAGCCGGATACGGTGACTGTCCGGACACGTCGCCTGCGAGAAAAGCGTCATCACAGACCGCCTGTTGGAAACCACAGCCATCGGCATGCTCCAGATTGACCAGGCAAGGAACGAAATCCGGCCCGTCGCCGGAACACGGCGCCACGCCCCACGGCTCTCGTGCGGGGCCCGGATTCCGGCAGGACGCGAGCGCGATGTCGGCGCTGCCCGGCTGCTGCGCCGGTGGAGCGGATTCGCCCGGACAGAATTGCTGACTCGGCCCGATTATACACGCAGTGGCGCCGGCGGTGTTCGGCCCGGCGACCGCGGGGCGCGGCCGGACGCCTCAGGAGCCGCCCAGGGCGTGGTCCAGGACTTCCAGGAAGCGCCCGTTCTCGCCCGGCGTGCCAACGGTCACCCGCAGGCAGTCATCCAGCAGCGGATGGCTCCCGTGCAGGTTCTTGACCAGCACCCCGGACCGGAACAGGGCACGGTGTATTTCCCCCGCCCGGCCCGGCGGGCAGCGCAGCAGCAGGAAATTCGCCGCACTCGGCCAGACGCCGAGGGCATCGCGCCGGGCCAGCTGTCGGTACAGCTCGTCCCGGTCGCGGCGGATCCGCCCGGCCTGCTCGTCCAGGGTCGCGGCGTGCTCCAGCGCAAATGCAGCGGTCGCCTGGGTGAGGGCATTGATGTTGTACGGCAGCCGGATCTTGTCGATCTCCCCCAGCCAGTCCCCGGAGCCGGCCAGCATGCCCAGGCGCAGCCCCGCCAGTCCCAGCTTGGACAGCGTGCGCAGGATCAGCAGGTCGGGGTGCCGGCCCAGCCGGTCCATGAAGCTGGCGCGGGCGAACGGGTAGTAGGCCTCGTCGATCACCACCAGCCCCGGTGCGGCCTCCAGGACCCGCTCGACGTCCCGCTCGCGGAACAGGTTGCCGGTGGGATTGTTGGGATAGGCCAGCAGCACCACCGCGGGCTGTTGGCGCTCGATCGCATCCAGGGTCGCGTCGAGGTCCAGCGAGAAGTCGCTCCAGCGCAGCGGCACCTGGTGGCACGGCAGGCCCACGAAACGGCTGATCATGGCGTACATGGAGAAGCCCGGCGCCGGCGCGAGCACGCTGCGCCCCTCGCCTGCCACTGCCATCAGCAGGAGCTGGATCAGCTCGTCGGAGCCGTTTCCCAGCAGCACGGCGGCGTCGTCGGGCACCGCCATGTACCGGCGCAGTCCCCGGATCAGCTCCGGGGCGGCCGGATCGGGATAGCGGTTCAGCTCCAGCGCCGCCAGGCGCTCCTGCCACTCCCGTACCAGGGCCGGCGGCAGCGAGCCCGGCCAGGGATAGGGATTCTCCATCGCATCGAGCTTGGCGTAGCTGCCCGATTCCGCCACGTGGTAGGCGGCGAGCTCACGGATCTCCGGACGGATCCAGCGCTCCGGTCCGTCTGAGCCCTTCATTCGCCCTCCCGTTTCCCGGTGCAGCGGTATTCGGCCGAACGCGCGTGCGCCTCGAGGCCTTCGGCCCGGGCCAGGGTCGCGGCCACGCGCCCGAGCCGCTCCGCCCCGCGGGGGCTGCAGCGGATCACGCTGGAACGCTTCTGGAAGTCGTACACCCCCAGCGGCGAGGAGAAGCGCGCCGTGCGCGAGGTCGGGAGCACGTGGTTGGGCCCGGCACAATAGTCCCCGAGCGCCTCGGCCACGTGCCGCCCCATGAAGATCGCCCCGGCATGGCGCACCTTCGCGGCAAACGCCTCCGGCTCTGCCAGCGACAGCTCCAGGTGCTCCGGGGCGATGCGGTTGACCAGGGCGGCCGCCTGTTCGAGGTCGCGCACGTGCACCAGCGCGCCGCGCTCCCCCAGCGACGCCCGGATGATGTCCGCGCGTGGCATCTCCGCCAGCAGGCGCGACGCGCTCTCCGCCACGCGGTCGAGAAAGCCGGCGTCCGGGCTGACCAGGATGGCCTGCGCCTGCTCGTCGTGCTCCGCCTGCGCGAACAGGTCCATGGCGATCCAGTCCGGGTCGGTGGCACCGTCGCAGACCACCAGGATCTCCGACGGCCCGGCGATCATGTCGATGCCGACCACGCCGTAGACCTGGCGCTTGGCCTCGGCCACCCAGGCATTTCCCGGCCCCACGATCTTGTCCACCGCCGGCACCGCGCCGGTGCCGAAGGCCATCGCGGCCACGGCCTGTGCGCCGCCGAGCGTGAACACCCGGTCCACGCCCGCCACCGCGGCCGCGGCCAGCACGAGCTCGTTGAGGGCGCCCCCCGGCGTCGGCACGCACATCACGATCTCGCCCACGCCGGCCACCCGCGCGGGCACCGCGTTCATCAGGACCGATGACGGGTACGCCGCCTTGCCGCCGGGAACATAGATCCCGACGCGGTCCAGCGCCGTGACCTGCTGGCCCAGCACGTTGCCGTCGCCGTCGGTGAAGGTCCAGCTCTGCATGCGCTGGTGCCCGGCATAGCTGCGCAGGCGTTCCGCAGCGTCCTCCAGGGCCTGGCGCCGGTCCGGGTCGATCCCCTCGAGCGCCCGTGCCAGGCGCGTCGCCGGCACTTCCAGGCCGGCCGCGTCGTCGGGAGCGTGGCCGTCGAAGCGGCGGCAGTAGTCCAGCAGCGCGGCGTCCCCGCGCGCCCGCACGTCCGCCAGGATCCTGCGTACCGCGCCGGCGACCGCCTCGCCCTGCTCGCCTCCCCGGTCCAGCAGGCGCGCCAGGCGATCGTCGAAGTCCGGATCGGTTGCCTCGAGGCGCTGGATCTTCATCGGCCCTTCCCGTTGCGCGCGGCCGCCTCGCGCATCCGGTCGATGAGCCGGCGCACGGCCGCGTTCTTGGTCTTCATGGAGGACTGGTTGACGATCAGCCGCGAGCTGATGTCGGCGATGTGCTCCAGCGGCACGAGCCCGTTGGCCCGCAGCGTGTTGCCGGTGTCCACCAGGTCCACGATGCGGTCGGCGAGGCCGACCAGCGGCGCGAGCTCCATGGAGCCGTACAGCTTGATGATCTCGACCTGCTCGCCGCGGGCCGCGTAGAACCGGCGGGTGGCATTCACGTACTTGGTCGCCACCCGCAGGCGGCCTCCCGGCACCGGGGCCTCCTTCGGCCCTGCCGTCATCATGCGGCAGCGCGCGATGCCCAGGTCGACCGGCTCGTACAGGCCCTCGCCGCCGTGCTCCATGAGCACGTCGCGGCCCGCCACGCCGACATCCGCGGCACCGTACTCGACGTAGGTCGGCACGTCCGTGGCACGGATCACGAGCAGCCGCACGCCCGGCGCACCCGTGGCCAGGATCAGCTTGCGGCTGGATTCGGGATCGTCGACGGGCTCGATGCCCGCCGCCGCCAGCAGGGGCAGGGTCTCGTGCAGGATCCGTCCCTTGGAAAGGGCGATCGTCAGGGACGGCTCGTCCACCGTGGAAGCGCTGGCCGGATCTTGCGCGCTCATCGCGGCACCCGCCGGATCCGGGCCCCGAACTGGCCCAGCTTCTCCTCGATGCACTCGTAGCCGCGGTCGATGTGATAGATCCGGTCCACCACGGTCTCGCCGCTGGCGACCAGGCCCGCGAGCACCAGGCTCGCCGAGGCGCGCAGATCCGTCGCCATCACCGGGGCGCCGGTCAGGCGCGTACCGCCGCGCACCACCGCCATGTTGCCCTCGACATGGATGTCCGCGCCCATGCGCTTGAGCTCCTGCACGTGCATGAAACGGTTTTCGAACACCGTTTCGGTGATGGTTCCCACGCCCCGGGCGACGGAGTTCAGGGCCATGAACTGCGCCTGCATGTCGGTCGGAAAGCCCGGGTAGGGACTGGTCTTCAGGTCCACCGCCTCCGGGCGGCGGTCGCGCGCATCCAGCTCGATGTAGTCCTCGCCCAGGGTCACGTCGCAGCCGGCGTCCTGCAGCTTGGCCAGCACCGACTCGACGGTCTGCGGACGCGTGTTCTTCACCCGCACATGACCGCCCGTGATGGCGCCCGCCACCAGGTAGGTGCCCGTCTCGATACGGTCCGGCATCACCTCGTAGTCGGTGCCGGAAAGGCGCTCCACGCCCTCGATGCGGATGGTGTCGGTGCCGGCGCCGCTGATCCTCGCCCCCATGGTATTCAGGCAGTTCGCCAGGTCGACCACCTCGGGCTCGCGGGCCGCGTTCTCCAGGATGGTGGTCCCCTCCGCCAGGGTCGCCGCCATCATCAGGTTCTCGGTGCCCGTCACGGTGACCGTGTCGAGCACGATGCGTGCGCCCCGCAGGCGCCGCGCGCGGGCACGGATGTAACCGTTCTCGACCCGGATGTGGGCACCCATCTCGGTGAGTCCGCCGATGTGCAGGTCCACCGGGCGCGAGCCGATCGCGCAGCCGCCCGGCAGGGACACGTCCGCCTCGCCGTAGCGGGCCAGCATCGGGCCCAGCACCAGGATCGAGGCGCGCATGGTCTTCACCAGCTCGTAGGGAGCGTAGAGGCTGTGGATGGGACCCTGGTCGACCTCCAGGTGCATCCGGTCGCCCAGGGTCACGTTCACGCCCATGCGTACCAGCAGCTCGATGGTCGTGGTCACGTCGTGCAGGTGCGGGACGTTGCCGATGCGCACCGGCTCGTCCGCCAGCAGGGTCGCCGCCAGGATCGGCAGCGTGGCGTTCTTGGCGCCCGATATGCGGATCTCGCCCTCGAGGCGTACGCCGCCGGTAATGATCAGTCGGTCCACGTCACCAGATCCTGGCTGTCCGGCCCCCGCGGAGGCCCGCTACTGCTCGTCCGGGGTGATCGTGCGCAGCGACAGGGCATGTATGTCCCCGCCCACGCGCTCGCCGAGACTATCGTAGACCATGCGGTGCCGCTCCAGCACGGAACGGCCGGCGAAGCCTTCGTGCACCACCACCGCTTCGAAGTGCGTGCCGTCCGGGCTGCCCACGTCCGCGCGGGCGCCCGGGAGGCCCTGCTCGATGAGGTTCTTGATCTGCTCTGGCGTCATGGCCGTCTCCTACTGCCGCAATTTGTAGCCGCGATGCAGCATGCCGATGCCCACCGCGCTGACCACGGCGAAGAACGCCGCCACGATGATCAGGCTCTCGCCGGGAGACACGTCCGACACCCCGAGAAAGCCGTGCCGAAAACCGTCAATCATATAGAAGAACGGGTTGAAACGGGAAATCTCCTGGGCCAGCGCCGGCAGCTGGTGGATCGAGTAGAACACGCCGCTGAGAAAGGACAGCGGCAGGATCACGAAGTTCTGGAACGCGGACATGTGCTCGAAGCGCTCCGCCAGCACCCCGGCGATCAGCCCGATGCCGCCGAGCACGCCGCTGCCGAGCAGCACGAAGGCGATGATCAGCGGCGGGTCCCGCAGCGGCAGCTGCACGTAGTAGATCGAAGCGAGGTAGATGCCGGTCGCGACCATCACCCCCCGCAGCACGGACGCGGTCACGAACGCGAAATACGCCTCGGCGGCCGAAATGGGGGCCAGCAGCATGAACACCAGGTTCCCCATCATCTTCGACTGGGTGATGCTCGACGCACTGTTGGCGAAGGAGTTCTGCAGCACGCTCATCATGATCAGCCCCGGCACCAGGAATGCGGTGAAACCCACGCCCGGGTACACGTGCACGCGATTCTCCAGCACCTGGTGGAACACCACCAGGTAGAGCATCGCCGTCACCACCGGGGTCAGCACCGTCTGCACCAGCACCTTGGTGAAGCGCCGGATCTCCTTGCGCAGCAGCGTACGGGTGCCGTGCCAGTTGACCAGGGTGCCCGCCTTCACGCCACCGCCTCCGGGTGCCGCCCGGTGAGCTCGAGGAACACTTCCTCCAGGCCCGGCTCGCGGGTATGCACGTCCACCACCCGGATGCCGGCCGCGTAGACCGCGTCCAGGACGTCGCCGACCCGGTCCCGGTCCCGCCGCAGCCGCAGCGCGACCTCGTCCCCGTCGTGCCGCACGGCCAGCGCCTCCACCGATTCCGGCAGGCGCTCCGGATGATCCAGTCGCAGGCTCAACAGACGGTAGGGATGCTGCAGCAGCAGCTCCTGCTTGGTGTTCAGCGCCCGCACCCGGCCCCGGCTCAGGATCGCGATGCGCTCGCACAGCGACTCCGCTTCCTCCAGGTAGTGCGTGGTCAGCACGATGGTGTGCCCCTGCGAGTGCAGCCGGCGGATGAACCGCCACAGGGACTGGCGCAGCTCCACGTCGACGCCGGCCGTGGGCTCGTCCAGGACCACCACGCACGGCCGGTGAGCCAGCGCCTGGGCAATCAGCAGGCGCCGCTTCATGCCGCCCGAGAGCTCCCGGGGCGTCATCTCCGCCTTGTCGGCGAGGTCCAGCTCTTCCAGCACCTCCCGCAGCCACGGCTCGTTCTCCGCGCCGAAACCGAAGTAGCCCGCCTGGATCGCGAGCATCTCCCACACGCTGAAGAACGGATCGTAGACCAGCTCCTGGGGCACCACCCCCAGCAGCGAGCGTGCCCGGCGGTACTCCGACACCACGTCGTGCCCCAGCACCCGCACGTGTCCCGCGCTGGCGCGCACCAGGCCGGCCATGATGTTGATCAGCGTTGACTTGCCGGCCCCGTTCGGGCCGAGCAGGCCGAAGAACTCGCCCTGGCGGATCTCGAACGAGACCCGGTCGAGGGCGTGTACGGCGCCGTAGCGCTTGTCTACCGAATCGATCGTGACTGCTGCAGACATGATCCCGGGGTACGATTGTCCTCGCGCGGTCACGGCGGGCCGTGCGCCGGAGGCGGAAGAGGGATGAAACCGGAAGGGCACCGGCACGCTGCCGGGGCCCCGAGCCAAGCTTACCAGTCTTCCAGAAGGTATTGTCATGTCTCAGCGGCTGCCTGTGCCGCCGTGGCCAGGCGCGAGGAGGGAGTGTAGTGGCGCTACACGACCGACAAGCAACACCGTCCACGGCGGCACAGCCAGCCGCCCGCAGGGAGCCGCCGTGCGCCCCGCCAGCGGTGTTGCGCTCGCTCGACGCAGCACCACTGCGCCTTCGCTCCCGCGCCTGGCCGGCGAAGCGCACGACGGCTCTGAGGCATGGCAAGACCTTCTGGAAGACTGGTAACAGTGTATCACGCCCGCCCCCGCACCGGGACCGGGTAACGGCGAGGAGAGCATAGGCGGAATGTGGCAAATCGACCCGATCAGCCCCGGGACGGGACATGGCCTCCGGTCTTGCTGACGTCCCGATCGTCGTCGCGGGTCTCGCGCTGCTGCCCTGGGGCGCCGACCGGCTGGTGAAGGCGAGCGCTTCCCTGGCCCGTTCGGCCGGGGTGCCCACCCTGGTGGTCGGGCTCACCATCGTGGCCCTGGGCACTTCGGCACCGGAGCTCCTGGTCTCCACCATGGCGGCCCTGCAGAACAAGCCGGGCCTGTCGGTCGGCAACGCGGTCGGCTCGGACATCACCAACCTCGGATTGGTCGTGGGAATCACGGCCGTGCTCACGCCGCTGAGAGTCCGCTCGGGAATTTTGCGCCGGGAGTTCCCTGCCCTGCTGGCCGCGGCGGGCCTGACCTGGGCATTGCTCTGGAACGGCACGGTCAGCCGGCTCGACGGCCTGCTGCTGCTCGCGTGCATGGCGGGGCTGGTCGCCTGGCTGGTTGCTCTGGCCCGCCGGCCGCCGGGTGGGAGCGATCCGGCAGCGGACGAATACGCCCGGTCGATCCCCCCGGCGATGCCGGTACGCCCGGCCGTGCTGCGGGTCGTGGCGGGCCTCGCGGCACTGCTGGTCGGATCGAGGCTGCTGGTGTGGGGCGCGACCGGCCTGGCCCGCTCGTGGGGCGTGAGCGATCTGGTCATCGGTCTGTCGATCGTCGCCCTGGGCACGAGCTTGCCGGAGCTGGCGGCGAGTGCTGCGGGCGCGCTGCATGGCGAGCACGATATCGCCGTCGGAAACGTGATCGGGTCCAACCTGGTCAACCTGCTGGTGGTCATCGGCGGACCCGCCGTCCTGCACCCCCTGGCGGTAGCGCCGGCGGTCCGGCTCCGGGATCTTCCGGTGATGCTGGCATTCACCCTCGCCCTGTACGCCATGTGCTTTGGACGGGGCGGCCGCGCGGGCCGGGTGACCCGCGCCGAGGGCGCACTGCTGGTGGCGGCATTCGCCGCCTACCAGGGCTGGCTCTGGATCCGGTGAGCCCGCAAATGGCGTGGCCCCGCGCGGTTGCGCTAGTATCGGTCCGTTGTGGAGAATTCCCGGCGGACCATGGACAGCGACAAGCTCAAGAAGATGGCGGCGGCGGTGATCCGCACCGAGTACGAGGCGGTGACCCTCCTGCTCGAGCGCATCGACGACCGCTTTGTCGAGGCCTGCCGACTGCTGCTCGCCTGCCCGGGACGCATCGTGGTCACCGGCATGGGCAAGTCGGGCCACATTGGCGGCAAGATCGCCGCTACCCTCGCCAGCACCGGCACGCCCGCCTTCTTCCTGCATCCGGCGGAGGCCAGTCACGGCGATCTCGGCATGATCACGGCCGACGACGTGGTGCTGGCGATCTCCAACTCCGGCGAGACCGGGGAGATCCTCACCATCCTGCCGATGCTCAAGCGCCTCGGCATCCCGCTGATCACCATGACCGGCAATCCGCGCTCCACCATTGCCCGGGCCGCCGACGTCAACCTGGACGTGACGGTCGAAAAGGAAGCCTGCCCGCTGGGCCTGGCCCCCACGGCCAGTACCACCGCGGCGCTGGTGATGGGCGACGCGCTGGCCATCTCCCTGCTGGAATCACGCGGCTTCACCGAGGAGGATTTCGCCCACGCGCATCCCGGCGGCACCCTCGGACGCAAGCTGCTGCTGCGTGTCGAGGACCTGATGCATGCCGGTGACCGGGTGCCGCAGGTGCCCGCGGGCACCACCCTGGCCCGGGCCCTGGTGGAGATGACCCGCAAGGGACTGGGGATGACCACCATCGTCGATGCCGCGGGGCGGATCGAGGGCATCTTCACCGACGGCGACCTGCGCCGGGCGCTGGACGTGGCCGTGGACATCCACCGCACGCCGATCGACGACGTGATGACCCGGGACTGCTGGACGGTGCCGCCCGACATGCTGGCCGCGGAGGCGCTGAACCTGATGGACAGCCACAAGATCAACGCGCTGGCGGTGGTGGACGAGTCCCGCCACGTGATCGGCGCGCTGAACATGCACGACCTGCTGCGCGCGGGGGTGGTCTGAAGGTGGCCGCACCCGCCGGACCCGACCCGCGGGACATCCGCCTGGTGGTGTTCGATGTCGACGGCGTGCTCACCGACGGGCGGCTCTACTTCCTGCCCGACGGGACCGAGCTCAAGGTGTTCCACGTGCGTGACGGCCTCGGCATCCGTCGCCTGCGCGAGGCGGGCATCGAGGTGGCCGTGATCTCGGGCCGCGAGTCCCCGCTGGTGGTCCGCCGGATGCAGAGCCTGGGCGTGGAACACGTGCACCAGGGGAGCGACGACAAGCTTTCCGTCTTTCACGCCCTGCTGACCGAGCTGCAGCTCGCGCCCGAGCAGACGGCCTGCGTCGGCGACGACGTGCTCGACCTGCCGGTGATGCGCGCGGCGGGACTGGGAGTCGCGGTCGCCGACGCCCACCCGGAAGTGCGGGCCGCCGCCGACTGGGTGACCCGGCTCGAGGGCGGCCGCGGTGCCGCGCGGGAGGTCTGCGACCGGCTCCTCGCGGCCCGGCACGGCGACTGATGGACCGGCGCACGCTGCTGCGCGGCGTGTTGCTGGCGCTGGTGCTCGCGGTGGGCGGCTATCTGCTGTTCCGCATGACACAGCAGGGCCAGGGCTCCCGGGAGCCTCCCGGGCCGCAGGCAACGCATCGCCCCGACTATTTCCTCGGGGATGCGCACATCGAGCAGACAGGCGCGAACGGACGGATCCTTTACAGCGTGGACGCCAGACGCATGGAACACTACCCGGCTGACGGGCACACGGAGCTCACCGCGGTGCGCCTTACCTGGCACGCCGCCGGTCATCCACCGTGGACGCTCACGGCGGACCGTGCCACCGTCCCGAAGAGCCGCAAGCGGGTCGAGCTCCGGGGCCACGTGCACGGGCGCTACCTGCAGCAGGCCGGGGGCGTCCCGGTCACGCTGAGCACGCCGTCGCTGACGGTCCTCGTCGACAAACAGGTCGCCGAGACCGACTCGGGCGCGCGCATCGTGCAGGGTTCCAGCCGGATCACGGCGCGCCGTCTCCACGCCGACCTGAAGACCGGGGTGATCCGCCTGCAACACCAGGTCGAGGGCACCTATGCGCCGTGAACCCGTGCTCCTCCGGTCGGCCGCCGCATGCACGCTGATCCTGGCGTTGACCACCTCGGCGGCCCGGGCCCTGCCCTCGGACCGGAACAAGCCGATCCACATCCAGGCGGACAGCGTCGTGGTCCACCAGGCGCGGCACGTCAGCGAGTACCACGGTCACGTGCGCATCACCCAGGGCACCATGGTGATTACCGGCAACACCGTGACCGTGCACCACGGCGCCGGAGGCAAGCCGCTCAGCGCGGTGGCGACGGGCTCGCCGGCGACTTTCACCCAGCAGCGTCGCTCGGCACCCACGCCGGTACACGCCCGGGCCAGCCGGATCGAGTATTCGGCCGGCAGCGACACGCTGCACCTTCTGGGGTCGGCGCGGGTGCAACAGGGCAGGAACGTGGTGACCGGCCAGGACATTCGCTACGACATGAAGGCCGAGCGCGTGGAGGCGCGGGGAGGTGGCGGCTCGCGCGTGCACATCACCATCCAGCCGGAGAAGGCGGGGACGGGCAATTCAGGCACGTCCTCCGGCGCTCATCCGGGCTCCGGCGGAAGCGAACCGTGACCACGCTGTCGGCGGAAGAGCTGGTCAAGCGCTACCGCGGCCGCAACGTGGTCGACCGGGTCTCGCTGGAGGTCGCCACCGGCGAGGTCGTCGGGCTGCTCGGGCCCAACGGTGCCGGCAAGACCACCTGCTTCTACATGCTCGTGGGCCTGATCGGCCCCGACAGCGGCCGGATCCGCATCGACCGGCACGACGTCACGCCGCTGCCGATGCACGCGCGCGCCCGGCTGGGCGTCGGGTACCTGCCGCAGGAAGCCTCGGTGTTCCGCAGACTGTCGGTACGGGACAACGTCATGGCGATCCTGGAGCTCCGGCGCGACCTGGACCGTCGGGGCCGCGAACGCGAGCTGGAGCAGCTGCTGGACGAGCTCAACGTCGCCCACGTACGCGACTCCGCGGGCGTCAGCCTGTCCGGGGGCGAGCGCCGGCGGGTCGAGATCGCACGTTCGCTGGCGGCCAATCCCCGCTTCATCCTGCTCGACGAGCCGTTCGCCGGCGTCGATCCCATCTCGGTCATCGACATCCAGCGGATCGTCACGCACCTGCGCGAACGCGGCATCGGCGTGCTGATCACGGACCACAACGTGCGTGAGACCCTCGGCATCTGCGGTCGTGCCTACATCCTGAGCGAAGGCCGCGTGATCGCCTCCGGCTCGCCCCAGGAAGTGCTCGGCGACGCCACGGTGCGCGAGGTCTACCTGGGACAGGACTTCCGCCTTTGACTGACCCGGTCAGAGGTAATGCCACGTCCCGGAGGGCGCGTGAGGGGTGAGGGCAAGGCGCACGACGGCTCTGAGGCCTGACGATACCTTCTGGAAGATTGGCAAGCGTGCCCGCGACACTGCGTCGCGTGCCCCGACGCAGTACAATGGCAGCCGGATCGAAGGTCAGGCCGAACAAGGGCGAAGCCGATACTCAGCATGAAACCGACCCTGCAACTGCGCCTCGGGCAGCGGCTGACGATGACGCCGCAGCTGCAGCAGGCCATCCGGCTGCTGCAGCTGTCGACCGTCGAGCTGCAACAGGAGATCCAGGACGCCCTGGAATCCAACCTGATGCTCGAACACGTCGGCGACGAGTCGCCTTCCGCTCACGAAGGGCCCGAGCGCGGGGCGGACGACGGCGCCGGGGCGTCTGCGGACGGTGCCCCCGAGGGCGCGGACGCCACCGTCAGCATCGAGGAGCCGTGGGAAGCGGAGCTCGCGGGAGGATACGGCTTTGCCGACGCCGACGAGGACGACTGGAGCCCCGACCAGGCCGCCGGCGATCGCGGCGGGGACCTGCGCGGGCACCTGGCGTGGCAGCTGGAGATGGCCAACCTGAGCGATACCGACCGGCTGATCGCACTGGCCATTCTCGACGCCGTCGGCGACGACGGCTACCTGACGGAGTCGCCGGAAGAGATCCGGGACAGCCTGGCCGCGCACCTGGAGGTGGAGCTGGACGAGGTGGAGGCCGTGCTGCACCGCGTCCAGCGTCTGGATCCGGTGGGCGTGGGAGCGCGCAGCCTGTCCGAGGCGCTCGCGCGTCAGCTCGAACAGCTGGCGCCGGACACCCCGCACCTGGAGCTGGCGCGCCAGCTGGTCTGCGAGCACCTGGAGGCACTCGCCGGGCAGGACGTGGCGGGCCTCGCGCGGCGACTGAAGACCACCCCGGCGGCGATCCGGGAGGCGGTGCAGCTGATCCGGACGCTCGATCCACGCCCGGGATCGGCGATTTCCGCACAGGCGGCCGGCTACATCGTCCCCGACGTGATCGTGCAGCGCGACGGCGACGGCTGGCGGGTCCTGCTCAATCCCGAAATCGCGCCGAGGCTGCGCATCAATCCGATGTACGCCCGCCTGGTGCGCCGCGCCGACAGCAGCAGCGAGAACGAGACCCTGCGCAGCCACATGCAGGAGGCGCGCTGGTTCATCAAGAGCCTGCGCAGCCGCAACGAGACGCTGCTCAAGGTCGCCGGAGCGATCGTCGAGCGCCAGCGGGACTTCTTCGAGCGGGGCGAGGAGGCCATGAAACCCATGGTGCTGCGAGAGGTCGCCGAGGAGGTGGGGATGCACGAGAGCACGGTCTCGCGCGTGACCACGCAGAAGTACATGCACACGCCCCGGGGCGTGTACGAGTTCAAGTACTTCTTCTCCAGTCACGTGAGCACGGCGGACGGCGGGGAATGCTCGGCCACGGCGATCCACGCGATGATCCGCAAGCTCGTCGCCGGCGAGGATCCCGCGAAGCCGCTCAGCGACAGCAGGCTGGCCGAGGAGCTGGCCGGACGCGGCATCCAGGTAGCGCGCCGGACCGTGGCCAAGTACCGCGAGGCGCTGTCGATCCCATCCTCCAGCGAGCGCAAGCGCATCGTATGACCGCCCCCGCCGCCTTCGGGGAGATCGCGTCCGGGGGGTTGGTGATGCCCGCGCGTTGCGTCACAGTGAAACGGCCCAATCACAGTGAAACGGCCCAACCAGAGACGGAGACGCAGTCGATGAACGTTCAGGTTACCGGACATCATGTCGAGATCACCCCCGCCCTGCGCGAGTACGTCACCGGCAAGCTGGAGCGGCTGGAGCGACACCTCGGGCAGATGATCGACGCGCACGTGATCCTGACCGTGGAGAAGGAGCGCAACCAGGCCGAAGCCCGCATCGAGCTCGCCGGCGCCACGCTGTTCGCGGACGCGACCACCGACGACATGTACGCGGCCATCGACGCCCTGGTGGACAAGCTGGACAGCCAGGCCAAGAAGCACAAGGGCAAGACCAACGACCATCACGCCGCCTCCGCCAGGCGCGCGGAGCGTCCGGCCTGAACGGTCGGTCCGGCACGGCATGGATGGGTGACGGCATGGCCCCCGGACGCGCCCGGGAGCGCACGTGAAGACGCCGCCTGAGCCCGTCGGCCTGCGGGTTCCCGGCGCGTGCCGTGGAGCGCGTGCCGCGGCGGACGATCCGGCACCGGTTCCCGACCGTATCCCGCTGGAACGGGCGGGGTCCTGCTAGCGGCCCGCGAATGAGCCGCCGCATCGACCTTGCCGCTGTCCTGCTCGCACTGACGGGACCGCTGCGCCTGCGGCAGGTCGCGGGACCGGGCCCGGGGACGATCGACGCCGCGGGCGGCGACGCCGCGGTCACCGACATCGTGGGTCCGTGCCTGCCCCGCGCGCGCCAGCCGGTGCAGGTGGCCTCCAGCGGCCCGGTGCCGACGTCCTTCAGCGCCCGCCTGCGCCTGCTGGTGCTTGGGGAGGATGCACCGGCACCGCGGGAACTGCCCGCCGCGACCACCGTCTGTCGAAGCCCCGCCACCGCCGGAGAGCTGCTCGACGCGTTCGGGCTGGCGCTGGCCCCCGAGCTGGCGGAGCCTGTCGTCCAGCACGGCGTGCTGGTGCGGATGCATGGCTGCGGGATCCTAGTCACCGGCGCCGCCGGCGCCGGCAAGGGGCTGCTTGCGCTGGGCCTGATCGACCGCGGTGCCACCCTGGTCGCCGACGACGCCGTCGAGACCTACCGGATCGGCAGCGAGCGCGTTGGCGGCATCTGCCCGGAGATGCTGCGGGGCTTCCTCGAAGTGCGGCCGCTGGGGATGCTCGACATCGCCGCCCAGTACGGACCGGAACGGGTGGCTCCGGCCTGTCCGCTGGACCTGCACGTCGAGCTGGACCCCGAGGCCCGGGCACCGGTCACCTCGGGTGACCGGCTGGCCGGGCCGCTGGCCGTCGGGGCGCTGCTCGAGGTGCCGGTTCCGGTCCTGCGCCTGCGCTCCGGCGCCGGCGCGGCGCTGCTGGCGGCGGCCGCCGCGCGCCGGCTGCAGCTCGAGCGTCTGGGAAAGGCCCCGGCCGACGCCCTGCGGCGGCGGCACCGGCGACACATGCGAGGTGGACGCGGATGAAACTGGTGATCATCAGCGGGCTGTCGGGGTCCGGCAAGAGCGTGGCCCTGAACATGCTCGAGGACCTGGACTACTACTGCATCGACAACATGCCGCTGGCGGTGCTGGAATCGTTCGTCCTGGACACGGCCGCGACCGGTGATCCCGCCTACGAGTTCATGGCCGTCGGCGTCGATGCGCGCGCCCGTTCGCGCGACATCGCGGGCTTCGCCGACTGCGTCGAGCGCCTGCGCCGCGCCGGCGTGCAGAGTGAGACCATTTTCCTGCGCGCGGACAACGACATCATCCTCAAGCGCTACAGCGAGACGCGCCGCAAGCATCCATTGACCAGCGGGCGGGTACCCCTGGCAGAGGCGATCCGCACCGAGAGCGAGCTGCTGGCCCCCATCGCGGAGCAGGCCGACCTGGTGATCGATACCAGCACCACCACCATGCACCAGCTGCGGGACATGATCCGCGAGCGGGTGCACGGCCACGCGAACGTCATATCGCTGCTGCTGGAGTCCTTCGGCTACAAGCACGGCGTTCCCGGCGACGCCGACTTCGTGTTCGACACCCGCTGCCTGCCCAACCCCCACTGGGAGCCGGGTTTGCGCGCCCTCACCGGGCAGGACCGGGCGGTCATGGACTACCTGGAGTCGCAGCCGCTGGTGCGGCAGATGTGCGAAGATATCACGGGTTTTCTCGATCGCTGGATCCCCTGTTTCGAGGCCGACAACCGCAGCTACGTCACCATCGCGGTGGGGTGCACGGGGGGCCAGCACCGTTCCGTGTACCTCGTGGAACGTCTGGCCGCGCACTTGCGCGAACGCGATCTCAAGGTGCTGGTGCGCCACCGGGAGCTGTCATGAGCGTCGGTCTGCTGATCATTACCCACAACCGGCTCGGCGAGGACCTGCTGAACACCGCCCGGAGCATGCTCGAGAGCACGCCTCTGCCGACGAGGGTGCTCGCCGTGGACCAGGACCAGGCATTCGACCGGCTGCTGGAGGAGGCGCGCCGCGCCGCGCGCGAGCTGCGCACCGGCGACGGCCTGCTGGTGCTCACCGACGCTTACGGCTCGACCCCCAGCAATATCGCGAACCGCCTGCGGGAAGAGGACGGTGTGGAGGTCGTGGCCGGGGTCAACCTGCCGATGCTGATCCGCATCTTCAACTATCCCGACCAGGACCTGGAGCGGATGGCGCGCACCGCCGTGGAAGGCGGCCGCGCCGGCGTCCTGCTGTGTGCGAGCGAGGAACGCCGTGGCTGAGCGCGAGATCACCATCCGCAACAAGCTGGGCCTGCACGCGCGGGCCGCGGCCAAGCTGGTCACCCTGGCCTCCCGCTTCGACAGCGAGATCCGGCTGCGCAAGGGGGACAGGACGGTCAACGGCAAGAGCATCATGGGAGTCCTGATGCTGGCCGCCGGCCAGGGCACGCGGCTGCGGGTCGAGGCGGAAGGCGGCGACGCGCGCGACGCCCTGGAGAAGATCGAGGAGCTCATCCGCGAGCGCTTCGGGGAGAGCGAATAGTGGTCACCGTCGACACGGGCCCGCGTCGCGGCGTCCTTGCAGCAAGCGAGAGAGCATGAGCCTGTTTCTGTCCGGCATCGGGGTTTCACGCGGCATCGTCATCGGGCGGGCACGTCGCCTGTCCGGCGACCAGCCCGACGCCACCGAGGAACGCATCGAGCGCGAGCAGATCGAGCCGGAGATTGCCCGCTACCGGGCGGCGCTCGAGCGCGCCCGCGTGCAGCTCAAGGGCGTCCGTGACCGGATCCCGCCGCAGACCACGGCCGAGATCGCCGCCTTCATCGACACCCACCTGCTGATGCTGCGGGACTCGGCCCTGTCCGACGCGGTCGAGAGCCTGATCCGCTCCCGCCGGGTCAATGCCGAGTGGGCGCTCAAGCTGCAGCGCGACGCGCTGGTCAACGTCTTCGAGCAGATGGAGGACAGCTACCTGCGCACCCGGCGCGACGACGTCGACCAGGTGGTCAACCGGGTGCAGCGGATCCTCGCCAACCAGGACCGGGCGCTGGCCGAGGAAGCCGGCCAGCACCAGGACCCGGTCATCGTGCTGGCCGAAGACGTCAGCCCGGCCGACATCGTCAGCCTGCAGCACCAGGGTGTGGCGGCCTTCATCACCGAGTTCGGCGGACCGCTCTCGCACTCGGCGATCCTGGCCCGCGGGCTCAACATCCCCACGGTGGTGGGGGTGCGCAACGCCCGCCGCCTCCTGCGCGAGAACGAGCTGCTGGTGATCGACGGCCAGCAGGGCTCCGTGCTGGCCGAGCCCGACCAGCGCATGCTGGCGCACTATCACCGGCGACAGAAGGCGGAGAAACAGCACCAGGCCCGGCTCGCGCGCCTGCGCAACCAGCCCGCCGTGACCCTGGACGGCATCTGGATCAACCTGCGCGCCAACATCGAGCTGCCGGAGGACATCGAGGCCGTGCGCCGCGTCGGCGCCAACGGCATCGGCCTGTACCGCACCGAGTTCCTGTACATGAACCGCCAGGATGTGCCCGGCGAGGAGGAGCAGCTCGAGGCCTACCTGCGGGTGCTGCGCTCGGTGGAGGGCGCGCCGCTGACCATCCGCACCCTGGACCTCGGCGGGGACAAGCCCCTGGCCGCCGGGCGCGAGGGCCCCGTGATCAACAACCCGGCGCTCGGGCTGCGCGCGATACGCCTGTGCCTGAAGGATACCGCGCTGTTCCGCCCCCAGCTGCGCGCGCTGCTGCGTGCCTCGGCCCACGGCAAGATCCAGATCATGGTGCCCATGGTGTCGACGCTCAAGGAATTCCTGAGCGTCCGGCAGATGATCACTGAGCTGCAGGAAGAGCTGCGCCGGGAGGGCATCCCGTTCGACGAGGAGATCCCCATCGGGGTCATGGTCGAGGTCCCCGCCGCGGCGCTGGCGGCGCGCATCCTGGCACGGCACGTGGACTTCTTCTCCATCGGCACCAACGACCTGATCCAGTACACGCTGGCGATCGACCGCATCGATGACGAGGTCAACTACCTTTACGACCCGCTGCATCCCGCCGTGCTGCAGCTGATCAGCATGACCATCGAGGCCGGGCGCGAGGCCGACATCCCGGTGGCCATGTGCGGCGAGATGGCCGGCGATCCCCAGTACACCCGCCTGCTGCTGGGCATGGGGCTGTCGGAGTTCAGCATGCAGCCGGCCACGCTGCTGGAGGTCAAGCGCATCGTCACCGCCAGCGAAACCC
>DASQZJ010000005.1:0-105981 GCA_035638775.1 Gammaproteobacteria bacterium
CCTCATCAATTGCCCGACCGGCTCGGCCCACCTGCTGGTAGTAGCTCACGACCGAGCCCGGCGCCTGATAGTGGATGACAAAGCCCAAATCCGGTTTGTCGTAGCCCATGCCAAGCGCGCTGGTGGCAACGACAAGCTTCAATTCGTTCCGGCTGAGTTGACCCTCCAAGGTCTGACGGTATGCATTGGAATCCTCGTAACCCTCGGCTACAACACTGCCGTGGTAGGCTGCGGCAACTACACCCTGCTGATTCAGCCACTGGGCGACCTTCTCGGCGTCCCGCACCGTAGAGGTGTAGACGATCCCGGAACCGGGCAGATATGGAACATGCTCCGCCAACCACGCGAGTCGCTCCGCAGGATCCGCGATCCCCATTGCCTGCAAGCGCAACGACTCGCGCATAAGTGGCCCCCTCTGAATCGCGATATCGCCAAGCTGTTCCTGGATGTCTCGCACAACTCGGTCGTTCGCCGTAGCGGTGGTGGCCAATACCGGCATGTTCGACGGCAGTCCCCTAATGATGTTGACGATCCGTCGATAGTCGGGCCTGAAGTCGTGCCCCCAATCAGAGATGCAGTGCGCCTCGTCTATGACCAGCAACCCGATGTTGCCGCTCACGGGTTCTAGCACGTCAGCCACGAACTGATCGTTGCTTAGGCGCTCGGGTGAAATGAGAAGGGCATCTATTTCACCTTCGACGAGTTGGCTCTGAACTCTGCTCCAATCCTCACGATTCGAGGAGTTGATCGTTGCAGCGCGAATCCCGAGCCTCTCTGCCGCTTCGATCTGATTGCGCATTAAAGCGAGGAGAGGCGAGATAATCAGGGTCGGGCCCTTTCCTTCGTCACGAAACACCCTTGTTGCGATGAAGTAAACGGCGCTTTTCCCCCACCCCGTGCGCTGTACCACCAACAGCTTTCGCCGGTCATTAACCAAAGTGGACACGGATTCCCACTGCCCATCGCGAAAATCGACACCAGGATCATCGAGAGCTTGTCGCAGTAGTTTCCTGCCAGCATCGGCGCTCAGCGGCATTGGAAAACGGCTCCCTCAGTATTGTTGACGTTTGTTTTCCGGGACGGCCCTTCAGCACGCGTCGGGCCAGTGCGGCGTAGCGCCCAGGCCACCTATTACCTTAAACGCAGCACCTCCAAACGTGATCTGCGGAAGAGCGGCACGTCGTGAGGTTCACGGGACCTCACGCACAACACCCATCGCATTCACGGTTCGTAGTCCATCAATTACGCTTCCCGGCGCAACGCATCGTCGCGGCATTCCTTCGCGCAAACCTTGGGGAGGCCCCGCAATGCTCCGCTCTCGCCCTAATTGTTGGCGGCCAAGTAGTTGCGCGCCGCTACGATTTCGCCCTCGCCGTAGTTGACGATCAAGCCCCACAGGTGTCAAGCGACACCCAGTGTTGCGCATCCGGCCAGTGCGCGGACTCACCCCATCGCCTGCGCCGCCTCGCGGGACGCAGACCCCGGTGCAAGATGCGCCGCACCAGCAGCTCTCCACCATGGATCGTTAATCGGGTATTTTTGTGAGTGTTCATTCGGGCCTTGGAGTCTTGGTTGGGTTGGCGCCTCCAATGCTCCGCGTAAGTCCCGAATGAACGGATCGGGTGTTGATCGCCCCCCTGACAACGGGACGCCCGCGCCAGAGTTAAGGCAATTCACTCTGCGAGAGAAAACCGCAGGTATCCCGCGACCCTCGGCCCAGGGCTTTCCGGACGGTCCGTCGGGTGGCTGATGCCGTGATAAACCGGGAAGTAGGGGTCGCTCACGAACTCGTCGTGAACGTCCGCGAGTGCTTGTGCTAGTGTATCGGAAGAGGGAGGCGGCCACCGCCAGAAGTGGTGATTCCGTTCTTATCGTGTCAGTACGTTACCGGTCCGGATAGGAACGCCAGTGCGCGCACACTGACTCCCACCGGCCGAAACGGAATCGCATGTAGGCGTGAACAAACACGCCATTGTGCATTGCCATTTCCGGCCGTCCTTCTTGAGGGGCGAGTTCAAGCTCGCCGGCTCCGACACACACCGGGTTGCGTCGCGCTCAGAACGCTCCTGGTGCCTCGGCTCAAAAAGGAGACGGTGGCCGCCTTCCTTGTCCCTTAGAGGACGTTAGTAATTCTACTCCCGGGGCAACCTTCGTAAACAACTTCTCAAAACCTTCTCGTAAAACTGCGATGCGGATCATATTTGCCGCATCGCTGCCGCCCCATCCCGCAACTCATCCAGAAAGTCAGCCCACGCCTGCATCATTTCCCGCCGTTCCGGCAGATATTCGGCGTAGTTGTAGGTGGCCCGCGTCTTGTTCTTGTCCACGTGCGCGAGTTGCCGCTCGATGGCCTCGGAGGCCCAACCCCGTTCATGCAGCATCGTGCTCGCCATGTGCCTCAGACCATGCCCTGTAAGGTCTTCCTTGCTGTACCCGAGCCTGTGCAGAGCCCCGTTGATCGTGTTCTCGGACATGCACGAGTCCCGGTGGTCCCGGTTGGGAAAGACGAAGTCCCCCTCCCCGGAGGTCTTGGGGTGCAGGTCTCGCAGGATGGCCAGAGCCTGTCGTGAGAGTGGCACGATATGCTGTCGGTCGCTCTTCATTCTCTCGACCGGCACACGCCATTCTGCTGCCTGGAAGTCGATTTCCGACCACCGTGCGGAGCGGAGGTTACCGGGACGCATGAACACCAGCGGCGCGAGTTTCAGGGCAGAGCGAACGACGAAGGTTCCGTGGTAGCCGTCAATTGCCCTTAACAGGGCGCCGATCTGCCGGGGATCGGTGATGGTGGCGTAGTGCTTCGTCTTGTGCGGCTTGAGAGCTCCGATGAGATCGGCCGCCGGATCTCTCGACGCGCGCGAGGTCACGATGGCGTATCGGAACACCTGGCTGCACAGGGAGCGGACGCGGTGCGCCGTATAGACCGCGCCCCGATCCTCGATGCGACGCAGGCACCGCAAGAGCTCCGGTGCTTCGATCTCGCTGACGGGTCGTGATCCGATCCAGGGGAACACCTCGTTTTTGAGGCGGGAAAGAACCCTGTCAGCGTGCCGGCTGGTCCACTTGGACTCGTTGAGCCTGTGCCACTCCCTGGCGATTTTCTCGAAGCTGTTGGCGGCGGCTTCCGCGCGAGCTTCCCGAAGGGCCCGGCGGTTGGCGGCCGGATCAACGCCGTCGGCGATCATACTCCTCGCCTCTTCCCGGCGGTCGCGTGCCTTCTTTAACGAGACCTCGGGGTAAGTCCCCAGCGCGATCCGCTTCTCCTTGCCGTTGAAGCGGTACTTGAATCGCCACCACTTCCCGCCCCTGGGCGAGATCTCCAGGTAGAGACCGCGTCCGTCGGTGAGGCGGTAGTTCCTGTCCCTGGGCTTGGCGTTGTCGATGCGGGCAGCACTGAGAGGCATTTGGGGCAACTCCTGGGGGCGACTCCCGTTAGTCCATGGCATGTGCCCCCAATGTTGCCCCCACTTGGGGCAAAAATCCAAGCTTTTTGAGGCGGTCGCAACAGCGCGTTTCCAAACAAAAACCCCGCTATCACGCGGGGTTACGATTGGTATTACCTTGAAATGTGGAGGCTAGGGCCGGAATCGAACCGACGTCCACGGATTTGCAGTCCGCTGCATAACCACTCTGCCACCTAGCCGTTGTCCCGCACCGACAGGTTTCGCGCGCGGCCCTGCCGGACTTTGGCAGCCTGCAGAAGCGAAAAAACCCCGATCCGGCGACCGAGGTTCTCGGGTAACGGAAATTTGGAGCGGGAAACGAGACTCGAACTCGCGACCCCAACCTTGGCAAGGTTGTGCTCTACCAACTGAGCTATTCCCGCTTCGCTTTCGGCTGTCTATTGTATCGGCGGGCTCCGGGGTGTCAAGCCGCCGCGGCGGCCTAGGACGCGCCCCCCGGCCGGTCCTCGTTGAGCACCGGCCATGCCGCGCGGAGATACTGGATCATCGACCACATCGTGAGCGCCGCGGCGAGGTACAGGCCGGCCACGCCCAGGCGGTAGGCCGGCACGCCCGGGAGCCCGTGCCGCAGCAGCAGCAGCACCACCGCCGCCATCTGCACCGTCGTCTTGAGCTTGCCCAGCACGGAAACCGCTACGCTGGCCCGCTTGCCCAGCTCCGCCATCCACTCGCGCAGGGCCGAAACCGTTATCTCCCGGCCGATGATGATCGCCACGGGGAGCGCCATCAGGATCCGCGGATCCTTCTGCAGGATCGCGATCAGGGCCACCGCCACCATCAGCTTGTCGGCCACCGGATCCAGGAACGCGCCGAACGCCGAGGTCTGTTGCCAGCGCCTCGCCAGATACCCGTCCAGCCAGTCGGTCGCGGACGCCAGCGCGAACAGGAAGGCCGCGGCCATGCCCGACCAGCCGAACGGCAGGTAGAAGGCCACCAGGAACAGCGGGATCATCACGATGCGCGCGACCGTGAGCATGTTGGGGATGGTGGGGCTCATGGCCGGTGTCACGCCTCGTCGGGATGAAAGCTGTCATAGATGCGCTGGGCCAGCTGGCTGCTGATCCCCGGCACGCGGGACAACTCCAGCACGTCGGCCCGCGCCACCTGGCGGATGCCGCCGAACTGCCGCAGGAGCTCCCGGCGACGTTTGGGTCCGAGTCCGGGAATCGTCTCGAGGCTGGAAGTCCGGCGTGCCTTGGCCCGCCGTTGCCGGTGTCCGGTGATCGCGAACCGGTGCGCCTCGTCACGGACCTGCTGGATGAGCTGCAACGCCCCCGAGTTCGGCGGGAGTATAATGGGGGTGTCGCGCCCCGACAAGAAGAGTTGTTCCAGGCCGGGCCTGCGGCTGGGCCCCTTGGCCACGCCCAGCAGCTGGATCTCGTCGACCTGCAGCTCCGCCAGGGCCTCTTCGGCCTGCGCCAGCTGGCCCCTGCCACCGTCGATCAGCAGCAGGTCCGGGAGCACCGCCTCCTCCCGCTTGAGGCGGCTGTAGCGGCGCCGTACGGCCTGCCGGATGGCCGCGTAGTCGTCGCCCGGCGTGACGTCACGGATGTTGAAGCGGCGATAGTCGCTCTTGATCGCCCCCTCCGGGCCGAACACCACGCAGGACGCGACGGTGGCCTCCCCCATGGTGTGACTGATGTCGAAGCACTCGATGCGCGAGGGCGCCTGCTCGAGTTCCAGTGCCTCCTGCAGCTCCGCCAGCCGTTGGGCACTGCCCGCGTCCGCGGCCATCCGCATGGCGAGCGCCTGTTCCGCGTTCTCGCGCGCCATCGCCACGCGGCGGGCCCGGTCGCCGCGCAGCCGATGGCGGATCGCCACCCGCCGGCCGGCGTCCTGCGCCAGCATCCGCTCGAGGGTCTCCTCCTCCTCCACCGGTCCGTCGGTCAGGACCTCGGACGGGGCCTTGCGCTCGGCGTAGTACTGCGCCAGGAACGCCGCGCGCAGCTCCGGCTCGCCGGTGTTCTCGGGCACGCGCGGGAAATAGCTCCGGGTTCCCAGTTGACGTCCACCCCGGATGGTGCCCACCGCAACGCAGCAGAGTGCCTCCGAGCGCACCGCCGCGATGACGTCGAAATCGCCGCTGCCGCCGCTGACGAACTGCTTCTCCTGCACCCGGCGCAGCTCGATGATCTGGTCCCGGCAGCGGGCTGCCAGCTCGTACTCCTGCGCTCCGGCGGCTTCCTCCATGCGCCGGGCGAGCTCGTCGATCACCCGGTTGCTGCGCCCTTCCAGGAAGTGGACCGCGTGCTCCACGTCGCGGGCGTATTCCTCGCTGCTGATGTATCCCACGCACGGGGCCGAGCAGCGCTCGATCTGGTACTGCAGGCAGGGCCGGCTGCGGTTGGCGAAGAACGTGTCCTCGCACTGGCGGATGCGGAACAGCCGCTGCATCTCCCGCAGGGTCGCACGCACCGCCCCGGCGCTCGGATAGGGTCCGAAATAGCGCCCTGTGCCGCGGCGCGCGCCGCGGTGGAAACCGATGCGGGGAAAGGGATGATCGCCCGACAGGTAGATGTACGGATAGCTCTTGTCGTCGCGCAGCAGCACGTTGTAGCGGGGCCGGTGCTCCTTGATCAGGTTGTTCTCGAGCAGCAGGGCCTCCGCCTCGGTGCGGGTGATGGTGACTTCCACCTGCGCGACCCGCGCCACCATCGCCCGTGTCTTGGGCGAGGCGACGTCGTTGCGGAAGTAGCTCGAAACCCGGCTGCGCAGGCTGCGTGCCTTGCCCACGTAGATGATCTGCCCCTGCTCGTCCAGCATCCGGTACACGCCGGGCCGGGTCGGCAGTGTCTTCACGAAGGCGGCCGGATCAAACCCCTGCGTCACGGCTTTCTGCCTCGCTGAGCAATCGTCGCGCCGTGGCGAACACGGCGGCGAACATCTCCCCCGTGAGCCGCCCCGTCTGGGTGTTGTAGCGGCTGCAGTGATATGAATCCAGCAGCCAGCGCCCCTGCCCCAGCCGGTGCATCCGTCCGTGTCCGAACGGAAGCTCCGCCTGCCGGCGGCCGAATGCTCGCGCGACCGCCCGATGGGCCACGCCGCCCAGCGCCAGCACCACCCGGGGTGCATGGCCGCACCGCAGCTCGCGCCGCAGGTAGGCATTGCAGGTGTGGACCTCCGCGCCCGTGGGCTTGTTGCCCGGCGGCAGGCACTTGACCGCGTTGGTGATCCGACAGTCACGCAGCTCCAGCGCGTCGTCCGCGCGCCGGGACACCGGGGCGCTGGCGAAGCCGAACGCGTGCAAGGTCCGGTACAGCAGGATGCCGGCGTGATCCCCGGTGAACGGCCGCCCTGTCGCGTTGGCGCCGTGCCGCCCCGGCGCCAGCCCGACGATCACCAGGCGCGCTCCGGGAGGGCCGAACGGCGGCACCGGCCGGCAATGATAGCCCGGATGCTCGTGCGCCACCTCATCCAGGTGGGCCGCGAGCCGGGGACAGCGGCGGCAGTCCGGATCGAACGCGGGAGTCTGCTGGGACATGCCGGGATTTTCGCATACCGCGGCAACCGGCGCATTCGCGGAAAATATTCCCGTTCGATCTGAGAAAGGGCCTGCAAGTCTTTGCGTTACTTGTTATTGTCCGAGTCGCCCACGATCCCGTGACGGATCGCGAGATGGGTCAGCTCGACGTCGTTGGCGACGCCGAGCTTCTCGAACAGGCGGTAGCGGTAGGTGCTGACGGTCTTCGGGCTGATGAACAGCCGGTCGGAGATCTCCTGGATGGCGTGGCCCTGCACCACCATCAGCATGATCTGCATCTCCCGCTGGGACAGCTTCTGGAAATTGTTCCCGCCGCCGTGCCCCGGCAGTCCCGAAATAGCCAGGCTGCGCGCCACGTCGGCGTCGATGTAGACGTCGCCCCGGCTGACCCGCTGGATCGCGGTAATGATCTCCTCCGCCCCGCAGTCCTTGGTCAGGTAGCCGGCGGCACCGGCTTCCAGCAGGCGGCTGGGATAGGGATCGTCGGTATGCACCGACAGAGCGATGATGCGGATCGCAGGATCCTGGTGCAGCAGCTTCCGGGTCGCCTCCAGACCGCCGATGCCGGGCATGCTCACGTCCATCAGGACCACCTGCGGCCGGTGGCTGCGGGCGAGCTGGATGGCCTCCTCCCCGGACTCGGCTTCCGCCACCACCTCGATCTCCGCAGTGTCCGCCAGCAGCCGCCGGATGCCGGTACGCACCAGCTTGTGGTCATCCACCAGCAGGACCCGGATCATGCTCTCGTGGCCTCCACGTATGCCGCGTCACCCGGGGCGGGCGGCGGAACCTCTACATGTGCTTGATGACCGCATCGCCGAAGCCGGAGCAGGTCACCAGGGTCGCTCCCGGGATCAGCCGCTGCACGTCCTCCTCGACCGTACGCTTGCCACCCTGGGCGCCCTGCTCACGGCGTGGACCGGTGAAGGCGGTGCGGACCCGCGCCAGGTCGTAGGTCACGGTCTTCGCCGCGATGGCACCGCCGACGCCCTTGAGGATCAGGTCGGCCGCCTCGGTCCAGCCGATATGGCGCAGCATCATCTCCGCGGACAGGATGATCGAGCCCGGGTTGACCCGGTTCTTGCCCGCATACTTGGGGGCGGTGCCATGGGTGGCTTCGAACACGGCCACGCCGTCCCCGGTGTTGGCGCCGGGGGCGATGCCCATGCCGCCGACCTGGGCCGCGAGGGCGTCGGAGATATAGTCGCCGTTGAGGTTCAGGGTGGCGATGACGTCGTACTCCTCGGGCCGCAGCAGGATCTGCTGCAGGAAATTGTCCGCGATCACGTCCTTGACCACGATGTTGCGGCCGGTACGCGGGCTCGCGAATTGGCACCACGGGCCGTCGCCGATCACCTCGGCGCCGAACTCCTCGCGGGCGACCTCGTAGCCCCAGTCGCGGAACGCACCTTCGGTGTACTTCATGATGTTGCCCTTGTGCACCAGGGAGACCGAGTTGCGGTCATCGTCGATCGCGTGCTGGATGGCCTTGCGTACCAGGCGCTGCGACCCCTCCCGCGAGACCGGTTTGATGCCGATGCCGGAGGTGTTGGGAAAACGGATCTCGTTGACGCCCATGTCGTCCAGCAGGAAGCGGATCACCTTCTTGACTTCCTTGGACCCGGCCGGCCACTCGATGCCCGCGTAGATGTCTTCCGTGTTCTCGCGGAAGATGGTCATGTAGGTATGCTCGGAGTCCTTCATGGGCGTCGGGGTGCCCGGGAAGTACCGGATCGGCCGTATGCAGGCGTACAGGTCCAGGATCTGGCGGATGGCGACGTTGAGCGAGCGGTAGCCCTTGCCGACGGGAGTGGTCAGCGGCCCCTTGATCGAGACCGCGTACTTGCGCATCGCGTCCAGCGTCTCCTCCGGCAGCCACTGGTCCTCGCCGTACAGCTTCGCCGCCTTCTCGCCGGCGTAGATCTCCATCCAATGGATCTTGCGCTTGTTGCCGTAGGCCTTCTCCACCGCGGCATCGACCACCCGGCGCATCACCGGCGTGACGTCGATGCCGATACCGTCACCCTCGATGAAGGGAAGCACCGGCTTTTCGGGAACGTTCAGGGAGTAGTCCGTGTTAACGGTAATGCGCTTTCCCTCCCTGGGAAGCTGGATCTTGCTGTAGGCCATGTGAACCTCGAGTGCAGGTAAGTGTTCAGCCGGCGGATCGGACCGTCGCTCCCGGGCCCCGAGCCGGATGGTATCACGGAATCCCCCGGACGGCGCATGCCAGGGTGTCCCGCACGGCCGCGCAAAAAGAAAGGGCCCGGAACGGCTTCCCGCCCCGGGCCCGGCTCGACCTGCTTCCGCAGTGGTCGACGTCAGAACTGCGCTTCCTCGGTGGAGCCGGTCAGCGCGTTGGTCGAAGCGTTGCCGCCCTGTGCCGACGTATTGACGTCGTCGAAGTAGCCGGCGCCGACCTCCCGCTGGTGCCGCGTGGCCGTGTAGCCATCCTTCTCGGCGGCGAACTCGGCCTGCTGCAGCTCGACGTAGGCTGCCATCTGCTTCTCCTTGTAGCCCTTGGCCAGCGTGAACATGCTGTAGTTCAGGGCGTGGAAGCCGGCCAGCGTGATGAACTGGAACCTGTAGCCCATCGCGCCGAGTTCGTTCTGGAACTTGGCGATGGTGGCGTCGTCGAGGTTCTTGCGCCAGTTGAACGAGGGCGAACAGTTGTACGCCAGCAGCTGGTCTGGATACTCCTTCTTGATCGCCTCCGCGAATTTCTTCGCCTGCTCGAGGTCGGGGGTCGACGTCTCGCACCAGAGCAGGTCCGCGTACGGCGCATACGCCAGGCCCCGGGCGATCGCCTGGTCGACGCCGGGCTTGACGCGGAAGAATCCCTCCGCGGTGCGCTCGCCGGTGAGGAATCGGTGGTCCCGCTCGTCGACGTCGGAGGTCAGCAGGTTGGCCGCGTCGGCGTCGGTGCGCGCCAATAGTACCGTCGGCACACCCGAGACGTCGGCGGCCAGGCGCGCCGCGTTGAGCTTGGCGACCGCCTCCTGGGTCGGCACCAGAACCTTTCCGCCCATGTGGCCGCACTTCTTGGCCGCGGCGAGCTGGTCCTCGAAGTGGACGCCCGAGGCACCGGCGTCGATCATCGCCTTCATCAGCTCGAAGGCGTTGAGCACACCGCCGAAGCCGGCCTCGGCATCGGCCACGATCGGCTGGAAGAAATCGAAGTCGTCCCGGCCCTCGGCCCAGTAGATCTCGTCGGCGCGCTTGAGTGCGTTGTTGATCCGGCGCACCACCGCCGGGACGCTGTTGGCGGGATACAGGGACTGGTCGGGGTACATGGTCTCGCCCAGGTTGGCGTCGCCCGCGACCTGCCAGCCCGAGAGGTAGATGGCCTTGAGCCCCGCCTTGACCTGCTGCAGCGCCTGGTTGCCGGTGAGGGCCCCCAGTGCGTTGATGTAGGGCTCGGTGTTGATGTACTTCCAGAGCTTCTCCGCTCCGCGCCGGGCCAGCGTGTGCTCGATCCGGAGCGAACCGCTCAGCCGCACCACGTCGGCGGCGGTATAGTCCCGCTTGACGTTCTTCCAGCGCGGACTCTCGGCCCACTCCTTCTCGAGTGCTTTCGCAGCTTCTTCACGGGTCATCGCGATATCCCCCTCTCTCTAAAGGGCAAGTGCTCGTAGCCGTTCAAGGCCTGTGAATGTCTTCTCCGGCGGCGCCGGCCGTTCCGCAAGGCCGGCACGCGGGCCTGTAAAGAGCGGGCCCGCCCGGAGCCAGGCCCGTTTCAGGCCTTCGATGTCCGGCATGGATGCAGGCGGCGCGGCCGTTGCGCCCGGGACCGGATTCTGGTAAGACATCCGGCAGCCAGGGCCCCGGGGCCGGTACGCGGCTTTCCGGATACGGATTCCCGGCCGAGGGCGGCAGGCAGATGAGGCTCGGCATCCTGCAATCGGCAATCTCTCGCGATGGTCGCATCCCGCGTCCCCCGAGTGTCCCCGCCGGCATCCCCCTGACATCGCCCCGTCCCCGCACGACCGCGGGAACAGGCGCCGTAGGGCCTGTACCCGGCAAAATTCAGGCGGCTATCCTACGGCCTGCCGTTGAGATTTGACAAGTCAATTTCTTCAATGTTTAGTATTGCAATGGTTAATGCTTAAGAGGGCGCCGCCGTGGCCGATGCATCGTCCGTTCGCCACTACTACAAGCACAACCGTCTGCAGCAGCTCCGCGGCTTTTGCTATGCCGCCCAGACCGGCAGCATATCCAAGGCGGCGGAGCGCATGTTCCTGAGCCAGCCCTCGGTCTCCCTGCAGATCCAGGCTCTCGAGCGCGAGCTCGACGTGATCCTGTTCGAGCGCCGCGGGCCGCGCATCAAGCTCACCCCGGAGGGCCAGGTTCTCTACGAACTGTCCCTGCCGCTCGTCGAGGGACTGGAGACCCTGCCGGAGAATTTCGCCTCGCAGCGTGGCAACCTGGAGTCGGGGCGCCTGGATATCGCGGCGGGGGAATCGACCCTCCTGTACCTGCTCCCCGAAATTGTAGGCAAATTCGCCAAGCTCTACCCCGGTATCCACTTCAACCTGCACAACGTGACCGGCCGGGACGGCCTGGAGATGCTCCGGGCAGACGAGGTGGACATCGCGGTGGGCTCGATGCTGGACGTCCCGGACGACGTCAGCTACTGGCCGATCTATTCCTACGACCCCATGCTGATCACCGCTCGGGACCACCCGCTGGCCCACCTCGACAAGATTACCCTCAAGGACATCGGCAGCTACGGATTGATCCTGCCCCCCCGCCACCTGAGCACCTGGCGGGTGGTGAAGCTGGTGTTCCAGCAGCACAACGTGGACTTCCACGTCACGCTGGAAGCCGGCGGCTGGGAGGTGATCAAGAAATACGTGGCGCTGGGCTTCGGGGTGTCCATCGTCACCAGCATCTGCCTCACCGGAGACGAGGACCTGACCGCCATCCCCCTGAACGAGTACTTCCCCAAGCGCACTTATGGCGTGGTCACGCGCAAGGGCAAGTTCCTCACGCCTCAGGCCAAGCGCTTCATCGAGCTGATGGACCCCCAGTTCTTCCAGCGGCCGGGCATGCAGGAGCAGAAGCCCGCCGAGGCCGGCGCCGGCCGGCGCCGCGGCTAGCGGGCCGCACGCATGGGCGAGGACGCTCCCGTCACCATCGGCATTGCCCTGGGCAGCGGATCCGCCCGCGGCTGGGCCCACATCGGCGTGCTGGAAGCGCTGGCGGAAGCCGGCGTCCGTCCCGCGATCGTGTGCGGGGCCTCGGTGGGCGCACTGGTGGGCGGTGCCTATGCCAGCGGCTACATGGATGAATTCGCGCGCTGGATCCGTTCCCTGCGCCGCCTGGACGTGGTGCGGATGCTGGACGTCACGGTCCGTGGCGGCGGCTTCATCGAGGGCAGCCGGCTGATGGGCATCCTGGCCGACCGGATTCGCGACGTGCGCATCGAGGAGCTGCGCAGCCCCCGCTTCGCTGCGGTGGCGACCGAGCTGGCCACCGGCCACGAGCGCTGGTTCCACGAGGGCTCGCTGCTGCAGGCTATCCGGGCGTCGATCGCGCTGCCCGGCCTGTTTACCCCGGTACAGGGAGCCGCCGGCCGCTGGCTGGTGGACGGCGGGCTGGTCAACCCGGTCCCGGTCTCGGTGTGCCGCGCGATGGGGGCCGACATCGTCATCGCGGTGAATCTCAACGGCGACCTGGTTACCCGTTCCCGCAACCACGGGCGACCGGTCCGTCACGTCAGCACCGAGCTCACCGGTGCTACGCCGAACGAGGATGCCGGAGGCACCCGTCGCGCGGATCCCGCGCACGAGGTCGCCGCCGGCCGCTTCCGCTGGAACATCCGCAACCTGATCTCGCTGTCGAACAGCCAGCAGGAAAGCGGACCGGGCCTGTTCGATGTCCTGTCCGCCTCCATCAACATCATGCAGGACCGCATTACCCGCAGCCGCATGGCCGGCGACCCGCCGGACCTGGTGATCAGCCCGCGGCTGGCACACCTGGGACTGATGGAGTTCCACCGCGGGCCGGAAGCGATCGCCGAGGGCCGCGCGGCGGTCGAGCGCATGGGCTCGGCCCTGGAGCATCTTCTCGGCAGCCGCGTGCCGGCCCCGACCCATGCGCAGGAACCGCCGAACCCGTCCTGAGGCGTCGCGAGGAGGGCCCCATGGCCGCCGGTCGCCGCCCCCGCGTCATCGCGCTCAACAAGCCATTCCGCGTCACCTGCCAGTTCAGCGACGATGCCGGTCGGGCCACGCTGGCGGACTACGTCCCGGTGGCGTCGGTCTACCCGGCCGGACGGCTGGACCGGGACAGCGAGGGCCTGCTGCTGCTCACCGACGATGGCCGCCTCCAGCACCGGATCACCGATCCCGGACGCAAGCTGCCCAAGACGTACTGGGTCCAGGTCGAGGGGGAACCAGACGATGCGGCGCTGGCCCGCCTGCGGGCGGGTATCGCCCTGCGCGAGGGCGGTACCCGTCCCGCCCGCGTGCGGCGCCTTCCCGAGCCGGAGCTCTGGCCAAGATCGCCGCCGGTCCGCTACCGGGCGCGGATCCCGACCGCCTGGCTGGAAGTCGTGCTGCGCGAGGGGCGCAACCGGCAGATTCGACGCATGACCGCCGCTGTCGGCCATCCGACGCTGCGCCTGGTGCGATACGCCATCGGCCCGATCACCCTGGAGGTCCTGGCACCCGGCCAGTGGCGCGAACTCGGTCCCGCGGAGATCCGCCGGCTCGGCGCGCCCTCCCGGGGCGGAACGGGCCGCTGAGGGCGCGGATCAGGCCGAGAGAGCCTGGTCGCCGACCACGATGCCGTCGGCGTCCCCGCAGAGCCAGGCGCCCGGGCGGATCTCGAGGCCGGCGAAGCGCACCGGGATGTCCCGCTGACCCTCGCCGCGCTTGACGCTCTTGCGCGGATGCACGTTCAGCGCCCGCACGCCGAGGTCGAGGGAGTCGATCTCCGCCGAGTCGCGGATGCAGCCGTAGACGACCACGCCGCTCCAGCCGTTCTCCACCGCTTTCGCCGCCAGCCGGTCCCCCAGCAGGGCACAGCGCGTCGAACCCCCGCCATCCACGACCAGCACCCTGTCCTCGCCGGGCTGCTCGAGGGTTTCACGTACCAGCACGTTGTCCTCGAATACCTTGACCGTGGCCACTGTGCCGGCAAAAGCGGTCCGGGCGCCGAAGGCGCGGAACACGGGCTCGGCGACCTGCAGGCGATCGCCGTGCGCGTCGCAGAGATCGGTAGTCGCTGGGGACATGGATCCTGTCTCCGGGTGGTTGCGGGAGGGGCCCGATTCTACCCGATCACGGCGGGGTCCAAGAGAAACGGGCCGGCGTCGGCCGGCCCGTACCCGTATCCCGTGTGCCGGCTTACTTGTTCGGCGGGGGCGTCATGCGCAGATACGGACGCAGTTCCTTGTAGCCCTTCGGGAACTTCTGTTTGAGTTCCTCGGGATCCTTGATCGAGGGCACGATGACCACGTCCTCGCCGTCTTTCCAGTTGACCGGCGTGGCCACACCGTAGTTGTCGGTCAGCTGCAGCGAGTCGATCACCCGCAGGATCTCGTCGAAGTTCCGACCCGTGCTCGCCGGATAGGTGATCGTCAACCGGACCTTCTTGCCCGGATCGATCACGAATACCGAGCGCACGGTCGCCGTGTTGTCGGCATTGGGATGGATCATGTCGTACAGATCGGAAACCTTCCGGTCATGATCGGCGATGATCGGGAAGTTGACCTGGGTGTGCTGGGTATCGTTGATGTCCTTGATCCAGCCCTCGTGGGAATCCACCGGGTCCACGCTCAGGGCGAGCGCCTTGACGTTGCGCTTGCGGAACTCGTCCGCCAGCTTGGCGGTATAGCCCAGCTCGGTGGTGCATACGGGCGTGTAGTCCGCCGGATGGGAGAACAGCACCACCCAGCTGTCACCGGCCCACTCGTAGAAGTGCAGCTTGCCGATGGTGGAATCCTGGGTGAAGTCGGGTGCCGTGTCGCCTAGTCTCAGAGCCATGTCCTGGTACCTCCTGTTCCGTGTCAGCGTTCGGGTCCACGGTCGTCGTCATCCGCGTCCCGGCTGCGGGCATGATAAGTATGCCATACCGAATCACGAAAGCCCGGAAAGTTGTTTATACATAACTTTCCTGCATAATCCCCATCCCGTCGCGGCGGAACGAAGGCGGCGGCGCTTCCGGCCACCGCCGCGAGCCGCCCGCCACGGGATCTGCACATTCTGATCCACGGATCATGACCTTTCAAAGACAGCGGCGCTGCTTGCTAGTATGATGGCGCCACCGCCCGCCAGAACCCGTTTGCGCCTATGGCCTTCGAGGACACGCTGTTCGCCCGCTATCCGGACCAGGTGCGCGAAACCCTGAAATACCGGTTCCTGAACGCCATCCCGCACAACGACACGTTGGGGATCACGTTCGTGGACGCCGAGCCCGGCTCGGCGACCCTGCGCCTGCCCTACCGGGACGCGCTGGTGGGCAATCCCGACAACGGCGTCATCCACGGCGGCGTGATCACCTCGCTCATCGACAGCGTGTCCGGCCTCGCCGTGTTCTGCTCCCTGCCCGATTTCGAGACCATCGCGACGCTGGACCTGCGGATCGACTACATGAAGCCGGCGCGTCCCGGCAGGGACCTGTTCGCCCGGGCCGACTGCTACAAGCGCACCCGCCAGATCGCCTTCGTGCGCGCTCTCGCCTACCAGGACTCCCCGGAGAACCCGGTCGCCAGCAGCGTGTCCTCGTTCATGCGGGGTGCCAGCCGCCACACCACCATCTTCCGCAAGGACAAGGCGTCATGAGTCTTTACGAGGTGGTCACGCGGGCGCGCGAGACGGGGGATTACGGGGAGCTCATGAGCGCGGTGCCCTACGCCGCACTGCTGGGCATGCGCATGCGCCGGGAGGACGGCCGGCTGCTGTTTCACCTGCCCTTCAACGACCGCAACATCGGCAACGTGATGCTGCCCGCGCTACACGGGGGCGTGATCGGCGGTTTCATGGAGCATGCCGCCATCTGCCAGTTGATCGCCGAGCGCGAATCCGTGCAGATGCCCAAAACCATCGATTTCTCGATAGACTATCTGCGCTCCGGGCGGGCCGCCGACACCCACGCGGTGTGCCGGGTGACCAAGCAGGGAAAGCGCGTGGCGCACGTGGGCGTGGACGCCTGGCAGGCGTCCCCGGACAAGCCCATCGCCGTCGCCCGGGCCCACTTCCTGCTCACCTGACGCGCGTCGCGGTGCCGGCGGCTCCGCCGCCAGGGACGCAGCTTCGAGTCTCGCCGCAGCCAGGAGAAGCCATGACGGAGCAGATCAATCTCGACGCCGTGGGGCAGGAGCTCGAGCCCATGGTCTACGAGTACGGGACCCGGGACGTGATCCTGTACCACCTGGGACTCGGCATGGGTCGCGACCAGCTGCCCTTCACCTACGAGCGAAGCCTCAGAGTGCTGCCGAGCTTTGCGGTCGTCCCGCCCTTCCCCGCCATGTCCGGGTGCGTGTCGATGCTGAAGGCCAACCCCATGATGATCCTCCACGGCGAACAGGCCTTCGAGCTCCACCGGCCGATCCCGGTGAGCGGGAAGCTCACTACGAGCGGCCGGATCGAGGGGATCTACGACAAGGGCAAGGGTGCCTCGGTGGTCCTGCGCACGGACACCGTGGATGACAGGGACCGGCAGTTGTTCAGCAACCGCTTCACGCTGTTCGTGCGGGGTGCCGGGGGATTCGGCGGCGAAGCCGGGCCACGCGAGCCGGTGCGGGAGATGCCCGACCGAGCCCCCGACCAGGTCCTGGAAACCCCGACGCGGGAAGACCAGGCCCTGCTGTACCGGCTCAGCGGCGACTACAATCCGCTGCACGCCGATCCCGAGTTCGCGAAGCTCGCCGGTTTCGATACGCCCATCCTGCACGGCCTGTGCACCTACGGCATCGCCTGCTGGGGGGTGCTGGAGGCCTGCGCGGAGATGCAGCCCGAACGCATGAAGAGCTTCCAGGGGCGGTTCTCCAGCCCCGTGTTCCCGGGCGAGACCCTGGTCACGGAGATCTGGGCTGACGGCGACGAAGCACTGTTCCAGACCCGCGTCAAGGAGCGCGACGTCGTCGCCCTGACCCGGGGCCACGCCCGCTTCGCCGATTGATCGCTTCGCCACCCACAGCAACCATCCAAGCAGGAGTAAGCCATGTCGGACGTTCGTTTCGATGGAAAGACGGTCATTGTCACCGGCGCCGGGGGCGCGCTCGGCCGCGCCTATTCCCTGATGTTCGCCTCGCGCGGCGCCAACGTGGTGGTCAATGACCTCGGCGGCAGCACCCAGGGCGAGGGGGCCAGCCAGTCGGCCGCCGACAAGGTGGTGGACGAGATCAAGGCCACCGGCGGCAGCGCCGTGGCCAGCTACGACTCGGTCACGGAAATGGAGAACGCGCAGAAGATCGTCAAGACGGCGCTGGAGACCTTCGGCGGCGTGCACGCCCTGGTGAACAACGCCGGCATCCTGCGTGACAAGTCCTTCGCGAAGATGATCGAGGAGGACTGGGACATGGTGCACAAGGTGCACCTCAAGGGCGCGTTCTGCATGACCAAGGCCGTCTGGGAACACTTCCGCGAGCAGTCCTACGGCCGCGTGGTCAACACCTCGTCGGCGGCCGGCCTCTACGGCAACTTCGGCCAGGCCAACTACTCGGCGGCCAAGATGGGGCTGGTGGGCTTCGGCCAGACGCTGGCGCTGGAGGGTGTCAAGTACGACATCAAGAGCAACATCATCGCGCCGATCGCCCGCTCGCGCATGACCGAGGAGCTGCTGCCGCCGGAGGTGCTCAAGATGATCGAGCCCGAGACGGTCGCGCCCCTGGTGGGCTACCTGTGCAGCGAGGACTGCCAGGAAAGCGGCCAGGTGTTCGAGGTCGGTGCGGGGCGCGTGTTCCACGTCAAGCTGCACCGGGGTGCCGGCTTCAAGACCGGCGCGGAGAACGGCGTGGCCTCGCTGGAGGAGATCCGCGACAACTGGAGCAGGATCATGGATCTCAGCGAGCTGACCGCGGTGAACTCCCTGCAGGAGTCCACCATGGGCTTCATGCAGTGACAGTCCGGTCGATGCCGCACCAGCGAAGGGGCGCCCTCGGGCGCCCCTTCTTCGCCGGCCGGTCCTCCGGGTACCGGAATGACGCGTCAGTCATCCCTATCGGAGGCTAGACGATCGCGCGGCTGATCAGCTCCTTCATGATCTCGTTGCTGCCGCCGTAGATGCGCTGCACCCGTCCGTCCACGAACGCCTTCGCCACGGGGAACTCCAGCATGTATCCGTAGCCGCCGTGCAGCTGGACGCAGTCGTCGGTCAGGGCGCACTGCATCTCGGAGCACCAGTACTTGGCCATGGCCGCGGTGGTAACGTCGAGCTTGCCCTGCAGGTGCTGCTCGATGCAGTGGTCGATGAAGATGCGGCCGATGGTTACGTTGGTCTTGAGCTCGGCCAGCTTGAAGCGCGTGTTCTGGAACTTCGCGATCGGCTGACCGAACGCCTGGCGCTCCTTGGTGTACTCGATGGTCTTCTCCAGCGTGCGCTCGGCTGCGCAGATCGAGTTGATCCCGATCACCAGCCGCTCCTGCACCAGCTCGTTCATCAGGTAGGCGAATCCCTGCCCTTCCTGGCCGAGCAGGTTCTCCTTCGGCACCCGGACGTTGTTGAAGAACAGCTCAGCCGTGTCCTGCGCCTTCATGCCCACCTTCTTCAGCTTGCGTCCCTTCTCGAAGCCCTCCATGCCGCTCTCGACGACGATCAGGCTGATGCCCTTGGCCCCGGCCTCGGGATCGGTCTTGCACACCACGATCACCAGGTCGGACATGTAGCCGTTGGTGATGAAGGTCTTCTGCCCGTTGACGATATAGTGGTCACCGTCACGGCGCGCCGTGGTGCGCACCGCCTGCAGGTCGGAGCCGGTCCCCGGCTCGGTCATCGCGATGGCCCCGATCAACTCGCCCCGGGCCATCTTCGGCAGCCAGCGCCCGTGCTGCTCCCGGTTGCCGTACTTGTAGATATAGGGCGCAACGATGTCGTTGTGCAGGCCGAATCCCGGACCGCTGGTGCCGGCGCGCGACTGCTCCTCCATCATCACGATGGAGAACAGGAAGTCGCCCTCGGCACCGCCGTACTCTTCCGGCAGGGACATGCACAGCAGTCCCGCGTCCCCGGCCTTGCGCCACAGGTCCCGCGAGACCTGCCCCTCTTCCTCCCACTGCTCGTGGTAGGGGATCACTTCCTTCTCGTAGAAGCGCCGGACGGTGTTGCGAAAGATCTCGTGCTCCTCGCGGAACAGGGGTCGCTGTACAGGCATGGATCCACCTCGATATCGAATGAATGACAAGTACGGGAATTCCGCAGGTCGCAGTGCGGGACGGCCACGGCGGACCGCCGTCTGCTAGAATCCTGAGTCTTTCCGGTGCGCCCCGGGGATCGCAGCCGGCTCCCCGCCCGACGCGGAGGCAGCGCGTGTCCGACAATGCCAGAGAAATCCTCCAGACCCGCTATCGTCTCGACCGCTGGGCAGGCACCGTGGGACTGCAGATCGAGGCGGTCTCCGACGATCGTCTGCGCCTGAGGTTACCCTATAACGAGGACAATATGAATCTGGGCGGCCGCCTGCACGGCGGCGTCACCGCCACCGCGGTGCTGGATGCCGGAAAGCTGCTGGCGCGCTGGCTGGCCGGCGACACCGGCGTCGAGATCACGCCGCTGGATTTCCAGATCTTCTATCTCCGTCCGGGTGCCCGGCACGCCGTCACCGCCGAGGCGCGCCTGCTGCGCCGGACGCGGGCGATCCTGTTCCTCGAGGGAGAGGTGACCGGCGAGGACGGGCGGGTTCTGGCCAGCGCGGCCCTGTCCCTGCGCACCTTCGACGCCGCGCTGCGGCTACGCGACGAGGACCATACGGACCTGGCCGCAGCGATGCGCCTGGTCCCCGGTCGGCAGGCCCTCGAACATCCCCTGGCCGAGCTCTTCAACCAGCGCTTTCAGCGCGCCGGCCGGCCGGTGCGCATCGGACACCTGGAGCAGGGCCTCGGCTACATCGACCAGGAGCCCGAGGCACGCACCGAGGACGACACCGGTGCCATCGCACCGGGTTACCAGCTGCTGCTTTTCGATCGCATGGGCAGCGTCGTCTCCGGCACCTGGGCGCGCGAGCGCGTGATGTCCGTCACCGTGTCGATGCAGCTTTCCTTCTGCGGCCCGGCAACGCGCGAGCCCGTGCGCGTGATCGGCCGCACGCAGCGCCATTACGGCGAGCTCAGCCACAACCACGTGGAAATGTACGCGCGTGAATCCGGGCGCTTGCTGCTCAGCGGCCAGGTCACCCACCTGCTGCGCCCGCAGCAGCGCCGCGGCGACTGATGCCGGCCTGCCGCGCGGTGGCCGGACGATTGCAGCGGATCGTGCAATCCCCCTTGCGCCGGCGCCGCTTGTCGCGTTTACTTGGTGACTCGGTCGGGGACCGCGCGACCGCCACTCATCCGATCAGGGAGGATGCCCGATGAGCACCGCCAACGATCTGATCCGGCTGATGCCCAAGGCATTCAGGGCGGAAGCCGCCGGAGAGCTGAAGGCCACCATCCAGTACGCCATCACCGAGCCGATGTACGCCGTGATCGGCGACGGCAGCTGCGAGGTGCACGAGGGCACCGCGGAGAATCCGTCGGTAACCATCCGCATCAGCGACGACGACCTGGTGAAGCTGCTGACCGGAGAGCTGGACGGCATGAGCGCGTTCATGACCGGCAAGCTCAAGCTCGACGGGGACATGATGCTGGCCCAGCGCCTGGGCTCCCTGTTCGACGCGTCCCGGCTCTAGCGCCCTCCCGCGGGAAATCCGGCCTGGCAGCCAGCGCGGCTCCTCCGCGCCGGCTGCCCTGGATGCGGCCCTGCCGGAGCCTACTGCGTGAGCGAGGCGAAGCGCTCAACGTGGTGGTCCCGGTTGCCGAACAGGTTGTCGAACATGGTCAGCCTCCGGAAGTAGTGGCCGACGTCCAGCTCGTCGGTCATGCCGATCCCGCCGTGCAGCTGGATCGCCTGCTGGCCGACGAAGCGGGACGCCTTGCCCAGGTAGGCCTTGGCCGCGGACACCGCACGCATGCGCTCGTCGGCATCCTCCTCGTCGACCTTCATCGATACCATGTACGACATGGAACGCGCCTGCTCGACCTCCACGAACATGTCCACCAGCGCGTGCTGGATCACCTGGAACGAGCCGATCGGCACGCCGAACTGCTTGCGCGTCTTGACGTAGTCGGCGGTGCGACGGAACACCGCGTCCATGGCCCCGTAGGCATCGCTGCAGACGGCCGCGGTGGCGTAGTCCACCACCCGCTGGACCAGCGGCAGGGCGTTGCCCTCCTCGCCCAGCAGGGCATCGGAACCGACGCTCACGCCGTCGAGGCTGACTTCACCGCCCACGGTTCCGTTCAGCAGCCGGTACGGTTTGACCCGGACCCCCTTGGCCCCGGCATCGATCAGGAACAGGCTGATGCCCTCCGCGTCGCCGTCGCCGCCCCCCGTGCGGGCGGACACGATCAGCTTGTCCGCGTTGGGCGCGTTGAGCACCACCGACTTGGTGCCGCTGAGCGCGTAACCGTTGCCGCTCTTCTCGGCCCGCGTGGCCACGCGGGCGAGGTCGTAACGGCCGCCCTGCTCGGCGAAGCCGAAGGCCAGCTGGAGATCGCCCTCGATCAGTCCCGGGATCAGCGCTTCCTGCTGCGCGCTGCTGCCGCCGAGCGCCAGGGCCTTGCCGCCCAGGACCACCGTCGGCACGTAGGGTTCCAGCACCATCCCGCGGCCGAAGCTCTCCATCACCAGCATGGTCTCGACGCCGGTACCGCCGAAGCCGCCCACGTCCTCGGGCAGCAGCAGTCCCAGCCAGCCCAGCTCGCCGAAGCTGTTCCAGTGTTCCTTGCTGTAGCCCTCGGGGCGATCCAGGATCTTCAGGCGCTGCTCGAACTGGTAGTCCTTCTCGACGAATCGCTCCACGCTGTCGCGGACCATCTGCTGTTCGTCTGTAAGCGAAAAATCCATGTCACACCCCTCAACCCAGGCCAAGAAGGTTCTTGGCGATCACGTTCTTCTGAATCTCGTTGCTGCCGCCGTAGATGGTCGACGCCCGCAGGAAGTTGTAGCGCAGCGTCGAGGTGTTGTACTCGCGCATGCCGATCGCTTCCCCGGTGTGCCAGGGCAGCGAGAAGTAGCCGCCCATCTCCAGCAGCGCCTCGGTGATGCCCTGCTGCAGCTGCGTCCCCTTGATCTTGAGACCCGATGATTCCGGGCCCGGCGGGTTGCCGCGGGCCATCGCGTCCAGGGTGCGGAAGTTGGTGTACTCCAGCGCCTTGAGGTCGATCTCCAGCTCCGCGATCCGCCGGCGCACGTCCGGGTTTTCCAGCAGCGGCGTACCGTTGACCGTGTCCTCGCCCGCGATGCGCTTCAAGCGCGCGATCTGCTTGGTGGATTCGGGCACGCCGGCGATGCCGGTACGCTCGTGCCCCAGCAGGTACTTGGCCAGCGTCCATCCCTGGCCTTCCTCACCGACCCGGTTTGCCACCGGCACCTTGACGTTGGTAAGGAACACCTCGTTGAGATGATGCACGCCGTCGATGGTAATGATCGGCCGGACCTCGATCCCGGGACTGTTCATGTCGATCAGCAGGAAGGAGATACCCTGCTGCTTGCGCCCCTCGCTGCTGGTCCGGACGAGGCAGAACATCATCTCGGCCCAGTGGGCCTGGGTGGTCCAGATCTTCTGGCCGTTGACGATGTAGTGGTCGCCCTCCCGCTTGGCCGCGGTCTTGAGCGAGGCCAGATCGGATCCCGCCCCCGGCTCCGAGTACCCCTGGCACCAGAGCTGCCGGCCGGTGCGGATCCTGGGGAGATACTCCTGCTTCTGCTCGTCGGTGCCGAAGGCCATGATCACCGGCGCCACCATGGCGACGCCGAACGGGCTCACGTTGGGCGCCGATGCCAGCGCGCGCTCCTGCGCGAAGATGTAGCGCTGGGTCGCATTCCAGCCGGGGCCGCCGAACTCCTCGGGCCAGTTGGCCGCCAGCCAGCCCTTTTCGCCGAGCTTGCGTTCCCAGGCGACCTGCTCTTCCCTGGTGAGCTCGAGCCCGAGCTCGACCTTCTCCTTGATCTCGCTGGGGAGGTTTTCGGCGAACCACTGCCGAACCTCCTCCTGGAACTTGCGTTCCTCCGGCGTAAAGTCGATATTCATTGTCTGCCTCTCTGCCGGGCCCGGCGAACCGGTGACACCCGGGTCCTGGATGTGGATTGACGCTTAGACCGGAAAACTGTCCGGGCATAGTACCAGCGGACCGCAGCGGCGTCATGACGCCCTTGGCGCTGCCGGCCGCCCCGGACGGGGGCCGGAAATGCGGGGCCAGCATGTCCGCTACCACGCAACAGCCCGAGATCGGCATTCCGCTGTTTCCGGCATCTCCCGCCCACGGGGACGCGGCCCGCTCGCTGGCGGCGCGGTTCGCGCTCCCGCTGGCCTCGCGGCGGCCGCCGGCCAGGCCCGCCCTGCGCGTCGGCGACGACGGAGTCTCCCTGCTCGACGGCGGGAACCGCTTCAAGCCGGTGCGGGTGGATTTCCTCCACGGCGAGGCCGGCTACGGCCAGCGTCACGGCGGCGGTGTGGGCCGGGCCCTGGCGCGGGCCGTCGGTCTCCGCCGGGGCAGGCGGCCGGACGTTCTCGATGCCACCGCGGGGCTCGGACGGGACGGGTTCGTGCTCGCCGGCCTCGGCTGCCGCGTGCACCTCGTGGAACGCTCGGGGGCGGTCGCCTGCCTGCTGGCCGACGGCCTCGCACGGGCCGCCCGCGATCCGGGCCCGGCATCCGCAGCGGTCGCGCGCATCTCGCTGGCGCATACCGATGCCGTCGACCTGATGGGCCCGCGCCGGGAGGCGGCCGCCGACGTGGTCTACCTGGACCCGATGTATCCGGCGCGCCGCAAGTCGGCACTGCCGGGACGCGCGATGCAGTTGCTGCGGGAGATCGTCGGGCCGGAGCAGGACGGCGCGGCGCTGCTGGCGGCCGGACTGACGCACGCGCGACAGCGCGTGGTGGTCAAGCGCCCACGCCGGGCGGCGGTCCTGGACGGGCGGCCCCCCGACTTCTCCATCGAGACCCGGCACACGCGTTACGATGTATACATGGTGGCTGCCTCCGGCGCTGTCGCCGGCGGGCCCGGCGACTGAGCCGGCCCGGGCCACGGACACAAGCTCGACGGGACGAAACCGGCAGCAGGTCTCCGGTTTGGTGAGGGATACGACGATGGGACTCTATGCGGATCGAATCTTCCCCTGGCTGCTGGACCGGGTCACACGGGGCGTCTACCGGGATCGCGAAGCGTTGCTGCGGGAAGCGTCGGGCCGCGTCCTGGAGATCGGCGTCGGCACCGGCATCAACCTGCCGCTGTACGATCCGGCGAAGGTTACCGAGGTGGTCGGCATCGAGCCCTCGGCGGCGATGCTGGAGAAGGCGCGGGAGCGCATCCACGAGACCGGAGTGACCCTGCCGGTGCGGCTGCAGCAGGCGTCGGCGGAGGCCCTCCCGTTTCGTGACGCGAGCTTCGACACGGTCGTCGCCTGCCTGGTGTTCTGCACCATCCCCGACGCGCGGCGGGCGACCGCGGAGATGGTGCGGGTGCTGCGCCCGGGGGGTCGCGTGCTGTTCTTCGAGCACACCCGCTCGCCGGAGCGGCCGGTGGCGAAGTGGCAGGATCGCATCGACCCGCTGTGGACGCGCGTGGCCTGCGGCTGCCACATCAACCGCTCCACGCGGGACCTGTTCGAGGAGATGGGCCTGAAGTTCCGGCGCATCGACAGCTACTATCATCCCAAGATGGGGGGGAAGATTTCCGCCCACGTCATCGTCGGCGTCGCCGGGCGCGAGCCGGACGGCGAGGTCCTCAGTCGCTGAGCCAGTCCGTGGGAAAATCCGCCGCGTAGCCGTCGCTTGCCTGCAGCGCCGCCGCCAGCCCGCGGGTCCGGGGAAGCTGATAGCGGAAGAAGTACCGGCAGGTGCCGATCTTGCCCCGGTAGAATGTGCCCTCTCCGGCCCGGCCGGCGGCGGCCAGCGCGCGGGAGGCGCGGGCCGCCTGGCGCAGCCACTGCCAGCCCACCGCCACCAGGCCGAACATCTCCAGGAACACGGTCGCGTCCGCCAGGCCGTGCACCGGGTCGCCGGCGGCGATCCTCTCCAGGCGCTGCGTGGCAACCTGCCGCAGCATCCCCGCGGCGTCCTCGAGCATCTCGCATTCCCCGTCCAGACCGCCGCAGTCACGGGCTTCCTCCACTGCCGCGTCGATCCGTTCGAGGAACAGGTGAAAGCCCAGGCCGTCGTCCTGGCGCAGCTTGCGTCCCAGCAGATCCAGCGCCTGGATCCCCGTGGTCCCCTCGTGGATCGGGTGGATGCGCGCGTCACGGTAAAGCTGCTCCAGCACGTAGTCGTCGCAGTAGCCGGCACCGCCCAGGCACTGCAGTCCGGCGCTCACGGACTGGATCCCGGTCTCCGACGGCCAGGTCTTCGCCACCGGCGTGAGCAGGTCCAGCAGCGCCGCCGCCTCCTGCCGCTCCCGTCCGTCGGCGGCCTCCGCCAGGTCCGCGTAACGGGCGGTCTGCAGCAGCAGCGCGAGGGAGCCCTCGACCACCGCGCGCTGGAACAGCAGCATGCGCCGTACGTCCGGATGCTCCCAGATCATCACGGGGGGCCGCTGCGGGTCGCGGTCGTCGAGCGGGCGGCCCTGGGGCCGCTGGGCGGCGTAGTCCAGGGATGCGTAATAGGCGGCGGACGCGATGCCCGCGGCCCCCACGCCGACATCCACGCGCGCGTGGTTCATCATCCGGAACATGTACTGCAGCCCCCGGTTTGGCTCGCCCACCAGCCAGGCCCGGCAGTCGCCGCCCTCGCCGAAATTGAGCTGTCCGATGGGCGCACCGCGGTAACCCATCTTGTGGAACAGGTTCGCCACGCGCACGTCGTTGTCGACCAGGCGGCCGTCCGCCTCCGGACGCTCGCGCGGGACCACGAACAGCGAGATTCCCCGAACGCCGGCGGGCGCCCCCTCGATCCGTGCCAGCAACAGGTGCACGATATTGTCTGCGCCGTCGTGATCGCCGGCCGAGGTGAACACCTTCTGCCCGCGCACCCGGTAACTGCTGTCGCCCGCCGGACGGGCCGTCGTGCCGAGGTCCGCCAGGGCGCTGCCCGCGTGGGGCTCCGTCAGCGCCATGGTGCCCTGCCAGCGCCCTGCCAGCATGGGCGGCAGGTAGGTGCGGCGCAGGGCGTCGTCCCCGAATGTCTCGATCAGGCGCGCGGCGCCGCCGGTAAGAAACGGATACACGCTCAGCGAGTAGTTCGCCGCCGAGATCACGAAGCGGAAGGCGGTGGTCAGCAGGAACGGCAGCTGCGCGCCACCGGCCGCCTCGTCGGCACCCCCCCCGATCCAGCCGGCCTCGCCGCACTCGCGCATGAACTCGCGCACCACCGGGTGGACCCGCACGTGCCCCGCTTCCAGCACCGGCGGTCGCCGATCCATCTCCACCAGGCAGGGTCGCATGCGCTCGCGCCCCAGACGCATGGCCGAGTCCAGCACCATGTCGGCCGTCTCGGCATCGTGCGCGGCGTAGCGCGGCAGCGCGGACAACCCGCCGACATCGAATACCTCGTGCAGAAGGAAACGCAGGTTGCGTTCGCTGACGAACTTTTCGCTCACGGAAGCGCCTCCCCGGAACGGATTTGCCACCCGCAGGATCGCCGCCCCGCGGCAGGCCCGGGCGCGCTGAGGGCCGGCCCGGCCCGGAGATGCTACCAGTCTTCCCGCAAGCGTGCTCAGGCAGGAGCTATGGGCCGGCGGGCGCGTGATGTACAATCCCGATCCTGCCGTTTGCACAGTGATCGCCCCAGAGCCGAGGACCATTCTCATGTCGGACAATCAGCGCAGTCGAGTGGTGACCCAGGGCGCCCAGCGCACCCCCAACCGGGCCATGCTGCGGGCGGTAGGCTTCGGCGACGAGGACTTCGACAAGCCGATCGTCGGGATTGCCAACGGCTACAGCACCATCACGCCATGCAACCTGGGCCTCAACGTGCTCGCCCAGCGCGCCGACCGGGCGCTGCGCGCCGCGGGCGCGATGCCGCAGATGTTCGGCACCATCACCGTCAGCGACGGCATTTCCATGGGCACGCCGGGCATGCGCTACTCGCTGGTTTCGCGCGAGGTGATCGCCGACTCGATCGAGACCGTGGGCAATGCGCAGAGCATGGACGGCATGCTCGCCATCGGCGGCTGCGACAAGAACATGCCGGGAGCGATGATCGCCCTGGCACGCCTGAACATCCCGTCGGTATTCGTCTATGGCGGTACCATCAAGCCGGGGCACTACAAGGGCGAGGACCTGACCATCGTCAGCGCCTTCGAGGCGGTCGGTGCGTACTCGGCGCAGCGCATCGACGAGCAGGAGCTGCTCGAGGTGGAGCGCCACGCCTGCCCCGGGGCCGGGTCCTGCGGCGGCATGTATACCGCCAACACCATGTCCTCGGCCTTCGAGGCGATGGGCATCAGCATCCCCTGGTCCTCGACCATGGCGGCCGAGGACTCCGAGAAGGCCGACAGCGCCGCGCTCTCGGCCGAGGCGCTGATGCAGGCGATCCAGAAGCGGATCCGGCCGCGCGACCTGCTCACGCGCAAGGCGTTCGAGAACGCCATCAGCGTGGTGATGGCGCTGGGCGGCTCGACCAACGCGGTGCTGCATCTGCTGGCGATCGCACACGCCGCCGGGGTCGAGCTCGCGATCGACGATTTCGAGGAGATCCGGCAGCGCGTCCCCGTATTGTGCGATCTCAAGCCCTCCGGCCGCTACGTGGTGACCCAGTTCCACCGCGCCGGCGGGGTTCCGCAGGTCATGAAGATGCTGCTCGACCACGGGCTGCTGCACGGCGACTGTCCGAGCGTGACCGGCAAGACGCTGGCGGAAATCCTGGAGGACCTGCCTGGCGAGCCGCCGTCCGACCAGGACATCATCCACCCCTGGCACCGGCCCGTGTACCCCCGCGGACATCTCGCCATCCTCAAGGGCAATCTCGCCGAGGAAGGCGCGGTGGCCAAGGTTTCCGGGATCAAGCAGCGCAGCATCACCGGGCCGGCCCGGGTGTTCGACTCCGAGGAGGAGTGCATGCAGGCCATCCTCGACGGCGGCATCGCCGAGGGTGACGTCCTGGTGATCCGCTACGAGGGCCCCCGCGGCGGTCCGGGCATGCGCGAGATGCTCTCGCCGACCTCGGCGATCGTCGGCTCCGGCCTGGGAGACAAGGTCGGCCTGGTCACCGACGGCCGATTCTCCGGCGGCACCTATGGCCTGGTGGTCGGCCACGTGGCGCCCGAAGCGGCCGCCGGCGGAACCATCGCGCTGGTGCAGGAGGGCGACAGCATCACCATCGATGCCGACCGGCGGCTGCTGCAGCTGAACGTCGAGGACGCGGAGCTGGCCCGACGTCGCGACCGCTTCCGCATTCCGGAGCCACGCGAAACCCGCGGGGTGCTGGGCAAGTACGCGCGCCTGGTTTCGAGCGCCAGCCGGGGCGCGGTCACCGACTGAGCGGCGCGGCCCCGGGGATGCCGGTCAGGGACTCCCCGGCATCGACCCGATCCGGGCGCGCCCCTTCACGAACAGCTCCGCGGGCTGCACGGCGGCACCCTGCGCGTAGTCCACCCCCAGGATCCGGAGACGCTGCACGGTGGCCGGACTGTCCGCCCCCTGCGCGACGGTCTCCAGCCCCATCAGGCCGGCGATGCGGTTCAACGACTCCACCATGGCCGCGTCGACCGGATTTCCGGTCATGCCCTGGACCAGCTTGGCGTCGATCTTGAGCACGTCAACCGGCAGGTTCTTCAGGTACAGGAAGGAGCTCGCCCCGCTGCCGAAATCGTCCAGCGCCACGCGGCAACCGCGCTCCCGGATGCGGTGAATGAATGCGGTGGTCGCCGCCGGGTTGGTGAGGGCCGCCGTCTCGCTGATCTCGAAGCACAGGCGGGCGGCATTCGCGCCACTGCGGCGAAGCTCGGACTCGACGTAGTCGACGAAGCCCTCCGCCGCCAGGGCCTGGCCCGACACGTTCAGGGAGAAGAATCCCTCGTGGGCGTCGGGACTGCGTGCCAGCCGGGTAAGGGCAGCCCGTACCGCCCAGCGGTCGATGCTTTCCATCAGGCCGTAACGTTCGGCCCCGGGCACGAAAGCGCTGGGCGGCAATACCCGCCCGTTCTCGTCGATCATGCGCAGCAGCAGCTCACGCCCGGGCGGCAGCTCCGACCCGTGCCGCAGCGGCTGGATCCGCTGGGCGTAGAGCACGAAGCGTTCCTCCTCCAGCGCCTCGTAGACCCGGTGCAGCCACTGCATCTCTCCGTGCCGATGGGCGATGGCAATCTCGTCGGGCTGATACACGTGCACCCGGTTGCGCCCCTGTTCCTTGGCCATGTAGCAGGCCGAATCCGCCGCCGCCAGGATGTCGCTGACGGTTCCGCTGCGGGCCTGAACGGGGACCACGCCGACGCTGACGCTGAGCTCGAAGGTCATGCGTTCCCAGACGAAACGGAACTGGGCCGCGATCTCCCGGAGGGTGCCCCCCACCTTCTCGGCCTCCTGCAGGCTGCAATTGAACAGCAGCACCGCGAACTCGTCGCCGCCCAGGCGGGCCAGAACGTCGTTGCCCCGGACGCGCGACCGCAGCAGCTGCCCGATCTGCCTCAGCAGCTCGTCGCCGCCGGCGTGGCCGCAGGTCTCGTTGATCAGGTTGAACTGGTCGATATCGAGATGACACAGCGCATGCTCGCGATGGTGAAAGCGCGCGGTGTGCACGGCGTGGGTCAGCTGCGCCTCGAGTTCGGCCCGGTTGATCAGGCCGGTAAGGGGATCGTGCTTGGCCTGGTACTCGATCTGCGACGCCATGCGGCGTTCCCGGCTGACGTCGTGAAACACCATTACCGCGCCGGTCGTGGCGCCGTCGCGATCACGGATGGGCGCCACGGAGCCGTTCACGGCGAAGACCGTGTCGTCAGGCCCGGCCATGGTCACCTCGTCCTCCAGGGAAACCGGCCGTCCCTCCGCCAGGCAGGCGCCGAGCGGGTCCTCCAGCGGCTTGTCCCCGTCCTCGCCGAACAGGCGCACGACCTCGGAGGCCGGCCTGCCGAGCGCGTCATCCAGGTGCCGGCCGGTGAGCCGCTCCGCGACGGGATTGAGGTAGTCCACGCGACCGCTGACGTCCGTGCTCACCACCCCGTCGCCGATCGAGCTCAGCGTGACCTGGGCGCGTTCGCGCTCTGCCACCAGGCGCGCCTCCGCCTGTCGACGCTCTCGCTGGCGGAGCCGGCCGGCGCGCAGCAGCAGCGTCAGGAACAGGGCCGCCAGCGCGGACGCGACGACCAGGCTCAGCAGCGCCACCAGGCCGAGGTCGGCAACGGACATCGGGTGCCACATGCTCAGCTCAAGCGTCTGGCCTCCCACCGGGACGCTGCGCTCCGCGCGGAACAGTGGCAGCCAGGCGCGCGCCGGCCGCGGCGGCGGCCCCCGCCGGTACAGCGTGCGGCCGCCGGCGCTGAGCCGCACCCCGGTGCCGGCGCGGTACACGCCCGCGTTGGCCAGGAATCTCGCGGGGGCCAGATGCAGCCAGACGATGGCGGCGGACCCGGCGGTGTCCGCGCCCGGCGCATCGCCCGGGCGCCGGGCGCTGCGCACGAGGAAGTACCCGCCCTCGCCCGGCGCGGCGGCGACATAGGCATCCCGGCTGGCATCGCGGGCCTGCCGGAGCGCGGCGCCGGACAATGGCGGAGCACCGGGACGCCCCGCCGCGTAACGCGTGTGCATCCGCCCGTTGGCGATGCGCGTGAAACCGATGCCCTCGATGCCGGGGAAACGCTGCATGAGCCGGCGCGCCAGCTCCCGGAACGGTGCCGGGCCGGGACTGCGGCCGGCTTCGAAGAAACCCGCGACCGCCCCGAGCGCGCCGGCGCTCTCGCCCACGCGCTCCGCCAGGGCGTTGTGCATGAAACGGGCCTCCCGCTGGAAAGCGATGCGCGCCACGGCGGCGTCATGGCGCAGCATCAGCCAGCCGGGAGGCACTGCGAGCAGCACCAGGAAAACGAGGAACAGGGCCACCTGCCCCGCCGCGGGACCGGCCCTTCGGGTACGCTCTTGTGGCGTCCTTGTCACTCGTGCACCTGCAAGCGTCTGCCTTTCACGGACCCGGCGCCCGCGCGCGAAGCCCGCTCCGTCCCTGGCATGTTCCGGCACTGGTGCCGGCGGCCCGCGCGAGGCCGGTCGCTACTCATTCTGGGCAGGGAAGCCCCGCAATTCAAACACCAGTCATATTATAGGAACCTTTGCAGGAAACCCTGAGCACTTCAGGGGTTCCCCCGCGCGCTCCCGGCCATGGCCCGAACCTCCTGCACCAGGGCGGCAAGGCGCCGGTCCGACACGGACACGCTGGTACCCGTCTCCTGGGCGAACAACGATACGCGGTACTCCTCGAGCATCCACCGCAGCTCCGCGGCGCCCGGCTCCCCGGCCTCGGCGAGCCGGGCGCAGACCGTCTCCCAGTGCGCCACCGCCTTCATCGCGCGCTGATCCCGGTCCAGCCGCCCAGGCAACTTGTCCAGTCGCCTCCCGGCCGCATCCAGGAAAGCCGCCAGGCGCGGCCGCCACTGCGCCGGCGTGGCCGCGACGAAACCCGGATACACCAGCCGCTCCGCCTGCGCGGCCACGTCGCGCACGGCCGCCATCTGTGCCAGGGGGATGCTGCCCTGGAGCCGCTTCTGCAACGCCTGGCGGGCCGCCAGTGCCGCCGCCGCCTCGTCCGCGATGCGTTGTGCGGCCGGTACCAGCCCGCCCCGGCCCCGCTCCAGGCACGCGCGGAATGCGGCGGCGTCGCGGGGCAGCGGAGCCGGCTCCAGAAAGACCTCCGCCGTTGCCGCGTCCAGGATGTCCCGGCACAGCTCGTCCGCCCCGCCCAGGGACGCGTAATGGAGGCACATCTCCCGGCGCGCGGTGATCTCCTTCTCCAGGTAGCGGTACTGCTGGCGCAGCGCCCGCCGGACCAGGGCCGCGATCCCGCGCCGGTGAGCGCGCGCCGCCCGTCCCGGCTCTTCCAGCAGGCGCAGGGCCACACGGTCCTGCTCCGGAACCAGCGCCGGCCAGGCGCGCACCGGGGTGCCGTCCGCGTCCGTATCGATGTACGGGGGCAGCCCCGGGAAGTCCCGGCCCGACACGTCCTCGCGTTCGTGGCGGTCCCGCACCACGGCGCTGTCGAACGCCGCCAGCGCCTGCTCGCCCAGGCGCCGGCGGAGTCGCTCCAGGTCGGTGCCCTCCGCCCGGGGCTCGCCGCGCGCGTCGAGCACGCGGAAGCGCATCACCAGGTGCGGAGGCAACGCGTCCTCACGGAAATCCTCCGCCGCGATATCGACCCCGGTGATGCGCGACAGCTCCGCGGCGACCGCTTCGCGCAGTGGACGCTCCGAGCGCGTCGGCAGGCTCTGGGCACAGGCCCGTGCGAACCGCGGTGCCGGCACGACGTTGCGGCGGAGCGACTTCGGCAGCGCGCGGATCAGCGCGGTGATCTTTTCCGGCAGCAGCCCGGGAACCAGCCACTCGAACGGCTCCGCGGGCAGCTGCGCCAGTGCCGCGAGCGGGATCTCGGCCGTGACGCCGTCCGCCTCGGCGGCCGGATCGAAGGCGTACGAAAGGGGCACCCGCACGCCCCCGACCTCGATGAGGTCGGGGTACTGCCGTTCGATGCCCGCGTCCGGCCCACGGCGCAACAGCGTGTCGCGGTCGAGGTCCAGTATCCCCGGCTCGTGCTTCGCGGCGCCATCCAGCCAGCGTCGGAACCCGCGCAGGTCGCAGAGCTCGGCGGGCAGCCGCCGATCGTAGAAATCCGCCAGCGTGTCCTTGTCGACCAGCAAATCCCGGCGCCGAAGGCGTGCCTCCAGGTCCCGGACCTCCGCGATCCGCTGCCGGTTCCGTTCCAGCACCGGCGGCAGGCAGTCGAGGTCGCAGTCCACCAGCGCGCAGCGGATGAAGATCCGGCGCGCGCCCCCGGAATCCACGGGGGCATAATCCACGCCGCGCCGCTCGGCCAGCACCAGCCCGTGGAGACTGATCTGCTGCCAGGCCCGCACCCGTCCCCGCCGCCGGTCCCAGTGCGGCTCGCGGGTGTTCCGCCGCAACAGGTGCGCGCCGAGCTCCTCGATCCAGGCCGGCTCGATCACCGCGACACAGGTTCCAAACAGGCGGCTGGTCTCCACCAGCTCGGCTGCCATCACCCAGCGCGGGCCCGAGCGGGCCAGCGCCGACCCGGGGTGGATCCGGAAACGCACGCCGCGCCGCCCCTCGTAATCGCCCTCCTCCCGGCGCCTGCCGACCTGTCCCAGCAGGCCGGTCAGCAGGGCGCGGTGGATCGCCGCGTATCCCGCCTCCCCGCGGTTCGGGTGGAGATCGAGCTCGCGCGCGTACTGCCACAGCTCCCGGTGAATGTCCTGCCACTCCCGCATCCGCGGCCGGGAGAGAAAATGCTCCCGGCAGTAGCGGCGCAGCTCCGACTGCGACAGGTCCGCCGTCTCCGCGCGGTAGATCCGCCACAGCCGCAGATAACCCAGGAAGTCGGAGCGCTCGTCTCGGAAACGCGCATGGCGGGCGTCCGCCGCCTCCCCGCGGTCGGCCGGCCGTTCCCGCGGGTCCTGCAGGCTCAGCGCCGCGGCGATCACCAGGATCTCGGTCAGGCATCCCTCGCGCGCGGCGGCCAGGATCATCCGCCCGACGGCGGGCTCGACCGGCAGGCGCGCGAGGTCCCGGCCGACATCGCTCAGCTCGCCGTCGGCATCCAGTGCACCCAGCTCGGTGAGCTGGCGCAGTCCGTCGTTGACGCGCCGCTCGTCAGGCGGATCGATGAACGGGAAGTCGTCGATTCGCCCCAGGTCCAGCGCCTTCATGCGCAGGATCACGCCTGCCAGGCTGGTGCGCAGGATCTCCGGATCGGTGAAGCGCGGACGCCTCTGGTAGTCCGTCTCCGCGTAGAGCCGCAGGCAGATGCCGGGCCCGACCCGTCCGCAGCGGCCGGCCCGCTGGTCCGCGCTGGCGCGCGAAACCGGTTCGATCGGCAGCCGCTGGACCTTGGTCCGATGGCTGTAGCGATTGATCCGTGCCAGACCGGGATCGATCACGTAGCGGATTCCCGGGACCGTCACCGAGGTCTCCGCCACGTTGGTCGCCAGCACGATGCGGTGGCCCGTGGCACCGGGACGGAAGACCCGGTTCTGCGCGCGCGCGGCCAGTCGCGCGTAGAGCGGAAGCACTTCCGCGCCGGAAGGCCCTCGGCGCGCCAGGACCTCCGCGGTCTCCCGGATATCCCGCTCGCCGGACAGGAACACCAGCACGTCCCCCGGCCCTTCCCGCCAGAGCTCCCCGATGCCATCCAGGATTGCCTCCTGCAGGTCCGCGCGGCGGCCGCCATCGGCATCCGGCGGACGATGACGGACCTCCACCGGCCAGCCCCGGCCCGACACTTCCAGCACCGGAGCATCGTCGAAATGGCGCGAGAAGCGCTGTGGATCGATCGTCGCGGAGGTGATCACCACGCGCAGGTCGGGCCGGCGTGGCAGCAGCCGCTTCAGGTAGCCCAGCAGGAAGTCGATGTTGAGACTGCGCTCATGCGCCTCGTCGATGATCAGCGCGTCGTATTCGTACAGACCGGGGTCGCTCCGGGTCTCGGCGAGCAGGATGCCGTCGGTCATCACCTTGATCGCCGCAGCGGGCTCCAGCCGCTCGCCGAAGCGAACCTTGTAGCCGACGCAGCGCCCGACCGGGGTGTCCATCTCTGCGGCGATGCGCGTGGCCACCATGCGCGCCGCCAGCCGCCGGGGCTGGGTATGGCCGATGCGGCCGCGCGCGCCGCACCCGGCCTCGATCAGCATCTTGGGGAGCTGCGTGGTCTTGCCGGAACCGGTCTCGCCGCAGACCACGACCACCTGGCAGCGACGCAGCGTCGCGACTATTTCCTCCCGGGCCTCCACCACCGGGAGCCCCGGCGGGTAGTGCAGCGGCGGCGTCGCCCGGCGGCGCAGGGCCACCCGCTCCAGGCTCGCCTCCAGGCGCCGGGCGATCCGGTCCAGCTCGCGGTCGACGGGCTGTCCGCGCCCGAGCCGACACTCGACACGGCGCAGCCGCCGGTTCAGATCGGGCAGATCCCGGCTGCCGGCGGCCGTCACGCGGCGCGCCAGTTCCCTGAATTGTCGCTGTTCGCTGTCGCTCATCCTGTGCGGGAGCGGACGATCCGGAGCCAGGCAAGGCCATTGGTCCCGGGGCGCGGTTCGCTCCGGAAAACCCGGGAAACGACTTCAGAATATCTCCTCATGTTTCTATTTTATCGGTTCTTTTTCCGCTTTTCTCCGCCGTCCTCGATCCCGGCGCCGGGAAGTGTCACCGAGACTCGCGCGCCCCCGAGATCCGGCGACCGCTCGACCGACACCTCGCCCCCATACATCACCACGATGTCGCCGACCACGGCCAGGCCAATGCCCTGCCCCTGGACGCTCTGGTCCCCGCGCACGCCACGCCGGAGCAGGCGGTCCGCATGGCGCTCGGGAATACCGGGCCCATCGTCCTCGACGCTGACCCGGACCCGGCCGCCGCCCGTTCCCCCGCTCCGCCCGGCGGTGATCCGCACCCGGCCTCTCGCCCACTTGCAGGCGTTGTCGCCAAGGTTCCCGAGCACTTCCAGGAGGTCTCCTTCCTCCCCCAGGAAGGTCAGGCCCTCCGGAACCGCCAGCGTGATGTCCAGCCCCCGATCCCGATAGACCTTCCCGAGCGTGCTGCGGATACGCTCGGCGCAGGCTGCGACGTCGACGGCCTTGCCGCCGGCCCGGGTCCCCGAGGCCGCGGCGCGCTGGAGCTGGTAGTCCACGATCTGCTGGAGCCGGTTGATCTGCTCCCGCAGCCTGCTGCCCAGCTCCGGCGGCATCGCTTCCTCGTTGCAGTGGGAGGTCATCACCGCCAGCGGCGTCTTGAGACTGTGTGCCAGATCCTCCAGCGAGTGCCGGTAGCGCTCGAGGTGCGCGTGCTGGCTGCGCACCAGGGCATTCAGGTTATCGGCAAGCCGCGCCAGCTCCCGGGGATAACGGCCGGTCAGCTCCGTGTGCCGCCCGGCCTCCATGGCCGCCAGGTCGGACTCGATCCGCCGCAACGGGCGCAGCCCGAGCCGCAGCACGATCGCCTGGATCGCCAGCAGCAGGCCGGTCAGCACGGCGAAGCCGGTGAACAGGTTGGTGCGGAACTGGGCGAGCTGGCGGTCGTAGGGCCCCAGGCTCTCCGCCACGTCGAAGATGAACGGGATCTGGTCCCCGGAGCGGGTCTGCCAGACCACGCTGTAGCTCAGGGTGTAAAGCGCCTTGCCGCGGCTGTCCTCGACCCGCGCGGTGCGCTCGCCGCCGGACGGCACGTGCTTCGGATACGGGATCCGGATGCCTTTCGCCGACGGCGAGCGCCACAGCACCGGGCCGCCGGGGAAGCGGATCTGGCCGTAGAGCCCGGAAGCGCGCCGGGACAGGCGCGGATTGGGCATGGTCGACGGCATGCGCAGGTCGCCCACCGGGTCGACGTTCGCTGCCGACATCAGTCCGTAGGCGGTCAGCTGCAGGTTGTGCCTGAGCGTCTCTTCGGCCGTGCGCCGGAAGACGTAATCGAGCACGCCGCCGGAGAGGGTAAAGAAAAGCACCAGCACCAGGCTGGCGGCCACCAGCATCCTGGCGTTGATCGAACGCATCAGCGCTCGCCGGCGGAGAACCGGTAGCCACGGCCGCGCAGCGTCTCCAGCGGCTGTCTGCTGCCGTCGGGGTCGAGCTTGCGGCGCACCCGGCCGATCAGCACTTCGATCACGTTGCTGTCGCGGTCGTCGTCGTCCGGGTACAGGTGCTCGCTGAGCTCGGTCTTGGAGACCACCTGGCCGGCATGCAGCATCAGGTACTCTATGATCCGGTATTCGTACGCCGTGAGATTGACGGGTTGCCCTCCGACCGTGACCCTCTGCGCCGCCGTATCCAGCCGGATGTCACCGCACTCCAGCACCGGGGAGGCCCACCCGGCGGCGCGCCGCAGCAGCGCGTTGACCCGTGCCGCGAGCTCCTCCGGCTGGAACGGCTTGACCAGGTAGTCGTCAGCGCCCGCCTCCAGCCCGGCGACCTTGTCCTGCCAGCGCCCGCGGGCCGTCAGGATCAGCACGGGGAAATCCCGCCGCCGTTCGCGCCAGGTGCGGATTACGTCCATCCCGCTCGCGTCCGGCAGGCCCAGATCGACAACCGCCACGTCCACGGGGTATTCCTCGCCCAGGAAGACCGCCTCCTCGGCCTCGCCGGTACTGTCGACCACGAAGCCGGCGGTGCGGAACTGCTCCGCGAGGCTCTCGCGCAGGTTGGCCTCATCCTCGACGATCAGCAGGCGCATGCTTTCCCTCCGGACCACGCGGCCGCGGGCCTCGTCCGCAGCGTCCCAATCGTTCCACTCCAGTCCCGCCGGAGCAAGCATAACGCCCGTCGCTGAACCCGTGGTTAACCGCCGGAGACGCCGCGCGACATCGTCGCCCGCAGCCACGTCTCGGCGATCCCGGCCCAGAGCGCGGCCCGCCGCCCCAGCAGTACCCCCACGTGCCCGGCGCCCTCGGCGACCACCAGGTCGGCACGGCAACGCTCGCGCAGCGCCGAAATCGCCGCCCGGGAAACCTCGCGGTCCGGTGTGCCGTAAAACAACAGCGCGGGACACGCGGGCGTGGCGCAGGCTACGCCGCCGCGCACCCGCTCGAGCACCGCGCCGGATTCGTCCCGCCACTGCCCCAGCGCGCGTGTGACCGCCGCCTCGTCGGCATCGGGCATGCTCCGCCGGGTGCCCTGGCGGGTCGCCTCCCGTGACCAGCGGACAACCGCGGGCAGCCGCTGACCGCCGCGGGATCCCGGGCGGCCCGGCGTGCCTTCGGGCGACACCGGATTGACCAGGCACAGCGCTGCCGCCGACACTTCGCCGGCGACCGCCAGAGCCATCAGTCCGCCAAGGCTGGCGCCCGCCAGCGCCACCGGGCCGTGGTCGCCCGCCCCCGTCGCAGCGGCACGCACCCGGTCCAGGTAGTCCTCGAAACGAAGTGCCGCGAGGTCACGGCCGTCACCCTGGAGATCCACCGCCTCGCAGCACCAGCCGGAGGCCCGGAACACGGGCAGCCAGGCTTCCCACTCCCATGGCCCGCCGCCCGCGCCATGGACGAACACGACCTTCCCCGCGGCGCTCACTGTCGACCGTCGTCCTCCGCCGACCCGGGCTCCTCGCCGTCGCCGCCCTTCGCCTGGCGCCAGTACCGCTCCATCTCGTCGCGATGCTCCCGCGCCGGGCGCAGCCCGCGCTCGCGCAACAGGGCCTCGACGTGCCGGAAACGGCGCTCGAACTTGCGAGTGGCCCGCCGCAGCGCGGCCTCGGGATCGATCTCGAGGTGCCGGGACAGGTTGGTAAGCGAAAACAGCAGGTCGCCCAGCTCTTCCTCGACCTCGTCGACGTCGGGCGTCTGTTCCAGCGCCTCCTTGAGCTCCAGCAACTCCTCCTCGACCTTGTCCAGCGCGCCCTCGGCGTCGTCCCAGTCGAACCCGACGCGGCCCGCGCGGCGCCCGACCTTCGCGGCCCGGCTCAGGGCCGGCAGTGCCGCCGGCACCCCGTCCAGCTCGCTCGCCCCGGCACCCGAATCGCGCACGCGCTCCTGCGCCTTGATGTGCTCCCAGGAGCGCCGCTGCTCGCCGGCGTCCGCGACCCGGGCGTCGCCGAACACGTGGGGATGGCGCCGCACCAGCTTGCCCGTCAGCGCGGCGACCACCGCGTCGAAGTCGAACAGCGACAGCTCCTCGGCCAGGCGGGAAAGGAACAGCACCTGGAACAGCAGGTCGCCGAGCTCGTCCCGCAGGTGCCTCAGGTCCCCCGACTCCACCGCGTCGGCGACCTCGTAGGCCTCCTCCAGGGTATGCGGCACGATGCTGCGGAAATCCTGCGCCAGGTCCCAGGGGCAGCCCTCCTCCGGATCCCGCAGGCGGGCCATGATTGCGAGCAGCGAGCCGATGCCCCGTCCGCCGGCACTCATGCGCGGAGCTTCTCGTACAGGTTCACCAGCATGCCCGCCGTGGCGCCCCAGATCACCCGACCGCGGTACTCGATCACGTAGTAACGCAGCCGCCGCCCGTCGCGCTCCGCCTGGCGAACCTGGTGGTTGCCGGAATCCAGCACGTACTCCAGGGGCACCTCGAACACGTCCGCCACCTCGATCTCGTCGACACGCAGCGTGAAGTCCGGACGCACGAAGCCGACCACCGGGGTGACGCAGAACCCTGTCACCGTGACGTAGGGGTCGAGATAACCGGTCACGCGCACGAAGCCCGCGTCGATGCCGATCTCCTCCCGCGTCTCCCGCAGCGCCGTCGCCACCGCGTCACGGTCGCCGGGCTCGGCGCGGCCGCCGGGGAAGCTCACCTGCCCCGCGTGCTGGCGCAGGTGATCGGTGCGCCGGGTCAGCAGCACCTGCAGCCCTTGCCCGCGTTCCACCAGCGGCACCAGCACCGCGGCGGGGCGAAGCCGCTCCGGGGACACCGGCAGCCGATCCAGCGAAACGTTCAGGTCGCCCGTGTACGCCGACAGCTCTTGCGGCGGCGGCGCCTCGCGCGTGCCGGCGAGCCGCCGGCGGATCCGTTCCTGCATTCGCTGCCTGCCTTCGCGGGCTACCTGCCCACGATCCCGCCGCGGGTGATGGCGGCGGGGTCCAGCAGGCGCGCCAGCTCGTCCTCGTCGAGGTCGGTCATTTCCCGCGCCACCTCGATCACCGGTCGGCCCTGCTGGTACGCGGTCTTGGCGATCTTTGCCCCCTGGTCGTAGCCGATCACCGAATTCAGTGCGGTCACCAGGATCGGATTGCGGCCGAGCGCCTCGCCGATGCGATCCTCGTTGACCGTGAACCCGGCGATCGCCTTGTCGGCCAGCAGCGGCATGACGCCCGAGAGGATCTCGAGGCTCTGCAGCAGGTTGAACGTGACCAGCGGCAGCATCACGTTGAGCTGGAAGTTGCCCGACTGGGCCGCCACCGTGATGGTCGCGTCGTTGCCGATGACCTGGGCCGCCACCTGCGTCACCGATTCCGGGATCACCGGGTTGACCTTGCCCGGCATGATGCTGCTCCCCGGCTGCAGGGCCGGCAGCGCGATCTCGCCCAGGCCGGCCAGCGGCCCGCTGTTCATCCAGCGCAGGTCGTTGGCGATCTTCATCAGGCTCGCCGCCAGCACCTTGAGCTGTCCCGAAAGCTCGAGCGCGGTGTCCTGGCTGCTCAGGGACTCGAAATGATCGTCGCAGCGACGGAACGCGATGCCGGTACGCCGCTCCAGGACCTGCGCCACCCCGTCGGCGAAGTCGGGATGGGCATTGATCCCGGTACCCACGGCGGTGCCGCCCTGGGCGAGCTGGTGCAGGCGCGGCAGGGTTCCCTCGATCCGTTCCCGGGCGTGGCCGATCTGGCTGGCCCAGCCGCCCATCTCCTGCGAAAAGCGCACCGGCATGGCATCCATCAGGTGGGTTCGGCCCGTCTTCGTGACCCCGTCCAGGCTGTGCGCCTTCTGCTGGATCGCCTGCTGCAGCCTCTCCAGCGCCGGCAGCAGTTTCTCCTTCACCGCCAGGCTCGCGCTGACATGGACCGCCGTGGGCACCACGTCGTTGCTGCTCTGCCCCATGTTGACGTGATCGTTCGGATGCACCGGCGAGCCCAGCCGCCCGGACGCCACGTGGGCAATCACCTCGTTGGCGTTCATGTTGCTGCTGGTGCCCGAGCCGGTCTGGAACACGTCGATCGGAAAATGCGCGTCGTAGCGGCCCTCGGCCACCTGCTCGGCTGCCTCGATCACCGCCGCGGCCACGTCCTCGTCGAGCAGGCCCAGCTTGCGGTTGGTTTCCGCCGCGCTGGCCTTGATCAGGCCCAGGGCACGGATGAACTGCCGCGGCATCCGCAGGCCGCTGACCGGGAAATTCTCCACCGCGCGCTGCGTCTGGGCACCCCACAGGGCGTCCGCCGGCACCTGGAGCTCACCCATGCTGTCGTGCTCGACGCGAAATTCCTGCTTACTCATTTCCACCTCTCAACGGGACGGGACCGGGGAGCGCCGGACGGCTCCGGTTGCCGGGCGCGGGATCGGGCCGCGGATCGTGGGCTGTCCCGACCGACGGCTCGCCGTTGAATGCCGGGCCATTGCACGGCAGGCCGGGGATGCCACGCCCCGCGCGCCGCTGCTGCCGGCCCGCGGGGCTCCGCAGCGGCCGCGGGACGCCGGCGCGCCGGGGTTTCATGTATCATGCGCCAGTCTACCATTTCGTCACGGGAGCCGGCATGGAACTGTCTTCCCTCACAGCCATTTCGCCCATCGACGGGCGGTACGCCGACAAGACCTTCGACCTGCGCGAGATCTTCAGCGAGTTCGGGCTGATGCGCTATCGGGTCATCGTCGAGGTCCGGTGGCTGGAGACCCTGGCGGCCCATCCGGAGATCACCGAGGTGCCCCCGCTGAGCAGTGACGCGGTCGCGGCCCTGGAGCGGATCGTGGAACGCTTCGGCTTCGAGGATGGCCAGCGGATCAAGGCGATCGAGAGCACCACCAATCACGACGTCAAGGCGATCGAGTACTACCTCAAGGAACAGATCGCGGGCAACGCCGAGCTCGAGGCGGTCAGTGAGTTCATCCACTTCGCCTGCACCTCGGAGGACATCAACAACCTGGCCTACGCCATGATGCTGGCGGATGCGCGCAGCCGCGCGCTGCTGCCGCGCTACGACAACATCATCGCGGCCGTCAACGAGCTCGCGGCGCGCTATGCCGACCTGCCGATGCTGTCCCGCACCCACGGCCAGCCCGCCTCGCCCACCACCCTGGGCAAGGAGATGGCCAACGTCGTGGCCCGCCTGCGGCGTCAGCGCGAGCAGCTCGCGGCAGTGACCGTGTTCGGCAAGATCAACGGCGCGGTCGGCAACTTCAACGCTCACGTGGTGGCCTACCCGGAGGTCGACTGGCCGCGCCTCGCGGAATCCTTCGTCACCTCCCTGGGGCTGAGCTTCAATCCCTTCACCACGCAGATCGAGCCGCACGACTACATGTCGGAATACTTCGCCGTCGTGGCGCGCTTCAACACCATCCTGATCGACTTCTGCCGCGACGTCTGGGGCTACATCTCTCTCGGCTACTTCCGCCAGCGACCGGTGGAGGACGAGGTGGGCTCGTCGACCATGCCGCACAAGGTCAATCCTATCGACTTCGAAAACGCGGAAGGCAACCTGGGACTGGCCAACGCGCTGCTGCAGCACCTGGCGTTCAAGCTGCCGGTCTCCCGCTGGCAGCGCGACCTCACGGACTCCACCGTCCTGCGCAACCTCGGCGCCGGGATCGCGCATTCCTGCATCGCCTATCACTCGGTGCTGCGGGGAACCGACAAGCTGGAGGCCGACGCCGCGCGCCTGCAGGCCGACCTGGAAGCCAACTGGGAAGTGCTGGCCGAGCCGATCCAGACGGTGATGCGCCGTTACGCCATCGAGAAGCCCTACGAGAAGCTCAAGAAGCTGACCCGCGGCCAGCGGGTGGACCGCGACACGCTGCACGCCTTCATCCGCGATCTCGAGATCCCCGAGGAGGCGCGCCGGCGCCTGCTGGACCTCACGCCGGCGCGCTACACCGGCAACGCCGCGGAGCAGGCCCGTCGCGCCTGAGCACCGATGTCCCGGCCGCGTTCGTGGAACCACCTGCTCGGGGGCCTTGATGCGCCGGCCTTCCTGCGCGAGCACTGGCAGAAGCGGCCACTGCTGGTGCGCGGGGCCCTGCCGGACCCGGAACCGCCCCTGACCGCCGAGGAGCTGGCCGGCCTGGCCTGCGAGGAGGAGGTCGAGTCCCGGCTGGTGCTGCACCCCGATGTCGACACCTGGGAGCTGCGCCACGGCCCGATCCCCGAGGAGGACTTTCCCCGCCTGCCGGAGCGCGACTGGACGCTGCTGGTGCAGGACGTGGACAAGTGGGTGCCGGAAGCCGCCGCCCTGCTCGAGCGGTTTCGCTTCCTGCCCTCCTGGCGCCGGGACGATGTCATGCTCAGCTACGCCGCGCCGGGCGGCGGTGTGGGCCCCCACTGGGACGACTACGACGTATTCCTGGTGCAGCTGCAGGGCCGGCGCCGCTGGCGGATCGCGCATCGCTTCGACCGCGAGGCCCTGGTGCCGGACTGCGACCTGCGCATCCTGTCCCGTCTCGAGCCCGAGCGGGAGTGGATCCTCGAGCCCGGCGACATGCTCTACCTGCCCCCGGGCGTGGCCCACGAGGGTACCGCGGTCGACGCCTGCCTGACCGCCTCGGTGGGGTTCCGGGCCGCCTCGGCGGCGGAGATGCTCACGGACCTCGCCGGACTGCTGGCGCAGCGCTCCGGCGCCGGACAACGCTTCGCCGATCCCTGGCGTGGCGATGCTTCGGCTGATCCGGGCCTGATCGACGACCGCAGTCTGGAGACGGTACGGCGCCTGCTGCAGCAGGCATGGGCGATGGCGCCGGGCGAACTCGAGACGTGGTTCGGCCGGTTCATCACCGAGCCCAAGCCATGGCTGCAGCCGGAGCCGCCGGCCCCCTTGACGCGGGAGGCATTCGCCCGACTGCTCGCCGCGGACGTTCCGCTGGCCCTGCATCCGGCGTCGCGCCTGGCCCACGCCGAGGTCGCCGCCGGTCGCCACGTACTGTTTGCCGACGGCCGGGCACACCGGCTTCCGCCGGCCCTGGTGCCCCTCGCCCGCCGGATCTGCGAGCTTTGCGGGGCGGTCCCGGCTTCGCACCTCGAGGCGTCCGGAGACGCCGCCCGCACCCTCCTCCATGCGCTTTACCTGCAGGGTACGCTGCTCGCCGGGAACGAAGCCGCCCATGAGCGATGAACGCCGGCACGCAATCGTGGTGCCATGGGATGGTTTCTCCGGGGCCATCGCGGCGATCCGCGAACGGGTTTTCGTCCGCGAGCAGGGCGTGCCGCCGGAGCTTGAATGGGACGGCGAGGATGCCGGCGCGATCCACGTGCTCGCGTTCGCCGGCGACGGCAGCGCGGTCGGTACCGGCCGCATGCTGGCCACCGGCCAGATCGGACGCATGGCGGTGCTGCCCGGCCATCGCCGGTCCGGGATCGGGGGCGAGATCCTGGAGATGCTGATCGCCGAGGGGCACCGGCGCGGCATGCCGGCGCCGTTCCTGCACGCCCAGACCCACGCACTGGACTTCTACCGCGGGCACGGGTTCCACCCGGAGGGCGGGGTATTCATGGATGCCGGCATTCCGCACCGCCTGATGCGGCGCGCCGGCGACTGATCCGGCTATACTTGCGCCAGGGCTTGGTGGCCGACCGGGAGACCGGGGATGGAGGAGATCCGGGGATCGCGCGCACTGCACCGCCTCGAGGACAACCTCGATGCGTCAGTCGCACTGGTCGGCCGGGCGCGCCGTCAGGTGTGCCTGCTTTGTCCCGCGCTGGACCCGCTGCTGTACGGGCGCGAGGAGTTCATCTCGGCGGTGCGCGGGTTCCTTCTCACGAGCACCCGCGCCGGCCTGCGGGTCCTCGTGCACGACGGCCAGGCTCCAATGCGGCGCGGACATCCCCTCGTGCCGGTGCTGCGGCGGTTTTCCTCGCAGGCCGAATGTCGCCGCGTGGCCGGCGACTTCCGCGAGCAGACCGACAGCGTGCTGCTGGTCGACGGGCGGATGCTGGTTCACCGGCCCGACGCCGCCGGCTACGAGGGCCACGTCGATGCCGACCCCCGGCGCGCGCGGACCGCACAGGCCCGGTTCGACGAGATCTGGGAGCACAGCGAGCCGGACCGGGAGCTTCGTCGACTCTACATCTAGCCCCGTCCGGGATCCTGACGTCCCGGCCTGCCCGGGTCCTCTGTCAGCGGCCATTCCGGCAGCACGTCCACCGAATCGCTTCCCGCGAGAGCCCCGGCGCACAGGTAGAGCCGGCAGCCTTCCGCCGACCGAAGCCGGACGCGGGCCCCGGCCGGGCGCCGGACCCAGGTTCCCTCGCCACAGGCGCCCTCGCCGGCATCCACGCTGCCGGAGAGCACCAGCAGCTCCAGGCCTCCGGCAAAGTCCCGCGTCCCCGTATCGCTCCCCGCCGCCAGCCGGGCCAGCGCGGTCGCTTCCGGGAATCCGTGCTGGCGGTAGAGCGGGAGTACCTCCACCCCGGGGGCGCAGCCCGGACCCCATTCGCCCGACCGGGTCTGGATGCAGACCTGGCGGCGCCCTGAACCCGCATACTGGCGAAGCTTCACGAACAACTCGCAGCCGTCTTCCGTCCGGGGTGCGTGGCGGGATCCCGGAGGGTTGAGCAGGTAGCTGCCCGCCGGATAATCCCCGGTCTCGTCCGAAAACACGCCGCTCAGCACCAGGATCTCCTCGCCCTCGGGATGCGCGTGCGACGGGAAGCGACTGCCCGGCTCGTAGACCACGATGCTCGTTGCCCGCCCGGACTCGCCGCCGGTCCGGTACAGGGGTTTGCGCCAGACGCCCGGGCTCGGGCTGGCGATCCATTCGCGGGCGCGGCTGTCCACCCGCGCGGGCTGCGTGATGTCGGTGTTGACGTCCTGCACGGTATCATCCCCCATGTCGACGGTGCCGGACCCGCGCGGCCCGGGTTGGAACCGATTCCCCGGTTCGTATATGTTATCCGCCTTCGGGCCCTGACGCCGAACGCGCGTGCGTTCCGGGAGGGCCGAACGCGTCGCACCAGACACCGGGGTATGCCATGCAGGACCGACCGCGGCCGGACGAGCTCGCCCGGGCAGTACAGGATTTCCTCCGTGACGAGATCGGACCGCGCATCGACGATCCGCGCCTGCGCTTCCGGCTGCTGGTCGCGATCAACGGGCTAGGCATGATCGAGCGCGAGCTGCGCGAGGCGGAGCCGCTGATGCGCGACGAGCTCAGCCGGCTGGCGTCCCTGCTCGGCCGCGATCCGCCCGAGTGCGGATCCCTGGACTCGCTGCGGGAGGCCCTGCATTCGCTCAACGCGGAGCTGGCGCGCCGCATTCGCGAGGGGGACGCCCCTTCCGGGACCGCCGATCTGCTGCGGGCGCTCGCCGACGCCAAGCTGAGAATCGTCAATCCGCGCGTCCTGAAGCGCTACGCCTGATTCCCGGCGGCCCGCCACGCGGCATCGCCGGCATGCCGGCGATGGCAGCACCAAATTATCCCCAGGGAGAGAACCGGCATGACGATCTTCGATCTGTTCCGTCTCGATGGCTGCGTTGCGCTCGTCACCGGTGGCTCGCGCGGCATCGGTCTCGAGCTCGCCGATGCGCTGCATCAGGCCGGTGCACGGGTCGCACTGGCGGCACGCCGTCCACGCTTCTTCGGCCAGGCCCGCGAGCAGATCCCCGATGCGCTCTGCCTCGAGTGCGACGTGATCGACGAGGACTCCGTGCGCGAGGCGGTGGCGGCGACCCGGCGGGAACTGGGTCCGATCGACGTGCTGGTGAACTCTGCCGGAGTCTCCTGGGGCGCCCCCGCCGTGGATATGCCCGCCGACCGCTTCCGCCAGGTCATGCAGGTCAACGTCGACGGCAGCTTCCTGGCCAGCAAGGCGGTGGCTCCCGCGATGCTCGAGCGCGGTTACGGCAAGATCATCAACATCGCATCGGTCACGGGCCTGCGCGGCGAGGAACCCGAGATCCTCGACGCGGTGGGCTACAGCGCGAGCAAGGGCGCGGTGATCTCGATGACGCGCGATCTGGCGGTGAAATGGGGACCGTCCGGCATCCGGGTGAATGCCCTTGCCCCGGGCTATTTCCCCAGCCGCATGACCGAGAAGCTGCTGGAACAGACCGAGTCCCTGCTGTCTGCGAGGATCCCCCTGCGGCGTATCGGCCGAGCGGGCGAGCTGGCCGGAGCCGGGCTCTTTCTGGCCAGCCCCGCCTCGGACTACGTGAACGGGCACATCCTGGTGGTGGACGGCGGGCAGACCTGCTGAACATGCCGGGGCACGGCCCCGCCCCGCACGGGCTCAGTTATGGGAGGATTCGCCTGAGGCGGCCGCCACGCGCGTCGGCTGGCCCTTCTGTCGGCGCTCCGCCTCCATCGTATCCAGCGCCTGCTTCAGCGGCTTGATGCGGGTCCTGAACTCGGCCAGGTACTTGTGCGGGATCGGCTTGTCGCTGGGCAGAGGCACGGTGCGCGGGTTCCGCCAGCGGCCGTTGACCATGATGCCGAAGTGCAGGTGGGGTCCGGTGGCCTCCCCGGTCTGTCCGACGTAGCCGATCAGCTCCCCCTGGTGCACGTGCATCCCCTTGTGGATGCCCCGGGCGAAGCGGTGCAGGTGGGCGTAGTAGGTCTTGTAGCGGCCGAAGCTCCGGATCACGACGAGGTTGCCGTAGCCTCCGTCCCGCCGGGCCCAGACCACGCGCCCGTCGGCCGCGGCATGCACCGGCGTCCCCGTGGGGGCCGCGTAGTCCACGCCGTAATGCGGTCGCCACACGTGCACCACCGGGTCGTAGCGATGGTAGCTGAACGGCGAGCTGATGTACTTGTAGTGCAGCGGCGCCCGCTCGATGCCCTTGCTCACGCTCTTGCCGTCGGCCTTGTAATAGCCGGTCTTGCCGTCCGGCAGGGTGAAGCGGTAGGCGCGGTAGCGATGGCCCCGGTTGACGTATTGCGCAGCGACGATGCCGCCGTTGCGCAGCTTCTGTCCATCCTTCCACAGCTGCCGGTAGACCACCTCGAAGAAGTCACCCGGCCGCACCGACTGGTTGAAGTTCACTTCCCACTTGAAGATGTGGGTCAGGTTCATGGTCAGGCGCTGGCTGAGGCCCGCCGACTGCGCCGCCCGGAACAGGGAGTGCTCGACCGTGCCGGTCACGCGGGCCTGGCGGTGCTCGACCGGGAGCGCCTGTACGCTGGCCTGGTAGCCCTGCCCGGTGCGCGAAACGACCAGGCGGTGGGTGAGGTCCAGCGGGTAGCTGAGTGCCTGCAGCCCGCCGCCGGCGGCGATCCGGTAGCGCATTTCCCTGCCGGGCCGCAGGTTCCGCAGGACCTTTCTCGCCTGCGGGACCTTCATCACCGGGATCCAGGCGCTGGCGGGCAGGCCCATTTCCTTGAACAGCGCCGACAGCGTGTCGCCCCGCTGCACCGTGACCTTGTGCCAGGGCGGGCTCTCCACCGTCGGTATCTGTGCTTCGGCCGCCGTCGCGGGCGAGCCCGCCGCCTGCCCGCTGCCCGCCCCGGGTCCGGCGGTCGTCGAAGCGCTCCGGGAGAGATGGCCGGGTATCGCCAGCGGGCTCGAGATCTGCCCCAGCGATCCGCCGTGCCCGAAGTGCAGCCAGAGCAAGGCCCCCAGCGCGAGGCCGGCGCCGATCACGACCCCCGTGCGGAACCGGCGATCCGCCAGCAGGGAAACCGGCAATGAAAGACTGTCGGCGTCGTTGTGTGAACCCACGGCTACCTCTTGTTGGAGCTCTTTCGGTCGTGCGATTCCCTGTTCCGGCGCCTTCGCCGCAGCGCGGCATGCCGCGCGAGGGGTAACCTCCCTGACCGTGCCAGCCCGGCAGCCCCGGCCTGCCCTCACGCGCATTACACCTCAGGAACGCCCGCATGGCAACGCTTTCGAGCGGAACATGGCGCCCGCCGGGGCGGCCCAACCGACAGACGGGTGGGCCCGAACAAACAAAGCCCCGCGGGCCGAGCCCGCGGGGCAGTCACGCAAGCGTTCTTTTTGTTGTCCCGGAGGCCACCGCCGGCGGCGGTGGCCTTACTCGTAGGACTCGTTCCGGGCCGCCCGCTGCCGCAGCGAGTCGGGCACCTGGAACCGCTCACCGTAGCGCGAGGCCAGCTCGTCGGTACGCTCCACGAAAGGCCCGAGCCCGTAGGCGTTGATGTACTGCAGCACACCGCCCTGAAACGGTGCAAACCCCCAGCCGAAGATACTGCCGATATTGGCGTCCGCGATGGTGGTGACCACGTTTTCGTCCATGCACCGCACCGTCTCGAGTGACTGGACGAACAGCATCCGGTCGATCATCTCCTGCTGCGGCAACTCCGCACCCTCGCGGGTGTAGAGCTCACTCAGGCGCGGCCAGAGGTGTTTCCTGCCGTCCTGCGGGTATTCGTAGAACCCCTTTCCGGCGGCCTTCCCGGGGCGGTCGTGTTCCTTGACCATCGCCTCGACCACCGCGTAGGCGGGATGCTCGGGTACTTTCTGCCCCGCCGCCTCGAGGTCCTTCTTGGTCTGCTCCCGGATGTGCATCATCAGGGACATGCTGACCTCGTCGGACAGGGCCAGCGGTCCCACCGGCATGCCGGCCTGCAGTCCCGCCGACTCGATCGCCTGCGGGTCCTGCCCTTCCGCCAGCAGCGAGATGCCCTCCATCACGTAGGTGCTGAATACCCGCGAGGTGTAGAAGCCGCGGCTGTCGTTGACCACGATGGGGGTCTTCCTGATCTGCTTGACGAAGTCGAACGCCCGGGCGAGGGTCTCGTCGGAGGTGTCCCTGCCGCAGATGATCTCCACCAGCGGCATGCGGTCGGCCGGAGAAAAGAAGTGCAGGCCGATGAAATTCTTCGGCCTTTGCGAGGCTTCCGCGAGCCCGGTGATGGGCAGCGTCGAGGTATTGGAGGCGAAGATCGCATCCCCGCCCAGACGCTCCTCGGCCTCCTTGGTGACCTTCCCCTTGAGCTCCCGGTCCTCGAACACCGCCTCGATCACCAGGTCGCAGCCCTCGAGGTCGTCCGGATCACCGGTCGGACGGATCCGGGCCAGCACCTCCTTCGCCCGGGACTCGCTCATGCGGCCCTTGCTGACGCGCTTGTCCAGCAGCTTCTGGGAATAGCCCTTGCCCTGCTCGGCCTTCTCCTGCGAGACGTCCTTGAGCACCACTTCACAGCCGGCCAGGGCCGCGCAGTAGCCGATCGCGGCACCCATCATGCCGGCGCCCAGGATGCCGACCTTGCCGGCCTGCCAGGCGTCCACGCCGTCCGGACGGCTCTTGCCGGCATTGATGGCGTTGAGCTGATACCAGAAGGCACGGATCATGTTCTTGGCGACCTGGCCCGTAGCGAGGTGCGCGAAGTAGCGTGACTCGATCCGGCTGGCGGTCTCGACGTCGACCTTGCAGCCCTCGATCACGGAATTCATGATCTCCTGCGGTGCCGGGTAATTGCCGCGGGTGCGCTTCTTCAGCATCGCCGGCGCGATCGCCAGCATCTGCGCCACGCGCGGGTTGTTGGGGTCGCCGCCCGGGATCCTGAAGCCCTTCTGGTCCCACGCCTGCACCGCTTCCGCATGGGCCTTGATCCAGGCCCGCGCCTTCTCCAGGAGATCCTCCCGGCTCGCGGCCAGCTCGTCCACGATGCCGGCGTCCAGCGCCTTCTCCGGCTTCACCCGGTTGCCCTCCATCAGGTAGGGCAGCGCCTTCTCGATGCCGAGCATGCGCGGCAGACGGACCGTGCCGCCGCCGCCCGGAAGCAGCCCCAGCGAGACCTCGGGGAAACCGAACTCGGACTTGCCGTCATTGATCGCGATGCGGTGATGGCAGGCCAGCGCCAGCTCCAGGCCGCCGCCGAGGGCCGAGCCGTTGAGCGCGGCCACCACCGGCTTGCCGAGGGTCTCGAGCTGGCGGAACGCCTGCTTGAGCTGGACGCCGCCCTGGTAGAGCTCTTCGGGGTCGTGCGCCTGGAACAGGCCGTCCAGGTCGGCACCGGCCATGAAGGTATTCTTGGCCGAGGTGATGATCACGCCGGCGAGCCCGGACTCCTTGCCCAGCTTCTCCAGCGCGTCCCGCAGCCCGTCGCCGAACTCCTGGCCGATCATGTTGGCCGAGCGGCCGGGCTGGTCCATCGTCAGCGTGACGATGTTGTCCGCGTCCTTCTCGTACTTGAAATACATAAGCGTGCCTTTCCAGACCTGAATACGTCATCCCGGGCGGAACCCTGCCCGCCCGGGCTCCGGTGACGGCGCTTCCTGCGTCAGACGCGCTCGATGATGGTGGCGATCCCCATGCCGCCGCCCACGCACAGCGTGGCAAGGCCCGTCTGAAGATCCCGGCGCTCCAGCTCGTCCAGGAGCGTGCCCAGGATCATGGCACCGGTGGCGCCCAGGGGATGACCCATGGCGATCGCGCCGCCGTTGACGTTGATGATGTCGTCGTGCACGTCCAGCTCGCGCTGGAAGCGCATGACCACGGAGGCGAAGGCCTCGTTGAGCTCGACCAGGTCGATGTCCTTTATGCTCATGCCGGCCTTGTCCAGTGCCTTGCGCGAGGCCGGTGCCGGACCGGTGAGCATGATGGTCGGCTCGGTCGAGGTGATCGCCGCCGAGACGATGCGGGCACGCGGTTTCAGGCCGAGATCGCGGCCCTTCTCCTTGGTGCCCAGCAGCATCAGCGCGGCGCCGTCGACGATCCCGGAAGAGTTGCCGGCGGTGTGCACGTGGTTGATCTTCTCGACCTCCGGGTAGACTTGCAGGGCGACGTCATCGAAGCCCATGCCGCCCGGCATCTCGAAGGACGGCTTGAGTCCTCCCAGGGTCTCCGCGGTGGTGCCGGGGCGCACGTGCTCGTCATGGTCCAGCACCACCATGCCGTTGACATCCCGAACCGGAACGATGGACTTCGAGAAGTAGCCCTTGTCCCAGGCCTCGGCGGCACGCTGCTGTGAGCGCGCCGCGAACTTGTCGACATCCTCCCGGGAGAAGCCCTCGATCGTTGCGATCAGGTCGGCACCGATGCCCTGCGGCACGAAGTTCAGCTTGGCGTTGACCGCCGGATCCATGGCCATCGGGCCGCCGTCGGAGCCCATCGGCACACGCGACATGCACTCGACGCCGCCGGCTGCGACCAGGTCTTCCCAGCCCGAGCGGACCTTCATCGCGCACATGTTCACCGCCTCCAGGCCCGAGGCGCAAAAGCGGTTGAGCTGAACACCGGCGACCTTCTGGTCCCAGCCGGCGTAGAGGGCGCCGATCTTGGCGATGTCCGCGCCCTGGTCCCCGACCGGGGTCACGCATCCCAGCACCACGTCATCCACCTGGGAGGTGTCCAGGTCGTTGCGCTCCTGGATGGCGCGGAACACGTTCGCCGCGACGTCGACCGGCTTGACCTCGTACAGGGCACCGTCCTTCTTGCCGCGGCCGCGCGGGGTGCGGACGGCATCAAAGATGTAGGCTTCGGTGGTCATACTCCATTACCTCTCGAGTGAAATTGCGCAGTCGAATCCGAATCCGATTTGGCGCATACCCTTGCCCAAAACGGCCCCGATTACAAGGGGCGTGTTACATGTTCCGGCGATACTGCCCGCCCACGGCATAGAGGGCGTGGGTGATCTCGCCGAGCGAGCAGCTGCGCACCGTGTCCATCAGCTCGGCGAACACGTTGTCCGGCCCGCGCGCGCTCGCCTGCAGCCGTGCCAGCGCCGCGTCCGAGTCATCGGCGTGCAGCGCCCGGAAGTTCTCCACCTGGGCGATCTGCTGGTGCTTCTCCTGCTCCGAGGAGCGGATCAGCTCCTGGCCGCCGTCTTCGCCCGCGTCCTCCCCCTGGCCCGCCGGCGGCAGGAAGGTGTTGACCCCGACGATCGGCAGGCTGCCGTCGTGCTTGCAGCGCTCGTAGTACAGGCTCTCCTCCTGGATCCGCCCGCGCTGGTACATGGTCTCCATCGCACCCAGCACGCCGCCGCGCTCGGCCAGCCGCTCGAACTCGGCGTACACCGCCTCCTCCACCAGCTCGGTGAGCTCCTCGATGACGAACGAGCCCTGCCAGGGGTTCTCGTTGCGGTTGAGCCCCAGCTCCCGGTTGATGATCAGCTGGATCGCCATCGCCCGGCGCACCGAGGCCTCGGTGGGCGTGGTGATGGCCTCGTCGAAGGCGTTGGTGTGCAGGCTGTTGCAGTTGTCGAACAGCGCATACAGCGCCTGCAGCGTCGTCCGGATGTCGTTGAACTGGATCTCCTGCGCGTGCAGGCTCCGGCCCGAGGTCTGGATGTGGTACTTGAGCATCTGGCTGCGCGCGGAGGCGCCGTAGCGCTCGCGCATCGCGCGCGCCCAGATGCGCCGCGCCACCCGCCCGATCACCGCGTACTCGGCATCCACGCCGTTGCTGAAGAAGAAGCTCAGGTTGGGCGCGAAGTCGTCGATGTCCATGCCCCGGGCCAGGTAGTACTCGACGATGGTGAAGCCGTTGGCCAGGGTGAAGGCCAGCTGGGTGACGGGGTTCGCCCCCGCCTCGGCGATGTGGTAGCCGCTGATGGACACGCTGTAGTAGTTGCGCACCCGGTGCTCGGTGAAGAACGCCTGGATGTCGCCCATCATGCGCATCGCGAAGTCGGTGGAGAAGATGCAGGTGTTCTGCGCCTGGTCCTCCTTGAGGATGTCGGCCTGCACCGTGCCGCGCACCTGGCTGAGGGTCTCGGCGCGGATGCGCGCGTAGGTCTCCCGATCCACCACCTGATCGCCGGAGACGCCCAGCAGGCCCAGGCCGAGGCCGTCGCTGCCCTCGGGCAGCTCGCCGTGATAGCGCGGGCGCTCGCATCCGGCGAAGTGCTTGTCCAGGAACGCCTCGGTCTCCTCCCAGCGCCCGCTCTCGCGCAGGTGCTTCTCCACCTGCTGGTCGATCGCCGCGTTCATGAAAAAGGCCAGGATGATCGGCGCCGGACCGTTGATGGTCATCGACACCGAGGTGCGCGGGTCGCACAGGTCGAAGCCCGAGTAGAGCTTCTTCATGTCGTCCACGCTGGCGATCGACACCCCCGAGTTGCCCACCTTGCCGTAGACGTCGGGCCGCTCCTGCGGGTCCTCGCCGTAGAGCGTCACCGAGTCGAAGGCGGTGGACAGGCGGTTGGCCGGCTGGCCGTGGGCCAGGTAGTGGAAGCGCCGGTTGGTGCGCTCCGGCGTGCCCTCGCCGGCGAACATGCGGATCGGGTCCTCGCCGGTGCGCCGGTAGGGATACACCCCCCCGGTGTACGGATAGGCCCCCGGCAGGTTCTCCGACAGCAGGAAGGTCAGCAGCTCGCCCCAGTCGCCGGTGCGCGGCAGCGCGATCTTGGGCACCTTGAGGTGGCTCAGGGTCTCGACGTAGTTCTCGCCGGTGATCTCGCGCCCGCGCACCGTGTAACGGTAGGTCTCGGCGCGCACCCGTTCGCTGAGCTCCGGCCAGTGCCGCAGGCGCGCCAGCGCCTCGCTGTCCAGCTCCTCCAGGGCCGCGTTGTAGCGCTGGCGCAGCACCCGCGTGGCCTGCTCGGCGCCGTCTTCCTGCAGCGCCTCGGCCGCATAGCGCTCCAGCGGCCCCGGCAGGGCCGGGTCCTCGAGCAGCTGCAGGCTCTGGTAGACGCTCTGGGCCAGGCTCGCGGCCTCGGCCTGGCGCGCGATGCCCTGCTTGATCCCGCGCCCCTGCTCGGCGATCTCGGCCAGGTAGCGCTGGCGCTGCGGCGGGATCAGCGCCTGCGCCTCCGGCAGCGCGTCCTGCTCCGGCGAGAGCTTCGGGGTCCAGGCGTCCCGATCCAGCGCCAGGCGCTCGACGAGCGCCTCGCACAGGGCCACGAACAGGTGATTGACCCCGACGTCGTTGAACTGGCTGGCGATCGTCGGATAGATCGGGACCGCCTCGTCGGCGGCGTCGAAGGCCTGGCGGTTGCGCTTCCACTGCTTGCGGATGTCGCGCAGCGCGTCCCGCGAGCCGCGCTTCTCGAACTTGTTCAGCACGATCAGATCGGCATAGTCGATCATGTCGATCTTCTCGAGCTGGGTCGCGGCCCCGTAGTCGCTGGTCATCACGTACATGGCCAGCTCCACCAGGTCCACGATCTCGGTGTCGCTCTGGCCGATGCCCGCGGTCTCCACCACGATCAGGTCGTAGCCGGCGTGGCGCAGCAGCGCGATGGAATCCAGCAGCACCTCGCTGGTGGCCAGGTGCTGGCGGCGGGTCGCCATCGAGCGCATGAACACCCGGTCGTCGTCCAGGCTGTTCATGCGGATGCGGTCCCCCAGCAGCGCCCCGCCGGTGCGCCGGCGGGTCGGGTCGATGGCCAGCACCGCGATGCGCCGCTCGGGAAAATATCCCAGGAAGCGGTTCAGCAGCTCGTCGGTGACGCTGCTCTTGCCGGAGCCGCCGGTGCCGGTGATGCCGATCACCGGGGCCGCGTTGTCCGTGCGCGCCCAGCGCTCGCGCAGCCCCTCGAGCGCGCGCGTGTCGCCCGGGTGCTCCTCCAGGAAGCTGATCATCCGCGCCACCGCCAGCGGCTCGTCCCGCGTGGCGTCCTCCGGCGCGCTGCGCCCGACGCGCGCGGCCCGCGTGCGCCGCAGCATGTCCTCGATCATCCCCGGCAGCCCCAGCTCCATGCCGTCCGCCGGACTGTAGAGCCGCTCCACGCCGTAGTCCTGGAGCTCGCGGATCTCGCCGGCGGTGATGGTGCCGCCGCCACCCCCGAACACCCGGATGTGCTCCGCCCCGGCCTCGCGCAGCATGTCCACCATGTACCGGAAGTACTCGACATGCCCACCCTGGTAGGAGCTCACCGCGATGCCGTCGGCGTCTTCCTGCAGCGCCGCCCGCACGATCTCGCGCACGCCGCGGTTGTGGCCCAGGTGGATGATCTCCGCCCCCTGGTCCTGCATCACCCGGCGCATGATGTTGATCGCAGCGTCGTGCCCGTCGAACAGCGAAGCGGCGGTGATGAAACGCAACGGCGGCTCCGACGCCGCGTCGGCGCCCGGCCGCAGGTGTCTGGCTGGCCTGCTCATATGCGACCCCTGGTCGCGGCGCCGCCGCCGGGCCGGGCGGCCCGGCGGCGAACCCCGGTTTGTCTCAGCGGGCACCCATGCGGATCGCGCCGTCCAGGCGGATGACCTCGCCGTTGAGCATGGAGTTCTCCATGATCTGCCGGGCCAGCGAGGCGAACTCGGCCGGCTGGCCGAAACGCGACGGGAACGGGATCTGCTTCGCCAGCGACTCGCGCACGTTGTCCGGCGCGGCCATCATCATGGGCGTATCGAAGATCCCCGGCGCGATCGTGCATACCCGTATCCCGTAGCGGGCGATATCACGCGCGATCGGCAGCGTCATGCCCACGATCCCCGCCTTCGACGCCGAGTAGGCGGCCTGGCCGACCTGGCCGTCGAAGGCAGCGACCGACGCTGTATTGATTATAACGCCGCGCTCGCCGTCATCCGTAACCGGTTCGCACGCGGCCATGGCCTCCACGGCCAGCCGGATGACGTTGAAGGTGCCGATCAGGTTGACGTTGATCACCCGGGTGAACTGGTCCAGGGGGTACGGGCCTTCCTTGCCCAGAATCTTGGCGGCGCCGCCGATGCCCGCGCAGTTGACCGCGCCCTGAAGACCGCCGTAGGTGTCCACCGCGAGCTTCACCGCACCGCGTACACTGTCCTCGCTGGTGACGTCGACCTCGGCGAAGCGCACGCTGTCGCCCAGCTCCTTGGCCAGCGCCTCTCCCTTGTCCTTCTGGATATCCGCAATCACGGCGTTGCCGCCGTTCTCCGCGATGCTGCGCACGGTGGCACCGCCGAGCCCGGAAGCCCCGCCGGTGACCACGAAAGTCTTGCCCTTGATCTGCATTCATACCTCCTCAGCTTGTAGACGCCTGGCGCCCCTGTTTCAGATCTCCCTGCTCGTACTGCTTACGCAGGGTCAGCTTGCTGAACTTTCCGGTGGATGTGCGCGGAATCTCGGCCACGAACGCGTAGTCGTCCGGCAGCATCCACTTGGCGAACCTGTCCTTGAGAAAATCCCGGAGCTCGTCCGGCGTAACCTCCGCCCCGGACTTCTTCACCACCACGGCCAGCGGCCGCTCGTCCCATTTGGGATGGGGGATCGCGATAACGGCGGCCTCGGCGACCGCCGGGTGTCCCATGATCGCGTTCTCCAGGTCCACCGAGCTGATCCATTCCCCGCCGGACTTGATCAGGTCCTTGGTGCGGTCGGTGATCTTGATGTAGCCGTAGCGGTCGATGGTGGCCACGTCGCCGGTGCGCAGCCAGCCGTCCGGCGTGAACTTGTCCCCGCCCACCCCCGGGCCGTAGTAGCTGCCCGTGATCCAGGGACCGCGCACCTGGAGCTCGCCCATGGTCTCGCCGTCCCACGGAGCGACGCCCTCGTCGCCCATGATGCGAACGTCCACCAGGGGCACCGGCACGCCCGCCTTCGCACGGTAGTGCAGCTGCTCTTCCTCCGGCATCTCGGCGATCTCCGGGCGGGTCTTGCTCACCGAGGCGAGCGGCGAGGTCTCGGTCATGCCCCAGCCCTGGTAAACCTCCATGCCGTAGGCCCGGAAGCGGCGGATCATCGATTCGGGCACGGCCGAGCCGCCCACGGTCATGCGCATGTTCTCCAGCTGCCAGCGCCCGGGCTCGGCGTCCAGGGCCTCCAGGATGCCGAGCCAGATGGTCGGCACGCCGGCGCTGAGCGTCACCCGCTCCTGCTCGTAGAGGTCGAGCAGGCTCTCCGCGTCCAGGTGGGGCCCCGGGAATACCTGCCGTGCCCCGATCATGGTGGCACTGTAGGGCATGCCCCAGGCGTTGGCATGGAACATGGGCACCACCGGCAGCGCCGTGTCCTGGTAGGAGAGCGCCGTAGCGTCCGTGAGCGCGCTGCCCAGCGCGTGCAGCACCGTGGAGCGGTGGGAGTACACCACGCCCTTGGGCCGCCCGGTGGTCCCGGACGTGTAGCACATCCCGCAGGGATCGTCCTCGCCCTTGTCCGGATAGTCGAAATCAGCCGGAGCACCGGCGAGGAAATCCTCGTAACTCTCGGTTCCCTCCGGCAGTGACTCGCCTGCCAGCGGCACCACCAGGACCCGTTCGAATTCGACCCGGTCCCGGAACTGCTGGTAGAGCGGCAGCAGCACGTCGTCGACGATCAGGAACCGGTCCCCGGCGTGATTGCAGATGTAGTCGAGGTCGGCGGGCGACAGGCGCAGGTTGAGCGTGTGCATCACGCCGCCGGCCACCGGGATGCCGAAATAGGCCTCCAGGTGCGCGTAGTGATTCCACATCAGGGTCGCCACGCGGTCGCCCCGCTGCATGCCCGCATCGAGAAGCGCCCCGGCCAGGGCCCGCGAGCGCCGGTAGAAATCCGCATACGTATGACGATGCAGGGACTTGTCGGGGAGGCGGGAGACTATCTCGACTTCCGGGAAGATCCGTCCCGCGCGCTCGAGCACATGATCGAGCGTCAGCGGGTAATGCATCATCGTCGATCGCATGACGACCTCCTCGCGAGGGCTGAAAGCAGCTCGGGATGTTTGGATGGCGTTTTCGAGCAAGCGCTTGGTATACTGGGCTGCGTGACTATAGCCGACGTGGATAATCGACGCAACACACTGATCCGAGAGGCCTCTAGGCTTTTCCGGGACAAGGGTTACGACCGCACGACGGTGCGTGACATCGCCCGGGCCGTGGGCCTCCAGTCCGGCAGTATTTTCTATCACTTCCGGAACAAGGAGGAAATCCTCCAGGCGGTGATGGAAAACAGCATCCGCCGGATCATCGAAGCGGCCCGCGCCGCCCTCGACGGCGTCGTCAGCCCGCGCGAGCGACTCACGGTGCTGACCCGCTCGCACCTGGAAATCCTGCTCGGCGGCACCCAGGATGACATGTTCGTGCTGCTGTACGAATGGCGCAGCCTGCCCGGCGCCCTGCGGCGCCCGCTGTTGGAGCTGCGCGCGGCCTACGAGCGGATCTGGCGCGAGGTGGTCACCGCCGCCTGCGAGGAAGGCCTGCTGCGCGGCGAGCCGGCCCTGACTGCGCGCCTGATGCTCGGGACGCTCAACTGGACCGTGCAATGGTACCAGCCGGGCGGGGGTCTCACGCCGTCCCAGCTCGGCGACCGGGTGCTCGACATGCTGCTTCACGACGGCGACTGAGCGCCGTCCGGCTAGTGCCCGGCGACCTTCAGGACGATCTTTCCCGCGTGCCGATTGGCCTCCATGTGAGCATGTGCAGCCGCCGCCTCTGCCAGCGGGAACACGCGGTCGACCACCGGCTTCAGACGCCCCTCCGCCAGCAGCGGCACCAGCCGTTCCTCGCTGATCCGCGCCAGCCGGATGCGGGTCTCCTGCGGCTGGCTGCGCATGGTCATGGCGCGGATCGTCTGCCGGCGCATGAGCAGCCTGCCCAGATTGAGTTCTTCGCGGATCCCGCCGAGCAGGCCGACGAGCACCAGGGTGCCCTCATCCCGCAACGCATCGAGCGCGTCGGCCAGGTGTCCGCCGACCAGGTCCAGGCAGACGGAGGCGCGCCGCCCGCCGGATCGTTCGCGGACCAGCTCGGCCAGGGAGCCCTCGCCTTCCACGTAGCCCGCCTGCATGCCGTGGGCGTGCAGCGGCACCAACCGCTCCCGGGAGCGGCTGGTGCCGATCCCGTAGGCGCCCAGCGCGTGAATCAGCTGCAGCGCCGAGATCCCCACGCCGGAGGTCGCCGCGCGCACCAGCGCCCAGTGCCCCGGCTGCAGCCCCCCTTCCAGGAACAGGGCCCGGTAGGCGGTCATGTAGGTCTCGGGAAAGGCCGCTGCCGCGACGCTGTCGATCCCCTCCGGCACCAGCTGGGTCTCGCGCTCGTGCACGATCAGGTACTCGGCATAGGCGGCGCCGCCGACCAGGCCCATGACCCGCTCGCCCGGTTTGCGCAGGGTGGCACGGGGGCCGGCCGCCTCGATGGTGCCGGCGTACTCGAGCCCGGGGACATCGGGATCGATCGCGGGCGGCGGCGGATACATTCCCCGACGCTGCAGGACGTCGGCGCGGTTGACGCCCGCGGCCTCGACCCGCACCAGCACTTCCGCGCCGCCGGGCTCCGGCACCGGACGGTCCCGGATTTCCAGCACCTCCGGCTCGCCCGCGGAAGTGATCACGCTCGCGCGCATGGCTGTGCTCCCTGTCGATGGTGGGGATTATTGCGGAGGACCCTCCGTCGCCACTATAGGGAAGGCAGCGGTCGCTGTCAGCCGGCCGCGTTGCGCGGCGCGCCGGAATCCCCCATGCTTGCGGCCGCGCGAGCAGCCACAAGAACGCGAGGAGAGATCGACGCATGATCGCCCGGCACATCGCTTTGATCCTGTACGTGAGCGGCGCCGTCACGCTGCTCCCGGTGATCCAGTACCTCCTGCCCCGGCGGGCCCTCAAAGGGCTGGCCGGGCTGGAGCTGAGCGAGCCGGGCGGGCTGTTCTTCGCCACCCACTGGGGCGCGCTGGTCTTCGTGACGGGGATGCTGCTCATCTGGGCCGGGCACGTGCCCGCGCTGCGCGCGGCGGTGGTCCTGGCCGCGCTGGTGGAGAAGGCGGCCCTGGTGCACCTGGTCTATCGCTATCGCCGCCAGCCGTTCGCGAAGAAGCTGGCGGGGGCGGCGGTCTTCGACGGGGCCTGCGTGATCGTGTACGGGCTGTACCTGCTGGGGTTCTGAGCCCGGCGCGGTCGCAACGCTTGCGCCCCCCGCGAACGCCGGGGCATAGTCGGACGATGGAGGAATATCTGCAGGCGACCTGGTACCTGGACTGCGACGATCCCGCCGTCCGGGATTACGCCGCGCGCCATGCCGGCGACGGCTCTGCGCGCGAGCAGGCCGTGCGCCTGTACCACGTCGTCCGTGACGCGATCCGTTACGACCCGTACGGGATGCGCTTCGAGCCGGCGTACTTTCGCGCCAGCGCCGTGCTCGGCCGGGAGCGTGACTTCTGCATCCCCAAGGCCTTGCTGCTGGCCGCTCTCGCACGTGCGCGGGGCATCCCGGCACGCCTCGGCTTCGCCGACGTGCGCAACCACCTGGCCACCCCGCGCCTGCTGAAGGCCATGGGCACCGACCTGTTCGTCTACCACGGCTACACCGAACTCTATCTGGAAGGAAAGTGGCTCAAGGCCACCCCCGCCTTCAACCTCGGGCTGTGCCGGAAAGCCGGGATCAGGCCGCTGGAGTTCGACGGCCGCAGCGATTCCATCTTCCACCCGTACGACCGGAGCGGACGGCAGCACATGGAGTACGTGCGGGATCACGGCAGCTACGCCGACCTGCCCTACGGCGAAATCCTGGCCGCGATGCGGGAGGCCTACCCGGCGATGTTCCGCGGGGGAGCCGCCGTGCCGGACGGGGATTTCGAGGCGGAGCTCGCCGACGGCGGTCGCCGGCCGGGGCGCGCAGTCAGGCGATCCCGAAGTGCTCGCGCATGAAGTCGGTCGAGAGCCGTCCCTCGCGGAAGTCGTCCTTCTCCAGGATCTGCAGCAGCAGCGGCAGGTTGGTCCGGATCCCTTCCACCCGCGTCTGTCCCAGGGCCTCGCGCATGCGGTCGATCGCCGTCGCCCGGTCCCGCCCGTGGGTGACGATCTTGGCGATCATGGGGTCGTAGAACGGCGTGATCTTGATGCCGTCGCGCATCGCGTGCTCGACCCGGATGCCCTCGCCTACCGGGAGCGTGATGCGCTCGATGGTGCCCGGGGACGGCAGCAGCTTCTTCTCGGGATTCTCGGCGTACAGCCGGACCTCGATGGCGTGCCCCGCGGGCGGCGTCGGCTCCAGCGTCAGCGGCTCGCCCAGCGCCACCCGCAGCTGCTCGGCGACCAGGTCGGTGCCGGTGACCAGCTCGGTGACCGGGTGCTCGACCTGGATCCGGGTGTTCATCTCCATGAAGTAGAAGTTGCCGTCGTTGTCTGCCAGGAACTCGACCGTGCCGGCATTGGTGTAGTTCACGGCGTCGACCAGCTTCAGTGCCGCCTCCCCCATCGCCTGGCGCATCGACTCGTCGGCCAGCGGCGAGGGCGCCTCCTCCACCACCTTCTGGTGACGCCGCTGGATCGAGCACTCGCGCTCGCCGAGGTGAATGCGCCGGCCGTGGTGATCGGCGAACACCTGGATCTCGATGTGCCGCGGGTTCTCGAGGAAACGCTCGAGATACAGCCGGTCGTTGCCGAACAGCGTGCGCGCCCGGTGCTGCACGCCCTCGACCGCCTTCTCCAGCTGCGCCTCGTCCTCGACCCGGGCGATGCCGATGCCCCCGCCGCCGCCCACGGCCTTGATCATCAGCGGGAAGCCGATCTCCCGTGCCAGCTCGACCGCCTGCTCCGGCGCGACCGGCTCGTGCGTGCCGGGCAGCACCGGAACACCGGCGGCGGCGGCGATGTTGCGCGCCTCGAGCTTGTCGCCCATGCGCTCGATCACTTCGGGTCGCGGCCCGACCCAGGTCAGGCCGGCCCGCTCCACCGCGCGGGCGAAGTCGCCGTTCTCCGACAGGAAGCCGTAGCCCGGGTGCACCAGCTCCGCGCCGGTCTCCCGGGCGGCGTGCAGCACGGCCTCGATGTTGGTGTAGCTCTTGTGCGCCTGGGCCGGGCCGATGGGGGCCGCCGAATCGGCCATCCGTACGTGCGGGCTGTCCCCGTCCACCTCGGAATGCACCGCGATGGCGTGCCAGCCGAGGCCCTGCACGGCGCGAATCACGCGCGCCGCGATTTCGCCCCGGTTGGCGACCAGTACCCGCTTTGCCGATGCCTGTCCAACCACGTCAGTCCTCTTCGATCCGGATCAGGGTGTCCCCCTCCTCCACGTAGGCCTCGGGGCCCGCGACAATCTCTTGCACGGTCCCGTCGCAGGGCGACTCGTGGGGGATCTCCATCTTCATCGACTCCAGGATCAGCACCTCTTCGCCGTCCTCCACGTGCTGACCGGGCTCGACCAGCACCTTCCAGACGGTTCCGCTCATCGAGGCCTTCACTTCCTCAGCCATGCTCGCTCCTCCGGTTGCAGGGGTCGTGCGCCGGTCGTTGGGTCGAGGCTACCAAGCGCTTGCTCGATTGGCCGCACTATACACCACGACCGCCATGGATCAAGCGAGCGGCCCCGAACGCGACGGGGGCGGCAGGCCCGTGCCCGCCGCCCCCGTGCAAGCGATACCGCCCCGGATAAGAGCTAGTCCAAGGCCTTTTCCAGCTCCGGAACCGCCTCGAACAGGTCGGCGACCAGGCCGAGGTCGGCGACCTCGAAGATCGGCGCCTCCTCGTCCTTGTTGATCGCCACGATCGTACCGGCGTCCTTGATCCCGGCCCAGTGCTGGATGGCACCGGAGATGCCGATCGCAACGTACAGTTCGGGCGCGATGATCTTGCCGGTCTGGCCCACCTGCATGTCGTTGGGCACGTATCCGGCGTCGACCGCCGCACGCGACGCACCCACGCCCGCGCCGAGCTTGTCGGCGAGGCTGTAGATGATCTTGAAGTTCTCCTCGCTGCCGACGCCGCGGCCGCCCGAGACCACCTTGGGCGCGGTGGCCAGGTCGGGACGATCGCTCTTGTGCACTTCCCGGCCCACGAAGCGGGTGTGCTGCGGGATCTCGGCATCGACCTGCCGGTCCTCGACCTCGGCGTTGCCGCCCTCGCCGGCGGCCGGATAGGAGGCCCCGCGCACGGTGGCGCACAGGACCTGGTCGCCCGGCGCCTCCACCGTGGTGATGGCGTTGCCTGCGTAGATCGGCCGCTGGAAGACGTACTCGCCTTCGACCTTCATCACGTCGGTCACCTGGGGCACGCCCAGCAGCGCGGCGACGCGCGGCATCAGGTCCTTGCCGAAGGTGCTGTTGCCCACCAGCACGTGGGTGTAGCCGTCCTGCACCAGGGAAGCCACCTGCGGCGCCAGCACCGCCGCCAGGGCGTTCTCGTTGGCCGGGTCGGTGACCTTCAGCACCCGGGTCACTCCATCGAGCTTTGCCGCCGCGCCGGCCACGTCGTCGCCGCCCTCGTGGACGAATACGGCAACCTCGAGGGCCTCGGGACCCAGATCCTGGGCGCACCTGACCGCCTTGCCGGTGGCAGCGCTCAGCTTGCCCGCGTCATGCTCCGCGATGATCAGAACCTTGCTCATCAGATCAGCCCCTTGTTCTTCAGTTCGGACACCAGCTCCTGGACGCTCTCGACCTTCTTGCCGCCCTGGCGCGCGGGCGGCGGCGCCGTACGCGTCACCTTCAGGGGCTTGGCCGCCTCGACGCCCAGCTCCTCGACCGTGGTGTTGTCGATGGTCTTCTTCTTGGCCTTCATGATGTCCGGAAGCTTCACGTAGCGCGGCTCATTGAGGCGCAGATCGGTGGTGATCACGGCCGGCAGGTCGACCTCGATGGTTTCCAGCCCGGCGTCGATCTCGCGCGTGACCTTCGCGCTCTCGCCCTCGATCTCTACCTTCGAGGCAAACGTGGCCTGCGGTCGCTGCCAGAGCGCCGCGGTCATCTGGCCGGTCTGGCCCTGGTCGTCGTCGATCGCCTGCTTGCCCATCAGCACGACCCCGGGCTCCTCCTTCCCGGCCAGCTCCGCGAAGACCCGCGCCGCAGTCAACGGCTGCACCGCCTCGTCGGTCTGCACCAGGATGGCGCGATCCGCGCCCATGGCCAGCGCCGTGCGCAGCTGTTCCTGCGCCTGCTGCGGACCGATGGTCACGGCGATGATCTCGTCGATCTTGCCGGCCTCCTTGAGACGCAGGGCTTCCTCGACGGCGATCTCGTCGAAGGGGTTCATGCTCATCTTGACCCCCTCCGTGACCACACCGGACTCGTCCGGTTTGACCTGGATGCGGACGTTGTAATCAACGACCCGCTTCACGCATACCATTGCTTTCATGTCGTCGAATGCTCCCAGTCTGGATGCGGAATCTTCCGGGGCTCCGCCCGGCGGGACCTACAGATTCTGGTAATTGGGGCCGGAACCGCCTTCCGGCGTCACCCAGGTGATGATCTCGTAGGGATCCTTGATGTCGCAGGTCTTGCAATGCACGCAGTTCGCGGCATTGATCTGCAGGCGGAGCCCCTGCTCGTCCTCGACCATTTCGTACACGTTGGCCGGGCAGAACCGCGTACAGGGGTTATTGTACTCTTCCCGGCAGCGACTGACGCAGATGTCCGTGTCCGCCACCTTCAGATGCACCGGCTGATCCTCGTCGTGCTCGGTGGCCGCGAAATACACGGATTGCAGGCGATCCTTGGGCGGCAGGTCCCGCTGGTAGAAGTCCCGCTCCGGCGCCGGATACTCGCCGACCTTCTGCAGCGAGGACCAGTCCGCGCGGGTTTCCAGGGTACGCGGCAGCCGCCCGCCGGTCACGGTCTCCACCGCGGCGTTGATCAGGCCTCGCCAGAGGCCCTTGTGGAACCCCGGACGGATGTTGCGCACCTGGTAGAGCTCACGGCCCACCGCCGACGCCCGCAGCTTCGCGTCGTAGCCCCTGGGAGAGAGCTCATCGCCCGCGAGATGCTCTGCGGCGATCATGCCCGAGCGCATTGCGGTGTGGGTGCCCTTGATCTTGGGCACGTTGAGCGTGCCGCCGCAGTCGCCGACCATCAGTGCACCCGGCATCTCCATGGTGGGCATGGCCTGCCAGCCGCCCTCGACGATGGCCCGTGCTCCGGAGGAGAGGATCTTGCCGCCCTCGAGCAGCCGCTTGATCTGCGGATGGTGCTTGAATTGCTGGAACAGCTCGAACGGGAACAGGTTCGGGTCCTCGTAATCCAGCCCGACCACGTAGCCGACCGCCACGCGGTTGTCGTCGTAGTGGTAGACGAATCCCCCGCCGTAGGTGCGGCGATCCACCGGCCAGCCGATGGTATGGGTGATGCGGCCGGTCTCCGTGCGGCCGTCCGGCACCTGCCAGAGCTCCTTGAAGCCGATCCCGTACGTCTGGGGGGATTTGCCCTCGTCGAGCTCGTAGCGCCTGATCAGCTGCTTGGTGAGGCTGCCCCGGCAGCCCTCGGCGAACACCGTGACCTTCGCCCGGATATCCACGCCCGGCGTGTAGCCGGACTTCTCGGACCCGTCCCTGGCAACGCCCATGTCGCCGATGCGTACCCCGGCGACATTGCCGTCATCGTCGAACAGGGTGTCGGCGGCGGCGAAGCCGGGGTAGATCTCCACGCCCAGCTCCTCGGCCTGGGGCGCGAGCCACTTGCACACGGCCCCCAGGGAGACGATGAAGTTGCCGCGGTTGTGCATCTGCGGAGGCAGCGGCATCCGCGTCGCGCCGCTCTTGCCCAGGAACAGGAACTCGTCCTTGCCAGCGGGCACGCACATGTTGGGCGGGTTGTCGCGCCAGCCGGGCAGCAGCTCGTCCAGCGGCTCCGGCTCGATCACGGCACCGGCCAGGATCTGGGCCCCGACCTCGGAAGCCTTCTCGATCACGCAGACCTCGGTGTCCGAGTTGAGCTGCTTGAGCCGGATCGCGGTCGCCAGGCCGGCAGGGCCGGCGCCCACGATCACGGCGTCATATTCCATTACGTCACGCTCTGCCACGAATTCATCCCCCTGGTTGGTATCGCTGGATGCATCCGACCCCGGAACCGGGCGCTAAGGGTATCATCATTTGGATATACCTGCCTTGCGCCCGCGGCGTTTGACCACGATCAGCCAGGGCGGCTCAGAACGCGTCGGCATCCAGCTCCATCACCACGCTGGAGCCGCTGCGCACCGCCGGCGCCAGGCCGTGTACGCGCGGCAGCAGGTGCGTGGCGAAGAACCGGGCGGCGGCCAGCTTGCCGCGGTAGAAAGCCTGGTCGGGACCAGCCGCGAGCGCGGCGCGTGCCGCGCGCGCCCACATGTTGCCCAGCGCCACCAGGCCGCACACCTGCAGGTAGGTCGCTGCGGCCGCCCCCGGCAGGTTCGGGTCCGACTGTGCCCCGGCACGAACATGCTCCGTGAGCGACTCCAGCTCCTCCAGCGCCGCCTGCAGCGGGCGCGTGATGAAGGCCAGGTCCCGGTTGTCCCGCTCGGCCTCCAGCAGCTCCCGCACCGGCCCGGTCAGGCACTCGATCAGGCGCCCGCCCCGCAGGCCGAGCTTGCGGCCGATCAGGTCCATGGCCTGGATGCCGTTGGTGCCCTCGTACAGGCAGGTGATCTTGCTGTCCCGCGCGATCTGCTCCATCCCGTGCTCCTGGATGAAGCCATGGCCTCCGAAGACCTGGATCCCCATGCTCGCCAGGTCGAAGCCGGTGTCGGTGAGGAACGCCTTGCAGATGGGAGTGAACAGCTCCACGTGATCCAGCGCCCGTGCGCGCACCGACTCCTCCGGGTGATGACGCGCCAGGTCCACGTTCACGGCGGTGTCGTAGAGCATCGCGCGTCCGCCCTCGGTCAGCGCCTTCATGGTCAGCAGCATCCGCCGCACGTCGGCGTGCTCGATGATGCTGACCGTCTCGCCGTCGCGCACACCGGCCGGCCGCCCCTGCCTGCGCTCCCGGGCATACGCGACCGCGTTCTGGGTCGCCATCTCGGCCGCGCCCAGGCCCTGCGTACCCACGGAGATGCGGGCGGCATTCATCATCGTGAACATGTTCTGGATACCCCGGTTCTCGCCGCCCACGAGGTAGCCCACGGCATCGTCGTAGTTCATCACGCAGGTCGGGGAACCGTGGATCCCCATCTTTTCCTCGAGGCTGGCGCAGGTCATGGCGTTGCGCTCCCCGGGCTCGCCCTGCTCGTCCGGCAGGTACTTGGGCACGAGAAACATGCTGATGCCCTTGATGCCCGGCGGCGCGTCGGGCAGCCGTGCCAGGACGAAGTGCACGATGTTTTCGGCCAGGTCGTGCTCGCCGGCCGTGATGAAGATCTTGGTGCCGTTGACGCGGTAGCTGCCGTCGCCGTGCGGCGTTGCACGGGTGCGCACCAGCGCCAGGTCGCTGCCCGCCTGCGGCTCGGTGAGGCACATCGCGCCGCTCCACTGCCCGCTGATCAGGCGCGGCAGATAGAGATCTCTCAGGGCCTCGTCGCCGTGCACCTCGAGGGCGTCGCAGGCGCCGTTGGTCAACAGCGGGAACAGCGAGAACGCCATGCAGGCGGAGGACATCATTTCCAGCAGGGCCTGCGAGAGCACGTAGGGCAGGCCCTGGCCGCCGTATTCGGGGCTGTGCGAAAGACTGCCCCAGCCTCCCTCGACGAACAGCTTGTAGGCTTCCCGATAGCCGTCCGGCGTGGTCACGTCGCCGTCCTCGAGGCGGCAGCCCTGGCGGTCTCCGGGCTCGTTGAGCGGCGCGACGCTGCCCTCGATCAGTCGCGCGGCCTCCTCCAGCACGCCGCCCGTAATATCCGGGGTGACTTCCTCGAAACGCTCGATCCCGGAGAGACGCTCCATCCCGACGAGTTCGTTCAGCACGAACTGCATGTCTCTCAGCGGGGCCTTGTAGCTCGCCATGGTCGTGTCGCTCCCAGTGAAGTTTGCGGCGGGACGGAGAATTCGCCGGCATCGCATCGCCACGTCCGCGGGGGACGCGGTGCGTGCCGCGAGCCGCTCCCGCAGGGGCCCGGTGCGGGCGCGGAGTCGGCGCATAAGTCTATTAAAAACGACCGTTCGGTTCCAATTGCTCGCGCCCAAACGCGCGGGGGCCGGTCCCCGCGGACCGGCCCCCGCCACGGTGCCACGCACCCCGTAGCCGGGCGCGTGCGACGGGCTCAGGCGACCTCGAACAGGCCGGCCGCGCCCATGCCGCCGCCCACGCACATGGTGGACACGACGTATTTCGCGTTTCGGCGGCGGCCCTCGATCAGGGCGTGGCCGACCATGCGCGCGCCGGACATGCCGTAGGGATGGCCGATGGAGATGGCGCCACCGTCGACGTTCAGCTTCTCCATGGGGATGCCGAGCTTGTCGCGGCAGTAGACCGTCTGCACCGCGAATGCCTCGTTCAGCTCCCACAGGTCGATGTCGTCCATCGACAGGCCGAAGCGCTTGAGCAGGCGCGGCACCGCGTAGATGGGGCCGATTCCCATCTCGTCGGGCTCCAGTCCCGCGACCGCAAGCCCGCGGAAGATTCCCAGCGGCTCGATGTTGCGCTGCTCCGCGAGCTTGCTGTCCATCACCACGCAGGCCGATGCCCCGTCGGAGAGCTGGCTTGCGTTGCCGGCGGTGACGTATTCGCCCATGACCGGCTGCAGACCGGCCAGCGCCTCCAGGGTCGTGCCGGGGCGGTTGCCCTCGTCCTTCGTCAGCGTGACCTCCTTCTGGCTGACCTCGCCGGTCTCCTTGTCCTTGACGTCCATCACCGTCGTGAACGGAACGATCTCGTCGTCGAACTTGCCCGCTTCCTGGGCCGCGGCGGTGCGCTGCTGGCTGGCGAGCGCGTACTCGTCCTGCGCCTCGCGGCTGACGTTGTAGCGCTTGGCCACCACCTCGGCGGTCTCGATCATGCTCATCCACAGTTCGGGCTTGTTCTTCATCAGCCATTCTTCGGTGAAGTTGGTGGTGTTCAGATTGTTCTGCACCAGGCTGATGGACTCGAGTCCGCCGGCGACCATGGCCGGCACGCGGTCGACCAGGACGCGCTGGGCAGCCATCGCGATCGCCTGCATGCCCGAGGAGCAGAAGCGGTTCACCGTGGTACCGGCCGTGCCGACGCCCAGGCCGGCGCGCACCGCCGCCAGGCGCGCGATGTTGTGGCCGGTGGCACCCTCCGGCAGCCCGCAGCCGAGGATCACGTCCTCGATCTCGGCCGGTTCGAGTCCCGAGCGCTTGACCGCATGCTCGACGGCGTGGCCGGCCATGGTCGCCCCGTGGGTCTTGTTCAGGGAGCCGCGAAAGGCCTTGCCGATACCGGTACGCGCCGTGGAAACGATGACTGCGTCGCTCATGATTCCTCTCCTGTCACTGAATTGGCGAGGCGCCGCGCCGGCGCGCGGCGCCGGAATGTCGGATCACTGGTCGTAGAAGCCCTTGCCTTCCTTTGCCAGGCGCTCCAGCAGCGGGGCAGGCGTCCAGTACTCGGGACCCAGCCGGTCCCGATACTTCAGGATCGCGTCGTGGATCTTGCCCAGACCGACCTGGTCGGCCCAGAACATCGGCCCCCCGCGGTAGACGGGGAATCCGTAACCGTAGATCCACACGATGTCGATGTCGAGCGGCCGCGCCGCGATGCCTTCCTCCAGGATCCTGGCGCCCTCGTTGACCATGGTGTACATGCAGCGCTCCAGGATCTCCTGATCGGAGACCTCGCGGCGCTCGATCCCGACCTCCTTCGAGTGCTCGACGATCAGCTTCTCGATCTCGGGATCCGGGATCGGGGTGCGACTGCCCTCCTCGTAGCGGTAGACCCCGGCGCCGGTCTTCTGGCCGTAGCGGCCCATCTCCACGATCTTGTCCAGCCAGGTCGAATCCCGCGGCTCGACGTGACCTTCCCTGCGCTTCGCCTGGCGGATCCGGTAGCCGACGTCCAGGCCCGCCAGGTCGGACATGGCGAACGGTCCCATGGGCATGCCGAAGTCGAACAGAACCTTGTCCACCTGCTGCGGCAGCGCACCCTCCTCGACCAGGAAATTGGCCTCACGGCCCCGCTTGTGCAGCATGCGGTTGCCGACGAAGCCGTCGCACACGCCCACGCATACGCCGACCTTGCCGATGCGTCGCGAAATCGACATCACCGTGGCCACCACGTCGTCCGCGGTGTTCCCCCCGCGCACGTTCTCCAGCAGCTTCATCACGTTCGCCGGACTGAAGAAGTGCATGCCCATCACGTCCTGCGGACGGCTGGTGGCCGCGGCAATCTCGTTCACGTTCAGGGTGGAGGTGTTGGTCGCCAGGACCGCTCCCTGCTTGCAGACCTGGTCGAGCTTGCCGAACACTTCCTTCTTGATGCCCATGTCCTCGAACACCGCCTCGATCACCAGGTCCACGTCGGCAAGATCGTCGTAGGACAGCGTGGGCTTGATCAGCCCCATGCGCTTTTCCACGTCGTCCTGCGTGATCCGGCCCTTCCTGGCCGTGTTCTCGTAGTTGCGCCGGACCACCGCGAGGCCCTTGTCGAGCGCCTCCTGGGAAGTCTCCAGCACGTACACGGGGATTCCGGCATTGGCGAAGTTCATGGCGATGCCGCCGCCCATGGTGCCCGCGCCGATGATCCCGGCGGTCCTGATCTCGCGCTTGGGGGTGTCCTTGGGCAGCCCCGGGACCCGTGCCACCTCGCGCTCGGCGAAGAACACGTGCCGCTGGGCCTTCGACTCCGGGGAGGCCATCAGCTTGGCGAACAGCTCGCGTTCGCGCTGCATTCCCCGGTCGAAGGGCAGTTCGGTGGCAGCCTTCACCGCCTCGATGCAGGCGAACGGGGCGAGGAACCCGCGCTTCTTGCGCGCGATGCTCTTCTCGTAGTCCTGAAACACGTCCGGGTTGTCCAGGCGCACCTGCATCTCGCTCACCTTGCGCGGCGGCTTGCCCTCGTCGAGAAGCTCCTTCGCGTACGCAATCGCTGCGCCGCGCAGGTCGTCCGTGTCCAGGATGCGGTCGATCAGCCCCATGGACTCGGCCTGCCGGACAGGCACGTGGTTGCCCTCGGCGATCATCCGCAGCGCCGCATCGGCCCCCACCAGGCGGGGCAACCGCTGCGTCCCGCCGGCGCCGGGCAGCAGCCCGAGGTTGACCTCCGGCAGGCCCACCTTCGCCGAGGGCACCGCGCAGCGATAGTGGCAGCCAAGCGCAACCTCGAGTCCGCCACCCAGGGCGGTGCCGTGGATCGCGGCGACCACGGGCTTGGGCGAGTCCTCGATCTCCTGGATCACCTCCACCAGTCCCGGGCCGGCGATCGGCTTGCCGAACTCGCGGATGTCCGCGCCGGCGATGAAGGTGCGGCCCTCGCACACGACCACCATCGCCCGGACGCCCTCATCCGACAGGCCCTTGCGTACGGACTCCTGCAGACCGGCGCGGACGCCCTGGCTGAGCGCATTGACCGGGGGATTGTTGACGGCGATGACGCCGATCTCCCCTTCCTTGCTGTACTCGACTACGGAGGACATGGCTTCTCCCTTTCCGGATGTTGGGTGCTTCCCGGCCGGGCCGTCGCGCCGGTCCGACCCGGTGCAGACCCCGGATTGTACTACCCGAGAACCGATCGGGCAGCCGCACGGTGCTTCACCCCGGTCGACCCGCCATGGACCGCCTCCGGGTGCGCCCCTTCGCCACCGGGACGCGGCGGCCGCGCCTGCATCGACCGGCGTGAATGTCCCGGGGCCGCGTTTCCATGATGGGCACCCTGGCAGGCGATGCCGCAGCGGAGGGCGTGGATCGCGGCGGGAGAAGCCGGGCGCCCGGCACGGAGAAACAGGACGACGGTCCGGGGTGGCTGGCGCCCGTGGCGCCGCCCCGGAACCCGGACGGGAGGACCCGGCAGGCGACCGTCCGCCCCGGGACGGGTATCCCCTCAGCGCCCGGCGCGTACCCGCCGGACCACCGGCCGCCCGATCGGATAGTAGTCGAATCCGAGCCCGGCCAGGTATTCGGGGTCGTAGAGATTGCGGCCATCGAATATTACGGGCTCCTTCAGCCGCGCCCGGACCTCCTCGAAATCGGGGCTCCGGAACAGGTGCCACTCGGTGACCACGGCCAACGCGTCCGCCCCCTCGAGCGTCTGCCACTGATCCTCGCACAGGACCAGCCGTTCCCGGTCCGGATAGATCCGCCGTGCCTCTTCCATCGCCGCGGGATCGAAGGCCCGCACCCGCGCGCCGGCACGCCACAGCGCTTCGATCAGAGCCCGGCTGGCCGCCTCGCGCATGTCATCGGTTCCGGGCTTGAACGCCAGGCCCCACAGGGCGATGACCCGCCCCCGCAGATCGTCCCCGAAGTGCTCCTGCAGCCGCTCGAACAGGCGCTGCTTCTGGCGGTCGTTGACCTTCTCGACGGCGCGCAGGACCGAAGCCTCGTAGCCGGCTCCCTGCGCCGTGTGCGCCAGTGCGCTCACGTCCTTGGGAAAGCACGACCCGCCGTAACCCAGGCCCGGGTAGATGAAATGAAAACCGATGCGCGGGTCCGCCCCGATGCCGATGCGCACCTTCTCGATGTCGGCTCCGACACGCTCGGCGATGTTGGCGAACTCGTTCATGGCGGTGATCTTGACCGCGAGCATTGCGTTGGCGGCGTACTTGGTCAGCTCGGCCGAGCGGGGGTCCATGAACAGGACCCGGTCATTCATGCGATTGAACGGCGCGTACAGCTGTTCCATCAGCTCGGCGGCGCGTTCGCTGTCGGTCCCGACCACGATGCGGTCCGGCTTCATGAAGTCCTCGACCGCGTCGCCCTCCTTCAGGAACTCCGGGTTCGAGACCACGTCGAACTCCACCGCGGCCCCCCGGCCGGCCAGCGTCTCGCTGATGGTCTTGCGCACGCGCTCGGCGGTCCCCACCGGGACCGTCGACTTGTCGATCACCACCCGGTAGCCGTCCATATGCTCGCCGATGCTGCGCGCGACCTGCAGCACGTAGCGCATGTCCGCGGACCCGTCCTCGTCCGGCGGAGTCCCCACCGCAATGAACTGGAACAGTCCGTGGGCGACCCCCTCGGCGGCATCGGTGGTGAACCGCAGGTTGCCGGTCTCGATGCCTTCCGCCACCAGCTCGTCGAGGCCGTGCTCGCGGATCGGCACCTCGCCGTCCCGCAGCCGGTGCACCCGGTCGGCGTCGGTATCGACGCACAGCACCCGGTTGCCCATGTCGGCGAAACAGGCGGCCGTGACCAGGCCGACGTAGCCGCTGCCAAAGATCGTGATCTTCATCGCAACCCCTGCACCCGTGAACGTTCGCGCGCCCGGTACCGGGCGGCTCGCGAGGATGCGGATTCTACCAGCCCGCGCGCCCCCCCGCGACCGGCCCCGACGGCGCGGGCCGGCGTGCTAAGATGCGCCCGCTGTGCCCCACTCGCGCCGGAGGAACCGCATGCCAGATTCCATCGCCCAGGCCCTGCAGTCCCCCCTGACGCGGATGCTGGGGGCCCCCGCCAGGGTGACCGCCTGCCGGCTGATCCCGGGGGGCGCCTCCAAGGAGTCGTGGTGGGTGGACGCGGAAGCCGGTGGACGGACCCACGCCCTGATCGTGCGGCGCAACTCTCCGAGCAGCTCGGCGGGAGAAGAGGTGCTCTCGCTGGAGAACGAGCACCGCCTGCTGGCGTTGGTCCACGCGCGTGGGGCGAGCGTGCCGCGGCCCTGGGGGTTCATTCCGGATCTCGACGGCAGGCCGGCGTACGTGATGGACCGCGTCGACGGCGTGAGCATCGGGCGCAAGGTGGTGCGCGACCAGGAGCTCGACCCGGCGCGCGCGCACCTGCCGCGGCAGATGGCCGAAAGCCTGGCCGCGATCCACGCGGTGCCGCCTGACGAGCTCGAATTTCTCCCCGCCGGCGATCCCGGAGAGTCCCCGGCCCTGCGCGCCGTCTCGCGCATGGAACGGGAGCTGGACCGGCTCGGCGAGCCGCACCCCGCCATCGAGTTCGGCCTCGCCTGGCTGCGTCGCCACTGCCCAGAGCCCCGCGCACAAACCCTGGTGCACGGCGACTTCCGGGTGGGCAACCTGATGGTCGACCGCAACGGCCTGGCGGCGGTGCTGGACTGGGAGCTGGCACACTGGGGCGATCCGGCGGAAGACCTGGGCTGGCCGCTGATCCGGGCCTGGCGCTTCGGCCGCGACGACCTGCGCCTCGGCGGCGTCGGCCCCGTCGAGCCGTTCCTGGACCGCTACAACGAGCTGACCGGCCGCGCCGTCGACCCCGCCGAACTGGACTACTGGGAGCTGCTGGGCAACGTCAACTGGGCGGTGATCCAGCTGATCCAGCGGGAGCGGCACCTGAGCGGCCGCGAGCCCAGCGTCGAGCTGGCCGTGCTGGGCCGGCTGTCCGCCGAGACCGAGCGCGAGATCCTGGCGATGCTCGAACGCCTCGGCGACTGACCGGCGCTCCGGTCCGGCTCAGGACGCCCGCCGCACCGGAGAGCTGCCCACCTCGAGCATGCGTTCCACCGCCCGGCGCGCCCGGCCCGCAGTGTCCGGATCGACCTCGACCTGCGGCGCCAGATGCTGCAGCGCCGAGAGGATCTTCGGCAGCGTGATCCGCTGCATGTGCGGGCAGAGGTTGCACGGCCGGATGAAATCGATGTCCGGGTGCTCCACCGCAACGTTGTCGCTCATCGAGCACTCCGTGATCATCACGACCTGGCTCGCACCGGCATCGTCCAGATGCCGGATCATGCCCGAGGTCGAGCCGACGTAATCGGCCTCCGCAAGGACCTCCGGCGGGCACTCGGGGTGTGCCAGCACATGGATGCCGGGATGCTGCTCGCGGTAGCCGCGGAGCTCTTCCCCGGTGAAGCGTTCGTGCACCTCGCAGCTGCCCTCCCAGAGAATCACCTCGACCTCGGTCTGGCTCGCGACCCAGCGCCCAAGGTACTGATCCGGCGCGAAGATCACGCGGTCGGCGCCCAGCGACTCGACCACCTCGACCGCGTTGGAGGAGGTGCAGCAGATATCGGACTCCGCCTTCACCTCGGCGCTGGTGTTGACGTAGGTCACCACCGGGACGCCCGGGTAGCGCTCGCGCAGCAGCCGCACGTCGGCGGCGGTGATCGAGGATGCCAGCGAGCAGCCCGCCTCCATGTCCGGGATCAGCACCGTCTTGGCCGGGCTGAGAATCTTGGAGGTCTCGGCCATGAAGTGCACGCCGCATTGCACGATCACGTCCGCGTCCACCCGGGCCGCCTGGCGGGCGAGGCCCAGGGAATCCCCCTGGAAGTCCGCCACCCCGTGAAAGATCTCCGCGGTCTGGTAGTTGTGGGCCAGGATCACCGCGTTGCGGCGTTGCTTCCAGTCCCGGATGGCAGCGATGTACGGGGCGTGCACGGCCCACTCGACCTCGGGGATCACGTCGCGCACACGCTCGTACACGGGTTCGAGGGATTTCGCGATCTCCGGCGTAAGCTTCGGCAGAACAGGCTCCTTTACCAGAGTCGGATCGGTATTCATCGATTGCCTCCACGAGCCGGCGGCAGGCTCCCGCCGGGTCTCGACCAGTTATGCTGAATCTGAGTATAAGGACGCCGGCCGCTCACCTCAATACCCCGGGCAGGCCGACGCCCGGCGCCGGACGCTCCCGCAGCACCTCGCGCCGGAAGCGGAACAGCTCCGCCGGGCGTCCCCCGGTGGCCGGCTCGTACCGTCCCGTACCCTCCACCAGTCCGGCCTGCTCCACCAGTCGCCGGAAATTCTGCTTGTGCAGGCGCACCCCGGACAGCGCCTCCACCAGGCGCTGCAACTGCAGCAGGGTGAAGGTCGGCGGCAGCATCTCGAACACCACCGGCCGGTAGCGGATCTTGCCGCGCAGGCGTCCCAGCGCAGTGGCCAGGATGCGACGGTGATCCTGGGCCATGGGCCGCCCGGTGTGCGGCACGGGACGGGCTCTCGGGTCGCGGGCGTGGCGCCCGGCCTCCTCCACCAGCCCGGCCTCGAACAGCAGCTCGTAGCGCTCCAGGACCCTTTCCGGATTCCATGGCGCCCCCTCGAGCCCGAACGCGATGTCCGCGCGCTGGCGGGGGTCCGGGAAGCCCGGCCGGGGCGGCGCGGCCTTCGACCAGCCCGCCAGCGCCGGCGCAATGGCCTCGTCGATCAGCGCGGGACGCCCCTCGCGCCAGTCCTCCCACGGCAGATAATCGTAGATGCTGCGCCAGCCGGGTTCGCCCGGCCCGGCCGGGGACCGCTCGGCGACCAGCGCGAGATACGCCACCGATATGACCCGTGGCCCGCCGGCGCGCTCGGCCGGATCGCGGTAGCGGTCGCCGAAGGTATAGAGCTGCTCCACGTAGCCCAGCTCCAGGCCCGTCTGCTCGGCCACCCAGCCCCGCAGGGCGCGCTCCAGCGTGACGTCGCGGCATGGATCCAGGGGGCCGAACGGCAGCGCGTCCAGCGGGCCGCGCCCGGCGCTGGTGGCCAGCGCGTGACGGGTGCCGGTCACGGTCAGGACGCGCGGCACCTCGTCGGTCACCGCGACGATCACCGCGTCGAGACCGATCACCACGTCGTCGCCGCTTCTCGCTTCTCTGTCCGGCATGCCTGTCCGTTTCCGTCCGACCCGCGCCCGCGCCGCATTGCCCGCCTTGAAATCCGGCGCTCCGCCCCTACCTAGACGGGGAGATTCCGCGGCACGCGGACCCGCCCGCCACGACAGGAGCGAGACGCACGACAATGGCAGACGCAAAGGGTACCACCGAGCAGACCTCCGTGAAGCAGACGCTGGGCTTCCAGGCCGAGGTGAAGCAGCTGCTGCACCTGATGGTCAATGCCCTGTACAGCAACAAGGAGATCTTCTTGCGCGAGCTGATCTCCAATGCGGCGGACGCGACCGACAAGCTGCGCTTCGAGGCGCTGGAGGATCCGTCCCTGTACGGCGACGACCCCGGCCTCGAGATCCGCGTCGACTTCGACCCGAAGGCGCGCACGGTGAGCGTCCGGGACAACGGCATCGGCATGTCGCGCGAGGAGGTGGTGGACCAGCTCGGCACCATCGCGCGCTCCGGCACCGCGGACTTCCTGAGCCGCCTCACGGGCGACCGCCAGAAGGACGCCCAGCTGATCGGCCAGTTCGGGGTGGGCTTCTATTCGTCCTTCATCGTGGCCGAGCGGGTCGAGGTCCTGACCCGGCGCGCCGGCGATCCGCCCGAGGCCGGGGTCCGCTGGGAGTCCGCCGGTGAGGGTGAATTCACGGTCGAGCCCCGCGAGCGGCCGGAGCGCGGCACCGAGGTGATCCTGCACCTGCGCAAGGGGGAGAAGGAGTTCGCCGATGCGAGCCGGCTGCGCGAGCTGGTCACGCGCTACTCCGACCACATCTCGGTACCCGTGCTGCTGCCGTCCGGCGAGGACCGCCAATGGGAGAAGGTCAACGTCGCCACGGCGCTGTGGACCCGCCCCCGCACGGAGATCAGCGACGAGGAATACGCCGAGTTCTACAAGCATGTGGCGCACGACTACGAGGCGCCCCTGACCTGGACCCACAACAAGGTCGAGGGCCGGCTCAGCTACACCAACCTGCTCTACGTCCCGGCGCATGCGCCGTTCGACCTGTGGCACCGGGAGGGTGCCCGCGGCGTCAAGCTCTACGTCCAGCGCGTATTCATCATGGACCGGGCCGAGCAGTTCCTGCCCCTGTACCTGCGCTTCGTCAAGGGGGTGGTCGACTCCGGCGACCTGTCACTGAACGTCTCGCGGGAGCTGCTTCAGCAGGATCCGAAGATCGAATCGATGCGCAAGCAGCTGACCAGGCGGGTGCTGGACATGCTGGGACGGCTGGCGCGCAAGCAGCCGGAAAAGTACGCGACCTTCTGGCGCGAGTTCGGTGCCGTGCTCAAGGAGGGGCCCGCCGAGGACCCGTCCAACCGGGACAAGATCGCTCCGCTGCTGCGCTTCGCCACCACGCACGACGAGGACGCGGGGGAGACGCAGTCGCTGGACGACTACGTTTCCCGCATGAAGCCGGAACAGAAGAGCATCTACTACATCGCCGCCGACAGCTTCCAGGCGGCGCGCAACTCGCCGCACCTGGAGATGTTCCGCAAGCAGGGCGTGGAGGTGCTGCTGCTCTCGGACCGCATCGACGAGTGGCTGGTTACCAGCCTGGGCCAGTATCAGGAAAAACCCTTCGAGGATGTCAGCCGCGCCGGCATCGAGCTGGGCGAGCTGGAGCGGGAGAGCGACCGCGAGCGCCGCGACGAGGCCGCGAAGGAGCTCTCGGAGGTGATCGAGCGCGTGAAGAAGGCCCTCGGCGAGCGGGTCGAGGACGTGCGCACCACGCACCGGCTGACCGATTCCCCCGCCTGCCTGGCGCTGGGGGAAGCGGACGTGGGCCGGCAGATGCGCCGACTGCTGGAGGCCGCCGGGCAGAAGGTCCCGGAAGGCAGGCCGGTGCTGGAGCTCAACCCCGAGCATCCGCTGGTGCGACGGCTCGGCGATACCGCCGACGAGTCCCGCTTCGAGGACCTGGCCAGCATCCTCTTCGAGCAGGCCGGCCTGGCCGAGGGGCGCCAGCTCTCCGATCCGCCGGACTACGTGCGCCGCCTGAACCGGCTGTTGCTGGAGCTGGGCGCCTGAGCGACGCTGCCGGCGATCGTCAGCACCGGAACCAGTCGCCGCCGGGGACCACCCGGCGGCCGCGACTGCGCTCCCCCCGGAAGAGATAGACCCACGCGGGGCCGAGCGGGGTGCGGACGACCCGCCGCGTGTACACTTCCGGGTAGTCCTCCAGTGCGTCCAGGCGGGGCCAGAGCCGTGCAGCCACCCGGTAGACCTCTCCCGTGACGCTGCCCCGGCCGGCCTCGATCACACCGGGACACGCGCCCAGGTCCAGCATGGTGAAGCCGGGACCGAGGCGGCAGCTTCCCAGCCGGCGGCTGCCGGCCAGGAGACGGTGATTCCGGCCGCCGCGGCGCAGCGTGCCGTAGACGAATACCGCCGCCACGGGCGCTCCCCGACGGATCACGGGCGGCCCGTCCCGCGCCTCAGCCGGGCAGCCCGTCGATCCGGGGCCGGGTCAGGACCGGCCAGAATCCTCCCAGGAAGAGCAGGAACGCGGCGCTCCAGAAGCCCGCCGAGAGCAGCAGCACGTCGAGGTAGGCCCCGGGCCAGATCATCGGCGCGAACACGCGGACCACGGCGGCCACGTTGACCAGCACGAACGCGGCGGTAAGCCCCGTCCCGGCCTCCAGGCGGCGTCCCGTGTGCCCGAGGGCGGAACGGGACATCATCGCCATGGTCAGGCTGCCGATCGCGCCGACGGTCAGCGCATGGATCGCCAGCACCGGCATCACCACGCCGGGCCACCACACGCTCAGCGCCCGCAGCAGCAGGCTGACCACGATCCAGGCGTAGCCCGCGTGCAGGATCCACAGCAGCGGCACGCCCCGCGCAGCCCAGCCGCCCCAGCGCGACATGCGCACGCCGTGCACCAGCGCCGCCGCCAGCGCGACCCCGGCCACCGCCGCCGGCGGCGCCCCCACGACGTCCAGCGCCAGCAGCAGGAGTACGGAGGGCAGCGCCAGGCGCTCCGTCCAGCCGACCCGGCGCACCCCGGGACGGCGCAGCGCGTCGCGGGTGAACATGGGGATCACCCGCCCTCCGATGATCACCATCAGCACCAGCAGCAGGTCCAGCGACCCGAGGATCCCGCGCGAACGCCCCAGCCCGGTGACCCCGAGGGCGTTGAGCTGGATCGCGAGATCCGCCCCTGCCAGGCCGACCAGGATCAGCGGCAGCGCCATGTTGCGCCGGTTCCGGCTCCGCGCCAGCGGCACCCACAGGCTCGCCGCCACGGCCGGCAGGAAGGCGACATCCAGGCCCACGGCCAGCCAGGCGGGCAGCATCGCTCCGATGCAGGTGGCCACCCGCCCCGCCGCCCAGAGCAGGGCCAGTGCGGCCAGCAGCCAGCCGGTGGGGGTCGCACGCCCGGTCCAGTTGCGCACCGCCGTCAGCAGGAAGCCGCTCGCGACCGCGGCCACGTAGCCGAACAGCATCTCGTGCGCGTGAAATGCGACCACGTCCAGGCGGGTGTTCCCGGGCCAGGCACCCGCGTACCACCCGAGGAAGAACGGAACGATCAGCGCCGCGTACAGCGCCGCGAGCAGGTAGAAGGGCCGGAACCCGAGTCCCAGGACGGCGGGTCGCGCCTTGCCGCCGGCGGCAACGCCGGGCGCGGCCGTGTTCCCCTGTCGGACTGCCATGAGAATCTCCCCTGCGACAAATGAAGATGTATCGTATTTGTATCTTATATGCCGGTGGAGGGGCAATGACCCGGATCAAGCGGGCGGCGTCTCCTGCGCGGCGCTCATGCGCAGCAGTTCCCGCAACTCGTCCGGACGCTGCAGCAGGTCAGCCAGGGTGTACCGATCCAGCACGGCGAGGAAGGCCTGCAGCGCCTCGGACAGGACGTCCCTGAGACGGCATGCGGGGGTAATGCAGCAGGCGTTGGTGGCGGGGTTGAAGCATTCGACCAGCGCCAGGTTGTCCTCGGTGCGCCGGGCGACTTCGCCCAGGTTCAGCTCGTCCGGCGCCCGGGCCAGCATGATGCCGCCCTTCTTTCCGCGGATGGTGCGGATGTACCCCAGGGTCCCGAGGCGGTGCACCACCTTGACCAGATGGTTGCGCGAGATCCGGTAGTGCTCGGAGATCTCCTTGATCGTGCAGCGCTGTCCCTGTGCCAGGCCCAGGTAGATCAGGACCCGGAAGGAATAATCCGAATAGCGTGTCAGATGCATGCCGACTCCTCGACGGTAATCCGCCGGCCCGTCCTTGCCGCCATCAAACATGCATCCTACATGCATTGATTATCCGGCGCATCGCCTCTCGGGCGGACGACTGACACGGGTCAACCGTCCGGCCGCGACGCGCGCACCGGGGGCGGGGCGGCCGGCGATTGCCCCGCCCCCGACCGCCTAGGACCCGAAGCCGCTCTTGAGGTCCCGCTTGAGGATCTTGCCGTTGGCGTTGCGCGGCAGCGGCTCGTGGCGGATCTCGATCTTTGCCGGCACCTTGAAGCCCGCCAGCTTCCCGGCGACGTGCTTCTGCAGCGCGTCGACGGTCACGTCCGAGCCCGGCGTGACCTGGACCACGGCGGCGACCTGCTCGCCCAGGACCCGGTCCGGGATGCCGAACACGGCGGCGTCCATCACCGCGGGGTGATCGTACAGCGCGTCCTCGACCTCGACGCAGTAGACGTTCTCGCCGCCCCGGATGACCATGTCCTTGACCCGGTCCACGATGTAGACGAAGCCTTCCTCGTCCAGTCGCGCCAGGTCGCCGGAACGGTGCCATCCGTCCACGAAGCTCTTTTCGGTGGCCTCCGGCTTGTTCCAGTAGCCCACCACGACGTTGGGCCCGAAGATCCACAGCTCGCCGACCTCCCCGGCCGGAACCGCGCTGCCTTCCGGGTCACAGACTTTCACGTCGCACACGGGCACCGGCAGCCCCACGCTGTCCGGCTTGCGCAGGTAATCGATCCCGGGGTTCATGGTGGTGATCGACGAGGTTTCGGTCAGGCCGTAGCCGTTGCTCGGGCTGACTTCCGGGAATTCCTCGTGGATCCGCGCCACCAGCTCCGGGGCCGCGGGTGCGCCGCCATAGCCGATCGATTCGATGGTCGAGAGGTCGTACTTGTGGAAGTCGGGGTGCTCCAGCACCTGCCAGACCATCGCCGGTACGCCGCCGAACATGTTGAGCTTCTCGCGCTCGATGAGCTGCATCGCGCGCTCCGGGTCCCACTTGTACATCAGCACCAGCTTGTTGCCGGCGAAGGTGCTGGCGACCAGCACCGAATGACAGCCGGTGGCGTGGAAGAACGGCACCGACAGAAGCGCCCCGGTCTTCTCGGGCATCTCGCCGGACAGCACCGGCGGCTCCTCGCCCTGGCGCAGCATCGCGAAGCAGCGCGCATACACCGAGCTGACCAGGTTGGTGCAGATGTTCCGGTGGGTGCCGAGCGCGCCCTTGGGCTTGCCCGTGGTGCCCGAGGTGTAGAAGATCGTGGCGTAGTCCTCCGGCCCGATCTCGACCTCCGGCAGCGAATCCGGCTTGTCCGCGGCGCCGTTGAGCAGCTCGTCGAACCGCGCCGCGCCGCCGGGCAGCTCACCCTCGGGCCGGGCCACCACGGTCGCTTTCAGGTCCAGCCCGCCCAGGAACGGGGCCAGGCGCTCGGCCCGTTCGCCGTCCACGAACAGCACCGAGGACCCGGAATCGGTGATGCCGTATTCGAGCTCCGAGCCGGTCCACCAGGCGTTGAGTGGCACGATGACCGCGCCGACCGCGGTGGCGGCCCAGAAGATCACCGGCCACTCCGGGTAGTTGCGCATGGCCAGAGCCACCCGATCGCCCTTCCGGACGCCGTACTCGTCGCGCAGCACGTGCGCCAGGCGCGCCACCTTGCGGAAGTGCTCCGCATAGGTCATGCGCTCGTCCTCGTAGACGATGAACGGCAGATCGCCATGCTCCCGGCTCAACTCCAGCACCGTTCGCAGCGAGGGCGGAGCGATCTTCCACACGCGTGTCCGGTTGCCCCGGATCTCCACTTCGTCCATCGCCAGGGGGGCACCCGGCCCGGTCAGGCGTCGCACGGCGTCCTCGATCGAGATGGCCGGCTCGGGAACGCCCGCGGCCTGGTTGGCAGCCTGTTGCATGGTCACGGTTACCTCCGGTCGTGGAATGGGAGGCGCCGGCCGTCTCACGACGGCCGGCGCCCTGATCCCGTGTCTGGATTACTTGTTCAGGAAGTTTAGCGGCAAACCCGCGACCGGCCAGTCGCAGCTGACCAGCCGGCCCGTGGCCGACAGCGTCACGAACGCCGTCTTGAGGTCCTGGCCACCGAAGCAGATATTGGTGGTCAGCGGGTCGCCGAACTCGGTGAACTCGATCTGGGAGCCATCCGGCGAGATCGAGCTGATCCCGCCGGTGAGCAGCGTGGCCACACACACGTGGCCGCGCGAGTCGATGGCGAGGGAGTCGAACAGCTGCATGCCGGGCAGGCCCGCCACGAGGTCGCCGGGCGGCAGCACGCCGTCGCCCTTCTTCACCTCGCCTTCGCCCACGATATCGTACTTCCACACGCGCCCGGTCATGGTCTCGGCGACGAACAGCTGCTTCTCGTCCGGAGACAGGCCGATGCCGTTGGGCGCGTCCACCCCGTAGACGACCTCCTTGATCATCGAGCCGTCGGTCTTCGCATAGTAGATGCCGCCGCGGTCGCGCTCGCGGGCACGGATCTTGCCGTGATCCGTGAACCAGAAGCCGCCCTCCCGATCGAACACGATGTCGTTGGGGCCCCGCAAGCCGTGGCCGTCCACCTCGCGGTACAGCACCTCCACCTTGCCCGTGTCCGGGTCGATGCGCTCGATGCGGCCGCCCGAGTAGTCCTCCGGCTGCTCGCCCGGGAACAGCAGTCCGTCCACGTCGTGCCACTCGAAGCCGCCGTTGTTGCACACGTAGATCTTGCCGTCCGGGCCCACGGCCGCGCCGTTCGGGCCGCCGCCGGGCTCCGCGATCACCTCGGTGGCGCCGTCGGGTTGGACACGAGTCAGCGTGCCGCGTGCGATCTCCACCAGGATCACGCTGCCGTCCGGCATGGCGATGGGGCCCTCGGGGAATTTCAGTCCGGACGTGATCTCGCGGAATTCGGGCATGGTCTCCTCTCCATGGTCTGGGGATTGTTGCCGGTCAGGCGTTCGATTGGGCAAATCCTATGCCCGCGTGCACGGCGACGCAATCCAACACCTGTCAGGTCCTTGCCGGGCCCCGGACGCGCGCTGCCTTCGCCGGCCCGCTGCGTCCCGGCTCATGGCGGCCCGCGCCGAGACGGCTCTCGAGCCGGTCGCCGTACGCCTCCCGGGCCCACAGCGGGCACGCGCGGTCGCTGCTCTTCAGCCGCGAGAGCAGCAACCGGAGACGCCGCCGGCCACGCGAGGCCGCACCGCCTTCGCCTTCCCGCTCGACGCCCTGCAGCAGGTCGTTGACTCCTCCCGCCCGCCGCGACGCCTCGATCTCCGGCGGCAGGCAACCCGCGTTCTTCAGCAGCAGATAGCCCGCCCTGAGGGATTCGGGGACCAGCGACAGGTCTTCCAGCTCGAGCGGCCGGCCGGCGCCCGCCAGGTCATCCAGTGCCCCCTGCTCGGCCGCCTCCCGGATGCGCGTTTCGGCCAACTGGTCCAGAATGCTCATGTCTCGCCTGCTCCTGCGCCCAGGGATTTCCGGATGTTTCTCATGATACGACTTCGCCCGGCGCTCGTCCCGTGAACCCGGGAGACCTCTTCAATGCCTTCGTCGTGCTGTTCGTCGTGATCGACCCGCTCGGCACCGCGTCCGTGTTCGCCGTGCTCACGCGCGGCATGGCGGCCGGCCAGCGGCGGAGGGTGGCGCTGCGCGGTGTGCTGGTCGCTGCGCTCATCCTGGTGGTCTTCGGCCTCGCCGGGCGCGCCCTGCTGCAGGCGCTGGGGATCGGCATCCCGGCCTTTCGACTGGCGGGCGGCATCCTGCTGTTCCTGCTGGCCATCGACATGGTCTTCGCGCGTCAGTCCGGCTTGCGCGGCGCCACGGCCGAAGAGCGCAGCGAGGCCGTCCGCCGGGACGACATCTCGGTCTTCCCGCTCGCCTTCCCGCTGCTCGCCGGCCCCGGCGCGCTGACCATCGTCCTGATGCTGATGGGAGGCGGCCCGCCGGTGGCAAGGCTGGCGCAGATCCTCGCGCTGCTCCTGCTGGTGCTGGCACTGACCCTGGCCGCGCTGCTGGGAGCGCCGCGGCTGATGCGCCTTCTCGGCGAAACCGGGACCAACGTCGTCGACCGGCTGTTGGGCGTGATCCTGGCCGCGCTGGCGATGCAGTTCGTGATCGACGGCCTGCGCGCGGTTCTGGCTGGATGAACCACGCCCTGACGGCTACTTTTGGAGGCAGGAAAAGCGTGACGGATTGCCCCGGGAGCGGCTACCATGATACGAGAGGCGTCGACACTGAAGAAGAACACGCGTCGTGCTTGGAAAGAACACGGAAAAAGCGGGTGCCGTCTCCGTGCCGGTTCGCACGTGGTCGCGCATCGCCAGCCGGCACAACGGGAGGTCACAACAGGAGCGCCGCACGGTGCCCCTGCGTTCGAACGCCACGCCTTCCGGGGCGCGGCCGCCTGCCGCCTTGGTCCCGCATTTCCCGCGCGCCGCTCGCGTGTCAGCGCACCGGGCGCACTCCGCCCGCCGATCGCGCAGTGCAGTGATACAAGCGCATCCCGCGGCCGGTCCGGCCGCATGGCACTCGAAGGGCCGGCGCCGAACGCGCGTGGATGCCACCTGAGCAAGCATCCGGCCGCGACCCGTCGCGGCCGGGACGACAGTCGGGCGATCCGGAAGATCGTTCGCCACGGACTCCGGTTCCGGGGCCATGCCGCCCGCGGCCTGCCCCGGCGCCGGCGATAAGAAGGGGGCGCCAACAGGATGTTCTGTCCCGGCGCTATTCAACAGCACGACACGGATGGTTCAACACCCGAGAGGGGGAGACGTATGGGTATGACCCGTTGGTCCCGCAAGGGCATCAGCATTCGTTCCGCGTTGCTCGCGGCCGGCGCAAGCTCCGGCCTGCTCCTGGCCACGCTCCCGGCCCATGCCGCCCAGTTCGACGTCGGACCGGTTTCCGGCAGCGTGGACACCACCATCTCGCTGGGCCTGTCGTATCGCACGGAGCCCCGCGCCGACAGCATGATCGGCAAGGCGAACCTGAACCCGGCCCTGGCCCTGGTCGACGTGAGCCAGTATCCCGCAAACATGCCGCCGAACGGGTCGGCCCTCTGGCGGCAGTGGGCCTACGGCCCCGGCAGCTTCGGGCTGAACTCCGATGACGGCGACCTCAACTACCCGAACCACCACTGGATCTCGCAGATCCTGAAGGTCAGCCAGTCCCTGCAGATGAGCTACAAGAACTACGGCATGTTCGTGCGGGGCTACTACTTCTACGACTTCGTCAACACCAACTTCAAGAACAACCCCCTGACAGCACAAGCGGCGGAAGGAGATACCTACCGGCCCGCGTCCGCCGAGAAGCGCATCGGGCATCGCGGCCAGCTGCTGGACGCCTACCTGTACGGCACCTGGCAGCCGGGCGGGCACTACCTGAACGTGCGCGTCGGCAACCAGGTGGTCAACTGGGGCGAGAGCACCTTCCTCGCCTTCGGCCTGAACCGCAACAACCCCGTCGACGTCTCGGCGATTCACCAGCCGGGCACGAAGGTCAAGGACATCCTGCTGCCGGTGCCGCAGGTGTTCGCCAGCCTGCAGGTGACCAACTCGTTCTCCGTGGCCGGCTACTGGCAGTGGGCCTGGAGAAAGAGCTACCTGGACCCGTCCGGCAGCTACTTCTCGAGCGGGGATCCCGCCGGCGTGGGCGGCAACTACATCACCCTCGGCACGGCGCAGTACACCAGCCCGATCGCCGTTGCCAACGGTGCCATCACCCCGCGCGGGCCGAACGACACCAACAACAACCACAACATGTACGGGCTGAAGCTCGACTACGTGTTCCCGAACATGACCGAGGTCGCGTTCTACGCCGAGCGCAACGACATGAACGTGCCGATCCTGAACTACCGGGCTTCGACGCTGGACCTGACCGCTGCGAACCCGGCGGGCGCGTACCCCACGGCCATGTACTACTTCAGCTATCCCAAGGGCATCGACACGCTGGGCGCCAGCTTCAACACGCTGGTGGGCAACATGTCGCTGGCCGGCGAGCTGTCATACACCCCCGATCAGCCGATGCAGATCGACGGCACCGGGGAGATCTACGCCGCGCTGTCGCCGCTGGCCGCGCCGGACCCGTCGCTGAACCCGCTCTACACGAGCCCCGCGGTCGGCGGGTATCCGTACGGCTTCTTCAACAACTTCATCTCCGGGAAGAGCACGGCGGCCCCGGGGAGCTACGTCAAGGGCTACCGGCGCGAGCACTTCTGGCAGCTGGACCTTACCGGCACCTACCTGTTCGGGACCGGCAACTGGTTCAACGCCAATTCGGTCGTCGTGCTGGGCGAGGTCGGCGCGGACTACGTTCCCAACCTGCCCGCCCAGAGCAAGGTGCGCTTCGCCACGTCCGGGATCTACGTCAAGGGCGGCACCACAAGCCAGGCCAGCGGCGATGTCGTCGCCAACCCCACGACGGTACCGAACAGCGACTTCGCCAACAGCTTCGCCTACGGCTACCGCCTGCTGATCCAGCCCGACTACGAGGCCTTCCTCGGGTCGTCCTGGGCATTCAAGCCGACGCTGTTCTGGAGCCAGGACGTGCGCGGCACGACCCCCGGCCCGATGTCGAACTTCGTCGAGGGCAACAAGAGCGCCAGCATCTCGGCGGACTTCAGCTACCACAGCCAGTGGGACCTGTCCGTCGGCTACAACGCGTTCTGGGGCTCCAACAACGCCTACCGCGACCGCAACTACGTCTCGGCGAGCGTTTCCTACTCGTTCTGAGCACGTAACGGCCCTTGTGGAGGTGGCCGGCTCCGGCCGGCCGCCTTCTTTCTCCCCGCGACCCGCAGTTCCCGCCCCGCTCCCCGCCGCACCCGCGTCCCGGCTGCCCGAATCAGGGCACGCACCGGCGTCCGCGCGGTCAAACAACCCAAAGAACCGATTGCGCCGGGCTTCCCTACCCCGCCCACGGCGGCCCCCTTCATCTTGCCCGGGGGCCCGGACACGTCCCTGCTGACGGAAGGAGGAGACAAACATGGGCACCGAAAACGCAGCCTCGGCCGGCCTCCGCAACCCGGTCCTGAGACTGCTCTGGCACCGCCAGCTCGACGGCTACCCGGGCGACGCGCGGCGCTACACCAACCTCGCGATCGTGGTGGTGGTGACCATCACACTCTATTACCAGCTCTACGTCGCCGGCGCCGTGGCGCCCTCGATCCTGCGCGACTACGGGATGTCGTTCCTGTTCTTCGTCAACCTGCTGGTGGTGACCAACGTGCTGGGCGCGTTCGCGTCGCTGCTGGCCGGCCTGGCCGACCGCTGGGGTCGTGCCAACATGGTTACCTGGGGGCTCGCCCTGACCACCGTCCTGACCCTGTTCGCCGTGCCCAACATGCCGGACAAGTGGTCCTTCGCCGCCGTGGTTTCCGTGGTCGGCTTCGTGGAGGGGATCATCCTGGTCGCGACACCGGCGCTGGTGCGCGATTTCTCGCCGCAGCTGGGACGCGCTTCCGCCATGGGCTTCTGGACCCTGGGACCGGTGGCGGGCAGCCTGGTCGTGGCAGAGGTATCGAGCCACACGCTCCCGGTGTTGCACGCCTGGCAGGACCAGTTCGTCATCTGCGGCATCGCCAGCGCGGTGGTGTTCCTCATCGCCCTGGTCGGTCTGCGGGAGCTGGCGCCCGGACTGCGCGATCAGCTGATGGTGAGCGTCCAGGATCGCGCGCTAATCGAGGCGCGGGCCCAGGGCGTCGACATCGACGAGAGCCTGCGCCATCCCTGGCGCCAGATGCTGCACTTCGACATCATCGGATCGGCCTTCGCGATCAGCGTGTTCCTGCTGATCTACTACACGGCGGTGGGATTCCTGGTCATCTATCTGACCACCATCTACGGCTTCAGCGAGTCCCAGGCCAACGCGCTGGGCAACTGGTTCTGGGCCTTCGACGCCGGGGCCCTGATCGTCACCGGCGCGGTGTCGGACTGGATCGGCGTGCGCAAACCCTTCATGCTCGCCGGAGCGGTCGGCGCCATCGTGATGACCATCCTGTTCCTGCGCACCACCCAGCACCCCTCCACCACGTTCTTCTCCCTGGCAGGGATCTTCAGCCTGCTCGCCATGTGCCTGGCGATTGTCTACGCGCCGTGGATGGCCAGCTTCACGGAGACCGTGGAGCGCCGCAATCCCGCGCTCACGGCGACCGGCCTCGCCGTGTGGGGCTGGATCATCCGCGCGGTGATCGCGAGCGCCTTCTTCGCCCTTCCGTTCGCGGTGCACTCGGTGACGCCACTGGTCAATCACGGCACCCAGGTAGCCCGCGCCGCCAAGGCCGCGGGTGCCCAGGACAAGCTTGTCCGGGCCCACCCGAAGCTGCTGCATCGGGTACTGCGCTACCCGCCCGACGCCGTCCCCCATGCGCTCGAGCAGAACGCCCGCGCCGCCATCGGCGCCTCGGCCCTGGCCTCGGTCGAGAAGGTGCGCGACGACCTCAACGTCCTGCGTCGCTACGGCCCCGCCGTCAAGCATGCGGAACAGGCGGAAGCGACCCAGTGGCAGGACTGGTGGTGGATCTGCATCGGCGGCGAGGCGGTCTTCATCCCGCTCATCTTCGTCATGGCGGGTCGCTGGAGCCCGCGCAGGGCGCGCGAGGACGCCCGCGCGCACAAGCAGCAGGTGCAGCGCGAAATCGAGGCCCTGTCCGGAACATCGGAAAGCGGACCGTAGGTGCTTCGACAAGGGAGGGCCGTTTGCCGGCGCGGAATCAAGGGCGGCCTTGAAGAAGGCCGCACAAGCCATTGATTGTGGTCGGGGCGGCAGGATTCGAACCTGCGACCCCCAGCACCCCATGCTGGTGCGCTACCAAGCTGCGCTACGCCCCGACGGAAGGTACGAAACCGAGATCCATGATACCGGACTGCGCGCCGGCAATAAAGCAATCCGGGGAAACAACCCCGCCATTCCGGGGCGTGCGGCCTCCGGCCGCGGAGCCGCCGCAACGCTCCGCCGCCTGCCCGCTATCGCTTCAGGATATGCAGCAGGTCCTCCAGCTCGGACCGGATCTGTCGCGCGACCTGCTGGGCGTGGTGCACGTCTTCCCGGGCGTCGTCGCTCGCCAGGCGCTGCCGCGCCCCGCCGATGGTGAAGCCTTCCTCGTACAGCAGGCTCCGGATCTGGCGGATCAGCAGCACGTCGTTATGCTGGTAGTAGCGCCGGTTGCCGCGCCGCTTGACGGGCCGCAGGTGCGGGAACTCCTGTTCCCAGTAACGCAACACGTGCGGCTTCACGCCGCAGAGCTCGCTTACCTCGCCGATGGTGAAGTAGCGCTTGCTGGGAATCGGCGGCAGTTCGTCGTTATTTCCCGGTTCCAGCATATGCTTCCACCCGCGTCTTCAGCTTCTGTCCGGGCCGGAAGGTCACCACGCGGCGCGCGCTGATCGGGATCTCTTCCCCCGTCTTCGGGTTGCGTCCCGGCCGCTCGTTCTTGTCGCGCAGGCCGAAGTTGCCGAAGCCCGAGAGCTTCACCTCGTCGCCGGCCTCAAGAGACGCGCGGATATGCTCGAAGAACAGGTCGACCAGCTCCTTGGCCTCTCTCTTGTTCAACCCCAGTTCGGAGAACAGGCTCTCCGCCATCTCCGCTTTGGTTAACGCCATAACCTACTCTCTTATTTTTGCGTTGAGATCGTCGCGCAGCCCGGCGAGGACCCGTCCGATCAGTGCGTCAACTTCAGGGTCTTCAAGAGTGCGCGAAGAATGCTGGAAAATCAAGCCTAAAGCTATGCTTTTTCGACCGGAATCTATACCGGCGCCACGATAGACGTCGAAGACCATCACCTCGGCGAGCAGCTCCGGCACGGCGTCGCGGGCCACCCGCGTCACCGCCCCGGCCGGGACCGCCTCGTCCACCACCACGGCGATGTCGCGCCGAACCGCCGGGTAGCGCGACGGCGGCATGAACCGCGGCAGCCGCCCGGCGCCCAGCGCGTCCAGCTCCAGCTCGAACAGCACCGGGGCCACGGGCAGGTCGAGATCGCGCGCGAGCCGCGGGTGCAGCGCGCCCAGCCAGCCGAGGGTCCGCTCGCCTCCGCCTTCCTCCAGCACCAGCCGTGCCGCCTGGCCCGGATGCAGCGCACCGTGCCGGGCGGCACGGCAGACCAGTGCCCCGCGCTGCAGCGACGGCGCCAGCAGCGCCTCCACGTCACCCTTGATGTCGAAGAAGTCCGCCGCCCGCCGTTCCCCCGCCCACTGTTCCGGCCACACGGGCCCGCAGGCGAGGCCGGCAAGCATGGCGGTCTGCTCGAGCCCCCGGTCGGTCACCACGAAGCGCTGGCCGCTCTCGAACAGCCGCACACGCTCCTGCTGGCGGTTGAGATTGTGGCGCAGGGCGCCGATCAGCCCCGGCCACAGGCTGGTGCGCATGCGGCTCATCCCGCTGGAAATCGGGTTTGCCAGATCCAGCGCCCGGGCCTCCGGGTCCAGCACCGACTGCAGCGACGCGTCGACGAAGCTGTAGGTAATGGCCTCGCGGTATCCCCGGTCCACCAGCACCCGGCGCAGCCGCTGCAGCGAGACCAGGTTCTCGCTGCGCGGCACCACCGCCAGGCCGGCGCGTGGACGCCTGCCCGGCAGGCTGTCGTAGCCGTGCACCCGGGCGACCTCCTCGATCAGGTCAGCCTCGATCGCGATGTCGTAGCGGTGCGCCGGCGGCTCGACGCGGAGCGCCCCATCCCCGCGCCGGCAGCGCATCCCCAGGCGTTCCAGAATCGCGCGGGCGTCCGGGAGTGCCACCTCGGTCCCGAGGATACGGTTCAGCCGTTCCTGTCTCAGGCGCACGGGCTCCCGCCAGGGAGCCGGTTCGCGGCCGGCCGCCACCACCGGACCCGGGCGTCCGCCGACGATCCCGAGCAGCAGTTGCGTGGCCCGTTCGATGGCCCGCACCTGGATGGTCGGATCGACGCCCCGCTCGAAGCGGTGCGACGAGTCGGTATGCAGGCCGTGGCGCCGGGCGCGGCCGCTGATCGCCTCGGGGGTGAACAGCGCGCTCTCGAGGAAGATGTCCCGGGTGGCCGAACCCACCGCCGTGCCGGCGCCCCCCATGATGCCGGCCAGCGCGACCGGGCCGGACGCGTCCGCGATCACCAGCGTGTCGGGCTCGGGCTCCACGCGGTCGCCGTTGAGCAGCTCCAGGGCCTCGCCGGATCGGGCCATGCGCACGGTGATGCCGCCTTGCAGGCGTGCGAGGTCGAACGCGTGCATCGGCTGGCCCAGCTCCAGCATCACGTAGTTGGTGACGTCCACGACCGGGCCCAGGCTGCGCAGGCCGCTGCGCCGCAGGCGCTCGCGAAGCCAGTCGGGCGTGCGGGATTCCGGATCGATACCCTCGAGCACCCGTCCGGCATAGCGCGGGCAGGCCGATTCGTCGTTCAGGGTGATCGCCAGGCGGCGTTCACCCGTGGCCGGGACCGGCGGCATCTCCGGCGGGGTCACCGGCGTATCGGTCAGGGCTCCGACTTCGCGGGCAATGCCGGCGATGCCGAGGCAGTCGCCCCGGTTGGGTGTCAGGTCGATCTCGATCTCGCTGTCGGCGAGCCCCAGGTAGTCGGCCAGCGGCCGCCCCACCGGGGCCTCCGGATCGAGCTCCAGGATCCCCGCGGAGGATTCGGCCAGGCCGAGCTCCGCGCTGGAACAGATCATTCCGTTGGACTCGACGCCGCGCAGCTTGGCCCGCCGGAGCTTCGTGCCGCCGGGCAGGGTCGTGCCCGCCAGCGCAACGGCCACCGCCAGCCCGGCACGGGCGTTGGGAGCACCGCAGACGATCTGCAGGGCCCCGGCCTGCCCGGCATCCACGGCGCAGACCTGCAGGCGATCGGCGTCCGGGTGCGGCGCGCAGGACTCGATGCGACCGACCACGACGCCCTGCAGCGGGGCGGCGGTCGGCGCCACCGCGTCGACCTCCAGGCCGGCCATGGTGAGCTGGCGGGCGAGCCCGTGCGTGTCCAGGCCGGGCCGGACCCACTCGCGCAGCCAGTATTCGCTGAATCTCATGCTCGCACTCGTCCGCTTGCAGCCCCGTGGCTAGCCGAACTGCCGCAGGAAACGCAGGTCGTTGTCGAAGAACAGGCGCAGGTCGCCCACGCCGTAGCGCAGCATCGCCAGCCGCTCGACCCCCATGCCGAACGCGTACCCCGTGTAGCGCTCGCTGTCGATGCCCACGTGCTCGAACACGACGGGATGCACCATGCCGCAGCCCAGGATTTCCAGCCAGCCAGTGTGCCCGCACACGCGGCAGCCCGCGCCGCCGCAGGCGACGCACTGCACGTCCACCTCGGCCGACGGTTCGGTGAAGGGGAAGTACGAAGGCCGGAACCGGACCGCCAGCTCCCGTTCGAAGAACGCCTGCAGGAAGCCATCCAGCATCCCCTTCAGATCGGCGAAGCTGACGTCCTCGTCGACGACCAGGCCCTCGACCTGGTGGAACATCGGGGTATGGGTGAGGTCGGAGTCGCAGCGGTAGACACGCCCCGGGGCGATCAGCCGCAGCGGCGGCCGGCGCTTTTCCATGGTGCGGACCTGCACCGGCGACGTATGGGTGCGCAGCAGGCGGCCGTCGTCGAAGTAGAAGGTGTCGTGCATCGCGCGCGCCGGGTGGTGCGCGGGTATGTTGAGCGCCTCGAAATTGTGGTAGTCGTCCTCGACCTCGGGCCCTTCCTCGACGGTGAAGCCCGCCGACCGGAAAAGGTCCTCCATGCGCTCCAGGGTGCGTGTCACCGGGTGCAGTCCGCCGCTCGCCTGGCCCCGCCCCGGCAACGTCACGTCGACCGACTCGGCGGCCAGGCGCGCCTCCAGCGCGTCCGCTTCCAGGGACTCGCGTGCCTCGCCCAGCCGGGCCTCCACCGCCCGCTTGGCAGCGTTGATGGCCTGCCCCGCGGCCGGCCGTTGCTCCACCGGCAGCGAGCCCAGCTGCTTGAGCTGTCCGGTGAGCAGTCCCTTGCGTCCGAGGTAGCGCACCCGCACGGCGTCGAGGCCCTCGAGATCGGTCACCGCGGCGATCTCCGCCTCGGCGGCCCGTTGCAGTTCCCGGATGTCCTTCACGCCTGGTCGCCCTCGATGCCCTGGGTCAATTGGCCGTGGCAGCCCCCAAAACAGAAAGGGGAAAGCCCTGTATGCCTTCCCCTTTCCGCCATGTCCGGCTGCGGACCGATCCGGGGAGCGCGGCCGCCCCGGGACCGTTCACAGGAAGGATCAGCCCGCCAGGCCGGTCTTGGCCTTCTCGGCGATCGCCGCGAACGCCGCCTTGTCGTGCACGGCAAGGTCCGCGAGCACCTTGCGGTCGACCTCGACACCGGCCTCGCGCAGGCCGTGGATGAGTCGGCTGTAGGAAAGCCCGGACTCCCGCGCCGCCGCGTTGATGCGCGTGATCCACAACGCGCGGAAATCCCGCTTGCGCTGACGGCGGTCGCGATACGCGTACTGGCCCGCCTTGGTCACCGCCTGCCGGGCGATGCGGAAGCTCTTGCGCCGGGCACCGTAATAGCCCTTGGCCTTGTCGAGGACCTTCTTGTGCCGGGCGTGGGCCTGCACGCCCCTCTTTACTCTGGACATACCTCAACTCTCCTGGCGTGATCAGCGGTACGGCAGCATCTGCCGCACCAGGCGGACGTCCGCGGAATCCACCTGGGTGGCAGAGCGCAGACGGCGCTTCCGCTTCGCGGCCTTCTTGGTGAGGATGTGGTTCTTGTAGGCGTGCGCGCGCTTGTAGCCGCCGCCGCCCGTCCGGGAGAAGCGCTTGGCCGCGCCCCGGTTGGTCTTGAGTTTCGGCATGTCCGTACTCCGCTATTCGTTGACGTCCGTCGCCGCCCGACCGGCCGCGACTACTTCTTCCGGGGTGCCAGCACCATGATCATCTGGCGGCCTTCCATCCTGGGAAACTGCTCCACGCTCGCCAGCTCCTCCAGGTCCGTGCGCACCCGCTCCAGCAGGTCGCGCCCGAGGTCCTGGTGCTGCATCTCGCGACCGCGGAAGCGCAGCGTCACCTTGGCCTTGTCCCCGTGCTCCAGGAAACGTGTCAGGTTGCGCAGTTTGACCTGATAGTCCCCTTCGTCCGTGCCCGGACGGAACTTCACTTCCTTGAGCTGGATCTGCTTCTGCTTCTTCTTCGCCGCCTGCTGGGACTTGTTCTTCTCGAACAGATACTTGCCGTAGTCCATCACCCGGCAGACCGGCGGAGTGGCGTTCGGGGAGACCTCGACCAGATCGAGCCCCGCGTCCTCGGCGATCTTGAGCGCCTCGGCGCGGTCCATGATCCCGACCTGCTCACCGTCGCTCCCGATGACGCGCAGCTTCGGCGAGCTGATCTCCTGGTTACGCCGTGCCTGTTTTATCGCAGCGATATTCTAGTCCTCCAAGCTGACCCGGCCGCGGCGTGAAACCTCGTCACGCAGTCGCTGCGTGAAGGCCTCCAGGCTCATCGCCCCGAGGTCCTTGCCCGCCCGCGTACGTACCGCCACGGAGCCGGATTCGACTTCCCGATCACCGACCACCAGCAGGTACGGGACCCGCTGGATCGTGTGCTCGCGGATTTTAAAGCCGATCTTCTCATTTCTCAAGTCCGAACTCGCTCGAAATCCCTGATTTGTCAGGCTTTCCCCCAGCTTGCGGGCGTATTCGGCCTGGCGATCGGTAATATTGAGCACCACCGCCTGCACCGGCGCGAGCCACGGCGGCAGCGCGCCGGCGTAGTGCTCCAGCAGAATGCCGATAAAACGCTCCATCGATCCCAGGATCGCCCGATGCAGCATCACGGGCACCCGGCGGCTTCCGTCCTCTGCCACGTACTGGGCGCCGAGGCGGTCGGGCATCGAGAAATCCAGCTGGATCGTGCCCAGCTGCCACACCCGGCCGATGCTGTCGCGCAACGAGAACTCGACCTTGGGGCCGTAGAAGGCACCCTCGCCGGGCTGCAGCTCCCACTCCAGCTCCTTGTCGTTGAGCGCCCGTTCCAGCGCGTGCTCGGCCCGGTCCCACAGCTCGTCCGAGCCCACCCGCTGCTCGGGCCGCGTGGACAGCTTGATCGGGATCTCGTCGAAGCCGAAGTCCCGGTAGACCCGGAACACCAGGTCGATGAACGCGGACACCTCGTCGGAGATCTGCTCCTCGGTGCAGAAGATATGGGCATCGTCCTGCACGAAATTGCGCACCCGCATCAGCCCGTGCAGCGTGCCCGAGGGCTCGTTGCGGTGGCAGGAGCCGAACTCGGCCAGGCGCATCGGCAGGTCGCGGTAGCTGCGCAGGCCATGGTTGTACACCTGCACGTGGCAGGGACAGTTCATCGGCTTGATCGCGTAGTCCCGGTTCTCCGACTCGGTGGTGAACATGTCGTCGCGGAACTTGTCCCAGTGCCCCGAGCGTTCCCACAGCGAGCGGTCCACGATTTCCGGCGTGTGGATCTCCTGGTAGCCGGCACCGCGCAGCAGCTCCCGGATGTAGTCCTGGATCAGGATGTAGATCCGCCAGCCGTGATCGTGCCAGAACACCATGCCCGGCGATTCCTCCTGGGTGTGGAACAGACCCATCAACCGCCCCAGGCGGCGGTGATCACGCTTCTCCGCCTCCTCCAGCCGCTTGAGGTAGGCGTTGAGCGCCTTGCGATCCGGCCAGGCGGTCCCGTAGATGCGCTGCAGCTGCTCGTTGCGGGAGTCGCCGCGCCAGTAGGCCCCCGCCAGCTTGGTCAGGCGAAAGGCCTTGAGCTTGCCGGTGCTCGGCACGTGCGGTCCACGGCACAGGTCGGCGAAATCGCCCTGACGGTAGATCGAGATCGCCTCGCCCTTGGGGATGTCTTCGATGATCCGGGCCTTGTACTCCTCGCCCATCTGGCGGAACATCCGAACCGCCTCGTCGCGGTCCATGACGCTGCGCGTGACGGTCTCGTCAGCCTCGACCAGCTCGCGCATGCGCTGCTCGATCCGCTCCAGGTCCTCGGGGGTGAACGGGCGGTCGTAGGCGAAGTCGTAGTAGAAGCCATCCTCGATCACCGGCCCGATGGTGACCTGGGCCTCGGGATAGAGCTGCTTCACCGCCTGCGCCATCAGGTGAGCGGTGGAATGCCGGATGACCTCGACGCCCTCCCCGTCGCGTTCGGTGACGATGGCCACCTCGGCATCGTGGTCGATGTTGTGGGAGGTGTCGACCAGCCGGCCGTCCACCTTGCCCGCCAGCGCCGCGCGCGCCAGCCCCGGCCCGATGGACTCGGCGACCTGCTGCACGGTGACGGGATGCTCGAAGCGCTTGTGGCTGCCATCCGGGAGAATGATGTCGGGCATGGATCGCTCCACAGTGGTGACCGATACGAGGGGCCACATGCATTTGTCGTCGATGCGCGGCCGGGCCGCGGCGAACGTGCGTGTCCAGCGGGAACTGGTAGGCGCGATTGGATTCGAACCAACGACCCCCACCATGTCAAGGTGGTGCTCTAACCAGCTGAGCTACGCGCCTGTCGAGGCGGGAAAAGATACCGGAATCCCCCGGTCGTGACAACCACCGCGCGGCGCTGCCGGCCGCTACCCGGTCTGCTCCTCCGGCAGCCCCAGCCCGTACGCCTTCAGGCGGGCGATCTCGTCGCGCAGCCGCGCCGCTTCCTCGAACTCCAGGTCGCGTGCGTGGCGGTGCATCTGCTGCTCGAGGCGCCGGATCTCCCTGCCCACCTCTTCCGGCGACATGGCGGCATAGCGGGACGCCTTCTCGCTGACCGCGAGCGCGGCCGGCCGCCGGCTGCCGGGGCGCTGGTAGGCCCCCTCCATCACGTCCGCCACCGCCTTGCGGATGCCCTGCGGGGTAATATCGTGCGCCTCGTTGTAGGCCTTCTGCCTGCCGCGGCGGCGTTCGGTCTCGTCGATGGCGCGCCGCATCGAGCCGGTGACGGCGTCGGCGTACATGATGGCCTTGCCGTGCACGTTGCGCGCGGCGCGACCGATGGTCTGGATCAGCGAGCGCTCCGAGCGCAGGAAGCCTTCCTTGTCCGCGTCCAGGATCGCGACCAGTGACACCTCCGGCAGGTCCAGCCCCTCGCGCAGCAGGTTGATCCCCACCAGCACGTCGAACTCGGCCAGGCGCAGGTCGCGCAGGATCTCCACCCGCTCCACGGTGTCGATGTCCGAGTGCAGGTAGCGCACGCGGGTGCCGTGCTCCTGCAGGTACTCGGTCAGGTCCTCGGCCATGCGCTTGGTGAGCGTGGTGACCAGCACGCGCTCACCCGCCCCGGCGCGCTCGCGGCACTCGCCGAGCAGGTCGTCGACCTGGGTCGCCACCGGCCGCACCTCGACCGCGGGATCCACGAGACCGGTCGGGCGCACCACCTGTTCCACCACCTCCCTGTCGGAGTGCTCCAGCTCGTAGTCGCCGGGCGTGGCGGAGACGAAGATGGTCTGCGGCGCCAGCCGTTCGAACTCCTCGAAGCGCAGCGGCCGGTTGTCCAGCGCGGAGGGCAGCCGGAAGCCGTACTCGACCAGCGTCTCCTTGCGCGAGCGGTCGCCCCGGTACATGGCCCCGAGCTGCGGGATGGTCACGTGGCTCTCGTCGATCACCAGCAGGGCATCGTCGGGCAGGTAGTCGAACAGAGTGGGCGGGGGCTCGCCGGCCCGACGCCCGGAGAGGTAGCGCGAGTAGTTCTCGATGCCCGAGCAGTACCCCAGCTCCAGGATCATCTCCATGTCGAAGCGGGTGCGCTGCTCCAGCCGTTGCGCCTCGACCAGCTTGCCGGCCTCGCGCAGGTCCGCCAGGCGCCCGGTCAGCTCGACCCGGATCTGGTCCACCGCATCCAGCAGCGTCTGGCGGGGCGTGACGTAGTGGGTCTTCGGGTAGACGGTCACCCGGGGCACCCGCCGGACGACCTGCCCGGTCAGCGGATCGAAGTAGCTGAGGCTCTCGATCTCGTCGTCGAACAGCTCCACGCGCACCGCGTCGCGGTCCGACTCCGCCGGGTAGATGTCGATGATGTCGCCCCGCACCCGGTAGGTGCCGCGCGCCAGCTCGACCTCGTTGCGGGTGTACTGCAGGTCGGTGAGCCGGCGCAGGATGTCACGCTGGTTCACCGGGTCGCCCCGCACCAGGTGCAGCACCATGCTGAGGTAGGCCTGGGGATCGCCCAGGCCGTAGATCGAGGAGACGCTGGCCACGATCACGGTGTCACGCCGCTCCAGCAGTGCCTTGGTCGCCGACAGCCGCATCTGCTCGATGTGCTCGTTGATCGACGCGTCCTTCTCGATGTAGGTGTCCGACGACGGCACGTAGGCCTCGGGCTGGTAGTAGTCGTAATAGGACACGAAGTACTCCACGGCGTTGTCCGGGAAGAACTCCCGCAGCTCGCCGTAGAGCTGGGCCGCCAGCGTCTTGTTGGGCGCCAGCACCAGCGTCGGTCGCTGCACCTGCTGGATCACGTTGGCGATGGTGAAGGTCTTGCCGGAGCCGGTCACCCCCAGCAGCGTCTGCTGCGCCAGGCCGGCCTCGATGTTGTCCACCAGCGCGCGGATCGCTTCCGGCTGGTCGCCGGATGGCTGGTACTCGGACTTCAGGGTGAATCGTTCGGTCATGGGCCCGCGACAGGTGGATGGCGGCGAAGTGGAGGCCGCTGCCTCGTGCATCGGCCGATGTCAGGTCCTACAATACTAACGCAGTCGATGGCAATGCCACGCCGGAAGGCGCGGTGTCCGGCGATGGCGGCGCCGGGCTCGCCCCGGGACAGTGTCGCCGCCGATCCCCCGGCACGCCCTGCTTCCGCGCCTTCCGCGGTTGGCTGCCGCCGTCGGCCCGGCTGGCGACACGCTTTCCCGCCACTTTTCAAGACGACCCCGGGAGTAGAACCTTGAGCATCGAACTGTCCGACCGCGTCCAGAGAATCAAGCCATCGCCCACCCTCGCCGTGACGGCGCGGGCCGCGGAGCTCAAGGCCGAAGGACGCGACATCATCGGGCTGGGCGCCGGCGAGCCGGACTTCGACACTCCGGAGCACATCAAGCAGGCGGCGATCCAGGCCATCCGGGACGGCAAGACCAAGTACACCCCCGTCGACGGCACGCCCGGACTCAAGGATGCCGTGATCGACAAGCTCCGACGCGAGAATGGCCTGGAATATACCGGCGACCGGATCCTGGTCTCCTGCGGCGCCAAGCAGAGCTTCTTCAACATGTGCCAGGCCCTGCTCAATCCCGGCGACGAGGTCCTGATCCCGGCGCCCTACTGGGTGTCCTATCCGGACATGGTGCTGGTGGCGGACGGCAAGCCCGTAGTGATCGAGACCGGCAAGGAGTCCGCCTTCAAGATCACGCCGGCACAGCTGGACCGGGCCATCACCTCGCGCACCCGCCTGCTGGTGCTGAACAGTCCCTCCAACCCGAGCGGCAAGGCCTACTCCCGCGCGGAGCTCGAGGCGCTGGGGGAGGTGCTGGCAAAGCACCCGCAGATCCTGGTCGCGACCGACGATATCTACGAGCACATCCTCTGGACGGGCGAGCCGTTCCAGGACATCGTCACCGCCTGCCCGGAGCTGGTCGATCGCGGCATCGTGCTCAACGGCGTCTCCAAAGCCTACGCCATGACCGGCTGGCGCATCGGCTATGCCGCGGGGCCGGCGAACCTCATCGCGGCCATGAAGAAGGTGCAGTCGCAGAGCACCTCCAACCCCGCCTCCATCTCCCAGGCGGCCGCCGAAGCCGCGCTGCGGGGCGACCAGGGCTGCGTGGCGGAGATGGTCAAGGCCTTCCGCGAGCGCCACGACTACGTGCACGAGGCGCTCAATGCCCTCCCGGACGTGGACTGCCTGCCCTCGGACGGCACCTTCTACGCGTTCCCGGATTTCAGCCGGGTGATCGCCCGGCTCGACGGCGTGCAGGACGACGTCCAGCTCGGCGAGTACTTCCTGAACGAGTGCGGCGTGGCCCTGGTCCCGGGATCGGCCTTCGGAGTCCCCGGACACATGCGCCTGTCCTTCGCCACCAGCATGGAGAACCTCAGGGACGCGCTGGGCCGCATCGACAAGCTGCTGCAGCGCTGACGGGCCAGCGCCTTTATTGACGCCGGCCGGCACCACGGCTAATATTCGGAGCCTTTCGCGGCCGACGAGAGGCCCGAACATTCCCCGGTAGCTCAGTCGGTAGAGCGGGTGACTGTTAATCACCATGTCGGCGGTTCGAGCCCGTCCCGGGGAGCCACAAATCAGGGGGTTGCGTCGCATGGCGCAACCCCCTTCATGATTGGTTCGAAGACCGCGGCACGACCATGGAAGGGCGGGTGCGCAAGGGCCGTGTCTGCCGGAACGCCCTTGCCTTCGGCAGGGAAGCGCTTCGCGTCCCCGGAGCCCGACCGGGCGCGCATTACTCCCGGCCGGATTCGGTTTCCTTCTCCGAGGGCGCGCAGGCCGGGCGCGGCCTCGAGGGGTCGAGCACTTCACCGCAAAGGCGTTCGTGCGCGGCGGAGAAGAACCCCGACCAGCTCCCGCACGTGCAGGCAAGGTGGTCCAGGTCTTCCAGCGGCACCCCGCGGGAGAACAGCCAGGCGAGCTCGCGCAGCGCCCGGTCCGTGTCCCAGTAGCGGCATCCCTGCCGCTTCAGGCGCCGCTCCAGACGGAAGCGGATGCGCTGCAACTTCTGATGAGTGTATGGCATGCGGGAAGCATCTCACGCTCAGATGACCGGCTCACGACATCGTCGGGTCGGACCTGTTGCTCCGGCGACGGTCCAGGCGTACCAGCACCCGACGCGAATCGTCCGTCGAGGCCGCGTGCCGGGAGGTGTCCGCCGCTGCCGCAACCACCGGCCGCGGGCGGCGATGGCATGCCGTGACACTGTACCCGTGTCACCGACGCGCGGGTTTGAGCCAGGTCAATCCCTGTTCGACGGGGGATGGAACTTCCAGCGCAGTGGCGTGGCAGTGCAGACGCTGCGGACGTCGGCGGAAGACGCGCCGGTGCCGGCCCGGCGGATGCAACGGGACGGCTGCCGCACCGGCGCAATGAAGTCCTTCAGCGGCTGACTCCGCGCCGCCACCCCGCGCCCGCCCTGCCCCGGGTCCGCCTGCCGTTGTGCCGCAGCCAGTCCAGCAGCCTGCCCGTGTCGATCAGCCGGAGCGGGCGGCCGCCATCGCCGCCACGCGCAACCAGCCGGGGAGCCCGCCCCGCGACGTCCCCCAGCGCCAGGGCCAGCGCCGCGGTAGCCTTGAACGGCCGGCGCGGCAGGAGCAGCGCGAATACCTCGTCGTCATCGGCCATGAGACCGGCGTCGGAGAGACGGCGGCGGACCAGGTCCACCTGCTGTGACAACGGGCGACTCTGGAGGGACCTCTGCTCGGACCGCGGCATCGGCACGGGCAGGCGGCGCTGCCGGACGGGGTCGAGACATCCGGGAATCCCGCTCCGCTCCAGAAGCCTTCCGAGCGCCCGGACCTGCTCACGGTTCAGGGGTCCATCCAGGTTGAACAGCGTCATCCCCCGCTTCCCCTCGCGGTGGCCGCGCTCCGGCATACGTCTGATTCCCCGTCCCATCGGCGGGCCCGGACACCCATCCCGGGCGTGCTCCATCCAGGTGCAGCCCCGTCCGACGGACGTGCCCCGCGGCGCGGGCCTCTCCGCGGCAGTCCCGCATGTGCAGCTGTGCCCTTACAGCGTCCCTGCAAGGTACTGCAGCACTCCCGCCGGCGGCGTTGCAGGGGAGAAGCGCGCCGTGCTCCAGCCGACACTGTCCGCCCAGGCCCAGACCGACACGCCCCGGAACAGCGCATCCGACCGCGCGCCGGCGGCCTGGATGGCATTAATCGCGGCTTCCACGTACGAGAGCTGTCCGTCCGGCGCGCTGCCGCCGCTGCAGGCCGATCCCGTGCAGCTGGCGTACTCGTGGTAGGTGGCGGACGCCGGTACGGCGAACGCGTATGGAACGTCCAGCGCATCGGCGTACTGCCGGGTACGGCTCGCCTCGTCCAGGGCGGCCTGACGATACCCGGCGACTGGCGTACGCGTCCCGGCGGGCTGCGACGACAGGTCGTAGAGCGGGTCGATGACGTAGACGTTGCCGGCAACCGCCGCGATGTCCGCGACGTTCCGGCCCTCCGCCGTGCCCGGCTGCATGTCGTGCGCGGGCAGGAACACGGAGAAGAACCGGCCACCCGGGTGATTCCGGTCCTTGCATCCCGCCACGGCGCCCGCGAAGTCCCGGGCGATCCGGCGGTAGAAGTAATACTGGCCGTTCCTGGTGGAGACGTCGAACGGCTCCAGGTCGAACTGCACGCCGTCGACGTACGGATCGCTGCACATGCGCCGGGCGACCTTGTCGGCGAAGGCCCCCGCCTGCTCCGGGGACAGATCGTCGAAGCCCTCGAGGTAGCCGCTGCCGGAGACGACGCCGTCGATCGTCGGTGCAAGCAGCGGCCGCCTGCCAAGCGTGGCGGCGCTGATTCCGGTCGCGTACGCCAGGGTCGCCGCGCCGGTGGGTTGGTCACCCGAGCCGACGAGCCCGTTGATCAGGGCACCGCTGAGGGAGTCGAGCGCGTACGAAAGCTTGAAATCCGCCGGCTGGCACAGGGCCGCGTCGCCGTTGGGGCAGTACATCTCCATGTCGCCGCCATAGGGATGGACCAGTCCGATCCGCTCGCGGGCATCCGCCAACAGGTTGTACTGGTTCAGGGCGTCGACGAAGTGGCCGGCCTCGAGGCGCCCCTGGCTGTCGCGTGGATCGTAGACCCACGCGGCGTTCGCCCGCGGCGGGAACACGGCATCGCCGCTGCCGGCCGTGGAAGAAGCCGCCGCGGTCTGTCCCGGTGGGGACGTCGAGCCGCTCTTGCCGCCCTGACAGCCGCACAGTCCGAGGATGGCGATCACGATCAGCACAAGTGCGGACCGCACGGGGGGCCGGCCGGGACGGAGCCGGACACTCTGCAGGGATGTATTCCGGAACAATTTTCGACGTGAAGGTGACCGTTACTGTCGTTATGCGACCCGTTCCGGGCCGCCGGAGCAGGTCCACGGTACGTCGTCATGCGCACCGCCGCCGGCCCCTGTTCGGGCACGCTGCATGCCGCCCGGCGCCGGTACCCTGCCGGCACATCCCTGCATGACGCCGAGGGCAGGACTGGTCTCTGCCGCACCCTTGGGTACAGGCTACCGGCTGATCAACGATGACGCTAGGCTTTTTCAATGCGCCGGAGCCGGAACACTGATCCGGATCAAAAGTCGGCCGTCAGCCCGATCCCGTAGCCGTGGCTGTGGAGCTTGATGCGGTTTCCGTCCTCGCGGCTCTGCTCGTTCTGCCGGTAGTAACGGTCGAACCAGTACACCCGCAGCCGCCAGCTGCCGGAAAGCCGGCCGCTCAGGCCCAGCTGTTCCCGCCACTGTGTCTGGTCGACGGTCACCGCCCCGCCCTCGTGGCGCAGGCTGTACACGCGGGGAAGTCGTCCCGCCGTGGCGTCCGCCATCAGCCGCACCCGCCGTCCCAGCGGATAGCGCAGATGCACGCCGAGTGTCGGCACGGGCAGCTCCTGGGCGATGAAGTCCTCCTTGGTCTCGTGCCCGACGCTGGTGGGCGCGATCGGACCGTTCAGGCGAAAGTTCAGTCCGGTATAGGCCAGGCCCACGCTGCTCCACAGACCGCCGCCCCGGCCGAAGTCGACCAGCCGGCGCCAGTAGGCGCCCCGCAGCGCGAAGAAGTCCCTGTAGTAGGTGATGGTCTCCAGGCGTCCCGGTGCGATCGTCGTCCCGTTGAACAGCACGGGCGCGGCCAGGTCGGTGCCGCCGCGGATGGTCGAGACGCTGAGGGACATGTGCACCGAGTTGACATCGCCGAAGTCGCGCCACGCGCCGAGGCGCAGCGTATGCCAGCGGTTCGCGATGCGTCCCATGTGCAGCTGCGTGCCCTGAATGCCGTTCTCGCGTACCTGCACCCAGCCGCCCGGGGTGCCCGTCTCGCCCTCGATCAGACCGTGCCAGCGGCCGGCGGCGCAGGCCAGACCGGACATCCCCAGCACAAGGGGCAGCGCCAGTCCCAGGCGGCCCGCTGCCCGAAGGCGCCGCCCCGCCCTCCTCCGGCGGAAGATCCGTGCAACTGTGGTCATGGTCGACTCCTCGACACGCCCGGCGCGCCCGGCCGGGCCGGCAAATGGCCGTCGCGGGCAGGGCGCCACGCACCCGGCCCGGCGCCGCACCCGCGCACGTCCCTGTTGACCTGTTCCGGCCGCCGCGGTTCGGCAGGCAGGCGCGTTCCCGGCGTGCCGGCACCCCGCTCCGGGCGACCCGGCCGCGACTCAGCGCATGCCGAGCCGGCGCAGGTTCGCCGGGGTGAAGTAGGAATCCGCCAGGTGCGTGGGCAGGGGGATCCCCTGCGGCTTCTGGCTGGTCAGCCCGCCCACGAAGTAGCGTCCGGAGGTGAGGTCGTTGAAGGTGGCCAGCGCGGCGCCGACCTCCGGGATCACGTACGCCGTCCCCAGGTAAGCCTGCTCCACTCGCCACAGGTTGCCGCGGGTGTCGTACAGGTCCCCCACGGCGATGTTCCAGCTGTCCTCGTCCAGGTAGAAGACGCGCTTGCTGAACACGTTGCGGTAGCCGTTCCGGAGCGTGGCCTGCACCACCCAGACCCGGTGCAGCTCGTAGCGCACCAGGTCCTGGTTGATGTGGTGGGCCTGGATCACCTTGTCGTAGGACGTGCCGGGCAGCGCGATCTGGTAGTTGTTGTAGGGGATGTACATCTCCTTCTTGCCGAGCAGCTTCCACTTGTCCTGCTCCAGCGAGCCGTTCCACATGTTGACCATATCGTCGGTGATCAGACCGTCGGAGTGGGTGCCGGTGGTGTTGTCGAAGCGCACGTTCGGGGCCCGTCGCACCCGGCGCTGGCCGGGATTGTAGATCCACGCGCTGCGGTGCTGCTTCTCCAGGTTGATCGGCTCCCACACCAGCAGCACGTTGCCCGCCAGCCGCGCCGGCGAGACCACCTGGGAGATCAGGTAGACGTTCATGTTC
>DASQZJ010000006.1:0-75888 GCA_035638775.1 Gammaproteobacteria bacterium
GCTCAGAAGAACGCCTGGATGCCGGTCTGGGCGCGACCCAGGATCAGGGCGTGGATATCGTGCGTGCCCTCGTAAGTGTTCACCGCCTCCAGGTTCAGCACGTGCCGGATCACGTGGTATTCGTCCGAAATGCCGTTGCCCCCATGCATGTCCCGTGCCTGGCGCGCAATGTCCAGCGCCTTGCCGCAGGAGTTGCGCTTCATCAGCGAGACCATCTCCGGACTCGCCCGACCCTCATCCATCAGCCGCCCCAGACGCAACGCCCCCTGCAGCCCCAGCGCTACCTCCGTCTGCATGTCCGCCAGCTTGCGCTGGATCAGCTGGTTCGCCGCCAGCGGCCGCCCAAACTGCTTGCGCTCCAGCACATACTCCCGCGCCGCCTGCCAGCAGAACTCCGCCGCCCCCAGCGCGCCCCAGGCAATCCCGTAACGCGCCTTGTTCAGACACCCAAACGGGCCCTTCAGCCCCTGCACCCCCGGCAGCAGGTTCTCCTCCGGAACCAATACGTCCTGCAGCACGATCTCCCCCGTCACCGAGGCCCGCAGACTGAACTTGCCCTCAATCTTCGGCGCCGACAGACCCGCCATCCCCTGCTCCAGAACAAACCCGCGAATCACGCCCCCGTCGTCCTTGGCCCACACCACGAATACGTCCGCAATCGGCGAGTTCGTGATCCACATCTTGGCCCCGTTCAGCCGATAACCGCCGGACACCGACCGCGCCCGCGTCTCCATCCCCCCCGGATCCGATCCATGGTCCGGCTCGGTCAGCCCAAAACAGCCTACCCACTCCCCGCTGGCCAGCTTCGGCAGGTACTTCTCCCGCTGCGCCTCACTGCCGTACGCATGAATCGGGTGCATCACCAGCGAAGACTGCACGCTCATGCTCGAGCGGTAGCCCGAGTCCACCGCCTCCACCTCCCGCGCAATCAGCCCGTAGCTGACGTGACTCAGCCCCGGACACCCGTACCCCTCAATGGTCGGACCCAGCATCCCCAGCTCCCCCATCTCGCGTACGATCGAACGCTCAAAACGCTCGTGCCGGAAACCCTCCCGAACCCGCGGCAACAGCCGCTCCCGACAGTAACTGTGCACACTGTCCCGCACCATCCGCTCGTCCTCGCTCAGCTGGCTCTCCAGCGCAAGCGGATCAGACCACGTGAATACCGGGCGGGAAGACTTCTCCGCGGATGACATCCTGATCTCCCGGGCGCCGGCGCGCCCCGTGAACCACGCGAACCGCCCGCGCGCCCGGTCGGAATTCAGGGCACCCGCGGGTCAGGGAAAGCCCGCCGCGAATCAGGTGCTTGCGTGCCTGACTGGGCGGAGCCGGGTCCGGACATGCGCCGGACCCAGGGGGCTGGGGAAAAACACTGTCTTTCGCCAGCCCCTATGCGCTACAGGGATGTGCCACGCTGGGAAAGGCCATGGATGGACTTTTCCAGCAATCCCCTAGTGCTCGGAAAAAGTACCGGAAGTACTTTTCCGGAATCAAAAATAATACAGTACGACGCCCTCGGCGACGCAGCAGGGTTTCTCCTCGCCCTCGACTTCGAAGGTCATGTTGGTGATCACCTGGGCGCCGCCGGTGATGTCGTTGACCTCCTTGAGGGCGGCGTGCAGCCGCACCCGCTTGCCGACCTTGACCGGGGACGGGAAGCGCAGCTTGTTGAGGCCGTAGTTGACGCCCATCTTGACGCCCTCGACCTGCATGATCTGCGACATCAGCACCGGCGACAGCGAGATGGTCAGATAGCCGTGGGCGATGGTGGTCTTGTACGGCGAATGCTGCTCCGCCTTCTCGCGATCGACGTGGATCCACTGGTGATCGCCGGTGGCGTCGGCGAACATGTTCACCCGCTCCTGAGTGATCTCCAGCCAGTCGCTGGTGCCCACATCCTGTCCCGCCAGCTCCCTGAGCCCGTCGAGGCCCTTGATCGTGCGCTTGGCCATGCTCTCGTGCTCCTCACTTGCAGTCCGTCGTGGTGACGGAGCGGATTCCCGATTCTCCTGCGTGCCGGCGCTCAGACCCTCTCCAGGATCGCGGCCAGCCCCTGGCCGACACCGATGCACAGGGTGACCAGCGCGTAGCGGCCCTCGCGGCGATCCAGCTCGCGCGCGGCGGTCAGCGCCAGTCGGGCGCCGGAAGCCCCCAGAGGATGCCCCACGGCGATGGCGCCGCCGTTGGGGTTGACCCGCTCGTCGTCCTCAGCCAGCTCCAGCAGCTTGAGGCAACCCAGGACCTGGCTGGCAAAGGCCTCGTTGATCTCGATCACGTCCATCTCCGACAGCGACAGGCCGGCCCGCTCCAGCGCCTTGCGCGAGGCGTACACCGGGCCCAGCCCCATCACCCGCGGCGCGACGCCCGCGCAGGCGGCCGAAACCAGCCGCACCATGGGCTCGGCGCCCACCTTCTCGCCGATGGCGCGGCTGCCGACGATCAACGCCCCGGCACCGTCGTTGACCCCCGACGCGTTGCCAGCCGTGACCACACCCCCGTCGAACAGGGCCCGCAGCTTCGCCAGCTTGTCCAGGTCGCTCTCCGGCCGCGGGTGCTCGTCGCTGGAGATCTCGACCGGCGGCTTCTTGCGCCCGGCCGGGACCATCAGCGGATGAATCTCCCCGCTGTAGAAGCCATCCGCGCGCGCCTTCTCGTAGCACTGCTGGGAGCGGTAGGCGAAGCGGTCGGCGGCCTCGCGGCTGATCCCCAGCTCCCGGGCCACGTTGTCGCCCGTCTGGGGCATGCTGTCGTTGCCGTATTTCTCAATGATCTGCGGGTTCGGGAAACGCGCGCCGATGGTGCTGTCGAACACCCGCACGTCGCGGCCGTAGGCCTTCTCCGACTTGCCCATGACGAACGGCGCCCGGCTCATGCTCTCCACGCCGCCGGCGACGAACAGCTCGCCCTCGCCGCAGGTGACCGCGCGCGCCGCGTCCACCACGGCTTGCAGGCCACTGGCGCAGAGCCGGTTCACGGTCCGCCCCGCGACCTCCTGCGGGAACCCGGACAGCAGCGCCGCGTGCCGGCCAACGTTGCGGCTGTCCTCCCCGGCCTGGTTGGTACAGCCCAGGATCACGTCCTCGTACTGCTCCGGCGAGAACGGTGACCGCTCCACCACCGCGCGGATCACCTCCGCCGCCATGTCGTCCGGCCGCACCGGCGCGAGCATCCCCCCGTGGCGGCCGAACGGGCTGCGCAAACCGTCGTAGATGTAGGCATCGAGCATGGCAATCCTCCTCGGCGCCGCGCAACGGCCGCGACGCTTCCACTGGCCCGGCGGACCATTCTACTCACCCGATCCGAGGTAATACCACGTCCGGACGTTCCTGTCGGCCGATCCGGTGGGCGCGGCGTGGGCAGGGTCATCCAACCGAAAGCCCTGATCGTGGGTGCAGGCTGGCAATTCCGCAGTGCGAAACCACGTTTCGCAATTACCGCCCGTACGGTAAGCTGCCGGGCATCGCTTGTAAATGCCGGGACGGCTCGGGCCGCCATGAACGACCACGGATTGCTGCCGGAAGAAGAGCTTGCCGCCACGGGGGATCGCCAGTTCGTCAGTGCCCTGGCGCGCGGGCTGGAGATCCTGCGCTGCTTCGGCCCCGACGACGCCATGCTCGGAAACCAGGAGCTGGCACGGCGCACCGGCCTGCCCAAGGCTACCGTGTCCCGCCTGACCCATACCCTGTGCCGCCTGGGCTACCTGATCCATGCCGAGCGCCTGGGCAAGTACCGGCCCGGCGCAGCGTTGCTGGCGCTCGGCTACGCCGGTCTGGCTCACACCGGGATCCGGGAGCGCGCGCGGCCCCTGATGCAGCAACTGGCCGCCCAGACCGGCGCCTCGGTGGCCCTGGGCACGCGCGACCGGCTCAACATGATCTATCTGGAGCACGCCGACGGCGCCTCCGTGATGACCCTGCGGCTGCAGGTCGGTGCGCGCATCCCCATGGCCACCACCGCGCTCGGCCGCGCCTTTCTCGCCGCCCTGCCCAAAGCCGAGCGCGCGTACCTCATGGAGCACATGGCGCGGCGCTACGGCCGCCAGTGGCCACGCGTGCGCCGTGGCATCGAGCAGGCGCTGGCCCACTGCGCCGAGCACGGGTATTGCCTCGCGGGCGGCGAATGGCAGCCGGACGTGCACGCCGTCGGCGTGGCCTGCGTCTTCGCCGACGGCTCGGGCACGGTCGCCTTCAACTGCGGCGGACCCCGCTTCCTGGTCAGTCGCGACCAGCTGGAACGCGACATCGCACCGCGCCTGGTGCACCTGGCCCACACCCTGCAGGGCGCCATGGACACGCCGGTGGAACGGCGCCCCCTACCACGACGGAGAGAGACACCATGATTCGCGATCGGGAGATTCTGGATCAGCTGGTCGACAGCGTGCGGCGGTTCGTGCGGGATCGCCTGATCCCGGCCGAGGCCGACGTGGCCGAGGAGGACCGGATCCCGGAGCAGATCGTCAGCGAGATGAAGGAGCTGGGCCTCTACGGCCTGTCCATCCCCCAGGAGTACGGCGGTCTCGGCCTGACCATGGAGGAAGAGGCGCTGGTGGCCTTCGAGATCGGCTACACCTCCCCCGCCTTCCGCTCGCTGGTCGGGACCAACAACGGTATCGGCTCCCAGGGCATCATCATGGATGGCAGCGACGAGCAGAAGCACAAGTACCTGCCGCGCCTGGCCACCGGCGAGCTGGTGGCCTCATTCTGCCTCACCGAGCCTGAGGCCGGCTCGGACGCCGGCTCACTGCGCACCCGCGCCCGCCGCGAGGGCGACGAGTACGTCATCAGCGGCACCAAGCGCTTCATCACCAACGCGCCCGTGGCGGACATCTTCACCGTGATGGCCCGCACCGACCCGGACACGCCCGGCGCCCGCGGGATCAGCGCCTTCATCGTAGAATCGGACCGCGACGGTGTCTCGCTGGGCAAGCCCTACAAGAAGATGGGCCAGCAGGGCACCCACGTGTGCGACGTGATCTTCGACGACTGCCGCGTCCCGGCCGAGAACCTCATCGGCCGCGAGGGCGAGGGCTTCAAGACTGCGATGAAAGTGCTCGACCGCGGCCGGCTGCATATCGCGGCGGTCTGCGTGGGCGTGGCCGAACGCCTGATCGACGAGGCCCTGTCCTACGCCATCGAGCGCAAGCAGTTCGGCAGCCGCCTGGCCGATTTCCAGCTGATCCAGGCGATGCTGGCCGACAGCCGTACCGAGGCCTTCGCCGCCCGCAGCATGATCCTGGAGGCCGCCCGCAGCCTCGACGAGGGCGGGCGCATCAGCATGGAAGCCTCCTGCTGCAAGTATTTCGCCTCGGAGATGGTGGGCCGGGTCGCCGACCGTGCCGTACAGATCCACGGCGGCTCCGGCTACATCCGCGAGTTCCCGGTGGAGCGCCTTTACCGGGACGTGCGCATCTTCCGGCTGTACGAGGGCACCAGCCAGATCCAGCAGCTGGTGATCGCGCGCAACATGATCCGCGAGGCGGAGTGATGCCGGACGGCCCCCCGGCGTTCGATCCCGACCGGCTGCTGCAGCAGCTGCCGCAACGCATCAGCGAGCCGGTGCATCGCTGGGCGCGGCAGGCGCCGGGCCACCTGGCCCTGATGGGGGACGGTCACTCGTGGAGCTACGCCGACTTCGAGCGGGTCGTGGCGGACGCGGCCGCGCTGCTGCGGGATGCCGGCGTGCGCGGCGGCGACCGGGTGCGGCTGGTGAGCGAAAACTGCCCGGGGCTGGGCGCGCTGATTATCCGCTCGGGCTGCAACGTCTATCCGCCCGAGGTCGAGCGCGTGCGCAACAGCCATCCCGGGATCACGCAGTCCGCGGTGGCGGGACGCCCGCACGGCGACGACGAGGAGGTGGTCGCCTACGTCCAGCCGGAGCCACGCTCCAAGCTGGACCTGGAGGCGCTGCGTGCGTGGTTGCGAGAGCGCCTGTCCCCGTTACAGGCAGCCCGCGGAATTCGTGGCAGTGCAGGAGCTGCCGGCCGCGCCGGGCGGCAAGATCCTCAAGCATCGGCTCAGGCAGCAAGCGGAAAGCGAGACGGATGACCGGCGTTGAGCCGACGCCTTCCCCGGCGCGGGATCAGACCGACAGCGGGTCGCTGCTGTGGCCGCTGACGCGGAAGCGGTGTCCTTTGCCGATGCAGTAGCTCAGCCACTTGCTCAGCAGTAGGTTCATCTCCCAGCGGCGCTGAAGCCAGGATCCGGCGTTGAGCCGGTAGGGACGCAGGAAGCTCAGGTGCGAGTTGCGCCCGCAGTGGACGGTCTCGGCCATGCGCGCGTCCCGGTACACCCGCACATGCAGATCCGGATCCGGTACCAGCACGCCGTCCTCGGTGAAGTAATAGGTCAGGTGATAGGTGGTGGTGTAACGGTGGCGCTCCAGCACCGACAGGTGCAGGTCGAGGTCGCCCGGCGTGCGTGACACGGCACCCCGCCCGGCCGGCTCGTGGCCCTGCAGCAGCCGCCACATGCGGACATAGTTCTCCTCGTAGAGCGACATCAGACCCGCCAGGGTCCGGTCCCCGAAGACATCGCGTACTGGCTGTTCACTGGTTAGGCGCATGGCCGGGAATATACCATAGCAACCGCACTCCGTTCGTCACGCCCCCTGCGGCGGAGGATCCGACATGAGCACGCTGCCAATCGACACCATCCCGACGCAAGCGTTCGACGATCAGCGCCCGGGCACCTCCGGGCTACGCCAGACGGTGGCCGCCTTCCGCCGCCCCGGCTACTTGGAGAACTTCTTCCAGGCGATTCTCGACACGCTCGATACCGACCCGGACACGAGCTGGCGAGGCCACACCGTCGTGCTCGGCGGCGACGGCCGTTACTACAACCACCACGCCCTGCAGGTGTTCCTGTCGATGGCGGCTGCCAACGGCGTGGGCCGGGTGGTCGCCGGAACCGGCGGCCGCCTGAGCACCCCGGCGGCGTCGCACCTGGTGCGCAAGCGCGGCGCCCGCGGGGCCCTGATCCTGACCGCCAGCCACAATCCCGGCGGTCCGGAAGGCGACTTCGGAGTGAAGTTCAACAACGCGGCCGGGGCCCCCGCGCCGGAATCGATCACCGAGGCGGTCTACCAGCGCAGCCGGCACATCAGGGAGTACCGCATCAGCCGCAACGCCCCGCTCGACCTCTCCCGCCCGAGGGAGCTCTCCCTGGGAGAGCTGCGCATCGAGCTGATCGACCCGGTCGCCGACTACGCGGACCTGATGGAATCGCTGTTCGACTTCGCGATGATCCGTGACCGGTTCCGCTCCGGCGAGCTGCGCCTTTGCTTCGATGCGATGCACGGCGCGACCGGCCCCTATGCCCGGGAGATCTTCGGCAACCGCCTGGGCTGCGCCGCCGAAGACCTGCTGCGCTGCGACATGCGCGAGGACTTTGGCGCCGCTCACCCGGATCCCGGGCCCGATACCGCCCCGGAGCTGATGCGCCGCTTGGCGGAGCCGGACGGGCCCGACCTCGGCGCCGCGTCGGACGGGGACGGCGACCGCAACATGATCGTGGGGCGGGCAGGCGTGGTCTCACCCTGCGACAGCCTGGCCCTGCTCGCCGCCCAGGCGCGCAACGTCCCGATGTTCCGCGACGGCCTGCGCGGGGTGGCTCGCTCCATGCCCACCAGCCACGCCCTCGACCGCGTCGCGCACGCGCTTGACATCCCGGTGTACGAGACGCCCACCGGCTGGAAGTTCTTCTGCAACCTGCTCGACGACGGCCGCATCGACCTCTGCGGGGAGGAGAGCTTCGGCACCAGCGGCAACCACATCCGCGAGAAGGACGGCGTCTGGGCGGTGCTGTTCTGGCTCAACCTGCTGGCGGCGCGGCGCATGCCGGTGACCGAGCTGCTGGCCGAACACTGGCGCAGCTACGGGCGCGACTACTTCACCCGCCACGACTACGAGGCGCTCGAGGCGGAGCGCGCCGCGGACTTCATCAAGGCGCTGCGCGACCGGCTGCCCGAACTCGCGGGACGCGAGCTGGGGGACGTCCGGCTGACCTACGCCGACGAGTTCGCCTACCGCGACCCCGTGGACGGCAGCGTCAGTGAGCACCAAGGCGTCCGGGTGGGCTTCAGCGACGGCGCCCGGATCGTCTACCGGCTCTCGGGCACCGGCACCCAGGGTGCGACCCTGCGAGTGTACCTGGAGCGGCCGGAAAGCGATCCGGAGCGCCAGCAGGGCGATCCCGCCCGAGCCCTCGCCGAGGTCATCGAGCGCGCCGACACGGTCGCCGGGATCCACCAGCGCCTGGGGCGGGAGAAGCCGGACAAGACGATATAGAAAGCTTTAAGTTGTTAAGTTTTAAGTTGTTAAGTGACGAATTCCCGAGGCGATGCTGACCACTGCGAGCCTCGCAGAGACGAACTCGCCATCCGGTCCCCCCGCAACGGGATTTCTTATGGGCGCCGAGTCCAATTTCACTTAAAACTTAACAACTTAACAACTTAACAACTTAAAACTGCCCGTTAAAACTGCCCGAGCCCCACGACTCGGGCGTCAGTAGAACCGGCGCTGTATCCCCGTCTCGTCCAGTATCTGGGTCGCGATCTCCTCGATCGAGCGGCTGGTCGTGTCCAGCCACGGGACGTGCTCGTGGCGGAACAGGCGCTCAGCGGTGCGGACCTCGATCCGGCACTGCTCCAGCGAGGCGTAGCGGCTGCCGGGACGGCGCTCGGCGCGGATCTGCACCAGCCGCTCGGCCTGGATGCTCAGGCCGTAGAGCTTGTGGCGGTAGGGCTCGAGCGGGTCCGGCAGGCGCATCCGCTCGAGGTCGTCCTGGATCAGCGGATAGTTCGCGGTGTAGACGCCGAACTGCAGCGCCAGGTACAGGCTGGTGGGCGTCTTGCCGCTGCGCGAGACCCCGACCAGGATCGCGTCGGCCTTGTCGTAGTCCTTGACCGAGACGCCGTCGTCGTTGTCCAGGGCGTAGTGCATGGCGTCGATCCGGGCCCGGTAGTTGTGCGAGCTGGCGATGCCGTGGGCCCGGCCGACGGTATGCGAGGACTCCATCTGCAGCTCCTGCTCCAGCGGCCCGATGAAGGTCCCGAAGAAGTCCATCAGCAGGCCCTCGCTCTCGCGCAGGATGTTGGTGATGTCCTCGTTGATCAGGGTGCAGAACAGCAGCGGCCGTACCCTGTCCTCGCGTGCGGCCCGGTTGATCATCTCCACCGTCCGGATGGCCTTCTCCTCGGACTGGATGAAGGGCACGTTCACCTGGTCGAACTCGACGTTGTCGAACTGGGTCAGCAGGCTGTGCCCCAGGGTCTCGGCCGTGATGCCCGTGCGGTCTGACAGGAAAAATACGGTACGCTTGGTCTTCATATGGTAAGCTGCCCGCCGACCCGGTGGTGGGTGCCCGGAGCGAGCGGTCGGCGCCCGCCCGGCCCGCGTATTCCGGCGCTGTGCGCGGCCCTCTGTGCCGGCCTGGAAGATCCTCCGTCTGCTTCGGTTTCCGGTGCGGCGCCGCGCGGCTCCCGTGACGTACGGAGGCCGGGCATGGCACGACGTGCCGGCCCGGGCTATGTTGAGGGATGCGGGCTCGTATTTTCCAGTATTACCGGCCCAACACAAGCCAGCGCAGGGGGTAACGTTGGACGATTACGTAGTCTGGTTCGATTCGCTGGGCATGGACGACGTGCCGAGGGTGGGCGGCAAGAACGCCTCCCTGGGCGAGATGATCAGCAACCTCTCCGCGGCGGGCGTGCGCGTCCCGGAGGGCTTCGCCACCACCGCCACCGCCTATCGCAAGTTCCTCGAGCACGAGCAGCTGGCCGACCGCATCAACGTCGCCATGGCCGACCTGGACGTGGACGATGTGGACCGGCTGGTCGAGGTCGGGGCGAAGGTCCGCCAGTGGATCGTCGACACTCCCTTCCCGCCCGAGCTCGAGGATCAGATCACCCGCGCGTACGAGACGATGCGCGCGGACATCGGCGAGGACCTCGCGGTCGCGGTGCGTTCCTCGGCCACCGCCGAGGACCTGCCGGACGCCTCCTTCGCCGGCCAGCAGGAGACCTTCCTCAACGTCCGCGGGCTGGACAACGTCAAGCTGGCGATCAAGGACGTGTTCGCCTCGCTGTTCAACGACCGCGCCATTGCCTACCGCGACCACCACGGTTTCGACCACGGCCAGGTGGCGCTGTCCGCCGGCATCCAGCAGATGGTGCGCAGCGACGTCGGCGCCAGCGGCGTGATGTTCACCCTGGACACGGAGTCCGGCTTCGACGGCGTGGTGTTCATCACCGCCTCGTACGGTCTCGGCGAGACGGTCGTGCAGGGAGCCGTGAACCCGGACGAGTTTTACGTGCACAAGGCCACGCTGGAGGCCGGGCGCCCCGCCGTGCTGCGCCGCAACCTGGGCGAGAAGGCGATCAAGATGGTCTACAGCGAGGACCGGGCCCACGGCCGCACGGTCCGGACCGTGGACGTCCCCCCGGAGGACCAGCGGCGCTTCTGCCTGACCGACGCGGACGTCGAGGACCTGGCGCGGCAGGCGATGATCATCGAGAAGCACTACGGCCGGCCGATGGACATCGAATGGGGCAAGGACGGCAACGACGGCCGGCTCTACATCCTCCAGGCGCGGCCCGAGACCGTGAAGAGCCGCTACAACGGCCAGCAGCTCGAGCGCTACCAGCTGCGCGAGCGCGGCGAGGTGATCGCCACCGGGCGCGCCATCGGCCAGCGCATCGGCGCCGGGCGCGCGCGGCTGATCATGGACCTGCAGGAGATGGGCAAGCTCGAGAAGGGCGACGTGCTGGTCACGGACATGACCGACCCGGACTGGGAGCCGGTGATGAAGCGCGCCTCGGCGATCGTGACCAACCGTGGCGGGCGCACCTGCCACGCCGCCATCATTGCCCGCGAGCTGGGCATCCCGGCGGTCGTCGGCACCGGCGGGGGCACCGATGCCATCCCCGACGGCAGCGAGGTGACGGTGTCCTGCTCGGAGGGTGACACGGGCTACATCTACGACAGCCGGCTGGATTTCGACATCCACACGGCGGACCTGGACGCCATGCCCGAGATCCCGGTGCGGATCATGATGAACGTGGGCAACCCCGACCGTGCCTTCGATTTCGCCAGCCTGCCGCATCACGGGGTCGGGCTGGCCCGGCTCGAGTTCGTGATCAACCGCATGATCGGGGTCCACCCCAAGGCGCTGCTCAACTTCGCCAGCCTGAGCGGCGACCTGGCGGACACGGTGCGCCGGCGCTTCGAGGCCTACGGCGACCCGGTGCGCTTCTACGTGGACAAGCTGGCCGAGGGCATCTCGATGCTTGCCGCGGCGTTCCACCCCGAGCCGGTGATCGTGCGCATGTCGGACTTCAAGTCCAACGAGTACGCCAACCTGATCGGCGGCCAGCAGTACGAGCCCGACGAGGAGAACCCGATGATCGGGTTCCGCGGCGCTTCCCGCTACATCTCCGAGGACTTCCGCGACTGCTTCGAGCTGGAGTGCCGGGCGCTGCGCAAGGTGCGCGAGGAGATGGGCCTGGAGAACGTGCAGGTCATGATCCCGTTCGTGCGCACGCTCGAGGAGGCCGCCGGGGTCACGCGGCTGCTCGCCGCCAACGGGCTCGAGCGCGGCCGCGCGGGCCTCAAGCTGATCATGATGTGCGAGCTGCCCTCCAACGCCCTGCTGGCGCAGGAGTTCCTGGAGTACTTCGACGGCTTCTCCATCGGCTCCAACGACCTCACCCAGCTCACCCTGGGCCTGGACCGGGATTCCGGGGTCGTGGCGGCGGCCTTCGACGAGCGCAACCCCGCGGTCAAGAAGCTGCTGCACATGGCGATCGGCGCCTGCCGGGAAGCGGGCAAGTACGTGGGCATCTGCGGCCAGGGCCCGTCGGACCACCCCGATCTCGCGCAGTGGCTGCTGGAGGAGCAGATCGACAGCATGTCCCTCAACCCGGACACCGTGGTCCAGACCTGGCTGCACCTGGCGGGACGCAAGAGCAGCGCCTGAACCCGGGCCCGGTGCCGGCCCGGAAGGGCCGGCGCGTGCTCCGGCGGGCTTGCCGCCCGCGCGCGGCCCGTTTTCTGCCTTCTGCAAGATTGGTACTGTTCCGACAGACCCTTCGCCGGCGGAGCCGGGAAGCTCCGGCATGGCTGCGCCGGCCACGTGAGCCAGGGAGACTGCCGCATGGAGCCGAAGGAGACCCGCCGCCGCGCGATCGCGGAGCGCTTTCCCGAGTGGCCGCGGCGCACCGTCGCCGCCCATTTCGACGCCATGTGCCGGGACTACGCCGACCGGCCCCTGGTCCTCATGCCCGAGGACGGGGCGAGCTACGCCCGCGTCCGGGACGATTCGCGCCGGCTGGCCAAAGCGCTGATCGGGGCAGGCATCCGGCGCCGCGACCACGTCGCCGTGATCATGGGCAACCGCCCGGAATTCCTGGTCTGCGTGCTGGCCCTGGCGCGCATCGGCGCCGTGTGCATCCCCGTGAACACCATGTGGACGCGCGACGAGATCGGCTTCGCGCTCGCCGATGCCGACGTCACCGCGGTCATCAGCGAGAGCCGGATCGGACGCATCGACTATCGTGCGGTGCTGGAGGCGGTCAGCGACCGCGACGACAGCCGCCTGCGCCGGGTCGTGCTGCTGGGCGGCCCGCGGCCGGAACGGCTGCGCGAGGGCTGGACTGCCTGGGAAGCACTGCTCGACCAAGCCGACCGGATCGACGACGCGGATCTCGCCCGGCGCGAGGCCGACTCGCAGTATCCCGACGAGGTCGTCTGGCTGCTGTACACCTCGGGCACCACCGGCCACCCCAAGGGGGTCATGCTGAGCCACGACATGCTCCTGCGCTCGGCCTACTCGACCACCCTGAGCCGCGCCTTCAACGACGGGCGCCGGATGCTTTTCGCGCTGCCGCTGCACCACATCTTCGCGCTGGTGGAAGGCACCCTGGCGGCCACGTTCGTCGGCGGCTGCATCATCCCCCAGCAGCATTTCGCGCCGCGGCAGGCGCTCGACCTGATCGAACGCTTCCGCGCCGACGACTTCCTCTGCGTTCCGTCGATGCTGGTGGCCCTGCTGTCCGAGCCGTCCCTGCCCGACCACGACATCGAGTCGCTGCAGGCGGCGATGTGCGCCGCGGCGCCGGCGCCGGCGACCCTCTGGGAGCGCGCCATCCGGGAGCTGGGGCTGGCCGAGATCTGCACCGGCTACGGCATGACCGAGGCCGCCGCCGCCACCATGCATACCGAGCCGGGCGACCCGGTCGAGACCGTCGCCACGCGGGTCGGGCGGATCAAGCCCGGCGGCGTCTCCGGCCTGCCCGAGTTCGGCGGCGCCAACATCCAGTACAAGACCGTCGATCCGCATACGCTCGAGAACCTGCCCGCCGGGGAGGAAGGCGAGCTCTGCGTGCGCGGGAACACGGTCTCGCGCGGCTACTATCGCCGGCCCGGGGAGAACGGCAGCCGCATCGACAAGGACGGCTGGCTGCGCACCGGGGATCTCGGGATCCTGCACGCCGACGGTTACCTGGAGCTCACCGGCCGCAGCGACGAGCTGTACAAGGTCTCCGGGGAGAACGTGGTGCCGAAGGAGATCGAGCAGGTGCTCACACGCCACCCGGCGGTCAACCAGGCCTACGTGGTCGGCGTCGCGGATCCGGTACAGCATCACGTCGGCTGTGCCTTCATCGAGCTGCGCCCGGGCGAGACCCTCACGCGCCGCGAGGTGCTCGACTGGTGCCGCCGGTCGCTGGCGAAGTTCAAGATCCCGCGACACGTGTTCTTCGTCGACGCCGACGAGTGGCCCACCACTTCGACCGGCAAGATCCAGAAGTTCCGCCTCGCCGAGCAGGCCCGCGACAATCTCTCCCGCACCCGAACGGGCAGCCGGTAGCCCCGCGGCCCGGCCCGCGGGGTATGATGCCGGGAGGTTGCGGCCCCGAGGGAAGCGATGGACAGCGAAGACGGATTCCACCCCGCCCGCCGCGCACGGCGCTACCTGCTCACCGGCGTGATCACCCTGATCCCGCTGTGGGTAACCTGGTGGGTGTTCAATCTGGTACTGACCCGGCTCAGCAGCGTGGGAGCGCCCTGGGTGCGCGCCATGGCCCGCGCCGTGCGGCCGTACCAGCCCGCGGTGGCGCAGTGGCTGCTGCAGTCCTGGTTCCAGTACGTGGTCGCGGTGCTGCTGACGCTGATCGGGCTGTACCTGCTGGGGTGGCTGGCCACCCGCGTGGTGGGGCGCCGCGTGCTGGACGCCTTCGACCGCCTGATCCGGCGCATCCCGCTGGTCGAGCGCATCTACGGCTCGACCAAGCGGCTGCTCGACGCCTTCCAGCAGCGACCCGGGCAGCTCCAGCGCGTGGTGCTGATCCCCTTCCCGTCCCCGGAGATGAAGACCATCGGTTTCATCACCCGCACCATGACCGACCCGGACACGGGCGGCACGCTCGCCTCGGTGTACGTGCCGACCACGCCCAATCCCACCTCCGGCTACGTGGAGATCCTGCCGATCGAGAACGTGGTCGAGACGGACTGGACCGTCGATCAGGCGATCTCGTTCGTGATCTCCGCCGGCAGCCTGGCACCGGACACGGTGCGCTTCGGAAGTGCGCCCCCCGGAGGCGCGGGGGCATCTTGAAACGGGCCGGCATCACCCGCATTTCAATGGCAGGCATACCTGCGGAGCGATGAATGAACCAGCCTTCCCGCAAGACCGCGTCAGTCCGTGACGTCACCGCCGCCGACTTCGCCTCGGTGGTGCTCGAGGGTTCGCACGAGCGGCCCGTGCTGGTGGACTTCTGGGCCGACTGGTGCGGTCCCTGCAAGATGCTCGGCCCGGTGCTGGAACGCCTCGCGCAGCAGTACGGCGGCGCGTTCCTGCTGGCCAGGGTCGACGTCGACCGCGAGCAGGACCTCGCAGCCCGCTTCGGTATCCGGGGCATCCCCAGCGTCAAGCTGTTCCGGGACGGCGAGCTGGTGGACGAGTTCACCGGCGTCCAGCCGGAGCCGAACGTCCGCGCCCTGCTGGACCGCCATGTCCGGCCCTCCTCGGACGACGCCGTCGAACGGGCGGGACGCCTCCTGGAGGCCGGCCGGCGCCAGGATGCCGTTGCCGGCCTACGGCAGGCCGTGGCGGACGACCCGGGCAACGAGCGCCTGTACCCGCCCCTGGTGGATCTCCTGATCGCGGACGGCGACGCCGCCGGCGCGCGCGAGACCCTGCAGGCAGCCCCGCCGGAGATCCGCGAGACGCCGGCGCTGCAGTCCCTGGCCCGGCGCGTGCACTTCGCCGGGGTCGCGGGCGACCCGGCAGACCGGGCCGGACTCCGGGAGCGCCTGGAACGCGAACCCTCGGACCCCGAGGCCCTGCGCCGGCTCGCGGCGGCGGCGGTGCTCGCCGGCGACTGCGACGAGGCGCTCGAGGACCTGCTCGGCCTGCTGCAGAAGCATCCCGGGTACGATGACGGTGCGGCCCGGGACGACCTCCTGGCGATGTTCGATCTGCTGGGGGCGGACGATCCGCGGGTCCGCGACGCCCGGCGCCGCATGGCGCTCGCGCTGCACTGACTCGCACCTGACGGCGACGGCACGCCGCCTGCGGCACCGGGCCCCGTCGCGGACGGCATCGGCAAACCCGCACCGGAGACCGCCATGCGATCCGCCAACGACGATGAGCATCGCGTAAGCACCGAGCCCTGGCACGGCCGCGTGCGCATCCACCTCGGCGACGCCGTGATCGCGGACAGCGAGCATGCGGTCGTGCTGCACGAGACCGGCCTGCCCGACGTCTATTACCTGCCGCGCGAGGACGTGCGCACGGACCTGCTGGAGCCGACCCCGCGGGAGACGCACTGCCCGTACAAGGGGAACGCCGCCTACTGGAGCGTCGCCACGCCCGGACGCCGGGTGGAGAACGCCGTCTGGAGCTACCCGGAACCGTTGCAGGCAGTGAGCGCCATCCGCGGATGCATGGCCTTCTACCCCGATCGCGTCGACCGGGTCGAGGTGCGGCCCGGGGACTGAGCCGCGCCCCGGACCGGTGGACTCCCGCCGCGCCGCGCGCTCCGGTAGACTGGGCCCGCACGCCACGCCGGCCGGAGAATTTGCTTCCAATCGCGGGGAGACAGGCGGATGTCCGGAATTCTGGAAGACCTCCTGGTCCAGCTCGACCTGGAGCGACTCGAGGAGAACCTGTTTCGCGGCGACAGCCGCGACATCGGCGGGCGCAGCGTGTTCGGGGGACAGGTGCTGGGCCAGGCGCTGGTGGCCGCCGGGCGCACCGTCGAGGATCGCCGCTGCCACTCGATCCACGGCTACTTCCTGCGCCCGGGCGACATGGACGCGCCGATCGTCTACGAAGTCGACCGCATCCGGGACGGGCGCAGCTTCACCACCCGCCGGGTGGTGGCGATCCAGCACGGCCGCGCGATATTCAACCTGTCGGCATCGTTCCAGGTGATCGAGGACGGGGTCGAGCACCAGAGCGGAATGCCCGACGTCCCGGGCCCGGACGGACTGAAATCCGAGACCGGGCTGCGGCGCGAGGTGGCACACCGGGTACCGGAGAAGGTGCGTGACATCTTCACGCGCGAGCGCGCGATCGAGATCCGCCCGGTGGAGCCCATGGACCTGTTCGAGCCGGCCAAGCATCCGCCCTGGAAGCACTGCTGGATCCGCGCCCGCGGCTCGCTGCCGGACGACTTCGCGCTGCACCAGTGCATGCTCGCCTACGCGTCGGACTTCACCCTGCTCGGCACCGCCGCGCGTCCCCACGGGCTGTCCTTCATGCAGCGGCACGTGCAGGCAGCGAGCCTCGACCACGCCATGTGGTTCCACCGCGAGTTCCGCATGGACGACTGGCTGCTCTACGCGCAGGACAGCCCCAGCGCGTCCAACGCGCGCGGCTTCAACCGGGGAAGCCTGTACACCCGGGAAGGCCGCCTGATAGCGTCCGTCGCCCAGGAAGGGCTGATCCGCATCCATCCCGAATGAACAAGGAGGTCACCATGTCCCTGCCCCACCGCCATGCCCTGGCCGCCGCGCTGGTGGCGCTTCTCGTCTCCCTGCCCGCCGTCGCGGCGAACCCGGGCGGCGTCGAGGTCAACGGGGTGCAGGTCCCGGGAACGCTCGAGCGCGCCGGCCAGAAGCTGGTCCTCAACGGCGCCGGCGTGCGCACCAGGTGGTTCATCGACGCTTACGTCGGCGCCCTCTACCTGCCGCACAAGGAATCGGACGCCCAGAAGATCATCGCGGCGGACCAGCCGATGGCGATCACGATGCACATCACCACCCACTTCATCACCCCGGGACGGATGAAGCACGCGACCATGGAGGGTTTCCGCAAGGCGACGCACGACAATATCGAGCCCATCAAGCCCAAGATCGAGCGCCTGATCCACGTCTTCGACAAGAACATCGACGACGGCGACGTCTACACGCTCCTGTACGTTCCCCACGAGGGCACCCGCGTCTACAAGAACGGCAAGCCCGTGCTCGCCGTCCAGGGCCTGAAATTCAAGCAGGCGCTGTTCGGCATCTGGCTGTGCGACAAGCCGGCCGAGGCGAGCCTCAAGAAGGCGATGCTGGGCACACAGGAGGGCTGAACGCCGTCGGCGCCGCGCCCGAGAATGCCGAACCGGAAAAGGGGGTCCCGCATGACCGCAATCGACGACTACGACCGCCACGACGGCCTCGGCCTCGCCGGCCTGGTGGCACGGGGCGAGGTCGCTCCGGCGGAACTCTGCGAAGAAGCGATCCGCCGCGCCGAGGCACTCAATCCGCGCCTCAACGCGATCGTGACACCGATGTACGACATCGGCCGCAGGGCCGCCGCGGGGCCGCTGCCGGAGGGTCCCTTCCGCGGCGTGCCATTCCTGCTCAAGGACATCCTGCATGCCTGGGCCGGCGTACCCATGAGCCACGGCTGCGCGGCCCTCAGGGACTACGTGCCGGAGTACGACAGCGAGATCGTCCGCCGCTTCCGCGCCGCCGGCCTGGTCGCGCTGGGCAAGACCAATACGCCCGAGTTCGCGCTCATGGGCGTGACCGAGCCCGAGGCCTTCGGGCCCACCCGCAACCCCTGGAACCCGGAGCATACCCCCGGGGGCAGCAGCGGCGGCTCGGCCGCCGCCGTCGCCGCCGGTATCGTGCCGCTGGCCTCCGCCACCGACGGCGGGGGCTCGATCCGTATCCCGGCCGCCTGCTGCGGCCTGTTCGGGCTGCGCCCGAGCCGCGGCCGGGTACCGGTGGGACCCGCCCAGGCGGAGGTCTGGGACGGCGCATCCTCGGACCACGTGCTCACCCGCACGGTGCGCGACAGCGCGGCGATGCTGGACGCGATCCAGGGGCCCGATGCCGGCGCTCCCTACCGGACCCCGTCGCCCGAGCAACCTTACCTGCAGGAGGTCGGCCGCGATCCCGGCCGCCTGCGCGTCGGCTTCAATACCGCCTCGCCCCTGGGACACGAGGTGCACCCGGAATGCGTCCGCGCGGTGGAGGAGACGGCGAAGCTGCTGGAGGACCTCGGACACCACGTCGAGCCGGCCGCCCCGGACATCGACGGGCAGGCACTGGCGAAATGCTACATGACCATGTACTTCGGCCACGTGGCCGCCGACATCCGCGAGGTCATCGAGCGGGTGGGCCGCGAGACGGCGCGGGCCGGGCTGGAGCCGGCGACCCGGGCGCTGGGGCTGCTCGGGCGGACCGTGTCCGCGGGTGACTACGTTGCCGCGAAGCGGCGCTGGAATGCGTTCGGGCGCGCCATGGGGACGTTCCACCGGAGCCACGACCTGTACCTGACCCCAACGCTGGCGCAGCCGCCCTCGCGCATCGGCGAGCTCCGGCCGTCGGGCGCCGAGCGGCTCGCCACCCGGGTAATCAACGCGCTGGGGCTGGGGCGGGTGCTGCTCGCCTCGGGGGTGGTGGACAAGCTCGCGAGCGAGGGGCTGAGCCGGACACCGTTCACCCAGCTCGCCAACCTCACCGGGCTACCGGCGATGTCCGTCCCCCTGCACTGGACGGCGGACGAGCTGCCCTGCGGGGTCCAGTTCATCGCGCCGATGGCGGACGAGGCCACGCTGTTCCGGCTGGCGGGACAGCTCGAGCAGGCCCGGCCCTGGTTCGACCGTCGCCCGGCCATCGCGGCGGCCGGCAAGGGCTGTTGACGCTGCGCGCGCGAGGCTGTTACCCCTAGCCGCGCATCGCGTCAGGGGGCGACATCGTCTCCGCCCGGCCATGGTCCCGGTCCCGGCCGAATCCGCCACGCCTGTCGCGCTTGAAATCCCGGGACACGACACCACTGCACGGGACGGCCGGCCCGTACGAGGCCGGATCACGCCAGATCGACGACTCTGAAACGGCATGTTCACCAGGACAGCCTGCGGAGGAGGGCGATATGGAAGCGATCCGGAACGTCTATCCGACCCGCACCACGCACAAGATCCCCATGTTCGAGCGGCTCGATCCGGTGGTGTACGCGCGCCCCGGCGAGGCGCCCGCCGGACCGCTGGGCGCGGAGGATATCGAGCGCTTCGAGCGCGACGGCTTCCTGTTCTGCGAGGGCCTGCTGTCCGCGGACGAGGCGCGGCGCTATCGCGAGGAGCTGAGGCGCCTGTCGCAGGACCCGTCCCTGCTGGACGAGGAATGCGTGGTGCGCGAGCCGCGCAGCAACGAGGTGCGCTCGATCTTCCGCGTGCACCGGATCTCCGCGCTGCTCGCGGCACTGGGGCGCGATCGGCGGTTCGTCGAGCCGGTGCGGCAGATCCTCGGCAGCGACGTCTATATCCACCAGTCGCGGATCAATTACAAGCCGGGCTTCGAGGGCAAGGGATTCAACTGGCACTCGGACTTCGAGACCTGGCACGCCGAGGACGGCATGCCGCGCATGCGCGCGGTGAGCTGCTCGATCATCCTCACCGACAACAACGAGTTCAACGGTCCGCTGATGCTGATCCCGGGCTCCCACAAATACTTCGTGCCCTGCATCGGCGCGACGCCGGACGACAACTACAAGAGCTCGCTGAAGGACCAGCAGATCGACGTGCCCGACCGCGAGTCCCTGGCCGGGCTGATCGAGCGCGGCGGCATCCGCGCGCCCAAGGGGTCGGCCGGCTCGGTGCTGTTCTTCGACTGCAACACGCTGCACGGATCGAACGCCAACATGTCGCCGTTCCCGCGCAGCAATGCGTTCTTCGTCTACAACAGCGTCGACAACCGGCTGCAGGAGCCCTACGCGGCACGCCGGCGGCGGCCGCTGTTCCTGGCCGACGACGGCTGCCAGCCCATCCGGCCCGGGTGACCGGCCGCCACGGGCCGCACCGTGCATGCGCCCGCCGCGTGCGGGCGCGGTTGTATCCGGACCCGGGGAAGCCCGGCTGCCAGCGCCCGGAGGCAACCCGCCCGGGACCCACAGTCCCCCAGATGGCATAATCCGCGCATCGTTCAGTGATGCAACCGGGAAAACCATGAGCCAAGACCGACCCCCGGCCCCGGACTGGTTCCGACGGGCCCTGGAGACCCCGCACGAAGACCGCAGCATCGACGTGGAAGACTGCCCGATCCATTACCGCCACTGGGGAGACAGCGGCAAGCCGGGCCTGCTGCTGGTGCACGGCAACGGGGCGCACTCGCACTGGTGGGACTTCATCGCGCCGTTCTTTCTCGACCACTACCAGGTCGCGGCGCTCGACCTGGGCGGGATGGGCGACAGCGGGCACCGGCGCCGCTACGCGGTGGACACCTTCACCAACGAGCTGATGAGTGTATGCGCCGACGCCGGATTCGGCGACGACACGGTCATCGTGGGACACAGCTTCGGCGGCTTCGTCACGCTGCAGACGGGGATCACCTATGCCGACCGCGTACGCGGCGTGGTGCTGGTGGACTCCCCCGTGCGTCCGCCCGACTATGACTGGGAACACGATCCGAGGCGGTCGCCGATCCGTCCCAAGCGGGTGTACCCGGACCTGGACACGGCGCTGGAGCGCTTCCGGCTGATGCCGCCCCAGCCCTGCGACAACCCCTGGGTGCTGGACTACATCGCCCGCCACTCGCTGATGGAGGTGGAGGGCGGCTGGATGTGGAAGTTCGACGACCAGCTGTTCAAGCACTTCCGCATCCCCAACCAGTCGGAGGCGCTGTCCAACATCCGCTGTCGCGTGGCCGTGATCTACGGGCAGCAGAGCGATCTGTTCACGCAGGACATCGCCGATTACATGTTCCAGGTGCTGGACAGCAGCGTACCCTTCGTGGCCATCCCCGAGGCCCGTCACCACCTGTTCCTCGACCAGCCGCTGGCCTTCGTGTCCGCCCTGCGCACGCTTTTGGCCGAGTGGCGCCACTCGCGCCCGAACCGCCAGGCGCCCCGGCCCTGACGCCCCCCGCCCCGGAGAGCGCCATGGTCCAGAGCCTGATTATCGAGCCACGCTACTGCGGGCCGCCCTCTTCCGGCAACGGCGGCTACACCGCCGGCCTTCTGGCGCGGGCGCTGGGCGAGCCGGCCGAGGTCACCCTGCGCCGCCCGGCGCCGCTGGGCCGGCCGCTGGGCCTCGTGCGGGAAGGGGACACGCTGCGCCTGCTCGACGGTGCCGATACGGTCGCCGAGGCGGTGCCGACCGCGGTCGAGACGGAGTGCCCGGATCCGCCCACGGCCGACCAGGCCCGTGCCGCGGCGGCACGCTCGTTCTCCCTCGCCCCGGACAACCCCTTCCCCACCTGCTTCGTCTGCGGCCCCGACCGGCGCCACGGGGAGGGCCTGGAGATCTTCGCGGGTCCGGTCCCCGGCACCGGGCTGTTCGCTGCACCGTGGACCCCCGCGCCGACGCTGGCCGATGCCCGCGGGGAGGTCCGCCCCGAGTATGTCTGGGCGGCACTCGACTGCCCCGGTGCCTACACCCTGCGGCCGGTGACGACCGCCACGGTGCTGCTGGGGCGCTATGCCGTGCGGCGGCTGGCCCGTGTCGAAGCCGGCCGGGAGTACGTGGTCATCGCCTGGCCCCTGTCCCACCACCGGCGCAAGCATCTCGCGGGCAGCGCGCTGTTCGATGACCGGGGCGCATGCGTCGCCATCGCCCGGGCAGCCTGGATCGAGCTGCGAGACCCGTCGCGGGAGGCGGTCCGGACATGAGCGCATGGGGATTCCTGCTCGCGGCCATCGTGCTGGAGGTCGCCGGCACCACCTGCATGAAGCTGTCCGACGGCTTCAGCCGGCTGGTGCCCTCGGTGCTGATCTTCGTCTTCTACGCGTTGTCCTTCACCAGCCTCACGTTCACCCTCCGGCGCATCGACCTCACCGTCGCCTACCCGGTGTGGGCAGGCCTTGGAACCGCCCTGATCGCCGTGATCGGCGCCGCCTGGTTCCGCGAGCCCCTCGGCGCGATTCGCATCCTCGGCATGGCGCTGGTGGTGGCCGGTGTGGTCGCCCTCAACGTCCCCGCCCGCTGAACACGAAGGCCGCAAAAACCCGGTCAGAGACCATTTCTCGCTAATTTCGAAGGAAATGGTCTCTGACCCCGTTTCCCGCGGCTTGACGCATCCGTACGGCGGAGCTAGAGTTAAAGTTAACTTTAACTTCAGGAGGACGACCGTGGATGCGGCCAACCGCGGCGAGCTCGGCTACAGCATCTCCGAACTGGCGTCCGAGTTGGGCGTGAGCGCTTCGTCAGTCCGTTACTACGAAAAGCGGGGACTGCTCGCGCCCCGGCGTACAGGCGGCAACCAGCGCCTCTACGACCGTCGCGAGCGGGCGCGGCTCAAGCTCATCCTGCGGGGCAAGCATTTCGGCTACAGCCTGGACGAGATCGCCCGCATGATCGGCTTCTGGGATACCGATCTCGACGAGCTGACCCAGATCGACCGCTCGCTGGCCTTCGGCGAGCGCAAGCTGGCCGAAATCGGGTCCCGGATCCGGGAGATGCAGGCGCTGGAACAGGAGCTCGTCGCCCTGGCCGCACGAATGCGCGCCCGTCGCGGGGAGCTCACCCAGGAGCACATGAGGAAACGGTCATGAGTCAGCCAGCCACCGACAAGCCGTGGTCCGGCGCGGAGATCGACACCGGGACCGGGCCCACCCTGCCCGGCCACGAGGCGGGCCGCGAGGAGCTCGCCGCCTGGCAGGACGCGATCCGGGCCAACCCGGTCACCGGCGACCCGGACTTCGTGCACAGCCTGCGCATGTACTTTCCCGACAGCCACGAGGCGAAGGCCGCCGAGTGCGAAGCCTTCGGCGCCCGGGTCACGGGTGAGCTGGAGGACCTGGTGGCGGAGAACAGCTACCGGCTCAACCTGCCGCGCCTGGAAGCCTGGGACGGCATCGGCCGCCGCGTGGACCGGGTGGTGCACCATCCCGCCTACGACCGCGCCGGCGACATCATCTACGGCTCGGGCATGATGGAGCGCTTGCTGGGCGCCGGCGGCCTGCTCGACCACTTCCGCCTGTACTACCTGTCGACGCACGCCGGCGAAGCGGGCCACAACTGTCCCGTCGCGTGCAGCGCCGGCCTGATCCGGGTACTGCAGAGGGTCGGGGACGCACCGTACCGGGAGGAGTACCTGCGACGCCTCACCGCACCCTCCTACGCGGAAAACCTCACCGGTGCCCAGTTCCTGACCGAGGTGCAGGGCGGTTCCGACGTGGGACGCAACGCCACGGTGGCTACGCGGGCCGCTGACGGCAGCTGGCGCATCACCGGCGAAAAGTGGTTCTGCTCCAACGCCAACGCGGACCTGATCCTGATGACGGCGCGCTACGACACCGCCCGCGACGGCACCCGCGGCCTGGGACTGTTCCTGGTGCCGGCGTACCTCGACGACGGCCGGCACAACGACTACCGGATCCGCCGGCTGAAGGAAAAGCTGGGCACCACCAGCATGGCTTCCGGCGAGATGGACTTCCTGGGCGCGCTGGCCTGGCACATGGGCCCCCTCGAGCAGGGTTTCCGCATGGTGATGGAGAACGTCCTGCACCTGTCGCGGCTGTACAACACCGTGGGCTTCTGCGGCCTGATCAAGCGTGCCTTCGACATTGCCCACGCTTATGCCCGCCACCGGGTGGCGTTCGGCCACGTGATCGCCGAATATCCGCTGGTGCAGGAGAACCTCGCCACCGTACGCGCCGACCACGGCGCCCTGCTCGCCGGCATCTTCGCCACCACCCGCATGCAGGACCGTTACGACACCGGGGAGGAGGCCGACGAGGATACGCGGCGGCTGCTGCGCCTGCTGGCCAACGTCAGCAAGTACGTTTCCGCACGCTGGGGCGTGGACCACATCCATCACTGCCTCGACGTACTGGCGGGCAACGGGGCGATCGAAACCTTCTCGGCGATCCCCCGCCTGCTGCGCGACAGCATCGTGTTCGAGAACTGGGAGGGTACCCACAACACCCTCCGCATGCAGACGCTGCGCGACATCCATCGACTGGAGGTCGACCGGCTCTACCTGGCCTGGCTCCAGCGCCGGCTCGGCGCCCTGGAAGACGGTCCCGAGAAGGCCGCTTTGGAGCGGGGACGCCGGCGCCTGGCGGAGATGCTGGACAGTCTCCGTGCGGCGGATGCCGCTCGGCAGACGCTCATCGTGCGGGACGTGGTGGACCTCATGGGCGTGCTGCTCGGCGGGGTGACCCTGCTCGCCGAAGCGCTGCACCAGCGCGCGGAGAACGCCGGTGAATCGAAGCTGACGCGCCTGCGCCTGTTCCTGCGCAACCACCTGGGAAACGGAGACGCCGTCTACGACGATGCCTACCTGGACCTGATCCGGCGCGTCGCGGCGCTGTAAGACCCGCGGCCGCACGCCGTCAGGCCGCGCCGGGCCCCGGCGCGGCCAAGGCGGCCTCCGGCAGCAGCGCCGCGCGCAGCCGGTGGAGCTGGCGCGCGCCCTTGGCTGCCTGCTGGGCGAGGCGGCGCACACGGGTGATCCAGTCCAGCTCGGCCACCATCCCCGCCAGGTCCAGCCGGCCGTCCGCACCCGCCTTCAGGAGCGCCGCCTTGGCTTCCTGGTAGGCCGGCTCCACCGCGGCCAGCGCGGCATTGCAGGCGTCCGGCGAGAAGTCGGGGGCGTCCCCCGCGGCACGCCCCAGCATCCCGGCCGCGGCCGCGGCAAGCTGCGCCACCGCGGGCTCCGTCCACCGTCCCGTCTCCTGCGTGTCCCGGCCGAGCGAGCTGGCCGCCGCGGCGGCCTCGCTGAAATACCGCGCCGTGCGCAGCATCAGGGGGGCCCAGGTCCCGCCCTCCCCGGCCGCGCCGTCCCCGGTGTGCCGCGGCACGAACTCGGTCACCGCGGCGGCCAACGCCATGGCAGCGGCGGAGCGGGCGCGCAACTCGCGCGCGTGGCCGGCGCCCGCCGCCAACGCGAGCCGCCCGGCCGTGCGCGCGAGCTCGCCGAGGTGGCCGAGCTCCATCACCACCGCGCTGCTGCCGAGACCGGGGGTCGCCGCGGCGGTACGGTCCAGGAATCGCGGCCGCGCCTCGTCCTCCTCCGCGGTGACGAAACGGCGCTGCAGGAACGCCGCCAGGCGCGGCAGCAGCGGCCACACCAGCGCCAGTCCCAGCAGATTGAACGTGGTGTGGAACAGCGCCAGGATCACCGGCGCCGATCCGGGCAGACCCAGCAGCCGGCCCACGCCGGTGACCAGCCAGAGCAGCAGCGGCAGTAGCGCGAGCGCGATCGCCCCGGTGAGGACGTTGAACACGACGTGGCCGGCGGCCACGCGGCGGGCGTTGGGGGTCGCGCCGAGCGTGGCCATCACCGCCGTCGAGGTCGTGCCGACGTTGGCCCCGATCACCATCGCGGCCGCGCTGGGCACCCCCAGTACGCCGCCGGCAGCGGCGCTCAGGATCAGCGCGATGGCCGCGCTGGAAGACTGGGTCAGGATGGTGAACGCCGCCCCGGCCAGCACGAAGGCGAGCACGCGCCAGCCGTCCGATCCCATGGTCAGCACCGGGGCCACGTTCCCCGTCAGGGTTCCGAGGCTCTCGCGCAGCACCGCCAGACCGACGAAGAACAGGCCGAAGCCCGCCAGCGCGAGGCCGAGCGAGCCCAGGCGCCGTCCCGGCCGCGTCAGGCGCAGCAGCATGCCCAGCCCCACCAGCGGCAGGGCGAAGCTCTCCAGCGGCACGTCGAAGCCCACCGCGGCGACCAGCCAGCCGGTCATGGTGGTGCCGACGTTGGCCCCCACCAGCACGCCCAGGGACTGGTACAGGGTCATCAGCCCGGCGTTGACGAAGCCGATCACGGCCACCGTCACGGCGCTCGACGACTGGACCACCGCGGTGATCACGAACCCGCTGGCCACGCCGCGGGCGCGGCTGCGGCTGGCGCCGGCCAGGATCTGCCGCAGCTGGGCCGCGCCGGCGCTCTTGAGCCCGTCGGTGATCATGCTCATGGCGAGCAGGAACAGGCCCAGGCCGCCCACCACCCTGCCCGCGGTCATCAGGGCGTTCATCCGCCGTCTCCCGCCGCAAGTTGCGCAAAGTATGCGTCCGGCACCGTGCGGGCGCGCTGACCGGCATCAAGCCTCGCGAACACGCTGCCGTGCGGCGGCGCCGCGGTGGGCGGCAGCGCCCGGGCATGGCATTCCGCCCGGCCGGTTTACCAATCTTCCGGAAGATTGGTAGTAGTATTGGGGTCACCGGCGAACGGCAAAGGAGCCCTGCCCCATGGTCACCGCGATCGTCCTGCTGAACGTGGACCGTCACAAGGTGAACGACGTGGCGGAGCGGCTGGCGGAGATGCAAGGCATCTCGGAGGCCTACTCGGTCAGCGGGCGCTACGACATCATCGCCATCATCCGCGCAGGCACCAACGGCGAGCTCGCGGACCTGGTGACCCGGCACATGCTCAAGCTCGACGGCATCACCGGATCGGAGACGCTGCTCGCGTTCCGGGCCTATTCGCGCCACGACCTGGAGAGCATGTTCTCCGTCGGACTGGGCGAAGCCTGACATTTCGCCGGGCGACCGGGACCGTCATTCGGGATGCAGCGGCCAGGGCGGGAGGCCACGCCATGGCACGAACCACGGGAAGCCTTCGCATCGGGACGTCCGGTTACCAGTACGACCACTGGCGCGACACCTTCTATCCGGTCGACCTGCCGCGCAGCCGCTGGTTCGGCTACTACGCGGAACGCTTCGACACGGTAGAGCTCAACAGCACCTTCTACGGCCTGCCGAAGCCGGAGACCATGGCGCGCTGGCGGGAGGCCGCTCCCCGGGCTTTTCTCTACGCGGTCAAGTTCAGCCGCTACGGCACCCACATCAAGCGGCTGCGCGAGCCGGAAAGCCTGCTGGAGAGGTTTCTGGAACCGGTGCGCGAGCTGGGCGAGCATCTCGGGCCGGTGCTGGTCCAGCTTCCGCCCCGCTGGAAGGCCAGGCCGGAACGGCTGGACGCCTTCCTGCGGGCCGCTCCGCGGGACCTCCGCTGGGCCGTCGAGGTGCGCGATCCGGACTGGCTGCGGGACGAGATCTATGCCGTGCTGGCCGAGCACGGCGCGGCCCTGTGCCTGCACGACATGCTCCCCGACCACCCCTGGCGCCTCACGGCGTCCTGGACCTACGTGCGCTATCACGGCGATCACTACGCCGGCGGCTATTCCCGGGACCGGCTTGCCGCGGACGCGCGCCGGCTGAACGAGTGGCGGGCGCAGGGGCACGACGTCCATGCCTACTTCAACAACGACGCGGAAGGCCACGCCGTGCGCGACGCCGCCACGCTGCGGGAGCTGATGCTGGCATAAGCACACCGGCCGATCGCGCGGCGGCGTCCGGGGGCAGGCAAGCGTCGCCGGCTTGTGGCATAATATGCGCTCGCCAAAACCTCCAGGCGTTGTTTTGACTGAATCCGGGACGACCCCCAAAGAGCAAAGGGAGAAGGCTCGCTACAGCTTGCGCCCCATGCATGCCGAGGACGGCGCGGGCGTATGGCAGCTGATCCAGCGGGCCGGCACCCTCGACCTGAATTCCGCCTATCTCTATCTCCTGCTGGGCAAGTTCTTCGGCCGGACCTGCCTGGTCGCCGAGGCCGGGGACGCTCTGGTCGGCTTCACCACGGCATTCGTTCCGCCGGGACGGCAAGACACTGTATTTCTGTGGCAGATCGGCGTGGATCCCGAATGGCAGGGCCAGGGGATCGCGGGTGCACTGGTCCGGGGCCTGATGGAGCTCGATGCGTGCCGCGCGGCGCGCTTCCTCGAGACCACCGTCACGCCCTCGAACAAGAGCTCGCGTGCGCTGTTCGCTTCCTATGCGCGCAAACAGGGAACCAGCATCGAGGAGCTGCCGTGTTTCCCCTCCCAGCTGTTTCCCGATCGTGGCCACGAGGCGGAAATGCTTCTCCGGATCGGACCCCTGAGGTCCTGATTCACGCCGCGCCTTTCTCTTCGTTCAATCGCAACCACCAGGCGGTGATACGACATGGATAACGTATTCGAAACTCTCGAGTCGGAGGTCCGAAGCTACTGCCGCGGCTTCCCTGCCGTGTTCGAGCGCGCCAAGGGCCATTTGCTCTGGGACGAGCAGGGCAAGCGCTACGTGGACTTCTTCGGCGGTGCCGGCGCCCTCAACTACGGGCACAACAACGACCGCCTCAAGCGCAGGCTGCTCGAGTACATCGAGCAGGACGGCATCACCCACAGCCTCGACATGGCGAGCACCTCCAAGCGCACCTTCCTGGAGCGCTTCGACCGGGTGATCCTGCAGCCGCGCGGGCTGAGCTACAAGATCCAGTTCCCCGGCCCGACCGGCACCAACGCGGTGGAGAGCGCCATGAAGCTCGCGCGCAAGGTCACCGGGCGCGAGACCATCATCGGCTTCACCAACGGCTACCACGGCATGACCATCGGTGCGCTGGCGGTGACCGGCAACAACTTCAAGCGCAGCGGCGCGGGAATCCCGCTGGGCAATGCCGTGAGCATGCCCTACGACGGCTACCTGGGCGACGAGGCGGATACCATCGACTACCTGGAGAAGACCCTCGAGGATCAGGGCAGCGGGCTGGATCTGCCGGCGGCCATGATCGTCGAGACCGTCCAGGGCGAAGGTGGCATCAACGTCGCCAGCATGGAGTGGCTGCAGCGGCTCGAGGCGCTGTGCCGCAGGTGGGAGATCCTGCTGATCCTGGACGACATCCAGGCCGGCTGCGGCCGCACCGGCACGTTCTTCAGCTTCGAGCCCGCGGGCATCAAGCCCGACATGGTCTGCCTGTCGAAGTCGATCGGCGGCTACGGCCTGCCCATGGCCCTGGTCCTGATCCGGCCCGAGCTGGACGTTTGGGAGCCGGGCGAGCACAACGGCACCTTCCGTGGCAACAACCTGGCATTCGTCACCGGCGCCGAGGCGCTGGCCTACTGGGAGGACGACAGCTTCGCCCGCGAGATCCGGCGCAAGGGCGAGAAGATCCGCGAAGGCTTCGATCGCCTGGTGGCGGACTTTCCCAAGATCTTCGAGCAGGCCCGCGGGCGCGGCATGATGCAGGGACTGGTCTGCCACGACCCCGACGAGGCCTCGCGCATCTGTGCCGAGGCGTTCCGCAACGGGCTGCTGCTGGAGACCGCCGGCGGCGACGACGAGGTCATCAAGTGCCTGGCCCCGCTGACCATCGACGACGCGGGCATCGAGGAAGGCCTCGAGACCCTTCGCCGCAGCGTCGAGGCGGTGGCGTCCGACACCGATTCCGACGACGCACGCGTCGCCTGAGCCGCGGCACCGAAGCCGTCCCGGGCGCGGCACACCGCTGCCGCGCCCGGGGCGTCGCGGTGCCTGCACCCTTCCCTGACCTGCGGCAAGCCCCGCCCTTCCTGTTGCCCCTTTGCCGCAGACAAACGCCCGTATCCCCACTATTCTTTGTGCAGGACCTCTGAAAAGTACTCGCCGTACTTTCCAGAGCCGTCGGGGCCGGCGCAGGTCCGGTTTCGACTCCGCCGGATCCGCACGCAAGTGCCGATCCGCGCCGGGCCAAGCATGGCCCGCGGACAGCGCCGACCCGCTCGGCGCCGTCGGAAATACAGGACCCGCCATGGCGGGTCGGCCGCGCGGGCGCGGCAGGAGGATCAGGGAATGAAGCGATCCGTTTACGTGGGCAATCTGCCCGAGGACGTCACGGAAAACGCGCTGCGCGAGCTGTTCGAGCCGCACGGCGAGGTGTACGGGGTCAGCATGATTACCGACCGCGAATCCGGCCGCCCGCGCGGATTCGCGTTCGTCGAGATGGACAGCGAGGCGGTCCCCGCTGCCGTGGCCGCGCTGGACGGCCACGAGATGGCGGAACGCCGGATTCGCGTGAGCCAGGCGCGCCCGCGCAGCCGGTACCCCATGCGTCGCCGTCCCGGGCACGGCGGCAGCCGTGACCGGAGCCGCCACGACGCCTGACGGCCACCGCTGGAAGGCCGGCTGCTCTGGCATAATCGGGCCGCATGGAGGCCCTGTTCCTGTTCTGCCGCGCCGGCTTCGAGGAAGAATGTGCCCGGGAGATCCGGGAGCACGCCGCGTGCCTTCGCATCGCCGGCCATAGCTGCGCGCAGCCCCGGTGCGGCCGGGTCGTGTTTCTGCCCGGGCGTGCCGGCGACGCCCAGCGCCTGCACCGTCATGCCCCGGTTCCGGATCTGACCTTTGCCCGCCAGGCCTTCGTCCGCCTGGCACTGATCGAGGATCCCGGCGACAACCCGGCCGCGCGGCTCCAGCAGGCGCTGGTATCCGTCCCGGGGGCCGTGCGCGGGGTGCTGGGGGAGAGCCCGGACACGCAGCAGGGGCGGCGCCTCGCTGCACGCGCGGAGCGGCTGGCCGCGGAGCTCGAGCGGCGGCTGCACGCCAGCGGGCAGTTGCGCGGCGGGGGCGAGCTGGTCGTGCACGTCTGTCTCGAGGACGCGCGTACCCTGCAGGCAGGCTACGCCCTGCCCCGGGCGAGCGTGCCCTGGCCCGGCGGGGTCGCCCGGCTGCGCCGGCCGCGCGGGGCGCCGAGCCGCTCCGCGCTCAAGCTCGACGAGGCCCTGCAGCTCTTCCTCGGTCCCGAGCGCCGGGAGCATCTGCTCAAGCCCGGCATGACCGCGGTGGACCTCGGGGCCGCGCCGGGCGGCTGGACCTGGCAGCTGGCCCGTCGCCGCCTGCAGGTGACCGCCGTGGACAACGGCCCGCTGAACCCGGGTCTCGCCGGCGACCGGCACGTGCGGCACCTGCGCGAGGACGGCTTCCGCTTCCGCCCCCCGCGCCCGGTCGACTGGATGGTCTGCGACATCGCGGACCGGCCCGCCCGGGTGGCCGACCGCGCAGCACGCTGGATCGCGGGCGGCTGGTGTCGCCGTTCGATCTTCAACCTGAAGCTGCCCATGAAGCGGCGCTACGAGACGGCCGGGCGCCTGGTGGCCCGGGTGCGGGAACAGCTGGACCGGTCCGGCGTGCCGTGCCGCGTGGCCGCCAAGCAGCTCTACCACGACCGGGCCGAGATCACCGTCTTCCTGGAGCGTCGCGGCCCCGGCGGGCCTCACTCCGCCGCCCGGCGCAGGCGCTCCAGGCCCGCCTCCAGGTCGCGCCGCAGGTCGTCGGGATCCTCCAGGCCCGCGTGAATGCGCAGCAGGGTGCCCTCCTCGCGCCAGGGGACGGCGCTGCGCAGCGGCTCCGGACGGGTCGGCAGGATCAGGCTTTCGAACCCTCCCCAGCTGTAGCCCATGCCGAACAGCTCCAGGTGGTCCAGCATCCGGGCGAGGGCGGCATCGGGCACCGGTTCCAGGAGCACGCCGAACAGGCCGCTGGCACCCGCGAAGTCCCGCTTCCACAGCGCGTGTCCCGGATCCGAGGGCAGCGCGGGATAAAGCACCCGCTGCACCCCCGGTCGTCCCGAGAGCCAGTCCGCGAGCGCCAGCGCCGTCTCCTGGTGGCGCGCCAGGCGCACCCCCAGGGTGCGCAGCCCGCGCAGGCCCAGGTAGAGCTCGTCCGCGCCGGGACAGTTGCCGAAGGCGGCGACCCGCCGGCGCAGCGGCTCCCAGGCGCCCTCGGTGGCATTGATCACGCCCAGCATGGCGTCGGAATGCCCCACGATATACTTGGTGGCGGCATGGATCGACAGGTCCACGCCGTGCGCGATGGCGTTGAAGTACAGCGGCGTGGCCCAGGTGTTGTCGATCGCGCTGAGCACACCCCGGCGCCGGGCGGCCGCGGCGATGGCCGGCACGTCCTGGACCTCGAACGTAAGCGAGCCCGGGCTCTCCATGAATACCAGGCGCGTGTTCTCGCGGAACAGCCCGGCGATTCCGGCGCCGGCCGCGGGATCGAAGTAGGTGGTTTCGACCCCGAAGCCGGCCAGGGTCCCGTCGCAGAACCTCCGGGTCGGACCGTAGACGTTGTCGGAAACCAGCAGGTGATCCCCTCTCTGCACGAAGGCGCACAGACACAGCGCGATCGCGGCCAGCCCGGACGATACGGCCACCGCACCGTGGGCGCCCTCGAGCTCTGCCATGGCCCGCTCGAAGGCGAAGGTGGTGGGCGTGCCGTGACGGCCGTAGAACACGCCCTCGAAGGGGTGGCGTCCGGCCTCGCGCAGCGCCCCGAGGGTCGGGAACAGCACCGTGGAGGCATGATAGACGGGAGGATTCACCGTCCCGTGATGCGCCGCCGGGTCCCGCCCGGCCTCCACCAGTTGCGTATCCTTCTTCATCGCGCTCCTCTGCCCGGTCCGCCCGCGACGCGTGCTCTGCAGGTACCCGCGCAGTCTCGCATGCGCACCGTGCCGAAGCACAGCACGGACACCGGCACGCCGGCCCGGCGGCGCCGGTGGAAACCTCGCCGGGGGCGGGTAGAATGGACCCCGGTCCCGGTGCGGAGAGACCGATGCAATCAGTGGATTCCGGCGAGCCCGACCTGCTCTACTTCGCCCACGGCATGGAAAGCGGGCCATGGGGCACGAAGATCAGCGCGCTGGCCGGCATTGCCCGGGAGCGCGGCTTCCGCGTATGCAGTCCCGACTACAGTCACACGCGCGACCCGGATGCCCGGGTCCGCCAGCTCCTCGACGAGCATCCGGCCACCGGCGGCCACCTGGTGCTGGTCGGCTCGAGCATGGGTGCCTACGTGTCCGCCGTGGCGAGCGGCTCGCTGCGCCCCGACGGCCTGTTCCTGATGGCGCCGGCGATGTACCTGCCCGGCTACGAGGCCGATCCCATGGTGCAGGCGGGGCGGATGGCGGTGGTGCACGGCTGGCGCGACGCGGTGGTGCCGGTGGCGAACGCCATCCGTTTCGCCCAGATACACCGTGCCGCCCTGCACGTGCTGGACGGCGGCCATGGCCTCACGCAATGTCTGCCCGCGATCCGGCGGATCTTCGCGAATTTCCTGGACGAGGTCCTCGGCGCCGCCGAGGAGCAGCCCGACCACCCGGCATAGCCGCAGCCCGCGCTTCCCGCGGGGCTAGTCCCCCGCTTCCGGTCCCTCGGGCTGGTAGATCCGACGCCAGTCGCCGCCTTCCAGGGCCCGCTTGCGGCAGGCCTGGACGGCGGCCCCGTCGTCGGGATCCCGGGCCAGCACGCCGGCATTGACGATCTCCCCGTACCATTCCAGGAAGTTGTCCTCGTTGCCGAAGAAGCCGACCACGACGCTGTCGTCCTCCTCCCGGTAGCAGTCCACTCCCCAGGCACCGGCCGCGGTCCAGCGCGGCTCGAAACCGTTGAGCGCGTAGTGCTCGCCGCCTTCCCGTCTCAGCAGGGCGCCGGAATAGTAACCATCGGGATAATCGCTGCGGATCAGGTTCTCGTAGACGTTCTGCACCTGTCGGTGCACCTTGTCGGGCGCGTGGATCATGATGACCTCCTCCCCGCCTCCTTATAGATTCTTTTGCTTATGCCATTGTGCCACGCGGGCGGGGTCATGCAAGTCGCGAACGGCTCGCGCCCCCCCGGCGACCGGGGGACCCCCGGACCGGTCCGTCATGCGCCTGCAAGATCCCGTACGTCCCATTCCTGCCGGCTGAACCGCGCGGCGTCGGTGTCCAGCAGGAGGGACACCATGGCGGCGGCCGAGCGTGCGGGATCCAGCAGCCTGCCCGTGCGCTTCATCTCCACGAAGCGCTCGCGATCCGGAAACACCTCCGGCGGCAGCGCCCGGACCCGGGCCTGCATGGGCGTGTCCACCACGCCGGGCCGGATGCTGCCCACCGCGATGTCGTGGTCGGCCAGTTCCTCCCGGTACACCTGGTAGACCATGTGCAGCGCGGCCTTCGACGTGCAGTAGGCACCCCAGCCACGGTATGCATGATGCGCCGCCCCCGACGAGACGTGCAGCACGCGCCCGCCACGCAGCGGCTCCAGCAGCGCGGCCGTCAGGAACAGCGGTCCCTCGACGTTGATCGCCTGGTGCGCGCGCCACTGTTCGAGGCTGACCTCGGCCAGCGGTGCCACCGGGGCGAGCACGCCCGCATTGTGGACCAGGTACGCCAGGGGGCCCTCGCCGACTGTCTCGACGATGGCGGCACGCCCTTCCTCCCGGGACACGTCGGCGGGCAGCACCCGGACGCGGTCCGGTTCGCGCTCCCGCGTCTCCTGGAGCGGCTCGGGCCGCCGCCCGACCGCCAGCACGTCCATCCCGCGCCGTGCCAGTGCAAGGGTCACGGCGCGCCCCAGCCCGGTGCCGCCGCCGGTCACGAGTGCCAGTGCCATTCGATCACCTCCCCGGGTCAGCTGCGGATGCCCGTCCCGCGATTGAGCAGGTGCAGGCTGAATACGAACAGGATAACGACGAACAGGCCGATGATCAGGTAGGCGGTCACGATGTTGATGTCGGACACCCCCAGGATGCCGTAGCGGAAGGCATTGACCATGTACAGGATGGGGTTGGCCATGGACACGTGCCGCCAGAAATCGGGCAGCATCTTGATCGAGTAGAACACGCCCCCGAGGTAGGTCAGCGGCGTCAGCACGAAGGTCGGGACGATGGAGATGTCGTCGAACTTGGTGGCGAACACGGCGTTGATGAACCCGCCCAGCGAGAACAGCACCGAGGTCAGCAGCACCACCGAGGCGGTGATCAGCGGGCTGGAGACGTGCAGGTGGGTGAAGAACAGCGCCACGCAGGTCACCAGCACCCCCACCAGCAGCCCGCGCGCGACGCCGCCGCCGATGTAGCCCAGCAGGATCAGGTAGTTGGGCACCGGCGCCACCAGCAGCTCCTCGATGTGGCGCTGGAACTTGGCGCCGAAGAACGAGGACACCACGTTGGAGTAGGAGTTGGTGATCACCGCCATCATGATGATGCCCGGCGCCATGTACTGCATGTAGCTGTAGCCGTCCATGTGCCGGATCTGCGACCCGATCAGGCCGCCGAAGATCACGAAGTACAGGGTCATCGTGATCGCCGGCGGCACGATGGTCTGCAGCCAGATCCGGGAGAAGCGCTGGATCTCGCGGAAGAGGATGGTGCGGAACGCGATGAAATGGTTCACGGCGCCGCCCTCACACCGGCGCCCGGCGCTCGCTCACGGTCGACACCGGCGGCTCGTGCGTGCTGCTGACCAGGCTCATGAACAGCTGCTCCAGCCGGTTGGCCTTGTTGCGCATGCTCAGCACCTCGAAGCCGGCCTCGCGCAGCCGCCGGAACGCCTCCGTCAGCCCCTGGCCCCGGTGCACCGACAGCTCGACGGTGTTCTCGTCCACCGCTTCCACGGCATAGCCGGGCAGCGGCGGCAGGTCCTCCACGCGCCCGTCCAGATACAGGACGTAGGTCTCGGTGTCGAGGCGGCGCAGCAGCTCCTTCATCGAGGTGTCCTCGACGATCTCGCCCCGATCGATGATGCCGATGTTGCGGCACAGGCTCTCGGCCTCCTCGAGATAATGTGTGGTAAGGATGATGGTGGTGCCCTCGGCGTTGATCTCCCGCAGGAAGGTCCACATCGAGCGGCGGATCTCGATGTCGACCCCCGCGGTCGGCTCGTCCAGGATCAGCAGCCTGGGCTCGTGGACCAGCGCGCGGGCGATCATCAGGCGCCGCTTCATGCCGCCCGAAAGGTTGCGCGCGATGTCGTCGCGCTTGGCCCAAAGGCCGAGCTGGCGCAGGCAGGCGTCGGTGCGCTGGCGGGCGCGTTCGTAGGGCAGGCCGTAGAAGCCGGCCTGGTTCATCAGGATATGGCGGCACTTCTCGAAATTGTTGAAGTTGATCTCCTGGGGCACCAGCCCGAGGCAGGCCTTGACCGCCTCCGGCTCGCGGTCAATGTCATGCCCGAACACCCTCACCCGCCCCGCGGTCTTGTTCACCAGTGAGCTGATGATGCCGATGGTGGTGGACTTGCCGGCCCCGTTCGGCCCCAGCAGCGCATAGAAGTCGCCCGCCTCGACGTCCAGCGAGACGTCCCGCAGGGCCACCAAGCCGTTGGCGTAGGTCTTGTTCAGATCCTTGAGGGACAGGGCATGCATGGCGTTTCACGGCCGCCGCAAAAAGGGGCACAGGATAGCAGGTTTGCGCCGCCGCGGGCGGGAGCTTCAGCGCTCGAACGGGACGTTGAACCGGATGTTCCCCTTCTCCAGGCCCTCGGCGACGATCTCCAGCCCGCCCGAGCGGATCATCCACTCCGGCCGGTGATCCCGGTATTCCCGCCGGAACGGCGTCCGGCCTCAGGCCGAACGCTTCGCCAGCTGCCGGACCTTCTCGCGAATGTCGGGGTAGATCAGCTTGCCGCTGTCCTTGCGCGGAATCTCGTCGACCACGAACAGCGACTTGGGTTTCTTGTAGTTGGCGAGTTTCTCCGCGCAGTGGGCGATCACCCGCTCGACGTCCACCTCGCGCCCCTCGGCGGGCGCGACCAGGCCGCTGATCGCCTGGCCCCAGCGCTCGTCGTCGATGCCGACGATGGCGCAGTCCCCGACCTCGGGAAGCTCCTTGATGACGTTCTCCACCTCTTCCGGGTAGACCTTCTCGCCGCCGGTGTTGATGCAGCCGGAGCCGCGCCCCAGCAGGATCAGCGTGCCGTCGCTCTCGACCCGGCACATGTCGCCGAAGATGGCGTAGCGCACGCCGCGGATGGTGCGGAAGGTGCGCGCCGTCTTTTCCGGGTCGTTCCAGTAGCCGCGCGGGATCAATCCGCTCACCGCGAGCTGGCCCACCCGGTCGGAGCCGGGCAGCACCTCCTCGTCGTTCTCGTCGAACACCTTCATGTGACCGGCCAGGCGAAAGCGCATGGGCTGGATCTCGCCGTCGCTCGACAGGCTCGGCTCCGATCGGCTCAGCCCCTCGGAGGCTCCGAGGGAGTCCACCACGATCATCTGCGGAATGCGCTCGAGCAGGGCCTGCTTGATGCGCGGCGACCAGACCACGCCGGAGGAGTTCATCATCACCAGCGACGAAGTGTCGTAGTCGTGGCGGTCCAGCTCCTCGAGCATGGGCACGGCGAAGGCGTCGCCCACGATCACCACGGTGCGCACCCGCTCCCGCTCGATCGTGCGCCACAGCTCCGCCGGGTCGAAGCGTTTGTCTTCCAGGAACACCACGGGCTCGCCGCCGGATATGGCGTTGAGCGTGGTCAGGAACCCGGTGCCGTGCATCAGCGGGCAGGCCGGCAGCGTGACGTTGGGCATGCCGCGGGCGGCCTTTGCCTTCTTCGCCACCGTTTCCAGGTCTCCGGCATAGCGCTCGCGCATGGATTTCTCGAGCAGGTTGCCGGCGAAGCGCTGCACCGCGGGTTTCGCGATCAGCCAGCGGAACAGCCCGGACTGCAGGAAGCGCAGCAGCGGCGAGCTGCTGCCGCCGCCGCGCGGTGAGAACAGCGACGGCGGCGCATCCTTCAGCCGCGGCAGCAGGCTCTTGAACATCGGTGCCAGGATGCGCCAGTTCTCCCGGTAGAGCTGCACATCCCACATCACGCCCTTGGGATAGCCGGTGGTGCCCCCCGTGTACAGCAGGAACAGCAGGTCGTCGTTGCCGGGCGGCTCCCAGGGCAGCTCCAGGGTCTCCCGGTGCTGCAGCGCCCGGGCGTAGCTGTAGCGCCCCTGGCCCGGGTCGGCGTGGGCATCCGGCCCGATCACCACCACCTGTTTCAGCCCGGGCACCCGGCCGCGAATGGCGTCCAGCACGGGAAGAAAGTCCGCGTGGATCACGATCACCGAGGCACCGGAGTCGTCCAGCACGTAGCGCAGCTCGTCGCCCTGGTACTTGTAGTTGACGTTCAGTGGAACGCAGGCCAGCTTCTGGGCCGCCAGGTAGGACTCCATGTACTCGGGGCTGTTGCGCTCCATCACCGCGACGCGGTCGCCGCGCGCGATGCCGCCTTCCAGAAAGGCGTTGGCCAGGGCGTTGGTGCGGGCGTCGACCTCCCCGTAGGTGAGCCGGCGCCGACCCTGGATGAAACAGGGCGAGTCCGGTATGACGCGCGCGATGGCGCCGAACTTCGCCGCCGTATGCAGGTTGTGGTCGGCCATGGCCGTATCCCCCCGACGGATTGCCGTCACATTCCCATCTGGCGGGCGGCCAGATCCTTCATGATCTCGCTCGAGCCGCCGCCGATGGTGAGCACCTTGGTTTCACGGTAGATCCTCTCCACCGGCGTGCCACGCATGTAGCCGGCACCGCCGAAGATCTGCATCGCCTCCGAGGCGCAGTACTCCAGCGTACCGGTAGCGAGGTTCTTGAGCATGCACAGGTCGGCGACCGGGGTCTCGCCCTGGTGGACCCGCCACGCGAGCTCATCCAGGTAGGCGCGGGCCGCGTTGACCTTCATGTTCATGTCCACCAGACGGTGCCGGACCACCTGGTTCTCGATCAGGGGGCGGCCGAAGGTGGCGCGCTCGCGGGCGTAGGCGGTGGCCTCGTCGATGCACAGGCGGGCGAAGCCGCAGGCCTGTGCGGCGAGCCCCAGCCGCTCGCCGTTGAAGTTGCGCATGATGCCCATGAAGCCGCCGTTCTCCGGGCCCAGCAGGTTCTCGGCCGGCACCCGGCAGTCGTCGAAGTACAGCGTCGCGGTGTCCGAGCACCACCAGCCCATCTTCTTCAGGGGCGTCTGGCTGAAGCCCGGCGTGCCCTTCTCCACGACCAGCAGGGAGATCCCGTCCATGCCGGGCCCCCCCGTGCGCACGGCCACGGTGTACAGGTCTGCCCGGACTCCGGAGGTGATGAAGGTCTTGGAACCGTTGATCACGTAGTGATCGCCCTCGCGCCGCGCCGTGGTGCGCAGGCTGGCCACGTCGGAGCCGCCCGACGGCTCGGTGATGGCGAGCGCGCTGATCTTCTCCCCGGCCACCACCGGCGGCACGAAGCGGCGCTTCTGGTCCTCGGTCCCCAGGTGAACGACGGGCGGCAGGCCGATGCCGAGACTCATCAGGCTGGCGATCACGCCGCCGGAGCCGGCGCGTGTGAGCTCCTCGGTGAGGATGATGTTGTAGAACGGATCCGGCGCGGGCTGCCCGCCGTACTCCTCCGGAAAGCCCAGTCCCAGGATGCCGGCCTCCGCCGCGCGCCGGTACAGCTCGCGCGGAAACTCGCCGGCCTCGTCCCACTCGTCCACGTGCGGGCGGATCTCCTTCTCGACGAAGCGGCGGACGGATTCGCGGAAGATCGCGTGGTCCTGGGTGTAGAAAGGGCTGCTGCCGGACATCTCGCCTCCGTAGCCGGCGCCGGGCCCGCCGGAATGAGCACCACCCCCGCCAGGGCGCCCGGACGGCACGGCGCAGGGATCCTGCAACGCAAGTTAAACCAGGGCAGGAAGGCTGTAAACCGAGCGCTTGCTTGGTGGTTCCCCGCTCCCCCGGAAGTGCGCCCGGTCCCCGGCATCTCTTCGCGCGACACGTTTACCCGCCCGGCATTCCGCTGTTAAATAGGAGCATCGCCCCGCACGGGGACCACGCCGATTTTCCTGGAGGATCGCTCATGGACATGACCGGCGAGCAGCATATCCCGGCCTCGCAAATGGAAGTCTGGGACGCGCTCAACGACACCGACGTGCTGGCCGAGTGCATACCCGGAGCCGAATCCGTCGAGCGGGTTTCGGACACCGAGCTCAACGTCGCCCTCACCGCGAAGTTCGGTCCCGTCAAGGCGCGCTTCAAGGGGCGCGGCACCCTCTCGGACATCGACCCTCCCAACAGCTACACTATTTCATTCGAGGGCCAGGGCGGCACCGCGGGGTTCGGCAAGGGCAGCACCTCGATCCAGCTGCAGCCGGAAGAAGACGGCGGCACGCTGCTGACCTACGAGGTCAGTGCCACGGTCGGAGGCAAGCTCGCACAGATCGGATCACGCCTGGTCAACAGCGCCGCGCGCAAGCTGGCCAACCAGTTCTTCGGTGCTCTCGTCACCCACTTCGGTGGTGAAGAGGAGGATGAACAGGGCGACGGGGAGCAGCAGACGGAGTCCTGAGAATCCGTCCGGCACCGGAGCCGAATCGCGCGGTGACGCCGGAAACCGGGTAACGGTCCGGCACACCTTCCGGATCACCGGTCATCCGGCGACCGCCCCGGCGGCCGCGGAAGGCCGTGACGACCCGAAGCACCACAAAGCGGAGCGCAGCGGCCGCCGGCCGCTGACGATGGCCGCAGCGCCGGGCTCCCCGGCACTGCTGCGGCGGGCCAACATGCATCACGGAGGAGTCTCATGGGCATCTCGATTTCCCTGACCGTCAACGGCCGACCCGTTTCGGCCGAGGTCGAGCCACGCACCCTGCTCGTGCAGTTCCTGCGCGAGACCCTGGGCCTGACCGGGACCCATATCGGCTGCGACACCAGCCAGTGCGGCGCCTGCACCATCCACCTGGACGGGCGTGCCGTGAAGTCCTGCAGCCTCCTGGCCGCGGACGCCGACGGCGCCGAAGTGACCACCATCGAGGGCATCGCCTCCGACGGCGAGCTGCATCCCATGCAGGCGGCCTTCAAGGAGTACCACGGGCTGCAGTGCGGATTCTGCACCCCGGGCATGGTGATGAGCGCGATCGACCTGGTGCAGCGCTACCCCGGGGCCTCGGACGAGGTCATCCGGCGCCAGCTGGAGGGCAACTACTGCCGCTGCACCGGCTACCAGAACATTGTCCGCGCCGTGAAAGCCGGCGCCGAGGCCATGGAGGGATGAGCCATGAGCGATACCGGCATTGGCGCTTCGGTGAAGCGCCGTGAAGACGACCGCTTCCTGACCGGAAGAGGCCACTACACCGACGACATCTCCCTGCCGCACCAGACCTGGGCGTATTTCGTCCGGTCGCCGCACGCCCATGCCCGCATCCGTTCGATCGACACGGCGGCGGCGCGCAAAGCACCCGGCGTGGTCGCGGTATTCACCGGCGACGACCTCGCCGCCGACGAGATCGGCGGGCTTCCCTGCGGCTGGCAGGTGACCGACAAGCATGGCGAGCCGATGAAGGAGCCGGCACACCCCCCGCTCGCTCAGGGCAAGGTGCGCTACGTCGGGGACCACGTCGCCGTGGTCATCGCCGAGAGTGCGTGGCAGGCGCGTGATGCCGCCGAGATGGTCGACGTCGACTACGAAATGCTGCCCGCGGTGGTGAGCGTGGACGACGCGGTGAAATCGGATGCCGCCCGCGTGCACGACGACCTGGACGACAACGTCTGCTATGTCTGGGAGATCGGGGAGAAGGCCGACACCGACGCCGCGTTCGACAAGGCCGACCACGTCACCACGCTGGACCTGGTCAACAACCGCCTGATCCCCAACGCCATCGAGCCCCGGGCAGCGCTGGCGAACTATTCAGCCGGCGACGACGCCTACACGCTCTACACCACCAGCCAGAACCCGCACGTGACCCGGCTGCTGATGAGCGCGTTCGTGCTCAACCTGCCCGAGCACAAGGTGCGCGTGGTCTCCCCGGACGTGGGCGGGGGTTTCGGCTCCAAGATCTTCCATTACGCCGAGGAAGCGGTCCTGACCTGGGCCACGCGCAAGGTGGGACGGCCCGTGAAGTGGACCGCGGACCGCGCCGAGTCATTCCTCTGCGACGCCCACGGCCGCGATCACGTGACCCGCGCGGAACTGGCGATGGACAAGGACGGGACGTTCCTGGGCATGCGGGTGCGGACACGCGCCAACATGGGTGCCTACCTGTCGACCTTCGCGCCCTCGATCTGCAGCATCCTCTACGGCACGCTGCTGGCCGGCCAGTACGCGACGCCGGCGATCCACTGCGAGGTGACGGCGGTGTTCAGCAACACCGCCCCCGTTGACGCCTACCGCGGCGCCGGGCGGCCCGAAGCCACCTACGTGGTCGAGCGCCTGGTCAGCGAAGCGGCGCGCGAGCTGGGCATGGACCAGGCGGAGATCCGCCGGCGCAACTTCATCCCGAAGGACGCCTTCCCCTACGACACGCCGGTGGGGTTGAGCTACGACACCGGCGACTACGAGGCGACCCTGGACGCCGCCATGCGTCAGGCGCAGGTGGACGGCTTCGAGAAACGGCGCCAGGAGGCGCTCTCGCGCGGTCGCTACCGGGGGCTCGGGTACTCGACCTACATCGAGGCCTGCGGGCTGGCGCCGTCGGCGATGGCCGGCCAGCTGGGGGCCCGCGCCGGGCTGTACGAGGCCGGCGAAATCCGCTTCCATCCCACCGGCAGCGTGACGGTGTTCACCGGCTCCCACAGCCACGGGCAGGGCCACGAGACGACCTTCGCCCAGGTGGTGTCGGAGCGGCTCGGCATCCCCATCGAGAACGTGGAGGTGGTGCACGGCGACACCGACCGCATCCCGTTCGGCATGGGCACCTACGGCTCGCGCTCCATCGCGGTAGGCGGCTCCGCCCTGATGAAGGCGCTGGACAAGGTGATCGAGAAGGGGCGCAAGATCGCGGCGCACCAGCTGGAGGCCGCGGTGGAGGACATCGAGTACGACGACGGCGTCTACCGGGTCAGCGGCACCGACAAGCAGCTGACCATGCCGGAGGTCGCCTTCTCCGCCTACGTGCCCCACAACTACCCGCTGGAAACGCTGGAGCCGGGCCTGGACGAGAGCGCCTTCTATGACCCGACCAACTTCACCTACCCCGCGGGCAGCCACATCTGCGAGGTGGAGGTGGATCCCGAGACGGGCCGGGTCCAGGTGGTCAACTTCGTCGCGGTGGACGATTTCGGCAACGTCATCAACCCGATGATCGTCGAGGGACAGGTGCACGGCGGCCTGGCCCAGGGCATCGGCCAGGCGCTGCTGGAGAACTGCCAGTACGACCCCGAGAGCGGCCAGCTGGTGACCGGCAGCTACATGGACTACACCATGCCGCGCGCCGACGACCTGCCGACCTTCGAGGTCGACACCCGCTGCACGCCCTGCACCAGCAACCCGCTGGGCGTCAAGGGCTGCGGCGAGGCCGGCGCGATCGGTGCCCCGCCCGCGGTGATCAACGCCATCCTGGACGCGCTCGCGCCCCTGGGCGTGAGCCGGCTGGACATGCCCGCCACGCCGGCGCGCGTCTGGCACGCGATTCGTACCGCGAGCAGCGGCAAGGCTGCCTGACCAAACGAGTCTGGAGGAAGACATGCACGCATTCGAGTATCACCGGCCCGAGAAGTCCGCGGACGCGGTGTCCGCCCTGAAGAAGGCGGAGGACGGCCGCTTCCTGGCGGGCGGTCAGAGCCTGCTGCCGTCGATGAAGCAGCGCCTGTCGGCGCCGTCCGACCTGGTCAGCCTGTCCCGCGTCAACGAGTTGCGCGGCATCAAGGTCGACGGCAAGGCCGTCACCATCGGCTCCATGACCCGGCACGCGGAGGTGGCCGACTCGGCCGACGTGGCGCGGGCCATCCCGGCGCTGGCCGAGCTGGCGAGCAACATCGGCGACCGCCAGGTGCGCAACCTGGGCACCATCGGCGGCTCGATCGCCAATGACGACCCGTCGGCGGACTACCCGGCCGCCGTGCTGGCCCTGAACGCCACCGTGGTCACCGACCGGCGCCGGATTGCCGCCGATGACTTCTTCGTCGACATGTTCGAGACCGCGCTGGAGCCCGAGGAGCTGGTCACCGCGGTGGAGTTCCCGGTCCCCGACCAGGCCGCCTACGCCAAGTTCGAGCAGCCGGCCTCGCGCTTCGCGCTGGTCGGCGTGATGGTCGCCCGCAGCGGCTCGGAGGTGCGCGTGGCCGTCACCGGTGCCGCCCCCAGCGTGTTCCGGGTACCCGAGATGGAGAAGGCCCTGGCGAAGGAGTTCAAGGCCTCCGCCATCGAGGGCATCAACATCTCGCCGGACGAGATGATGGCCGACATGCACGGGGATGCGGACTATCGTGCCCACCTGGTCGGCGTGATGGCGCGTCGCGCGGTCGACGCCGCGGCCAACCGATGACGGGAGGGGGGGTGACAGAAGCCGCAAGCGCCGTCGCCTCGATCGACCAGAGCCAGGATCTGCTGCGGAGCCAGAGCTACGTCGCCGACCGGCGCCTGTCCACGGTGGTGTACCTGGCGCTGCGGATGGGTCGTCCGCTGTTCCTCGAGGGCGAGGCGGGCGTCGGCAAGACCGAGATCGCCAAGGTGCTCGCCGGCGGCCTGGACCGGCCGCTGGTGCGGCTGCAGTGCTACGAGGGGCTGGATGTCGCGCAGGCCGCGTACGAGTGGAACTATCCGCGGCAGATGCTGGAGATCCGCCTGGCCGAGGCGGCCGGCGAGCACGACCGCGAGCGGCTGGGCCATGACATCTTCTCGGAGCAGTTCCTGATCGAACGCCCGCTCCTGCGGGCGCTGCGCGGCGGACCTTCGGGGCCCCCGGTGCTGCTGATCGACGAACTCGACCGGGCGGACGAGCCCTTCGAGGCCTACCTGCTCGAGGTGCTGTCCGATTTTCAGCTCTCGATCCCGGAGCTGGGGACCATCCGGGCGGAGGAGCCGCCGATCGTGGTGATCACCTCCAACCGCACCCGGGAGATCCACGACGCGGTCAAGCGCCGCTGCCTGTACCACTGGGTGGACTACCCCGACGCTGCCCGCGAGCTGGAGATCGTCTCGCTGAAGGCGCCCCGGGCCGCGAGCGCCCTCTCGCGCGAGGTGGTGGCCTTCGTCCAGGCACTGCGCGAGGGCGACTACTTCAAGCTGCCGGGCATCGCCGAAACCATCGACTGGGCCAACGCGCTGGTGGCCCTGGACAAGCTCTCGCTGGATCCGGATACGGTCAACGACACCCTGGGCGTGCTGCTCAAGTACCAGGATGACCTTGCCCGCCTGCAGGGCAGCGAGGCGCGGCGCATCCTCGATCAGGTCCGGGCCGACCTGGCGGCCGAAGGCGGCTGAGGGACCGGCGTGAGCGGCGACGAAGCGATCCCGGCGGGACGCCTGGCAGAGAACGTCGTACACTTCGTACGGGTGCTGCGCGCCGCCGGGCTGCCGGTGGGGCCCGACCGGGTGCTCGACGCGCTGCAGGCGGCGGAGGTGGCCGGCGTGCGCCGGCGCGATGACCTGCACGCCGCCCTCGCCAGCGTGCTGGTGGACCGGCACGACCAGCTGGAGCTGTTCGACCAGGCGTTCCGCATCTTCTGGAAGGATCCCGCGCTGCTCGACCGCGTGCTTCAGCTCATGCTGCCGCACGCCCCGGCCCCGCCCGACCAGCGACGGCGCGACAACCGGCGCCTGAGCGAGGCACTGGCGCCGCGCTCGCAGGAGCCACGGGAGCCGAAGCGGGAGAAGGAGATCGAGGTCGATGCCCGCCTCACCTTCACCGACCAGGAGGTGCTGCGGAAGATGGACTTCGAGAGCATGTCCGCGGCGGAGCTGGCCCGGGCCCAGCGGGCGGTGGCGCGCATGCAGCTGCCGCTGCGCCCGATCCCGACGCGGCGCACCGCGCCCGACCCGCGCGGGCGCCACGTGGACCTGGGTGCCACGCTGCGTGCCAGCGCCCGCAGCGGCGGCATGGTGATCCCGCTGCGACGCCGCTCGCCGCGCACGCGGCCGCCGGCGCTGGTGGTCCTTTGCGACATCTCCGGCTCGATGAGCCGCTATTCGCGCATGTTCCTGCAGTTCCTGCACGCCGCGGTGAACGAGCGTACGCACTGCCACGTGCTGCTGTTCGGCACCCGGCTGACCAACGTCACTCCGCAGATGCGCAGCCGCGATCCGGACGTGGCCCTGCGACGCGTCAGCGAGCAGGTGCAGGACTGGGCCGGCGGGACGCGGATCGGTGCCTGTCTGCGGGAATTCAACCTGCGCTGGTCCCGGAGGCTGCTGGGCCAGGGCGCCGTCGTGCTGCTGGTTACCGACGGACTGGACCGCGACGCGGGCGCCGGTCTGGAGCGCGAGATCGACCGCCTGCACAAGTCCTGCCGGCGGCTGATCTGGCTCAATCCGCTGCTTCGCTACGCCGGCTTCGAGGCGCGCGCCGCCGGCGTGCGCGCGCTGCTGCCGCATGTCGACGAGTTCCGCCCGGTGCACAGTCTCGAGAGCTTCGAGCAGCTCGCGCAGGCGCTCGCGAGCCCGGCCTCCCGGCAGCGCCGGGCGGCCGGCTAGCCAGGCCTCCCGCCCCCGATCAGGCCGAGGCCTTCTTCGGGGCCCGCCTGGCCTTGTCGGCCATCAGGCCGCCCTGCCCGCCGCGCCGGATCATCACGATCTCGCTCATGAGCGACAGCGCGATCTCCTCCGGCGTGCGCGCGCCGAGGTCCAGCCCGCATGGCGAACGCACGCGCCGGATCTGCTCCTCCGGCACGTCATTCTCGCGCAGATAGTCCAGCACCAGGCCGGCGCGCTTGCGGCTCGCGATCAGGGCGATGTAGCCCGCGTCGGACTCCAGCGCCTGCTGGATCGAGCGGTGGTCGCCCTTGTGCTGCGTTGCGATCACCACGTAGTCGTCGGGCGCCGGCCGCAGCTCCCGGTAGGCGACGTCGTCGGTGATCAGGCGGCTGGCGGCAGGGTAGTATTCGCGGCTGACCATGGGGTCATTCACCACCACCTCCAGGTCGCACAGGTCGGCCAGCTGGCACAGCACCTGCGCGATGCGGCCGTGGCCCATGATCCACAGGCAGGGCCGGGGCAACATCGGCTCCACGTACACGCGCATGCTCCCTCCGCAGGGCATCCCTGCGCCCAGGACCTCGTCGTTGAGGTCGATGTCGATGACCTCGCCGTGCCCCTGCCGCAGGCAGCGCAGGGCCGTCTCGCAGGTGGTGGACTCGGCGCAGCCGCCGCCGACCCAGCCGGCGAGCACCCGGCCGTCCTCGTCGATCAGGGCCTTGGCACCGATCTTGGCGGAGGTGGAGCCTTCCGCCTCCACCACCGTGGCCAGGGCGCAGGGCTTGCGCTCCCGCCGCAGCCGCACCACGGTCTCGAGAATCTCTTCAGCCATGTGACCTCCCGGAGATTCGGGTATCCATGGCCCCATTCTACGCCGGCCGGGCCCGCCACACGAAGCGCATCAGGATCCCGGCCCGCCCCGCCGCGAGGGTGGCGGGGGCGGCGGACCGGCGCCCCCCGCGCCGGAGTGGCCGCCGCGCCGCCCCGGCGGCGGCGGGGGCGGTGCCCCGTAGCTGCCCCCGGGCGGAGGATTGCCGTCGTAGACCTGGCTGCGGCGGCGCTGCAGGTAGGCGTTGCGCATGAACAGGTACGGATCGATGGATTGCTGCAGCAGGTTGGTCGCGTTGAGCAGTCGCGCGCGGATGTCGACGATCTGCACCCCGCGCAGCTCGTACTTCTCCGGCTGCTGCTGCCATTGCCACAGCGGATCGACCTCGTAGTCCCCGACCTTCCCCACCGTGTCGCGGAAGTCCGAGGGGCCGAGGAACGGCAGCACCAGGTAGGGGCCCGGCCCGATCCCCCAGGTGCCCAGCGTCTGGCCGAAGTCCTCGTCGTGCGGGGGCAGGCCCATCCCGCTGGCCGGATCGAAGAACCCCAGCAGGCCCACCGTGGTATTCACCGCGAGCCGCGCGGTATCGCTGCCGCCCTGCCGGAACTTGGCCTGCAGCAGGTCGTTCACGATCGTCACCGGCGATTCGAGGTTGCCGAAGAAGTTGCCCACGCCCTTGCGCACCGGTGCCGGCGTGACGCTCTTGTAACCCCTGGCCAGGGGCGTCATCACCGCCTTGTCCACGGTGTCGTTGAAACGGTAGGTGACCCGGTTCAGCGGCTCCAGCGGATCCGGGTCGCGACCCGCGGAGGTGGTCGCGCATCCGCACAGCGCCGCGGCCAGGACCAGCGCGGCAGCCGCGCCGCGTAAGGGCAACCGACGGTCATTGGGCGACATCGATCAATCCTTGCGCCGTTTCGCTCGTTGGTGGTCGGGACGCCCGAACGTGCCTGGCGCTGGACCGCAAGCCGCCCATGGTAACCGATTTCGCCTGCGGTGCGCCGACGCGCCCGTCCCGCGGCAGCCGGGCGCGGCAGGGCCCCGACGGCGGCTGTGCGGTTCTGTTAGTCTGGATGCATGGACGCGCTCGTTCAGGATCTGCTCTCGCTCGCAGCCCAGTACCACCCCGGCACCCTGCTTACCGTGGGGCCGGACGCACGCCGCCTGATGCAAGGCTACGCGCCGCCGGAGGAATGCCGCCAGACCCACATGGACGGCGAGCAGGCGCTGCGCGACCTCACCCTGTCCGACCGCTTCGACTTCGCGCTGGTGGCCGGCGCCCTCGAGCGGCTGCCCGACGAGCGCGCCGCGGTGCTGCTCTCGCGCCTGCGGGACGTGCACACCCAGCGCTTCGCGGTGCTCTACCCGCGTCCCGGCGAAGCGGCCGACGAACGGCCCTGGCGCCCGAACGACTTCCTCGCCATGGGCCTGTTCCGGTACGAGGACTACGCGCTCGCGTCGGGCACCTGGACCCTCTACACCTTCGACATCGCCACCTACAAACGTACCCCCGACTGGCTCAACCCGCGCAACTGGGCCCATCCCGAGCTCTGGGACAAGTACCGCTGGTAGCCGCCGCCGGCCGCATTATCCGAGCGAGCGTTCGCTTTTTGTTGACACCCGCCCACGGTCCCCATAGGGTGTCGCTCTTTCGAGAACGGCGGAACCCGCATGACCGGATCGGGCGAAGGCCTCACCACGCTGAAGGAATTCCAGGACTGGGTCGACCTGTCCCGGCAGGCCATCTGCCGCGAGATCTTCGCACGCAACAGCGAGCGCATCGGGGTCAAGAAGGAAGCCACCGCGGTGCGCAACCTCTCGCGCATCATCGACGCGACGCTGCGACTGGCCAATGAAAAGGGTTTCCAGGCCATGACCCTGCGCGACCTCAGCGGGGAGACCGGCATGAGCATGGGAGCCCTGTACACCTACATCGGCAGCAAGGACGAGCTGGTGCGCCTGATCCAGAGCCACGGCCGACTGCTCACCGGGCGGGTGATGCACGACAGCCTGGAGGCCGTCACCGGGGCCGTGCCCCGTCTCTCCGCGGCGATCCGCGCTCATGTCTACCTCACCGAGGTGCTGCACCCCTGGTTCTACTTCTCGTTCATGGAGTCGCGCCACCTGGGACGGCGCGAGATCGAGGCGGCGATCCAGGGCGAGCTGGCCAGCGAGAAGATCTTCGCGGACATCCTCGCCGAGGGCCAGCAGGAAGGGCTGTTCCGGCGGATCGACGTGACCCTGGCGGCGGCCAGCATCAAGGCGCTGATGCAGGACTGGTACCTGAAACGCTGGAAGTACTCCCGCCGCGGCGTCGGCGCGGAGGCGTTCGCGGCTCATCTGATCGCGTTCGTGCTCGCCTACGTCGGCTTCGCCGCGCCCGCCGACGGGCGCTGCTGACCCATCCCCATCCAACCCTTTTGCGGAGGACCCGATGACGGACCCCAAGAACCTGTTTTCCCTGGACGGGCGTGTCGCTCTCGTCACCGGCGCGAGCCGCGGCATCGGCGAGGCGATCGCCCACCTGCTCGCGGCATGGGGAGCCCACGTGGTGGTGAGCAGCCGCCGCCAGGAATCCCTGGAGAGCGTCTGCGCGGCGATCACCGGGGCCGGCGGGAAGGCCACCCCGATCGCCTGCCACGGCGGCAGGCTGGACCAGATCGACACGCTCTACCAGCGCATCGCGGACGACTTCGGCCGGCTCGACATCCTGGTCAACAACGCCGCCACCAACCCCTACTTCGGCCATATCCTGGACACCGACATGGCCGCCTTCGACAAGACCGTCGAGGTCAACATCCGCGGCTATTTCTACCACTGCACGAAGGCGGGCCGCCTGATGCGGGATGCCGGCGGCGGCGCGATCCTCAATGTCGCCTCCATCAACGGCGTGCGCCCCGGCCCGGGCCAGGGGGTCTATTCGATCACCAAGGCCGCCGTGATCAACATGACCAAGGCGTTCGCCAAGGAGTGCGGCCAGCACGGAATCCGTGTGAACGCGCTGCTGCCCGGGCTGACCGACACGAAGTTCGCCTCCGCCCTGACGCAGAACCGGGAGATCCTCGAGCGCATTCTTCCGAGCATTCCCCTGGGTCGGGCCGCCCAGCCTTCGGAGATGGCCGGCGCGGTGCTCTACCTGGTCTCCGACGCGGCCTCCTACACCACCGGCAACTGCCTCAACGTCGACGGCGGCGCGCTCACCTGAGCGCCGCCGCGTCTTTCCCCAGCGAGCGCCCGCGCCATGACCGAGCTGATCGACCGCCGCAACCTCTCCTTCGTCCTCTACGAGCTGGAAGACGTCGAGCAGTTGACCCGCTATCCCCGCTTCGCCGAACACTCGCGCGAAACCTTCGAGGCGGCCATCGACACCGCCCACGCCATCGCGGCCGACAAGTTCGCTCCGCACAACCGCAAGAGCGATCTGCAGGAGCCGAGGCTGGTGGATGGCCGGGTAGAGATGGTCCCGGAGGTACGCGAGGCGCTGGAGGCCTACGTCGAGGCCGGCTTCACCGCCATGGAGCTCGACTTCGAGGCGGGCGGCATGCAGCTTCCGGGACCGGTGGCACTGGCCTGCTCCAGCCTGTTCCAGATCGCCAACATCGCTACTGCGGCCTACGCCGGGCTCTCCCACGGGGTGGCCGCGATGCTGGAGGCGCACGGATCCGAGGAGCAGAAGCGGCGCTACATGGATCCGATCAACGCGGGCCGGTTCTTCGGGACCATGTGCCTGTCGGAGCCCCACGCCGGGTCGTCCCTGGCGGACATCCGCACGCGGGCGGAGCCCGCCCCGGAAGGCCACTACCTGCTGACGGGCTCCAAGATGTGGATCTCGGGCGGCGACCACGAGCTGGCCGAGAACATCATCGAGATGGTGCTGGCGAAGATCCCCGGCGGGCCGCCGGGGGTCAAGGGCATCAGCCTGTTCATCGTGCCCAAGTACCTGGTCAACGAGGACGGCAGCCCGGGCGAGCGCAACGACATCCAGCTCGCTGGCCTGAACCACAAGATGGGCTACCGGGGCACCACCAACACCTTTCTCAAGCTGGGCGAGCACGGCCGCTGCATCGGCTACCTGGTGGGCGAGCCGCACCGGGGCCTGAGCTACATGTTCCACATGATGAACGGGGCCCGCATCGGGGTCGGCATGGGCGCGACCGCGCTCGGCTACGCCGGCTACCTGCACTCGCTGGAGTACGCCCGCGAGCGGCCGCAGGGCCGCCACCCGGACCAGAAGGATCCGTCCACGGCGCCGGTGCCGATCATCGAGCACGCCGACGTGCGCCGCATGCTGCTGCAGCAGAAATGCTACGTGGAGGGTGCGTATGCGCTGGCGATGTACTGCTCCTCGCTGCTGCTGCGCAGCCGGCACGAGGAGGACGCCCGGGTACGCGACGAGAGCGGCCTCCTGCTGGACGTGCTCACCCCGGTGATGAAGGCCTGGCCTTCGGCCTGGTGCCTGAAGGCCAACGAGCTGGCGATCCAGGTGCTCGGCGGCTACGGCTATACGCGCGACTACCCGGTCGAGCAGTACTATCGGGACAACCGGCTCAACCCGATCCACGAGGGGACCAACGGCATCCAGGCACTGGACCTGCTCGGCCGGAAGGTGCAAATGCGGGGCGGCGGGGGGCTCTCGCTGCTGGGCCGGGAGATGCAGGCGAGCATCGAGGCCGCCCTGGCCGAGCCCGCGCTGCAGGAACAGGCCCGGGCCCTCGCGGGCGCCCTGGAAGCGCTGCGCCGCACCACCGACGGGATCGGTACCGAGCTGGCAGAGGGCCACGTCCGCTCCGGCCTGGCCAACGCCCATGCCTACCTGGAGATGACCGGCCATATCGTCATCGCCTGGATGTGGCTGCGCCAGGCGCTGGTGGCCGCCCGCGCCGTGGACGGTGCCCGGGGCGCGGACGAGTCGTTCTATCGGGGCAAGCTGCAGGCCTGCCGGTTCTTCTTCCGCCACGAGCTTCCCCGGGTGCATGTCCACGCCGCGCTGCTCGATTCGGGCGACCGCACCACGCTGGGGATGGCGCCCGAATGGTTCTGACACCTTCCCGGCGGGCGTACGTTTCCCTGATGCATGTCACATGATTTGGTGATAGATTCTTCGTGCGGGGTCCCGGCCGGATCCCGGGCAGGAAACCACCGAACAGGGAGACGCAGTCATGTCCGAGCTACCCAAGCCGCCACAGAACATCAGCCCCAGGGACTTCTTCGAGAGCTTCCTGCCGGACGCCATCGAGAACGCGCCGCAGGAGATCCAGGACCAGGCCAGGCAGCGTGCCGGCGAGCTTTCCGCGATCGTCGGCTTCCGGATCCCGGACGCGGAAGCGCAGTACTCGCTGCACATCGCCGACGGCGACATGTCGGTCGAGTCGGGCCTGAATGACGCCAACGTCACCCTGGTCATGAACGAGGACGCCTGGCGCGAGATGCTGGTACAGCGCACCGGGAATCCCACCCAGCTGTTCATGACCGGCCGCCTGCGCATCGAGGGCGACATGAGCCTGGCGATGCGCCTCCAGAGCATCCTGGCGCCGGCCATCGGCAGCTAGCCGGCGGTCCCTCGCCCCCGGGAACCGCGTCAGCAGTCCTGCCCCGCGGGCCATAAGGCCCGCGGGGCGCTTTGCCTTCCCGCCCCGTATCCGCTATGCTGTATCGCTAAATCTTTTAATCCGGATTGACGGATACACAACACATGTCGTCCCTGGACAATGCCAGTCAGCTCTGCCGGCTGCTGGGAGACCCCACCCGGTTGCGGCTGATCCGCCTGCTGGAGCTGGAGGAGCTGACCGTGGCCGAGCTCACCGGGATCACGGAGCTGGCGCAATCGCGGGTGTCCACCCACCTCGGCAAGCTCAGGGACGCGGGGCTCGTGCGGGACCGTCGCGCCGGCACGTCCACCTACTACCGCCTGAACCTGAACGGCGGCAACGCGTCGGTGGAGCACTTCTGGGAGCGGCTGCGCCAGGACCTCGACGATCCCACGCTGGAAGACGACAGCCAGCGGCTGCAGACGGTCCTGGCGGAGCGCCACGGGGATGTCCGGTGGGCGGATTCGGTGGCCGGCCGGATGGACCGGCAGTACTCGCCGGGCCGCACCTGGGAAGCGCTCGCCCGCGCCCTGATCGGGTTGGTCGAGCTGGGCGACACGCTGGACGTGGCCTCCGGCGACGGCCTGCTCGCGCAGCTGCTGGCGCCGCGGGCCCGCAGCTACGCCTGCGTGGACCTGAGCCCGCGGGTGGTCGCCGCCGGGCGGCGGCGGCTGCGAACGCAGGACAACGTGACCCTGGGCGTGGCCGACATGCACGCGCTGCCGTTCCCGGCCGCGTGCTTCGACCAGGTCTTCCTGATGCACGCGCTGACCTACAGCCACGACGCCGGCCGGGTCATCGCGGAAGCCGCCCGGGTGCTCCGTCCCGGCGGCCGGCTCACGGGCGCGACGCTCAAGGCCCACGCCCACGAGTCGCAGGCCGAGGCCTATGACCACGTCAACCTGGGCTTCGAGCCGGAGGATCTGCGCGAGCTGCTGGTCGGCGGCGGCTTCGCGGTGGATCTGTGCAGGACGACATCGCGGGAGCGGCGGGCGCCCCACTTCGAGGTGGTGACGTTTCAGGCCCGCCGCACCCATGCCTGAACCAGACACTCATCAAGACGGAAAATGGATGGTCTATGAGCCCTGAACGCCTGAAGACGCTTGAGAACGCCCTGGAGTCGCGGATTCTCGTGCTGGACTGTGCGATGGGGACCATGATCCAGAGCTACGAGCTGTCCGAGGCCCAGTTCCGCGGCGAGAAATTCCGCGACCACCCCTGCGACCTGCAGGGCAACAACGATCTGCTGTCGATCACGCAGCCGGACGTGATACGCGCCATCCATGAGGCCAACCTCGAGGCCGGCGCGGACATCATCGAGGCGAACACCTTCAACAGCACCTCCGTCGCGATGGCGGACTACCGGATGGAGGAGCGCATCCACGAGCTCAACGTCGCGGGTGCACGGCTGGCCCGGGAGTGCGCCGACGCCTGGAACGAGCGCACCCCCGACAAGCCCCGCTTCGTCGCCGGCGTGCTCGGCCCGACCAACCGCACCGCCTCGATCTCGCCCGACGTCAACAACCCGGGCTACCGCAACATCGACTTCGACCAGCTCCGGGAGGCCTACAGCGAGGCCCTGGACGGACTGGTGGAAGGCGGTGCCGACCTGATCCTGGTCGAGACCATCTTCGACACCCTCAACGCCAAGGCGGCCCTGTTCGCCATCGACGAGTACGCCGAGCGCGCCGGCATCGAGCTCCCGGTGATGGTCTCCGGCACCATCACCGACGCGTCCGGACGCACGCTGACCGGGCAGACCACCGAGGCCTTCTACAACTCCGTGCGCCATATCCGGCCGCTCAGCGTCGGGCTGAACTGCGCCCTGGGCGCGGCGGAGCTCCGGCAGTACGTGGAGGAGCTCTCACGCGTGGCCGGGTGCCCGGTCAGCGCCCATCCGAACGCCGGACTGCCCAACGAGTTCGGCCAGTACGACGATACGCCGGAGAACATGGCGGAGCAGATCGGCGAATGGGCGCGCAGCGGCTTTCTCAATATCGTCGGCGGCTGCTGCGGCACCACGCCGGAGCACATCCGCGCGATTGCCGCCGCGGTGGAGGGCGTCGCCCCGCGGGAAGTGCCGACGTTCGAGCCCAAGATGCGGCTGTCGGGCCTGGAGCCGGTCAACATCGGCGAGGACAGCATGTTCGTCAACGTCGGGGAGCGCACCAACGTCACCGGCTCGGCCCGCTTCCGGCGCCTTATCAAGGACGAGGACTACGAGACCGCGCTGGAAGTCGGCAAGCAGCAGGTCGAGAACGGCGCCCAGGTCATCGACGTGAACATGGACGAGGGCATGCTGGACTCGCAGCAGGCGATGGTGCACTTCCTGCACCTGATCGCCGCCGAGCCGGACATCTCCCGCGTCCCGATCATGATCGATTCCTCCAAGTGGGAGATCATCGAGGCCGGCCTCAAGTGCGTGCAGGGCAAGGGCGTGGTCAACTCCATCAGCCTCAAGGAGGGCGAGGAGGACTTCCTGCACAAGGCCCGCCTGGTGCGCCGCTACGGCGCCGCGGTGATCGTGATGGCCTTCGACGAGCAGGGCCAGGCCGACAGCTACGAGCGCAAGGTCCGGATCTGCACCCGGGCCTACAAGCTGCTTACGGAGAAGGTCGGCTTTCCGCCCGAGGACATCATCTTCGATCCCAACATCTTCGCCATCGCCACGGGCATCGAGGAGCACAACAACTACGCGGCGGACTTCATCGAGGCCACCCGCGAGATCAAGCGTACCCTGCCCTGGGCCAAGATCAGCGGCGGGCTGTCCAACCTGTCGTTCTCGTTCCGGGGCAACGAGGCCGTGCGCCAGGCGATGCACTCGGTGTTCCTGTACCACGCGATCAAGGCGGGCCTGACGATGGCCATCGTCAACGCCGGCCAGATCACGGTCTACGACGAGATCCCGAAGGACCTGCTGGAGCTGGTCGAGGACGTGGTCCTGAACCGGCGCGCGGACGCCACCGAGCAACTGCTGGAAAAGGCCGAGTCGCTCAGGGGCCAGGGCGGCGCCACGCAGCAGCAGGACCTCGAGTGGCGCGAGTGGCAGGTGGAAAAGCGCATCGAGCACGCCCTGGTCAAGGGCATCGCCGACTACATCGAGGACGACGTGGAGGAGGCGCGCCAGCGCGCCGACCGGCCGCTGTCGGTGATCGAGGGCCCGCTCATGGACGGCATGAACGTGGTCGGCGACCTGTTCGGCGACGGCCGCATGTTCCTGCCGCAGGTGGTCAAGAGCGCCCGCGTGATGAAGAAGGCGGTCGCCTACCTGTTCCCGTTCATCGAGGCGGAGAAGACCGAGGACGAGGTGAGCCGGTCCAACGGCAAGGTGCTGCTGGCCACGGTCAAGGGCGACGTGCACGACATCGGCAAGAACATCGTCGGCGTGGTGCTCCAGTGCAACAACTTCGAGGTGATCGATCTCGGCGTGATGGTGCCGGCCAAGCAGATCCTCGACACGGCGATCGAGGAGAAGGTGGACATCATCGGCCTGTCGGGACTGATCACGCCGTCGCTCGACGAGATGTGCAACGTGGCGGCCGAGATGGAGCGGCGCGGCTTCGAGCTGCCGCTGCTGATCGGCGGCGCCACCACCTCCCGCATTCACACCGCGGTGAAAATCGACCCCAACTACGGCTACGGCGTGAGCTACGTGAAGGACGCCTCACGCGCCGTGGGGGTGGTGTCTCGGCTGATGGGCGACGAGCGTGACGCGTTTCTGGAGCAGGTCAGGGAGGACTACGCGAAGGCCCGTGAACGCCACAAGGGCAAGCAGGCCCGCGCCCGCTACCTGACCCTGGAGCAGGCCCGCGACAACCGGACGCCGATCGAGTGGCAGGGCTACCGGCCGCCGCGCCCGCAGCTCCTGGGCACGAAAGTGTTCGACGACTACCCGCTGGAGGAACTGGTCGACTACATCGACTGGACTCCCTTCTTCAAGGTCTGGGAGCTGGCCGGCAGCTACCCGAAGATCCTCGACGACGCCAAGGTCGGTGAAGAGGCGCGCAAGCTGTTCGAGGACGCAAAAGCGATGCTGGAGCGCATGGTGCGCGAGAAGTGGGTGCGCGCCCGCGCGGTGATCGGGCTGTTCCCGGCCAATGCGGATGGCGACGATTTCGAGCTCTACCGCGACGAGAACCGCGAACAGGTGCTGATGCGCCTGCACAACCTGCGCCAGCAGTCGGAGAAGCCGCCGGGCCGCCCCAACCAGAGCCTGGCGGACTTCGTCGCGCCGAAGGAGACCGGGCTGGCCGATTACATGGGCGCGTTCGTGGTCACGGCCGGGATCGGCCTGGACGAAATCGTGGCCCGCTTCGAGGCGGACCACGACGACTACAACAGCATCCTGGCCAAGGCGCTGACCGACCGCCTCGCGGAAGCCTTCGCCGAGCGCATGCACGCGCGCGTGCGGCGGGAGTTCTGGGGCTACGCCGCGGACGAGACGCTCGACAACGACGCCCTGATCCGCGAGACGTACCAGGGCATTCGCCCGGCTCCCGGCTATCCCGCCTGCCCGGACCACACCGAGAAGGCGCGCCTGTGGGAGCTGCTGGACGCCGAGAGCAATGCGGGCGTGCGCCTCAGCCACGGCTACGCGATGGTGCCCACCGCTGCGGTGAGCGGCTGGTACTTCTCGCATCCCGATTCGCGCTATTTCGGGCTCGGCAACATCGCGCGCGACCAGGTCGAGGACTATGCCCGCCGCAAGGGCTGGAGCCGCGCCGAGGCAGAGCGCTGGCTGGGCCCCAACCTCGGTTACGACCCGGACGACGAGACCGAGGCCGAACGCGCGACCGCGAAGGCGTCGTAGCACCGAAGTGACCGCGGAGCGGCCCCGGCTTCCGAGCGCTCTTCCGCGTTCGGGAGCCGGGGTATCGTTGCCGGATCCGCACCACAACGCACGTTGTCCCCCTCCCCTTCGTTCCCGATAATGCGGCGAACCGCATCGCATCACGGGAGCCTGCCATGCCACAGCAGAAGACCCGCAACCCGCTCGGCTGGGGGTACCTCGAGGACGCGCTCGGCGACGAGGAGCGCCGCGCGATCGCGGGGGTTCTGGGAAAGGTGTTCCGGCTCGATGACGAGCACTTCCGTCCCTGTCCGCCAGTCGGCGGCGTGCCGCTGCGGCGCGCCCGGGTCGAGCCGCCACGGGAGATGGCCGGCCTGGTCAGCGGCGACCACGCGGATCGCGTGCTGCACTGCATCGGGCGCAGCTTCCGCGACCTGGCAAGCCTGCGCTCCGGGCAGGAACTCGCCGCGCCGGACGTCGTCGCCACGCCCGGCAACGCGGAGGAACTCGCGCGGGTGCTGGAGTGGGCCAACCGCGACGGTCTCGGCGTGATCCCCTTCGGCGGCGGCTCCAGCGTGGTCGGGGGCGTCACCCCGGATCCGGCCATGGACCGCTGCAACGGCTGCGTCAGCCTCGACCTGCAGGGGCTGTCCCGGGTGCTGGAGATCAGCGAGCGCGACCGCGTCGCGCACGTCGAGGCGGGCATCCTGGGACCGGCACTGGATGCGGCGCTCCGGCCCCGCGGCCTGACCATGCGCTACTATCCGCAGTCGTACTTCCACAGCAGTGTGGGCGGCTGGATCGCCACCCGGGGCGCGGGGCACTACAGCACCCTGCACGCCAAGATCGAGGACCAGGTGGAGGCGCTCGGGGTGCTGCTGCCGGACGGCCGCCGGCTGCACACCCGGGCCCTGCCCGCCTCCAGCGTGGGGCCCGATCCCAACCGGCTCTGGTGCGGCAGCGAGGGGGCGCTCGGCGTGATCACCGACGCGCGCCTTCGGGTCCAGGCGCGGCCGCAGCACAAGGCCACCCGGGGGGTGGTCTTCCCCGGGTTCGAGTCCGCGCTGGAGGCCGGGCGCGAAATCGTCCAGGCCGGGCTGTGGCCGGCCCAGCTGCGGATCCTCGACCCGGACGAGCACCGCATGAGCAACGCCCTGAGCGGACAGGCGGTCTCGGGCGCACTGATGATCCTGGGCTTCGAGTCGTCGGCCTTCCGCGTCGACGAGCCGCTGCGCCTCGGGCTGGATCTGTGTCGCGCCCACGGCGGGCAGCCGCGTGAGCCACGCGGCGATTCCGGCAAGGGCGAAGGGGTCGACAACTGGCGCCGGACATTCTTCCGCCAGCCCTACGTGCGCGACTTCCTGCTCGATTACGCGGTGATCGCCGACACCTTCGAGACCGCGGTGCCGTGGAGCCGGCTGCCGGACTTCTACCGGCAGGTGCGCGAGATCACGCGCGCGGCGGTGAATCGCGTCTGCGGCGCGGGCACGGTCACCTGCCGTACGACGCACGCCTATCCCGACGGGGTGTGCCTGTACTTCTCCTTCAACGGCCAGGGGCGCCACGGCGCCCTCGCCGACCAGTGGTGGGAGATCAAGACCGCCGCCTCCGACGCGGTCATGGCCGGTGGCGGGACGATCAGCCATCATCACGCCATGGGCCGCGATCACAAGCGCTGGGCGCGGCAGGAGCTGCCGCCGGCATTCCGCGGCGCCATCCGCGCGGCCAAGCGGGAGCTCGACCCGGGCGCGATCATGAACCCGGGCCTGTGGTTCGAGGGCTGACGGAAGCGGAGGAAGCGTCGGACGACGAACTCGCCGACGCCCCGTGCCGGGCGGCAGAGACGGACCCGGTCCTGCACGATGGCGCCATCCGGTGCGGGGCCGGTAATGGTCTCGCGGAGACGGAAAGGGCCGTGCGAAGCACCGGGCAGGGTCGCCTCGCGGGGTACGACCGCTGGCTGGCGGGTCGCCGGTTCCGGGCGTGCGCGACGCGCAGCAGGCGCGCCCGGGAGGGTTGCCGCCTCCGCCGGTGCGCTTGACCGGTCCGGGGCCGCTCATTAGTGTTTAAGCGGTAACCTGTCCGGCCCGGGGCTGGTGGGCGGAACACCGGCTTTGCCGGCCCTGCTTCCTCCCGGCGGGTTTTCCCCGCCGCGGGCCCCGGAGAGAGCTGCGCAGCGTGCTCCGGAGGCCGTACCGACAAGGAGGGACCCAGATGTTGCTCAACCAGATCGCACGCCGTTTCCGTCACGGCTCGCTGCACCTGCACTGGCCCGACGGGACGACCCGGGTCCTCGGCGAAGGCGAGCCGGAGGCCCACATCCGGTTCAACCGCAAGGGGGCGCTGCGCCGCATCCTGCGCAACCCGTACATGCAGCTGGGCGAGTCCTACATGGACGGGGACTGGGGTCCCGAGGGCGGCGAGCTGCTGCCCGTGTTCGAGATCCTGCTGCGGAATTTCGGCGCCGATGGCCCGCAGTCACCGTTCGGCCGTGCCCTCAACGCCGTCCGCCGCGCCTGGCGGGAAACCGACTGGGTCTCCCGCGCCCGCCGCAACGTGAGCCATCACTACGATCTCGACGAGTCCCTGTTCCGGCGCTTTCTCGACGAGGACATGCAGTACTCCTGCGCCTATTTTCCCGAGTCGAAAATGGGCCTCGACGAGGCCCAGCTGGCCAAGCGCCGGCATATCGGCCGCAAGCTCGTCCCGTCGCCCGGCGCGCGCATCCTGGACATCGGCTGTGGCTGGGGCGGCATGGCGCTCTTCCTGGCCGAGGAGTACGGCGCACGGGTCACGGGCCTGACGCTTTCCGAGGAGCAGGTTCGGGTGGCACGCCAGCGCGCACGGGAGCGCGGGCTCGAGGACCGCGTCGCGTTCCGGCTCGAGGATTACCGTGAGCACACGGGGTCCTACGATGCCATCGTCAGCGTGGGGATGTTCGAGCACGTGGGCCGGCCCCAGTATCCGGCCTTCTTCGACGGCGTGCGCCGGCTGCTCAAGCCGGACGGCGTCGCCCTGCTGCACACCATCGGGCGCACCGGGCCGCCCAACGTCACCGACCCCTGGATCAATCGCTACATCTTCCCCGGCGGGTACATTCCGGCGCTGTCGGAGGTATCGCCCCACGTCGAACGCTACGGCCTGGTGCTGTCGGACCTCGAGATCCTGCGGCTGCACTACGCCATGACCCTGCAGCACTGGCACCAGCGCTTCCAGAGGGCCCGCGCCGACATCGCCGAACGCATGGGCGAGCGCTTCTGCCGCATGTGGGAGTTCTACCTGCAGGCCTCGGAGGCATCGTTCCGCTGGGGCGAGCTCGTGGTGTTCCAGTTCCAGCTTGCCCACCGGAACGCCACCGTACCGATCACCCGGGATTACCTCTACGGCACCGACCCGCGGCTGTTGGCCACGGACGAGATCTCGGTGATCAACCCGTCGCACAAGGCCGGCTGAGCGACGGCCTCCGGCTCAGGCGCGCCGCTCGGCCCACGCCGGCACCAGGCCCGGCGCCCTCCGCAGCTCGCGGTGGCGCGCGCCCGCCTCGGGACACAGGCGCCCCAGCGCGTCCCAGAAGCGCGGCGAGTGATCCCGGTGCACGGTGTGCACCAGTTCGTGCAGCAGCACGTACTCCACCAGCTCGGCCGGCAGGAACAGCAGCTTCCAGTTGAGGCTGATATTGTGCGCCCGCGAGCAGCTTCCCCAGAGCGTCCTCTGGCCGCGAATGCTCAGCCGCCCGTAGCGCAGCCCGGTGCGGTCACTCAGCCGCAGCAGCCACGGCTCCAGCTGCACGCGCGCCTCGCCGGCAAGGCGCCGCTGCAGGGCACGGCGCAAGGCGGCACGGTCCCCGGGCGGGCCGACCAGGTGCCAGGCATCCCCCCGGCGCAGGCAGCGCGCCCGCCCCGTCCCCGAGGCATAGGAAACCGGGATGGACCGATCCACCGCGGGCAGCCGGACGGCCTCGGGCAGCGCCGGGTCCACCAGCTCGGCGAGCGGCCCGTGCCGGGCCTCCAGCCGGCCCACGGCGCGCGCGAGCCAGTCCCGCTTGTCGCGCACGAAGCGAAGCGCGGCGCTCCGGGGCGTGCCGCGGGGGACCACGACCACGACTCCCTCCGAAGCCGACACGCGGATGCTCAGGCGTCGCGCGCGGGGAGAGACACGGATCAGAAGGGGCGGCAGGTCCGGATGTTCCGTTCTGGGCATGCGTGTACCGGGCGTTCTGTCGCGTGGCGTATCACGACGGTGCCATCATACTACTATCGCCCGTCCCGGAGATATCGCCGGGTCCCGGCCGACGCCACCGCGTCGCTCGCCCGCCTTGCCCCCGCCACGCGCATCCGCGTTCCGGGAGCAGGCATTCCCTCCGACCAGGTTGGTATCATGGCTGCTTCCATCGAGCCGCACGTTCCGGGGAGCGACACCAGCATGGATCTGCCGATTTCGCCTGACAGCGTCAAGGGGTTTCTCGATCCGGAAGAAGGCGCGGCGCTGCATCGCCTGGCCACGCAAGGGGCCCGCCTCGGACCCTGCCTGGAGGTCGGCAGCTACTGCGGGAAGTCGACCCTGTACCTGGGAACCGCCTGTCGCGAATCCGGCACGCTGCTCTACGCGGTGGACCATCACCGCGGTTCCGAGGAGCATCAGCCCGGCGAGGGCTACCACGATCCCGAGCTCTACGACGCCTCGGCCGGCCTCATGGACAGCTTCCCGGCCTTTCGCGACACGCTGCGCCGCGCGGCGCTGGAAGACGCCGTGGTGCCGATCGTCGCGCCCTCCGCTCTCGCCGCGCGCCACTGGTGCTGCCCGCTGGGGACAGTGTTCATCGACGGTGGCCACAGCCTGGAAGCCGCCATGAGCGACTACCGGGCGTGGGCGCCGCACGTGGCCCCCGGCGGGCTGCTGCTGATCCACGACATCTTTCCGGATCCCGCGGACGGCGGACAGGCGCCCTACACCATCTGGAAGCTGGCGCTGGCCTCAGGCCTGTTCGCCGACGAGGGACGGGTCAAGACGCTCGGCGTGCTTCGCCGGGTCCCGAAGTGACCCCCGGGTGAACAGCCCCGCCGCCGGCGTACGTCCCGTCAGGGCGTCCGCCGCCAGCAGGACCGCGCCGGCGGTCCAGGTGGGCCGCTCGTCCGGCCAGAGCAGGTCCTCGTCCAGCGCGTACCCGGTCCAGTACGCCCCGCTGCCGTCGTCGTAGCGGTGCAGCCAGCGAAACAGCCGGCGGGCACGGTCCGTCTCGCCCGCGGCGATCAGCGACAGCACCAGCTCGCAGGACTCCGCCACCGTCACCCACGGGCGCTCCGCCACGCAGCGGCAGCCCAGGCCCGCCTCGACAAACACGTCCCACTGCGCCGCCAGCCGGTGGCGCGCCGCGGCCCCCGACACCACCCCGGTCAGCACCGGATAGAACCAGTCCATGGAGTAGCGGCGCTTGGACTGGTCGAAGCGCTCCGGGCGGGTTCGCAGGGCCTGGCCGAGCCGGGCCCGTGCCATGAACCAGTGGGGCCGGCGCAGGCCCAGGACGCCGGCCACGTTGAGCGCGCACTCCAGGCTCTTGTAGATCGAGCTGCAGCCGGTCACCAGGGCCTCGCCGGTGACCCGGCCATCCGTCCCGATGGCCCAGCCGATCGCCCCGGACGCGTCCTGGTGCGCGGTCACGTAATCGATCGCGGCTTCCAGCATCGGCCAGGTCCGCTCCAGGAAACGCCGGTCGAGCGTGATCAGGTAGTGGTGCCAGATCCCGGTCGCGAAGTAGGCGATGAAATTGGTCTCGCGGCGGTTGTCGGGCCCGGGCCGCCCGTGCCGGTACACGGCCCACCAGCTTCCGTCGTCCAGCTGCTCGCCGCAAAGCCACCGGTAGGCCCGCTCGGCAGCGGCGATCCGGCCGGCGATGCTCAGGCCCATGGCCGCCTCGACGTGATCCCAGGGATCGATGTGTCCGCCGTCGAACCAGGGGATCGAGCCGTCGGCGCACTGCACCGCCTCGATGTAATCCGCCGTCCGGCGAAAGACGGTTTCGGGCACCGCGTCGCACGCGCTCGGCGTCGCCGGTGCAATGGGAGCGTTGACGATGTAAATGGCCGCCTTCCTTCTTGTCCGTCTGTGATCCAGGGGCTCGCCGGGCCGGGCAGACCGGCCGGAGACTTGCTCAGCCGGGGGTATCCGCGGGCGCGACGCGCCCGAACGACGGCGCACCGCGCCGCTCGACGGCCGCCGGCTTGCGGAAATACAGCACGACGCTCTTGCCGACCAGGGGATTGAGCAGTGCTTCCAGCGTCCGCGTGAAGACCGGCCGCTGCATCAGGTCCCACACCAGGAAGCGGTGATACAGCGCGACCAGCCGGGAGCGGTCGCGATGCTCCCAGAACAGGCACTTCAGCCACCAGAACGGCGCGTGCAGCGCGTGCGCCCAGTGCCGCCGATAGCAGCGCATTCCCAGGTCCTCGATGTCCCGTCGCAGCCGGCGGTACCGGAAGATCCGCACGTGGCCGCCCTCCACGTTGTGATACGCCTCGCTCAGGCACCAGCAGACCCATTCGGGCCCGAACCGCGGCACGCTCACGGCGAGGATCCCGCCCGGGCGCAGGACGCGGTCGATCTCGTCCAGGGCCGCCCGGTAGTCCGGGATATGCTCGAGAACCTCGGAGCAGATCACCCGATCGAAGCTGGCGTCGCCGAACGGCAGGCGCAGCGCGTCACCCGCCATCAGGCCGATCTCGTCCATCGCCACTCCGGCGTTGCAGAGCTCGCCGTGCTTGCGGCGGGAGGTCCGAAGGTCCTCCCGGCTGCGGTCCAGGCCCACCGCGACGACGCCCCCGACCATGGCGGCCGCGAGCGTGTGCCGTCCCTCGCCGCAGCCCAGGTCCAGGACACGGTCGCCGGGGGACAGCTCGATGAGGTCCAGGTCAATCGTCTGCATCGCCAAGCACGTGCCGGTAGTAATCGACCATCTGTCGCGCGGCGACCCTCCAGCTGAAGCGCTCCACGATGCGCTGGCGGGCCTGCTGGGCCAGCTCCAGGCGGCGCGCGGGGTTCTCGAACAGGTCGCTCGCGGCGCGGGCGATGGCTCCGCTGTCCGCCGGCGGGACCAGGATGCCGGCATCGCCGACCACCTCCGGCAATGCCCCGCCCGTGGTGGAGATTACCGGAAGGCCGCAGGCCATCGCCTCGCCCGCGGGCAGACCGAAGCCCTCGTACAGTGACGGCACCACCGCGACCGTCGCTTCGGCGTATTCGCGCACGATCCGCTCGACGCCCACGCCGCTGATGAACCGTACCGTGGCCTCCAGTCCCAGCCGCCGCACCAGCTTCGCGGTATGACCATTCTCCCGGGGCCGTCCCAGGACGACGACCTCCAGGTCCGGGTAGCTGTTCCGCAGGGACGCGGCGGCGTGCAGCAGGTAATCCAGTCCCTTCAGCGGGACGTCGGCGCTGGCCGTGGCCATGATCCGGCGGGGACGGCGCTGGACACCGTCGAGCGGGCGAAACGTTTGCGTGTCGATGCCGTTGTAGACCAGGCCCACCGACCGGGCGCGGATGCCGAAGGCACGCGCAATGTCGTGCCGCGAGCACTCCGATACCGTGATCACGTGGCGCAGCTGGCGCACCACCCGGCGCTGCATCCGGACGAAGCTGTACCAGCGCCGGATCAGCAGGCGGTGGCGCCAGTCCGCGGCGTTGGCCAGCGCGATCGCGCGGTCGCTGGTGATCGGATGGTGGATCGTCGCCACGGTGGGCAGGCCCATCCGCTGCAGGGTCAGCAGCCCGTAGCAGAGACTCTGGTTGTCGTGCACCAGGTCGTACTCGTGCCCGTGCCGGGCCAGGTAGCGGACCACGCGACGCCCGAAGGTGCAGGGCTCGGGGAACCCTCCGGTGAGCATGCTGAGCCACTCGTAGAGATTGGTCGCGGAGCGGAGATCCCGCGCACGCAGCGCCGTCAGCCGGTTGTCCGCCTCGAACAGGTTCATGCCCGGCATGGGAATCAGGCGCACCCGGTCGTCCAGCTCCGGGTATGGCTGTCCCGAAATCACGTCGACCCGGTGACCGGCGTCGGCGAGTGCCGCGCTGAGATAGCGCAGGTATACGCCCTGGCCGCCGCTGTACGGGTTGCTGCGGTATCCGAGCAGGCACACGCGCAGGGGACGCTCGGGTGCCGGCGGGGCCGGTGCCCGCGCCTTCTGCGCACCCTGTGTAAGCTCCGTGGCGACTTCCATGTTTCTCCCGGCTTTCTCTGCGACGGCAACAAGACCCCGCCCCGCGGTACGGCCTGGTTCGCACCGCGCCGGATCCGTTCCCGGATCGGATCAGCAGGGCTTGGCGGGCGGTTCCGCCCGGATATTCGATGTATACCCATCGATGGCGAGCAGGCGCCGTATGCCCGAAGCTGGGGACGGCCGGCGTACTCTTGCCGTCGGGGAATCCTAATGGTATGACGCAAATACCGGAAAAGCCAGCGCCGCCGGCGGCCCCGGCCCCCTGCCGGGGCCGCCCGCCGGCCGCATCATTCCTCCCCGCCGGTGCCGGCAAGATCGGCCGGCGTGTCCACGTCCTTCAGCACGCCCGGGTCGTCACAATCGATCTGTACCAGCCGTGCGCTTTCGCGTCCCAGGATATCGCGTGCGCCCCGGTCACCCTGCAGCCGCAGCAAATCCGCCCGCAGGCCGGCCGCGAACCCCACCGGGTGACCGCGGCTGCCCCGGTAGCGCGGCGCCGCGACCGGGGCTCCGTCACGGATCGCACGCGCCACCCGCCGCACGGTATCGGGTGCGATCCACGGCATGTCGCCGAGGGCCACGACCCACCCCGCGGCGTCGATCGGCGTCGCCCGCACCCCGGCCGCGAGGCTCACCCCCATGCCTTCCCGTGCGCCGGGACAGATCACCACCCGGCAGCCCGTCCCCCTCAGGCGTTCGGCCAGCTCGGGACGTCCCGGCCGCACCACGGCCACCGCCGCGTCCACGCCCTGAAGCAGGTGCGTGGCGGCTGCAACGACCATGGGCGTGTCCTCGTCCACCGGCTCCAGCAGCTTGTCCGTGCCGAAGCGCACCGAGGCCCCGCCGGCGAGCAGTATCCCCCAGATCATTCGCCCTCCCCCGCCGCCCCGAACCGGGCCCGCTTTTCGGCGACGGGCCGGGCGGCTAGCATGCAGTGGATGTTACGCATCAACGCGAAGCTGTCCATCCCGGAAGCGGAGCTCGAGGAGAAATTCGTGCTGGCGTCCGGTCCCGGCGGCCAGGGCGTCAATACGACCTCCAGCGCGGTGCAGCTGCGTTTCGACGCGGCGCGGTCGGCCGCATTGCCGGACGACGCTCGCGAGCGCCTGCTGCGCCTCGCCGGCAACCAGGCGACCACGGGCGGCGTCATCGTGATCGACGCCCGCCGTCACCGCTCACAGGCGATGAACCGCCGGGATGCCCGGGAGCGGCTCGCCGCGCTCGTCCGGCGTGCATTGCAGGCGCCGCGCCCGCGCCGGTCCACCCGGATCCCGCGCGCGGCCCGGCGTCGGCGGCTCGAACGCAAGCGCCACCGCGGCCGCGTCAAGAATCGCCGCGGGCCGGTGGGTCCGGACGAATAGCCGGGTGCGGTACCCGGATCAGGCGTTGCCGTCGGGCTGCAAACGACTCTGCAGTTGCTCGATCTCGTCCTTGAGCCGGAGCTTGCGTTTCTTCAGTCGTCGCACTTCGAAGGGATCTACGGCGGGATTGCGGGCGAGCCGGTTGACCGTGGCGTCCAGGGTGTGATGCTCGTGCTTCAGGGAGCGGAGTTGATCCCGCAGGCTGTCGGAACGATTCAGGTCCATGGCTGCCGTTTCTCCGTAGTCCGGTGAGACGATGCTGAGCAGGGACCGCCGGCGATCGGGACACGGGGTCTGATCGGCGGGGCCGGGCCCGGGAGCAGCCGGGTCCGGCGAGCGGAAAAGGGGCGGGACGCCCCTTTCACGACGCCCCGGTTTCCAGTGTAGATCATTCGGCCGTGGCTTTGGGACCCCGTTCGCCCGGGGTCTCCAGCAGCCCGTCGCGCTCACTCCGCCTGCGCCAGAAGCGCCCATACGCCCCCGCCCCGAAGCGCGGCAGCAGGTGGGTGAAGCGGGCGCCCTGCTCCCGTGCCCAGGCATCCGCGATCCGGTCGGCCCGTGCCGGGGCGTCGGGCGGCAGTTCCCCGCTGGCCGGCTCCAGGCAGGCCAGGATGCGCTCGTGGGCCTGGCTGCGCGACTCGGAGATCACGCGCCGCGCGTCCGGGTCGAACAGCGCGTAGCGATGCACGCGCTCATACCACCACCACAGGCTGCCGGACGGATCGCCGGGCTCGGCGAGCACCGAAAAGTCCCGGGTGGCGTCGAAGCTTGCCGGGCGAAATACCGACAGGCAGGGCGCGGCGGTGCCCGTGAACAGGTGCACCGTTCCCTCCGGCGCCAGTCGCGACACCATGGAGCCGCAGGTCTGGCTCCGCCGCAGCCCTCCCCCGGCGTGCATGCACACGTCGGCGTTGCCGCCCCGCCGGGGATCATCGGAACCGGCGTGCGAGGACAGGTGCGCAATCATCGCGCCGAGGCTCGGCCGGCGCGAATTCCGCTCGAGGAAACGGTGCCCCTGATCCAGGCGCCGGCGCGACCCGGACAGCCAGGGCATCAGCCGGGTATCGAAGCTGCGGGCGAAATCGGTCCCGCCTCGCCCGCGGTACAGGCGCTGCTTCCGGGCCCAGGCATCGAGCCCCGCCGAATGGAGGTCGTAGTCCTGGTGGATCGTCAGCCGGTTGGAGATGGCCGCCGCCCGCTCGACCCGCCGCGCCACCCAGTGACGGCCAGCCGTCTCGAGCACCCAGGCCTCGCCGGGGTCGGCGATGATGAAGCTGTTGTCGTAGCGGAAGCCCTTGCGCGCATGGCCCGCCTCGCCGGCCTGCCCGTGCCGCTCCAGCAAACCGGTGACGACCTCCAGGGCCTCGCGCGCGGTGGCGCCGCGCTCCAGCCCCAGCCGCACCAGGTCCATGCCCAGCAACGAATCGCCTTCGCGGGCCACGACACGGCTGAAGATGGCCTCGTTGCCGATGACCACCCCCTGGTCGTTGGCACCCATCTCGGCACCCCACATCCAGCAGGGCTGGCTGAGAACGGTGGCGAAGCGCCGCGGCACCTGTTCGACCTCGATCCACGTAACACGCACCGTGCCGGCCGGGTCATCCTGCACCGCCGGTCTGCGCACCACGCGCTGCGCCTCGCCCGGCTCGCGGTCACTGTTCTTGGCGAAGTACACGCCCTCCTCGGTGCACAGCACCAGCGTGTCGCACATCGTCGCTCCCCCTTGTCGCAGACACAGGCCCCTGTGACTGTAGCATTCGCGAAGCGGGCGTCGCCGGCTTTACCCCGCGGGGCCCAGGCGATAACGTGACAACCCATCAGCAATACAAGGGGAGACCACCGGTGGCAAATGGTACACCGACGAGAACGGACGTGGTGGTTGTCGGCGGCGGCCTTGCCGGCCTGAGCGCCGCCCGGCGACTGGCCGTACAGGGACGCTCGGTAATCGTGCTCGAGGCGCGCGACCGCCTCGGCGGACGAACGTGCACCGTGCAGTCCGGTGACGGAACCGCGGTGGACGTGGGTGGACAGTGGCTGGGACCGACCCAGAAGCGCGCGCTGGCCCTGGTGGAAGAGCTGGGACTGGAAACCCTCGAGCAGTACAGCAGCGGCCGCAAGCACCTGCTGTTGCGGGGCCGCCACCGGACCTACAAGGGCACCATCCCCTCGCTGCCACCGCACAACCTGGTCGACCTCCAGCTGGCCCTGTCGAAGGTGGACCGGCTGGCGCGCCGGGTAGATACCGGCGCGCCCTGGAACTCTCCGGGCGCGGCCGAGTGGGACGGCACCACCCTGGCGACCTGGATGCGACGCAATGTGCGCACCCGCGTCACCCGGGAAATGTTCCGCGTGGCCGTGAACGCCGTGTTCTCGGCCGAGCCGGAAGAGCTTTCGCTGCTGCATTTCCTGTTCTACGCCGCTTCCGGCGGCAACTTCATGCAGATGCTGGAGATCGAGGGCGGCGCCCAGCAGACCCGCGTGGTGGGCGGAACGCAGCAGCTCGCGGAGCGCCTGGCGGAGGCGGTTCGGGAAGCCGGGGGCGAGGTCCGCCTGGAGACCCCCGTGCGCGGCGTCCACCGGGGACCCTCGGGCGCGGAGGTGATCACCGACTCGGGGAGCGTGCGCTGCGACCGCGTCGTGGCCGCGATGGCCCCGCCGCTGGCGGGTCGCATCGACTGGCAGCCCGAGCTGCCGCCACGCCGGTTGCAGCTCATGCACCGCATGCCCATGGGATCGGTGATGAAATGCATCGCCATTTACGAGCGCCCGTTCTGGCGCGAACGGGGCGAGTCCGGCGAATCGGTGAGCGACACCGGTCCGATGGCGATCACCTTCGACGACAGCGCCCCGGACGGACGTCACGGGGCGCTGCTCGGCTTCGTGCTCGGCGACCGCGCCCGGGACTGGGGCGCGCGGGGGGCGCAGGAGCGCCGGGACGCGGTCGTGCAACAGTTCACCACGCTGTTCGGCGAGCAGGCGGCACGGCCGGTCGACTACATCGAGAAGGACTGGTGTGCGGACCCCTGGAGCGCGGGCTGCTACGTGGCGATCATGCCCCCGGCGGTGATGACGCGCTACGGGAGCGTGCTGCGGGAGCCGGTGGGTCCGGTGCACTGGGCGGGGACCGAGACCGCCACGGTCTGGAACGGCTACATGGACGGCGCCATCCAGTCGGGCGAGCGCGCCGCGGGGGAGATCCTCGAGAGCGCCACGGGTGCGGCCCGACCGGCCTGAAGCAACGCCTCCTTGCAGGCGCGGCCCGTCCGGGATACAAATGACGCGCCGTCCACGCCCGGAATGGCGAGGAAAAAGGGATTGTCGTGGCGACGCCGGCCCGATGCGCATGGCCAGAAAACCACGCTATGCGTTAGCGTGACCACGCACCCGTTCAAGGAGGATGCTGTTATGTCGATGCGACTCACGACCCTGGTTTCCGTTGCCCTGCTCTGCACCGGCCTGCTGGTCGGATGCCAGCAGAAGAACAACACCCAGCAACAGCAGCAGCCGGGCGCCACAACCCAGCAGAACGGCAACGGCGGCTCGACGAGCAGCGGCTCGTCCGGCACCGGTGAGATGAACTCGAACCAGAGCGGCTCCGGGTCGAACTACTGACCGCCCGCGAGGGGCGACTGCCCCGCAGACGGCCGGCCCCACGGGCCGGCCGTTTTCGTTTGCGCGGACCTGACGACACCTTCCGGAAGATTGGTACTATCGTTAGCCAGCCTGGCGGCACATGCCGCGGAGGAACACTGGTGGATGCCATTGAGGAGACGACGATGTACGACTTCGTGATCGTGGGGGCCGGCACCGCGGGCTGCGCCCTGGCGGAGCGCCTCAGCGCCGACGGCAGCACCCGCGTGCTGCTGCTGGAGGCCGGCGGGCCCGACCGGAGCTTCAAGATTCACATGCCCGCGGGACTCAGCGAGCTGGTGCCCGGCGGACCCGAGAACTGGGAGTACGAGACACAGCCCGAGCCCCACCTCGAGAACCGCCGGCTCTACTGGCCGCGCGGCAAGGTGCTCGGCGGCAGCAGCTCGATCAATGCCATGTGCTACATCCGCGGCGCGCGCGAGGATTACGACCACTGGGCCGCACTCGGCAACAGCGGCTGGTCGTTCGCGGACGTGCTGCCCTACTTCCGCCTGTCCGAGGACCAGGAGCACGGCGAGGACGAATTCCACGGCGTGGCCGGACCGCTCGCGGTATCCGACCTGCGCTACCGCAATCCGCTCACCGACGCGTTTCTGGAATCGGCACGGGCCGCGGGTCATCCCTCCAACGACGATTTCAACGGCCCGAGACAGGAGGGCTTCGGGCGCTACCAGGTCACCCAGCGCGACGGGCGCCGGTGCAGCACCGCGGTCGCCTACCTGCGCGCTGCCATGGATCGCTCCAACCTGACCGTGCTCACCGACGCGCTGGCCAGCCGGGTGCTGTTCGACGGCCGGCGCGCCACCGGGGTCGAGTATCGGCACAAGGGGCAGACCGTCCGTGCCGAGGCGGCGCGCGAGGTGCTGCTCGCCGGCGGTGCCGTCAACAGCCCGCAGCTGCTGATGCTCTCCGGCGTCGGTCCGGCCGCGCACCTTCGGGAACACGGAATCGACACGGTGGCCGACCTCCCGGGGGTCGGCGAGAACCTGCAGGATCATCTCGACGTCTGCGTCAACTGTGCTACCGACGCGTCCGGGACCTACAACTTCAATACCCTGCAGCGCCTCGGCGTGGCGCTGCGCTACCTGTTCACCCGCAATGGGCCGGGGACCTCGAATGCCGCCGAGGCGGGCGGTTTCGTGCGCACGCGCGAGGATCTCGAGCGGCCCGACGTGCAGCTGCATTTCCTGCCGGCGAACATGGAGCAGCACGGGCGCGTGCCGGTCTCGGAGAAGGGCATGACGCTGCACCTGTGCGCCCTGCGCCCCGAGAGTCGTGGGCGCATCCGCCTGGCGTCGGCCGACCCGGCGTCCCACGCCGCGATCTTCCCCAACTACCTCGACAGCGAGGTGGATCTCGCCGTGATGGTCGAGGGCGTACGCATTGCCCGCCGGATCTTCCAGTCGGGCCCGCTGGCGAGGCTCGTCGGCCGGGAGTTGCACCCGGGGCCGGGAGTGACCGACGACGAGGGCCTGAAGGACTTCGTACGCCGCCGCGCCGAAACCATCTATCACCCGGTCGGAACGTGTCGCATGGGGATCGACGACCTGGCTGTCGTGGATCCCGAGCTGAAGGTGCAGGGTCTCGAGGGGCTGCGGGTGGTCGACGCCTCGGTGATGCCGCAGCTGGTGAGCGGCAATACCAACGCACCGACGCTGATGATCGCGGAGAAAGCGGTGGACATGATCCTCGGGACGTCCCGCGTGTCCCGCCAGGCGACGGAGGCAACGGCCGGCTGAAGGGGAGCCGGGGTGCCTTCAGGCGCTGCGGCGCATCGACTCCGCCCCGGGCTCTCGCACCAGGCGCGCGGCGTCCTCCAGCACCTCGGCCCCGGCGCCACGCCGAGGGGCGTTCCGGCTGATGTGGCGCCGGAACGCCCGCGCCCCGGGGAGTCCCTGGAACAGGCCCAGCACGTGACGCGCCATGCGCTGGAGGCGTGCGCCCTGCTCCAGCTGCTGGCGCACGTGCCGGACGTAGGTCTGCAGCACCTGTTGGCGGCTCACCGCCGGGCCGTCGTCGCCGAACACGCGCCGGTCCGCCCCGGCGAGCATCCAGGGATCATGGTAGGCCGCCCGGCCGATCATCACGCCGTCGACGCGTCGGAGCTGTTCCTGCACCGAGTCGAGATCCCTGATGCCGCCGTTGATCACGATCGTGAGCCCCGGAAAGTCCTGCTTGAGCCGGTGCACGATTTCGTAGCGCAGCGGCGGCACCTCCCGGTTCTGCCGCGGGCTCAGGCCCCGCAGCCAGGCCTTGCGGGCATGCACCGAGAAGACGCGGCAGCCCGCCCCGGCCACGGTCTCCACGAAGCGGCACAGCTCCTCGTAGCTGTCGTGGTGATCGATGCCGATCCGGGTCTTCACGGTCACCGGCACGGCTGCCTCCGCCTGCATGGCGGCGATGCACTCGGCCACGAGTGCCGGCTCCGCCATCAGGCAGGCGCCGAAGCGGCCCTGCTGCACGCGGTCGCTGGGACAGCCGACGTTGAGATTGATTTCGTCGTAGCCGGCCCAGGTCCCGAGGCGGGCCGCCCGCGCCAGCGCACGCGGATCGCTGCCGCCGACCTGCAGCGCCACCGGGTGCTCGACTGAATCGAAGGCGAGCAGGCGCTCCGCATCGCCGTGCAACAGCGCCGCGGCGGTTACCATCTCCGTGTACAGCAGCACGCGCCGCGACAGCAGCCGCAGCAGGTAACGGTCGTCGCGGTCAGTACACTGCATCATCGGCGCGACGCTGAGGCGCCGGTCGGGCCCGGTTGTCGCAAGCGGGTCCTGCATGGGGCGGCAGTCTACCATCCGCGGCCGGCGCCGGCAGCCGGGCGCGGCGTACGTCCCGGGACCGCCCGGGCCGGGCTCACGGCTCCACCACCACCTTTCCGATCACGCGGCGCGTGGTCAGCATCTGCAATGCCTCGGTCGCGCGTGCCAGCGGGAACCGGGCGTGGATGTGGGGGTGGATCTCGCCCCGCGCCAGCAGCGCGTCGATCGCGGCGAGGTTCTCGCGGCCCCTCCCGGGAAACCGCCGGCCGTACTCGCCCGCGCGCACGCCGACCACCGAGAACCCCTTGATCAGCGGCAGGTTCACCGGGATCGAGGGAATCCGGCCCGCGGCGAACCCGACCACCAGCAGCCGGCCGCCGAAGGCGACGCAGCGCACCGACTCGTCGAATACGTCCCCGCCCACCGGGTCGTAGATCACGTCGGCCCCGGCCCCGCCCGTGAGCTCCTTCACCGCCTCGCGGAACCCGGACGACGGCAGCACGTGAGCGGCCCCGTACTGCTCCAGGAACGCGCGCTTCTCCCGGCGCGAGGCGGTCGCGATCACGCGCGCCCCGAGGAGCCGGCCCAGGTCCACCGCCGCCAGGCCCACGCCGCCGGAGGCGCCGTGCACCAGCAGCGTCTCGCCCCGCTGCAGCGCCCCGCGGCGCACCAGCGACACGTATGCGGTGAGGTAGGCGGTGGTAAAGCAGGCCGCGGTGGCGAAACCGGCCGTGTCCGGGACCCGGCGCAGGCTGGTCTCGGGCAGCACGCGCTGCTCGGCGAATCCACCGGTGAAGGCGCCGCCCACTACGCGGTCCCCCGGCTTCCACCGGCGTACCTCCGGACCCGCCTCCACCACCTCGCCGGCGCATTCGCCGCCGACGACGAAGGGCAGCCCGGGCTTGCGGTGATACCTGCCCCGGATCATCAGGACGTCCGGAAAGTTCGCCGCGGCGGCGCGCACCGCGATGCGCACCTCCTTCGGTCCCGGACCGGGAAGCGCCACCTCCTCGACGCGCGCGCTCGTGACGTCATCGGCAACGGCACGGCACACGAGTGCCTTCATGCCGCCACCTCGTGCGCGCCGGGGCGCCCCTGCGCCGGGCTCGGGCTCGTCAGCATGGATGATCCTCGCTCGTGCTGCCGGAGGAATTGCCGGGTGGGCGGCGACGCATCGCTCGCCCCGCCGCCTCCCGGCAGGAACGGCTCAGGATACCACCGCGGCCCCGCCTGCCGGCTTCATCAGCGGATCGCGCGCCGGCTCGCGGTCACGCACGGTCGGAGGACTTCAGTCCCAGCATGCGCACGGCGTTGTCCTTCAGGATCAGGGGACGCACCTCGTCGCGGAAGCCGGCCTCCTCGAAATCCCGGAGCCAGCGGTCCGGGCGGATCAGGGGGAAATCCGAGCCGAAAAGCATCTTCTTGCGCAGCATGGTGTTGGCGTAGTGCACCAGCTGCGGCGGGAAGTACTTCGGTGACCAGCCCGACAGGTCGATGTACACGTTGGGCTTGTGCAGGCAGACCGACAACGCCTCGTCCTGCCAGGGAAACGACGGATGCGCGATGATCACCGTCATCTCCGGGAAGTCGGCCGCCACGTCGTCCAGGTGGATCGGGTTCGAGTACTTCAGGCGCATCCCGCCGCCGCCGGGCATGCCCGTGCCGATCCCGGAATGTCCACTGTGGAAGATCGCCGGCAGACCCGCCTCGGCGATCAGCTCGTAATACGGGTACGCCATGCGATCGTTCGGGAAGAACCCCTGCGCCGTCGGATGGAACTTGAATCCGGAAATCTTGTAGTCCTCGATCATCCGACGCGCCTCGCGCAGCCCCATCTTGCCCTTGTGCGGGTCGATGCTGGCAAAGGCCATCATCATGTCGCTGTTCTCGGCCGCGGCCTCGGCGATCTCCTCGTTGGAGATCCGGCGCCGGCCCATCTCCGCCTCCGTATCCACGGTGAACATGATCAGCCCGATGTTGCGCTCACGGTAGTACTCGATGGTCTCCGGGATGGTGGGCCGGGAGCTGTTCTTGAAGTAGCGGTCGGCCGCCTCGTCGAACTCCTTGCCGTACTCGTCCCGCGGCTGCCGGCAGGAAACCTCTGCATGCGTGTGAACGTCGATCGCTACGAGTCTGTCCGGGTCCATGTCGTCATGTTCCTCCTGCAAGTTGTGCGTCCGCCGCCTGGCGGATCGGAACGGTCCGGCGCGCTGCGTCGCGCCCGTCTCAGTCCAGAATCGTCACCACCCCGGTCCCGCCATCCACGCGCAGGCGCTGGCCGGTGCGGATCCGCTGGGTGCCGTCGCCGGTGCCCACCACCGCCGGCATGCCGTACTCCCGCGCGACGATGGCCGCGT
>DASQZJ010000007.1:0-10448 GCA_035638775.1 Gammaproteobacteria bacterium
CTGCCGTCTGGGTCTTGCCGTTCGATCGTTGTGCCATGAAGACTCTGACCTGCTGTTTGGTGACCGCCATCCCCGCCCCTTGTGGGTCGCATGGATAAGCGGTCTAGCTTACGGACAACCGGCCAGAATAATTGTCGTCAACCGGCCAGAATAATTGTCGCCGGATATTCTCGATTTTCGTTCTTGTGCGCACGCTTACATTAGCAGGCTAAGGATGCACTTTAAAGCGGGAAGGTGCGCGGCGGGCGGCCGTACGACGCCGCTCGTCGCCTCGTTGTAAGAAAATCCCGTTACACGACGCTACGCTGGGGACGAGATGCCCGGGGCGTGCCGGGCGCCCGGGTCGCGGCGAACGATCCGCGGATCGGCTCGCGCGGCCCCGCACGACGAGGAGAGTGCATGCTTGGAGCCATCGCCGGCGACATCGTCGGCTCCGTGTTCGAGTTCGACAACCTGCGTGACAGGGATTTTCCGCTGTTCGCCGAAGACGCCACCTTCACGGACGACACCGTCCTCACCGTGGCCCTGGCGGAGACGCTGCTGCACGGTGGCGACTACGCGGAGGCCATGAAGCGTTGGTACGCGCGTTATCCGAACGTCAGCTACGGCGGCCGCTTTCGCGAGTGGGCGCAGGGCTACCGCCGGGGGCCGTATAACAGTTGGGGCAACGGCTCGGCCATGCGGGTGAGCCCGGTGGGCTGGGCCTTCGACGCGCTGGAGACGGTGCTGGACCAGGCGGCGGGCTCGGCGGCGCCGACCCACGATCATCCCGAGGGCATCCGGGGCGCGCAGGCGGTCGCCGGGTCGATCTTCCTGGCCCGCTGGGGCGGGGACAAGGCAGAGATCCGCCGCCTGTGCGAGGGACGCTTCGGCTACGACGTGGGCGAATCCATCGACTCGCTGCGGGAACATTACCGCTTCACCGAATCCTGCCAGGGCACGGTGCCGCCGGCGGTGCGGGCATTCCTGGAAGCCGGGGACTTCGAGGATGCGCTGCGCAACGCGGTTTCCCTCGGCGGCGACAGCGATACGCTGGCCTGCATCGCCGGCGCGATCGCCGAGGCCTTCTTCGGCGTGCCGGACTGGATCGAGCGGGAGGTCTGCGACCGCCTCGACCCGGCGCTGGCGGGGATCACCCGCGCGTTCCGCCGGCGATTCGTGCCGGGAGGCGCGGCATGACGGGCGCGACGCCGTGGAAGACCAGCGAGTCCCATCCGCTGCGCATCGATGCCGTCGCCGTGCCGGGCACGAGCGCCGCGCTCGGGATGACGCTTTGCCCCGGCAAGAAGCAGCCCGGCGGCAGCGGCGGCGCGTGGTGGCGGGACCTCGACACGGACCTGGCCGCCATTCGCGCCTGGGGTGCCACGGCCTTGCTCACCCTGTTCGAGGAGCACGAGTTCGGCGAGCTGCAGGTCGCCGCCCTGCCGGAGCGGGCCCGCGCTCACGGCCTCGACTGGCGCCACTGGCCGATCCGCGACCAGCATCCGCCGGACGAGCGCTTCGAGCGGCACTGGCACCGGGAATTCCCGGGCCTGCGCCGCCGGCTCGAGACGGGGGAGAGCCTGGTGCTGCACTGCATGGGCGGGCTCGGCCGCACCGGGACCGTCGCGGCGAAGATCCTGGCGGAGTTCGGCGAGTGCCCGCGCGTGGCCGTGCGGCGGGTCCGGGAGGCGCGCCGGGGCGCGATCGAGACCGAGGCCCAGCTTCGCTACGTCCTCGGCAGCGGTTAGCCGTGGGTGCCGGCTTCCGGGTTGACCCGCGCGGCACGCTCGTGAGCGTTCCACGGAGCCACGTTCGTGCGGTGATCGCCGATCCCGGACGTTTCGGTGAAACGCGCGCTGCCGTCGAACGCGAATACGCGCGATTCGGCGAGCCCCTTGGCGCCGAACGGCGGGCCCGGGTTCGCGGGATCGTGCGCCGCCTGCGGGAGGGCGTGGACGGTGTGTGCGAGCGGGATCGCCATGCCGTGCTGCGGGTTACCGCCCTGTACGGCAAGTTCCGCCTCGACGGGTCCCTCGTGGAGCGGCTCGGCTGCGGCGACGATACGCCCGGACCCGGCTGATTCGCGCCCCGGGCAGCGCACCCGGGCCGGCCGGGGGCGGCACCGCCTTCCCGGTGCCGGCGCGGGTCGATCAGGGCGCGCGGGACGCCGCCGCGCCCGACGGGACTTCACCGGCGCCCGAGTCATCGCGCGCGCCCAGGGCAGTCTCGATGCTCTCGATCAGCTCTGCGTCATTGAACGGCTTGGTCAGCACACGCTTGGCGCCGGCGGCCCTTGCCCGCCGGATCAGCGGATCTTCCTTGTAGGCGGTGACAATGATCACCGGGATGTCGTTGCCGTGGGCGCGCAGCTGCTCCTCGAGCTCGGCGCCGTGCATGCCGGGCATGTGCAGGTCGAGCACCAGGCACTGGCGGTCCCGGGGGACGTAGCTGTCCAGGAAAGCGCCGGCGGAGGCGAAGCTCTCGACCGGCCAGCCGAAGGCCTGCAGGAGCAGCGAGACGCCGTCGCGCACCGCGTCGTCGTCATCGACGACGTAGACCGTGCCGCTGGGCTTGCCGGACTCGATGGCTTGCGCGTTCACTTCGGTGCCTCCGTGGTGGCCGCCGCTCCCTGCGTTTCGAGCGGACCGGCTGATGGCGCCCATGTCATCACGGCGCGGGCCGGAGCGCGTTGACCCCTGTCAGGTTGGACTCGATCGAGAAATGCGCGGCGCCGCGTTCCTGACCTCGTGCATGCCCGGCTCGCGGGCCGCGCGAAGCGGTCCCGGCTCAGGGCGCCTCGGCTGGCGGGGTTTGCCGCCCTCTCCCCCGACACGGCGAAATTGGACACAGATGGCAGCAATTCGGAGAATTCGGGAACACCCGAGCCGTCGCCCGGCCGCGGCGAGGCTGCACGAGGAGCCCTCATGCCCCACCTGATCACGAATCGCCCCCGGCTGACCGCGGTCGCGAGCAAGAGCCTGTCGACCCCTGCCCATTTTGCCTGGGAGACGGTCAACGCGATCGTCTACAAGGTCGGCGGATTGATCTTCATCGCCGGCAGCGTGCTGTTCTTCCCCCGCTTCAGCGCGTGGGAGGACCTGGGGGCGTGGCTGTTCTTCGGCGGCTCGATCCTGTACCTGGTCGTGACCGTTCACGACTTCCTCGAGACCCGGAAGTTCTGGCGGCGGTTTGCCTCGGACAGCGCGGCGAAGCAGGTCGAGCTGGTCACCGCCGCCTCCTACCTGATCGGCACCCTGATGTTCACTTTCGGCAGCCTGTTCTTCCTGTCCTGGTGGGGCTGGTACCAGACCGCCGCATGGCTGTTCGTGGTCGGGTCGCTGCTGTTCGCCGTGGGGGCGGTCGGCAACGTGCTGCAGATCATCCAGGCGCCCAACACCGTATGCATGCAGCTGCTCAACCTCACGGCGGTGAGCTTCCTGGTCGGCTCGACCCTGTTCGTGGTGGGCTCGATCCCCTACCTGTGGCGCATTGCCAGCCCGGTGGACCGGCACATCCTGTTCGCCTACCTGGCCTGGCAGTACCTGGCCGGCAGCGTGCTGTTCTTCCTGGGCGGACTGTTCAACTACGCGCGCATGTACACCGCGAACCGGCAGCGCAAGGAGATGCCGAACCCGGAAGCGCTGTTCGCCGACTTCATCGAGCGCGAGGTCGAGGAGCTGCGCGGATCGGAAGCGCGCGGGTAGGCGTATATCGCGCGAATCGCACGGATCGTGCGAAATGTGCTATGATCACGGGCAGTCCCGAGACGGAGAACGGTCATGAACCAGCCTGCCGCGAACGATCTCGACGAGTTCGAGGACATCACGGCGACCGACTTCAAGAAGCACTTCGGCCGGACGCTGGACGAGGTCCTGCGCGGCCGGGCCGTGCGCATCACCCGCCACGGGCGGATGCGCGACCGGCTGGTGCTGCTGCGCGAGGAGGACCTGGCGCGCCTGCGCGCGAGCGTGACGTCGCCGCTGGAGGACCTGCGCGGACAGTTCGATGCCCTGCTGGCCCGCATGCAGACGGCCGAGGCGCGCGAGGCGGCCGCGAGCGTGGGCTCGGCCGGCACCGGGGAGCTGGGGGAAGCCGCGGTGAAGGGATTCCGGCGGGGTGGATGACGCCCGGCCGGTGCTGACGGTCATCGCGGGCACCAACGGGGCCGGCAAGAGCAGCATCGTCGGCATGTTCCTGCGCGAGCGCGGCGGCGAGTACTACAACGCCGACGAATGGGCGCGCCGGCTGCGCGAGGACGATCCCGGGCTCGACCAGACCGAGGCCAACGGCCTCGCCTGGCTGGCCGGCAGGGAAATGCTCGAGGCCGCGATCGAGAACGGCCGCGACTACGTCCTCGAGACCACGCTCGGCGGTCACACCATCCCCGGACTGGTCCTCCGGGCGGCCGAGCGGGGACACCGGCTGGTGATCTGGTACGTGGGCCTGGACAGCGCCCAGGCGCACGTCGACCGGGTGCGGGCCCGTGCCGCCCGCGGCGGCCACGACATCCCCGAGACGCGGATCCGGGAGCGGTTCGAGCGCAGCATCGAGAACCTCGTGGCCCTGGTTCCCCGGATCGATGAGCTCCGGCTGTTCGACAACAGCGTCGAGGTCGACATGGCAGGCGGGGAGGCGCCCCGGGTGCGCTCGCTGCTGCACGTGCGCGACGGGGACATCGTCTCCAGCGTGCCGCTGAACCAGGTCCCGGACTGGGCCAAGCCGGTGTTCGCGAGCTACCTGATCCGCTAGCCGTGCCGGTTCGGCGAGGCCGGCACTGCCCGATTCCGCCGCGTTTCACCCCGGTCGCGTTCGACGGTGCGACACCGCGTATCGTCCCGGGCGGGTAGAATCCTGCCTTGTCGACAACGGCATCGGCAGCCGTTGCGGCTGGAATGATGCTCGACCATATCGCAGTGGAGGAAGCGCGCTTACTACCTTCTGGGCGGCACCTTCTTCTTCTACCGCGCGCGGTGAGCGCGGCGGTGCTCAGCCCAGGAAACGCCGCCGCATCCTCAGGTACCGCTCTTCCATGGACTGCTCGCCGCCGGCGCGCCGCGCGGCCAGGGCCTTCTGCGTGGCCCGCGATACCGCCAGCGAGCGCGGGGTCACGCCGGCCTGGCGGGACTCCTCCAGGATCTCCCGCGTCAGCGGCGCGATCACCTGATCCAGCGAATGGAACACGTCGTCCACGCTGCCGCCGAGCTGGTCCAGCACCGCGACCACCACGCCGCCGGCGTTGGAGATGAAGTCCGGCACCACCAGCACGCCGTTGTCGGCGAGGACCTGTTCCGCGGCGTCGGTGATGGGGATGTTGGCGATGCTCGAGATGACGCGGGCCTGGACGCCGGCGACGTTGTGCTCGTCGATGACGTATGGGCGTGCCCCCGGGATCAGCACGTCCACCGGCAGGCCGTACAGGGCCTCCCGCGGCAGTCGCTCGGCACCCTCGCAGTGGTCCACCAGGTCGTCGCCGTGACGCCGGCGCAGCGCGAGCAGCCGGTCCACGTCCAGGCCGTCCGGGTCGTAGACCGTGCCGCGGATGGTGGAGACGGCGGCGAGGCGGCCGCCGCGGCCCGCGAGGTAGCGGGCGGCGCCGCTGCCGACCTTGCCGAAGCCCTCGATCGCCACGCTCGCCGAGGCCAGCTCCAGCCCCGCCAGCTTGCAGGCGGCCGCGGCGGCGACGATCACGCCGTAGCCGGTGGCGTGGTTCTCCAGCGGCTCGCCGTCGATCTGCTCGCTGGACAGCCCGGTGTAGCCCGAGTTGCGGCCGGCACCCGCGTAGATCCGGTCGACGTCGTCGGCGTCGGTGCCGATGTCGGCGCCCAGCGTCAGCCCGGAGGCCAGCAGCGGCTGCACGTGACGGCCGAAGGATCGCAGCACGGCCTCGCGCTCCTCGCCGGCGATGGCGGGGTCCGCGCGGATTCCGGCCTTGGCGCCGCCCACGGGCAGGTCCAGCGTGGCCATTTTGTACGTCATCGCCCGCGCCAGCCCGAAGATCTCGTCGCTGGTGATGTCCGGCATCATGCGCGTGCCGCCTCCGGTCACGCCCGTCACCATGGTGTCGACCACCACCACGCCCCTCATCCCGGTATCGGGATCGTGCACGTGGAGGATGCTGGAAGGTCCCAGCTCGTCGCCTGCCTGCAGCCAGTCGGCCATCTCGTCGGTCCCCTGTCGGTTTCGGTCATCGTAGGCGGGGCGGCAGGCCGCGTCACACCCCGTCCGGGTGTGTCGCGAACCGTTCAGGAGGGCATCAGCGCCTCGCGGAAGAACGCCACGGCCCGTCGGTGCATTGCCTCCATGGCCCGGCGATCCCCGCGGATGATCACGCGCCCGCCCTGGCCCTGGTTGCCGAAGGGGTCGTCCACCTCGACGTCGGCGCCCGGGATGTCGAACCCGTGATGCGCCTCCGGCACCACCTCCAGCTCGATCCTCTGCCGGTCTTCCGGCGCCAGCGTGTCGAGCAGCTTGCGCGAGACCTGCGGGTCGTTGTCGTACTGGTCCAGCTCGGCCGTGACCAGCAGGATGCGGGTCGCGACCAGGCCGTCGAGCTCGAAGCCGGGAACGCGGTTGAAGATCCAGGTGGCGGGATAGAAGGGCATGATCGCGGGGAACGCAGCGTCCGGCAGGAAGACGTCATTGTAGCGATGCATCGCGGCGAGCATCGCCGCGACCCCGCCGAACGAGAAGCCCATGACGCCGATCCGGGCCGGATCGACCCGCGGATGCCGCGCCAGGAACGCCCGTACCCCGTACAGGTCGGGGAGGGTCTCGGCGGCGGTCTTCGGCCGGCCCGCGGCGCCCCCGGCGAGCCCCCGCGCGGACCACTGGTCCGGTTCCAGGGTCACGAAGCCGGCGGCGTTCAGTGCGGTCGCGTAGCCCCCCTCCCGCGCAGAGGGCCCGGCGGACCCGTGCAGCAGGATCACCGCCGGCAGGCGCTGCCCCTGCGCGGGCACGCGCATCCGCGCCGCGATGGTGAGCGGGGCATCGTGCAGGGACGCGAAGGCGACGTAGCCAAGGCTCGCCGGCAGCCGCATTTCGGGCGTGGTCATGGCTCGGGTGCTCCCGCCGAACTGGAGGATCGGATCGTCCGGGCACCATACCGCCAATCGGCCGGCCGGCGGGAGGCCCGCCCGGCACGCCGGGCCCGGTCGTCGGGCAAGCGGGCCGGCATGAGCGCGCTTCCGTCGCCATTGACCTGTGTCACGACCCGCGGAGGTCCGTCGTTCCAGGATGGCTGGCGAGGCAAACCGAAGGGGATTGGACGTGATGAACAGACTCGTCGCCTTGGTGAGATCCGCTGTCTGGAACCTCGCCGTACGCGGACATCAGTCGCCCGGCGCGGGGGGCGATGCGTCCGGCACCGTGCAGTGCCCGGCCCGCATCTTCTGCCTGGGGTGTGACGGCAACATCAATTGCGCACTGGCGCGGAGCGTGGTCCGCCGCGACGGCCCGTGACCGTTGTCCGTCGCGCGGGTGACGGAGCCGCCGCTCGCCGGGCCCCGACTTGCCGCCCATGGCCAGTTGCCCCATCATGCCGGGGACGGCGCCCTCGCGGGCGACCGCGACGACCGGCAGCAGAGGGAGCCACGATCCGGATGCCACGTCCGTCACTCGACCACGTGGGAGTGCTTACCAGCGATCTCCCCGCCTCCGTCCGGTTCTTCGAGGACGTCATCGGCCTCAAGACGGGCGACCGCCCCGACCTCGATTTCGATGGCGCCTGGCTCTATGACGACGACCGCGCCGTGATTCACCTGATGGTGCTGGGCGAATTCGATCCCAGCCACACCGGCGCCCTGCACCACGTGGCATTCCGCGCAGACGGGCTCGCCGATTACCAGGCACTGCTGACCCGCAAGGGTCTGCCCTACCACACCAACCACGTCGCCGGGGTCGGTCTGACGCAGCTGTTCGTCCGGGAGCCCGGGGGCATCACGATCGAGCTCAACTTCTTCGGGACCTGAGCGCGGAGCGCCCCGGGGTTTCCCGGCACGAGAGCCCGACGCCCCGATCCACCGCCACCCGGGGCGAATGCGGCTCCCCGCCGCGCACGGCCCGGGACGTCACGGCCTGGCGCGATCGCTCTCGAGCCGTTGCCGCATCAGGCGGTGGACGAGATCGATCGCCTGCAGCGGCCGGATCATCACCTTGAAGCCGGTGATGCGGCCCCGGTCGTCGCAGTCGATGATGTCCACGCCGTTCACGTAGGTCCCGTCGAGCTCGGTCTCGAACTCCAGCACCGCCTGCCGGTCTCCCTTCACCTCCCGGACGTAGCGGAACGCGTCGTTGTTCAGTACCGCCATGGCGGCGGCCAGGTACGCCCGGGTCACGGCCTTGCCGACCTGTGGCGTGTACACGATGGGGGACTGAAAGACGGCCTCGTCGGACAGCAGGTCGTCCAGGCCCGCCGGGCCCCCCGATTCGGCCAGGACGTACCAGCGCTGCAGGCAGCGGTCGATCATCGGCTGGACTCCCGAAGGTTGCGGCGCCAGGGATGGCGCCGGGGTCGCTTTCACCATAGCACGCCGTCGCCCCCACGTGACTTGACCGTCGGTGCCTGCTGGGAGATGGTCGGGGAAAGGAAAGATCGAGCTGCGCGGGAGGAGAAAATCATGCAGGAACAGTACTTCGACGTCCTCATCATCGGGGCCGGCCTGTCCGGCATCGGCATGGCCTGTCACCTGTCGACCGAGCTGCCGGAGAAGTCCTACGCCATCCTGGAGCGGCGGCAGCGACTCGGCGGGACCTGGGATCTGTTCCGTTATCCCGGGATCCGCTCGGACTCGGACATGTTCACCTTCGGCTACCGCTTCCGTCCCTGGAACGAGACCAAGGTGCTGGCCGACGGCCCGTCCATCCGGAGCTACATCCGGGAGACCGCACGCGAGTACGGGGTGATGGACCGGATCCGCTTCGGCTGCCACGTGCAGTCAGCGGACTGGTCCAGCGAGGAGGCGTGCTGGCGCGTGACCGCGACCGATGCCGAAAGCGGCGAGGCCCGCACCTGGCGCTGCCGCTTCCTGGTGATGGGCACCGGCTACTACAACTACGACGCCGGCTACACGCCGGTGCTGCCCGGAATCGAGCGTTTCCGGGGGCAGGTGATCCATCCGCAGCACTGGCCGGAGGATCTCGACTACGCGGGCAGGAACGTGCTGGTGGTCGGCAGCGGCGCGACCGCCGTGACCCTGGTGCCCGCGATGGCCGGCACCGCCGGTCACGTCACCATGCTGCAGCGCTCGCCCTCATACATCTTCTCGGTGCCCCCCGAGGACCGGATCTCCGGCTGGCTCAGCCGGTACCTGCCCGAGCGCTGGGTCTACGCCTTCGCCCGCCGCCGCAACATCCTCACCTACCGCCTGATCTGGAACCTGTCGAAGCGGTATCCCCACATGATGCGCCGGCTGTTCCTGCGCGGGGTGCGCAAGCGCCTGGGCAAGGACTTCGACATGACCCACTTCTCGCCGAAGTACAAGCCCTGGGACGAGCGGCTGTGCGCGGTGCCGGGCGGCGACCTGTTCAACGCCATCAACGCGGGCGCCGCCTCGGTGGTCACCGACCAGATCGACACCTTCACCGGGACCGGCGTGCGCCTGAAGTCGGGCCGGGAGCTCGAGGCGGACATCGTCATCACGGCCACCGGCCTGGACCTGCAGCTGTTCGGCGGCATGCGGATCCGGCGGGACGGGGAGACGTTCGACCCCAGCCGGCGGATGATGTACAAGGCCGTGCTGGTCGAGGACCTGCCCAACTTCGGCGTGATCTTCGGCTACGTGAACTACCCGTGGACGCTCAAGGCGGACATCGCCTCGCGCTACCTCTGCCGCCTGCTCGCGCACATGGACCGCCACGGCTACGACGTGGCGGTACCCCGTGACCGCGCCGGCTGCCGGCTGGACTCGCCGTTCCTGGACGCGCTGACCTCCGGCTACGTGTGGCGCGCCGAGGACCGGCTGATGCGCCAGGGCAGCCGCGAGCCCTGGCGGGTGCTCAACGACTTCAAGCGCGACCGCGAGGTGCTCCAGTTCGGTCCGATCGAGGACGAGGGGCTGGAGTTCGAGTCGGCCGGGGCCGCCGCGCGCAACAAGCCCGCGGCCGCGGCCGCCGGCTGAGCCCCGCTCTGCCGCCGGTCAGGACCTGTCCGGCGGCGGTTTGCCGCCGTCGGCCGGGGCGGGCTCCACCCCCGGTGCCTCCGGGGCGGTCGGGTGCGTCTCCTCCTCGAGCTGCCTGGCCGCCTCGCGCTCGGACTCGCGCAGAAGCAGGTGCTCGATGCGTGTCCGCAGTACCTGGTCCGTTTCCTCCCGCCGCCGGAATTCCAGCGACAGGTCCCGGTACAGGGACCAGGCCATCAGCACCATCAGCAGCATGAACGGGAATGCGGCGATGATGGATATCGTGCGCAGCGCGTAGAGCCCTCCGCTGAGCAGTAGTACCGCCGCCATCAGCAGCTGCAGCGCGCCCCA